>JBEBHQ010000012.1:0-99515 GCA_040080805.1 Terricaulis sp. | reverse complement strand
CCCCCCCTCCCCTCACGGGGAGGGGGCTTGAGTCTCCTCATTGGTCCCGAGGGCGGCTTCACACTGGAGGAGCGCGCGATGTTGCGAGCGCATGCGTTTGTGGTTCCGGTGTCGCTGGGCCCGCGTATCCTGCGCGCTGAGACCGCGGCGATCGCCGCCTTAACCCTGATTCAAGCGGCATGGGGCGATTGGCGAGGGCGTAACTGCTTGCAGGCGCGGGGCTAAACCTCCACATCCCCCCAATCAGCGGGAGCATGCATGTTGGCCAAGGCAAAGGAAAAATCCCCCCCGCTTACGGGTTTTCGCGATCTCGTCGCCCATCTGGAGAAGGGCTCGAAGCCTGATCGCTCGACGTGGCGCATCGGCACGGAGCACGAGAAGTTTGCGTTCTACAAGGATACGCTGGCGCCGGTTCCCTACGAAGGCGAGCGCGGCATTGGCGCGCTGTTGAACGGGCTCGCCGAGAATTACGGCTGGCAGCGGGTCATGGAAGGCGCGAACATTATCGCCCTGAAGCAGGGCATGGCGTCGATCACGCTTGAGCCCGGCGGTCAGTTCGAACTTTCCGGCGCGCCGCTTGAGCACCTGCACCAGGCTTGCGCTGAAACCGGCGAGCATCTGGCGCAATTGCGCGATGTCGCCGGCAAGATGGGCATTGCGTTTTTGGGCTTGGGTTTTTCGCCGATCTGGTCGCTCGAAGAGACGCCGATCATGCCCAAGGGCCGTTACAAGATCATGCGCGATTACATGGCCAAGGTCGGCCGGCTCGGGCGCCAGATGATGTTCCGCTCCTGCACGGTGCAGACCAATCTCGATTTCGCGTCCGAAGCCGACATGGTGAAAAAATTCCGGGTTGGCATCGCGCTGCAGCCGATCGTGACGGCGCTGTTTGCCGCTTCCCCTTTCGCGGAGGGTCGCCTCAACGGCTTTCTCTCGTACCGCGGCCACATCTGGACCGACACCGACCCAGATCGCACCGGCATGTTGCCGTTTGTGTTCGAGGACGGCATGGGCTTTGAGCGCTACGCCAAGTACGCGCTCGATGTGCCAATGTACTTTGTGTATCGCGACGGCAAGTACATCGATTGCGCCGGCCAAAGCTTCCGCGCGTTCATGGACGGCAAGATGCCGATGCTGCCGGGCGAGCGCCCAACCGACAAGGATTGGGAAGACCACCTCACCACGATTTTCCCCGAAGTGCGGCTGAAAACCTATCTCGAAATGCGCGGCGCCGATGCGGGGCCGTGGTCGCGTTTGTGTGCGCTGCCGGCGTTCTGGGCGGGGATCTATTATTGCGATGCGGCGCTGGAGGCGGCGTGGAGCCTGGTGCGCAGCTGGAGCGCGGAGGATCGCGAGAGCTTGCGCCGCGCCGTGCCAGTGCTTGGCCTCAAAGCGCCGATCCGAGGCGTCACCGCAGGCGATATCGCGCAAGCGGCGCTCGCGATTTCGCGGCAGGGCCTGAAGTCACGCGGACGCTTCGACAATTCTGGCATGGACGAGACCCACTTCCTCGCCGAGCTCGACGACATCGCCGCCACCGGCGTCACGCCCGCCGAACGCCTGATCGAACGCTACCGCACCGAATGGGGCGGCGATGTAAAGCACGTGTTCGAGGCTTGCGCTTACTAGCTCGTTTCCGTACCGCCGGCGTCACCATTCATAGCTCACGCGCCCATAGACGTAACGTCCCGAACGCCCGAAGGGCGAATAGTTCGAGAAGGGCGTGTTGCTCGTCGAGTTGAGCGCGGGCGGCGTCTGCGTTGGATATTCATCGGTGACATTATCCGCGCCTAAGGAGAAGCGGAGATTGTCCGTTAGATTGACGCGCCCTTCGATGTCGACGAGCGTGGCGGGCTCAAGCACGAGATCGAGTGCAGCACTGGTGCCCGGTGACAGCACTTCGCCGTAGCGCGTCGCGCGCAGCGTGGCGCCGAAGCGACCCCAATCCCAGGCGACGGAGAACAAATATTTGTCCGAAGGCGTGCCTTCTTCAAACGTCAGCACGTTGACGCGGTCGAAAAGCACAGGCGGAGGGATGAACCCCGCGAGCACCGCTGTCTGTGGCACGCGCGTGACTTCGGTTTGATTGAAATTCGCACCCAGTGTGAAAGCGAACTGACCAAACCCGTCTGTGTCCCAATCATAATTGGCGACAATGTCCACGCCTTCGGTTTGGGTGTCGACGCCATTGATGAAGAAGCGCCCGCCGCCGACGCCGATAAACCCTTGCGCCGTGAGGAAATTGCGCACCGCCGTGGAGGTCAGGTTTTCCGAAAGCACGATACGGTCGGTGACATCGATCCGGTAGGCGTCGATGGTGATATTGACATCGCCGAGGCGGAGCACAGCGCCGCCCGCGTAATTCACCGATTCCTCCGCTCGAAGCGGCGTTGCGCCTAGGGCGGCGGCGACGGGATCGGTCGCAGGAAAGGTGGTGATGTCGAACGGCACGCCGGCGATAAAATTCGTCGAAGTGGCGGTGAAGAATTGCTGCTGCAGGGAGGGCGCGCGGAAACCGTTCTGCGCCGAACCTCGCAGCGCGAACCAATCGGTGAAATCATAGCGGAGCGTGGCTTTGCCGGTTAGTGTTTCGCCGAAATCGGAATAACTTTCAGCCCGCACCGCAAGCGAAGCGAGCAATTGATCGGTGATGTCGGCTTCCACATCGATATAGGCGCCAACGGAAGTGCGCTCCTCGTCGACCTCGTTTTGCGGCTTGAAGCCGGGGAACACTTGCGCGCCCGAGGCGGTCGGCTGGCCACCCAGAAGGACGCCGCCATTGCGGTATGAATCGGGCTCGCCCGCATGGATGGAATAGCCTTCGCGGCGCGCCTCCAAGCCGATCGCCACATTGAGCGGGGAGGCCATGCCGGCGTCAAAGCCGCGCACGCCAGAGACGTTGAAGGTCAATTGGTTATAATCAAAACCGCCGGCGTCAAACACGGTTTTGCTTGCCGGTCCGATGGAGCGGTTGAGCGTGTTGCGGATGGTGAAGTCCATGGAATTGAAGCCATAGACAAGCGAGGAATCCATATCCCATTCGCCGAGTTCCCAGCGCGCGCCGCCGGCGGCGGAATAATCGATCACTTCGGGATTGATGAGCGGCAAGAAGCCGTCCGGATAAATTTCCACCACGTTGCGCGCGTCGGAAGCGCGGCGGAAGAACCCGGCGGTCAGTGAGTCGCGGTTCTGGTAACTGGCCCAGCCGTAAAGCTCAACGCCATTGCTTAAATCCATGCCGGCATTGGCGAACAGCGTGTATTGAACGAGTTCAGGCTCGCCATACCAAGCGTTGAGGCGCTGGAAGCTCGCCTCGCGAGGGTCAAAATTGCCGGCGATGAGGGCATATTGCTGGCGCCAATCGGGCGCGGTGCGGATGGTCTTTGCTTGATCGAGATACTCGCCGGCGATGGTGAGGAAGCCGTTGTCGCCAAGCGGGAGACCGATCCAGCCAGAAACAGTGGTGGTTTCGCCGTCTGTCACGTCCCGCGTGGCGAGATCGGCCACGCTCCAATTCGCGCCGACGGGAACAGGAGCGACGAGCGTGGAAACGGTGGTGATGCGCTGGCCGTATGTAAGATTGACCCCGCCGCCGGAATTATTTTCGCGCAGCAGCAAATTGAGCACGCCGGCGATGGCGTCGGAACCATATTGCGCCGAGGCGCCATCGCGCAGCACTTCGATGCTGCGCACCGCGGCGGTGGGAATGGTGTTGAGGTCCACCGCCGCGGCGCCGCGCCCGATGGTGCCGTTCACGTTGACGAGGGCCGACGCATGACGGCGCTTGGAATTGACTAGAACGAGGGTTTGGTCGGGCGCCAGACCGCGCAGCGTCGCGGGGCGGATCGTGTCGGTGCCATCGGCGAGGCCCGGTCTCGGAAAATTGTAAGACGGAAGCGCAACCGAAAGCGCTTGATTGACTTCGGTGACGCCGAGTTGGCTGAGCGTGTCCGCGCTGATTACATCGACGGGAGCGGCGGTGGAAAGCGCCGAGCGATTGGCCACGCGCGTACCAGTGACGACGATCTCATCGTCACTATCCTGCGCGGAGGCGGAGCCGAAGGCCGACATCGCGACGCCCGCGAGGAGCATGGCCGCGAAACGCGCGCCAGCGACCGCGCGACTTCTTGAAGTGCCTCTCATGACGTTTCCCTCTTTGCGTGTATTGCGCGCGTTGCGCTCATCGCGTCACCTAGTTGAGGCTGCACGAGAGTGCGCCGCATGACAAGTCATCGCGCTAAATATGCCGCTGCCGAGACTTTATGTCATCGCTACCGCACCGAGTGGGGCGGCGACGTGAAGCGCGTGTTCGAGTTTGCGTTGCGGGCAGGAAGCTGGCGGTCCATGCTTCCCCCGATGCGTCCGCTCTCGCACCCGCTTCACACCCCGCGTCTGCGCCTTGAGCCGGTAACCCCGGCGCTCGCGCGGGCGGCGCGGGCGGGGCAAGCGGCGTTCGCGGTGGTGATCGGAGCCGAGGCGCCGGCCGATTGGTGCGCGGCGAGCTTGCCGTTGGTTGCGCGCGCGGCGGCTCATGCCTGGGGGCCGGCGCCAGCGCCGACGCGGGTGGTGGCGATTCATCGCGAAGATGGGGTCGTCGTCGGCGACGTGCGCTTTGATCCGTCGCCTCAAATGATCGGCGAGGTCGAGATCGGTTACAGTATCGCATTGAGCCGCCGCCGGCAGGGTTATGCGGTCGAAGCAACAGGTGCTGTGATCGACTGGCTGGTCGCGGAAGGCGGCGCCGCATCCATCACCGCCGGGTGCGATGCCCGCAATGTCGCCTCCGTCCGCACGCTGCGGCGGCTCGGTTTCTGGCTCGACTCCACCCCCGGACGGACCTTTTGGTGGACGCTGCCGATACGCCAAGCGTCGCGCCGCGCTTGAATCCATGCGGGCGCCCGTGCTTGTTATCGGCCTCGCCATGGGCAAGGGTTCGCCCGAGAGACAGATAAAAACGGGAGTAGGGGGAAATGAGCACAACCGAAACGGCTGACGGCAAGGGCTCCTGGTTTGGGCATCCGCGCCAATTGGCGCTGTTGTTTACGACCGAAGCTTGGGAGCGGTTCGGCTATTACGGCATGCGGGCGCTGCTGATTCTCTATCTCGTTCAGCACTTTGTGTTCGCGGATAATGTCGCCAACGGACTCTACGGCGCCTTCACCTCGCTTGTGTATCTGACCCCGCTAATCGGCGGCTTCATCGCGGATCGTTATCTTGGCAACAAGAACGCGGTGAAGCTCGGCGCGGTGCTGATGTCGGTCGGCTATTTGATGCTGGCGTTCACCGGCGGCGAGCGAGCCGAGCCGTTCGTGACGATCGGGGGTCAACGCTACCAGGTCGAGATGGTCACGGAGAATGGCGAGTCGAGCCAATATCTGATCGAAAACGGTGAGCGCCACAAAATCACCGGCAATGCCGACAGCAGCATCACTTTGGAAGGCGCCTCGGGCGTGCTGCCGGCGACGGTGCAGCAAGGCGCCTATGAGTTTGACGCCGAGCGCAATCCGCTTTCAGTCATCATGTTGTTCGTGTCGCTTGGGATCGTTATTGTCGGCAACGGCTATTTCAAGCCCAACATCTCGACCATCGTCGGCGACCTTTACTCGCAGACCGATCGGCGTCGCGACGCCGGTTTCACCATTTTCTACATGGGTATCAACCTAGGTTCGATTTTCTCGCAGATATTGGCGCCGTGGATCGCTGTTACCTACGGCTATCAATGGGGTTTCGCGCTCGCCGGCGTCGGCATGTTGTTCGCGGCAATCCGCTTCCAGATCGCCAGCGGCGCTTTGAAGGATTTCGGCAACCGTCCCGCTGACGCGCCAAAACGCGACATCGTCATTCTCATTTGCTCGCTGCTCGCCATTCCGGTGGTGTGGTTCCTGTTGACCAATGCGATGGAGACAGCCTCGGCGGGCGGCGGCGGCGAAGGGGCTTCTGGCGTCATCGGCTACATCATGGCTCAGCCTCTGCTCGGCAAAGTCATGTTCGGCGTTTATGCGCTGGCGATGTTGGGCCTTCCGGTCTGGGCGATCATGTCGTTGCCCGGTGTTGAGCGCAGCAAACTCATCGTGGCCGTCATCTTGACGTTCTTCTCGGTGGTGTTCTGGACCTTGTTTGAACAGGCGGGCTCTTCGATGACCCTGTTCGCCGAGCGCAACACCGACCGAATGCTCGGCAGTTACGAAATGCCGGCGGGCCAGGCGCAAGCCTTCAATCCGTTCTTCATCGTGCTGTTGGCGCCTTTGTTCAGCCTGATGTGGAACTGGCTCGGGCGGCGCAACGCGGAACCTTCCGTGCCGTTCAAGTTCGTGATTGCGTTGGCTCTGGTGGGTGTTGGTTTCCTGGTGCTCGTTTTCGGCGCGCAATTCCATAACGCCGATTTCAAAGTGGCTCTGTTCTGGCTGGCCTTGGCCTATTTCATCCACTCCGTTGGCGAACTGTGCCTCTCGCCCGTCGGCCTTTCGATGATCACGAAATTGTCGCCCGCGAAAATGGTCGGGCTGATGATGGGTGTGTGGTTCTTATCGTCGGCGATGGCGCAATATGCCGGCGGCATTGTCGCCCAGTTCGCCTCGACCGAAACCGTGGCTGGTCAGGTGCTCAACCCGGAGGTTTCGCTCAATACCTACCTTGGCGTGTTCAAGACGATCGGCTTCGCGGGCTTGATCTCGGCGGGCGTGCTGCTGTTGCTGGCGCCCTTCCTTCAAAAAGGCATGCACGGGGTAAAATAGCCCCGGCCAAGAATAGGCAACAAAATCAGAGGCAAACGGAGGCGGGCCAGGGGACTGACCCGCCTCCTGGGTGTTTCTTTCCCCGCACGGTCACAAGCCGTTGCGCCGGAGCCGATTTCCGGGTGTTCTAGCACTTGGGACAGGCGGGCTCGCCGCTGCCGTTTGGTTGCCTGATTTCGCCTATTTGGGTCGTAATCAGGCGCCGGTCCGGCCCCGAAGTTTGCGTAGGTTCTGAGTCTCGGTCGCTCCTCGAACGACCGGCAGGAGGGTGTTTCATGTCTCGGCCGCGCACTTCCCGTTCCCGTAAGAAGCCTGTCGAGGCCGCGGGACCGGGGCGGCCGGAAACCATGGATCTGCTGCTGGGCTGGAAAGCCGGCGATGGCAATAAGGACCCAATCGGCTTCGGCGCGCCGCGCCTGCCCGAGGCGGCGGTGAACGGCGAGGTGCCTATCCTCTACGCCGAGGATCGCCATCTGCTCACGATCGCCCCCACTGGAGCGGGCAAGGGCCGGGGCGTCATTATCCCCAACCTGCTGCGCTTCGAGGGCTCGGCCATTGTTATTGACCCCAAGGGCGAGACCTGGCATGTCACCGCCCGCCGCCGGAAAGAGATGGGCCAAGAGGTGCGCCTCTTGGATCCGTTCGGCGCGGTGTCGAAGAAAACCGATAGCCTCAACCCGTTCGACCTGTTCGACCGCCCCGGCGCGCTGCTCGATGCCGACGCGGAAATGCTTGCTTCCCTGCTTGCCGGCGACGTCGGGTTTCACAAGGAGCCGTTCTGGGACAATTGGGGCCGCTCGCTGATGGCCGGGGTTATCGCCGCCGTCGCCGAGACCGCCACCAAGAATGAGCGCCATTTCGGCAAGGTGCGCGAAGTCCTGATGAGCGATGACGCAGTCTACAATCTGGCCGCCATGATCGAAAACCACGAAGGGCTGAACCGGCTCTCGCGGCAAAATATCTCAAGCTTCCTGCCGATTACCGAGCAAACCCGTTCGGGCATTCTTTCAACGACGCAATCCTATTTGAAAGTTGTGAATTCCGATTCCGCGCTGCGCTCATTGTCGAAATCGACGATCAGCTTGGAAGCGGTCCGCAAGGGCGACCCGATGACGATCTACATCGTGATCCCGCCGGATAAACTTGAAAGTCACGGCGCGCTGCTGCGTCTCTGGGTTGGAGCGCTGATGCTGACGGTGATGGGCCGCAAACGCAGGCCCAAGCGCTCAACGCTGTTCCTGCTCGACGAATGCGCCCAGCTTGGCGAGTTCGGCCCGCTTCGCCAATCGATGACGCTGCTGCGCGGCTACGGCCTGCAAGTTTGGCCGTTCTTCCAGGACTTGAGCCAATTGCAGAGGCTTTACCCCAAGGATTGGCGCACCATTTTCAACAATGCCGGCGTGTTCCAGCTGTTTGGCGTGGCCAATCATCTGATGGCGAAGGAAAGCTCGGAGTTGATCGGCGATATCGACGCCGACGTGTTGCGCAACATGTCGAAGGATCGCCAGATCATCGCCGTGTCGAACGAGAAGGCGCAAAACGCCCGCCTGCCTGACTATCTGGTTGACGCGCCCTTCCAGGGACAATGGGATTCCAATCCCATGTTCGATCCCGATTCCGATCCCGTCGCAAAACGGCGCGGCGCGCGCGGTCGTTAGGCTGGCTGAAAACGTAAACCAGTGCGCGTCTGCAGCACTGTCAGAACGAACCCGACGCTGAAAACACGAACCACGGGTCGTGGTCGAATTCGCGGAAGCGAGTTTGCACGTTGTCGAGCGCGCCGGCGCGGTCGGGCGTGAAGAAACGGCGCTCTCGGTTGATTTCACCATCAAAGATATTCGCGGCGACCAGGCGCAGCCGCACGCCTTCAATGGCGGTGCTCTCGATGTAGGCGTCGATCCAGGGGCCTTCTTCGTAAGTGTCGGTTTCGTTGAACCGGTAGCCGGTGAATTCGGATTGCTTGAAATAGGTGACGCCCCAGGCGAGGCGCAGCGCGTTGAGGTCCTGTCGGAATTCGACGCTGATCTCGCTTTCGGCGCGGTTGGAAAAATCGCGGACGCGCCCGGTGATTGGATCGAGCACTTCGGTTTGCCAGAGCGTGCCGGCGGCGGTGATCTGCGCGCCGGGAATAATCGCGCGCAGCGGCAGCGTGAGCTGGGTCTCCAGGCTCCAGGCGTCGGCCTTGCCGATATTGCCCGGCGCGTCGAAAGAAACGTCATCGGCGGGGGCGGGCGTATTGCGCGTGTCCGTGAGCTTCACCAGGTCCGCCAAATCCTCGATCCAGTGGCGCGTCAGCGTCAGGCTGAGCGCGCCATTGCCGGGAAAGCGGAAATCGGCGGCGAGTTCGGCGCGCCATGTGGTTTGTGGCCGCAAATCCGGATTGCCGCCCTCGATGCGCGCGTCGGTCAGACCCGCGGCGGATACGAAATCGTTGAAATCGAGTTGGCCAATGTCGCGGTAAACGCGCAAGCGAAGCTGGTCGTTGCCGCCGAAATCGCGCGACAATTGCACCGAGGGTTTGAAGAAGGCGAACTCAACTTCCTTATCGGTACCGCCGCTGAAGGTGAGCGTGGAGCTTTCGCCGGCGAGCCGCGTCTCAATCGCCCAGCCGCTGCTCGGGCGCCAAGTATGCACCGCGAACGCCTCGGCGCGCTCTTCCTCGACCAGCACATTGGAGTTCTCGATCGGTTGCACTTCCGGCCCGGCGCCTTCGTCCAGCGTGAAAACCAGTGACGCGTCAAGCGTGTTGAACGCGCTCTCCGCGCCGATCTCGAAACGATGCTTGCCGAAATCGCGCGACAGCGAACCGCGCGCGATGGTCTCGCCGTTCTCGTTATCGATGTCTTGTCCGAAGGCAAATTTAAAGCCGCCGCCCGCGTTGAACGAGGAGAACGCTTCCTCGTTGCGGTAACGACCGCGATTGGCCAGGCCCACCAGCGCCAGTGACCAGGGGCCGAATTCGCGATCGTAATTGACTCCGATTTCGAGGTTTTGCTGCTGCTCGGTGAGCGCATCGAGATCGTGGCCGTCGGGCGCGCCGGCGGGCGTGTGGAAGAAAAAGCCGCTGCGCGGATGAAAGCGGTTGCGATAATATTGCGCGTTGGCGCTGAGGCGTCCGCCGAACAGCGGCAACGCCGCGTTGGCGGTCAGCGAGCCTTCGCGGTAATCGCGCGGGGAGGGCGTGTCGGCGGTGCGTTCCAGCACGCCCGCATTGTCAAAGTAGCGGCGTATGCCCGGCTGCTCGCGGTAATGGCTGTAATAATCAACGCCGACGCCATACTCGAACTGGCCGACGCGGCCGTTATAGGAAAGCTCGCCCTGCGGCCCCGTGCCGGCGCCGTTATATTCCGCGCCGGCGCGCCAGATGCCGCTGCCGGCGGTGGGCGTGCGCACCAGGTTGAGCAGCACCGATTGGCCGGAGGCGTCACCGGAGGTTTCCGCCCCGCTCAACACTTCAACGCGCAAGACTTGCCGCGCTGGGATGCGCGAAAGAATGGAGTCAAGCGATTGGCTCTTGGCGGTGGGCCGCACCCCGTCGATTAGCAGATTGCCGACCGCGCCGGAAAAACCGCGCCGACCATCGCCGCCGTCAAGCGTGAAGCCGGGCGTCTGCCGCACCATGTCGAGCGCGTTCTGCGGGTTGTACTGCGCGAAAAAGGCCGCGTCATAGGCGATGCGGCCCGACATTGTTGAGGAGGGCGAGGTAGGTAGGGGCGTTGCCGCGCAGGTCGGGTCTGGGTCGCAGGCGGGCGCGCTAGGCGCTTCCTGCGCGTAGGCGATGCCGGTCAGCGCTAGCGCCGAAACCATCATGCGACCAATCATTGTTTCCCCCTTGCCGCGCCAGGTTGATGCGCGGGGTCGGTCTCATGGATGCAGTTCTGTAGGCTTTTTCTGGGCAGAGGCGCCGCTTTGCGACGAAGCCTCTATGGCGTGCGACAACCGGAAAATAAAAAACGCCGCCGAGGCCAAGGCCAAGGCGGCGTTTCTTAGTTCGTGTGTGGCGAGACTAGCGCTTCTTGCCAGCCGGCTTTTTGGCTTTCGCCTTGCCAGCGGACTTCGCGACTTTCGCCTTTTTCTTCGCAGCCATAGTATCAACCTCCCCAGACATTGGGATGAGGAAACCTTCTGCTTCGATTCGTATAATTGTAAATCGTCTTGTGCGTTTTACATGCCGCCGACAGTGAGACCGGTGATGTAGAGTGTCGGTTGTCCCACACCAACGGGAACGCTCTGCCCGGCTTTGCCGCACGTACCGACGCCCTCATCGAGTTTCAAATCATCGCCAATCATCTTCACGCGTGTAAGTGCGGAGGGTCCGTCTCCGATCAACGTCGCGCCTTTGATTGGCGCTTTGATTTTCCCATCCTCGACCAGATACGCTTCCGTGCATTGAAACACGAACTTTCCCGACGTGATGTCGACCTGTCCGCCTCCGAAATTAACCGCGTAAACCCCGCGTTTCAGGCTCGCGAGGATCTCGCCGGGGTGTTCGTCCCCCGCGATCATGAAGGTGTTGGTCATGCGCGGCATCGGCCGATGCGCGTAGCTTTCGCGCCGGCCATTGCCGGTTGCCGGCACGCCTGAGAGCCGCGCATTCATGCGGTCTTGCAGATACGCTTTGAGAATGCCGTCCTCAATCAGCACGGTGCGCTGCGTGGGCGTGCCTTCGTCATCGATGTTGAGCGTGCCGCGCCGGTTCTCGATCGTTCCGTCATCGACAACAGTCACGCCGGGCGCGGCCACCCGTTCGCCCAGCATGCCGGAGAACGCCGACGTGCCTTTGCGGTTGAAATCGCCTTCGAGCCCGTGGCCGACCGCTTCATGCAACAGCACGCCTGGCCAGCCGGGGCCCAGCACCACGTCCATCTCGCCCGCGGGCGAGGGGATGGCGTCGAGGTTCACCAATGCGATGCGCAACGCTTCGTCGGCGAGCGCCTTCCAGCGCGCGGGGGCGATGAACACCTCATAGGGCTCGCGCCCGCCGGCGCCGGCTGAGCCGGATTCGCGCCGTCCATCGCGTTCCACAGTCACTGAGACATTCACACGCACCAGCGGGCGGTGGTCTGTGAGTTTCGCGCCGTCGGGGCGCAGGATGGTGAGCGCACGGTGAGCGCCGGCCAAAGTCGCCGACACTTGGACCACGCGGGGGTCCTTGGCGCGGCAATAGGCGTCGATCTCGGCCAGAAGGTCGGTTTTGGCGGTGAAGCTTGGGGCTTCGATTGGATCGTAATTGGCATAGAGTTGGCGGTTCACCTTCGCGGGGCTGACGTCCAGCGTGCCGGCGTGGCCGAGTTTGACCGCGGCCGCGGCCTCGGCCGCGCGCCCAATGGCGGCGGTATCGAGCGCGCTGGCGTGGCCGTAGCCGGCGCGCTCACCGGCGACGATGCGCAAACCAAAGCCCTGGCTGGCGTCGAAGGAAGCCGATTTCAGGCGGCCGTCGTCCCAGAAAAAACTCTCGGTGCGGCTGTCTTCAATGAAGATCTCGCCGTCATCGGCGCCCTGAGCTGCGTTGGCCAGGATACGCCGAGCCGCCTCCATATCCATTTCAGGGGCGCTTTCGGTGTCGATCTGCAGGCCGTCAGCCATGGGGCGTCCTTCTGTACGGTGCGGGATTTGTCAGCTCCATATAGGCGCCGAGTCGGGCCGGCATGTGTTTATGGGCCCGATTTTTCCGGTTCAGGGCGTTCCGGGTTCGCTCAGGACGTTGGCCAGATGCTCGCGGCGGGCGCGGGTGAAGCGCGCCAGTTCGGCGTTGGCTGGCCCCCAATCGGGCTGAATTTCCAGCGCCGTCGAGTAATCCTCGTAGGCGCCGCGCAAATCGCGCAGCGATTCCCGCGCCACACCCCGGTTCAGATAAGCCTTGTGCGGCTCGCTCACACCCAATCCCAGCGCCTCGGTGATAGCAGCCACCGCGGGGCCGAAATGACCCAATTGCACCAAAGCCGCGCCCCGGTTGAGGTGGGCTTCGCCGAGTCGGGCGTCGAGCACGAGCACGGCGTCAAACTGCTCCAACGCCGCTTCGCCCTCACGGCGGCGTAGGTGGGTGACTCCAAGATTGACCCGGAGCTGGACTTCGCCCTCGCGGGAGAGGCGCGAATTGCGCAGCGCGCGAATGCAGGTCGCGATAGTGCGATCGGAGCTGTCGCCCGCCATCACCGCGGTTCCGCAGCGCCGGCCATGGGCATCGCTGCTTAGCAAGGTCACGGAGCGCGGGTCGTTGCCGGGATCCTGAGCGGCGACAGGCGCCACACAGAGCCCCAGCGCCGCCAGCGCGAGAATCCCGGCGGGAAAGCGCCTTGGAAACCGAGCGCGGCTCATGCTAGCACCCCACCACTAAGAGTCTCAGATGACAAAAAAGCCAGGCGCGGTCGAATGCCGCGCCCTGCGAGTATAGGCGGGGTGACCGGTGCGCGCCATACCGCTGCTGAATCTCAGGGAGGCGAGGGCGTGAAGCGAACGGCTTTGTTCACGACGGCTGTATTGGTGGGGTCGGCGTGCGCCGGCGCTGCTTGGGCGGCAAGCGGCGCGCCGACACCGGGCGGAATCGATCTTCAGGCACCCGCGACCGCGGTGATGCGCGGCATCGTCGATTTCCACAATTTTCTGCTGTCGATCATTGTTGTGGTTTCGGCGTTCGTGCTGGCGCTGCTGCTGTGGGTGATCGTGTTCTACAACCGCCGCGCCAATCCGACGCCGCGCAAATTCACCCATAACATTCTGGTCGAGGTGATCTGGACAATCGTGCCGGTGCTGATCCTGGTCGTGATCGCGGCGCGCTCGTTCCCGCTGCTCTACCAGGAGGAGCGCATTCCCGAGTCGGAATTTACGCTCAAGGTTACGGGCAATTCCTGGTTTTGGAATTTTGAGTATCCCGATCTCGGCGTCTCCGTCGCGGCGAATCTGTTACCGGAAGAAGATGCCCGCGCCGAACAGCGGCCCTATCTGCTGGCCACCACCGAGCCTCTGCTGGTGCCGATCAACACCAATGTGCGTGTGTTGGTGACATCCAATGATGTCATCCACGCCTTCGCCGTGCCGGCGTTTGGGGTGAAGGAAGACGCCATCCAGGGTCGCGTGAACGAGACTTGGTTCAACGTGGACCGCGAGGGTGTGTTCTACGGCCAGTGTTCCGAACTATGCGGCGTCAATCATGCCTATATGCCGATCGAGATTCGCGCCGTGAGCCGCGAAGAGTTCAACCAATGGGTCGCCGCGCAAGGCGGCTCGATCGCGTCCGCCGCGCCGCCTGCCGTCGAAGAACCGGCTGCGCCTGCCGCGACGCCGATGCGCTGAAGATTTGGGGAGCACGATGACGCACGAAGCCGCGCACGCTGGCGATCACCACGAAGATCACCGCCCCAGCCTCTATGATTGGAGGCGGTGGGTGTATTCGACCAACCACAAGGACATCGGCACGATGTATCTTGTGTTCGCGATCATCGCCGGCCTGATCGGCGGGGCGATGTCGGGGCTGATCCGTTGGGAATTGGCTGAGCCTGGCGTCGGCGTGCTGACGCAATTGCCATGGATTCACGACGTCGACGCGGCCAAGCATTATTACAACTCACTGGTCTCCATGCACGGTCTGATCATGATCTTCTTCATGGTCATGCCGGCGATGATCGGCGGTTTCGGCAATTGGTTCGTGCCGCTGATGATTGGCGCGCCCGACATGGCGTTCCCGCGCATGAACAATATTTCGTTCTGGCTGCTGCCAGCCTCGTTCACGCTGGCGACCATTTCGATGCTTGTGCCTGGCAACGGGGAGTTCCCCGGCTTCGGCGGCGGCTGGACGCTTTACCCCCCGCTTTCAACCTCGCCCGCTCACCATAGCGGCCCGTCGATGGACCTGCTGATCCTGTCGCTGCACATCGCCGGCGCCTCTTCGATCCTGGGGGCCATCAATTTCATCACCACCATCTTCAACATGCGCGCACCGGGCATGACGCTCCACCGCATGCCCCTGTTCGTATGGTCGATCTTGGTGACCGTGTGGCTGCTGGTGTTGTCGCTTCCGGTGCTCGCGGGCGCGCTGACGATGTTGCTGACCGATCGCAATTTCGGCACTCAGTTTTTCAATCCAGCCGGCGGCGGCGATCCGGTGATGTACCAGCACTTGT
Source organism: Terricaulis sp. (assembly GCA_040080805.1). Lineage (GTDB taxonomy): Bacteria > Pseudomonadota > Alphaproteobacteria > Caulobacterales > Aquidulcibacteraceae > Vitreimonas. The sequence goes on along the minus strand of JBEBHQ010000012.1, from coordinate 84,661 downwards.
TCTGGTTCTTCGGCCACCCGGAAGTGTACATCTTGATCCTGCCGGGCTTCGGCATGGTGTCGCAGATCGTCTCGACCTTCTCCAAGAAGCCCGTGTTCGGCTATCTGGGCATGGCCTACGCCATGGTCTCGATCGGCTTCATCGGCTTCGTCGTGTGGGCGCACCACATGTACACGGTCGGCATGGGGCTCGATCTGGAGGCCTATTTCATCGCCGCGACGATGGTGATCGCGGTGCCCACCGGCATCAAGATATTCTCTTGGATCGCCACCATGTGGGGCGGGTCCATCGAGTTCAAAGTGCCGATGCTGTGGGCGATGGGGTTCATCTTTTTGTTCACCGTCGGCGGCGTCACGGGCGTTGTGCTGGCCAATTCAGGCCTCGATACCGCGCTGCACGATACTTACTACGTGGTCGCGCACTTCCACTATGTGCTCTCGCTTGGCGCGGTGTTCACGATTTTCGGCGGCTTCTTCTACTGGATCCCGAAAATGAGCGGCTACCGCTACAACGGTTTCCTCGCCGGCCTGCAATTTTGGATCATGTTTGTCGGCGTCAACGTCATCTTCTTCCCGCAGCACTTCCTGGGCCTGCAGGGCATGCCGCGGCGCTACATCGATTATCCGGAAGCCTTCACCTATTGGAACCAGATATCCTCGATTGGCTATGCCATCACCGCCGTAGGCGTGCTGTTGTTCCTGGTGATCTTGGCCGAGATGTTCATGGTGCGCCGCAAGGCGGGCGCCAATCCGTGGGGCGAGGGCGCGACTACGCTCGAATGGACACTCTCCTCGCCGCCGCCCTTCCACCAATTCAGCGAGCTGCCGGTGATCAAGCCGGACGCTAAGCATTGAGGACAAAAAGAGTCACCTCTCCCCCGTCCGGGGGAGAGGTCGATCGCGCAGCAATCGGGTGAGGGGGAGGAAGCGCTCACGTTCGTCCGTTTGCGCGGCCCCTCATCCGGCCTTCGGCCACCTTCTCCCCCGGAAGGGGGAGAAGGGACGCTAAACGGAGAAGTCGTTGGTAGATCTGAGCATCACCGAAACACCGCGCGCGGCAAGCGCCAGCGATTACATAGCGTTGCTCAAGCCGCGGGTGATGAGCCTTGTCGTGTTTACGGCGCTGGTTGGGTATGTGTGCGCGCCGGGGCCGAGCGATCTGGTGCTTGGTTTCGCCGCCATCCTTGCAATTGCCATCGCCGCCGGCGCGTCTGGCGCGCTGAACATGTGGTTTGATGCCGATATCGACGCAATGATGACGCGGACGCGCGCACGTCCCATTCCGGCAGGCCGCGTGCCCCGCGAGGAAGCGCTGATGCTGGGGCTTACGCTCTCGGCGCTTTCAGTGGTGACCATGCAATTGGCGGCGGGGCCGTTGGCCGCCGGCCTGCTCGCCTTCACGATCTTCTTTTACGCCGTCGTCTACACGATGTGGCTGAAGCGCTCGACGCCGCAAAATATCGTCATTGGCGGGCTTGCCGGCGCCTTGCCGCCGGCGATCGCCTGGGCCGCGAAAACTGGGGCGGTCTCGTTCGACGCAGGGCTTCTGGTTGCGCTCATCTTCGTGTGGACGCCGCCGCATTTCTGGGCGCTGTCGCTGCTGCAGAAGGACGATTACGCCGCCGCTAAAGTGCCGATGCTGCCGGTGATACATGGCGCCAAGTCAACGCGCACGCATGTGTTCGCGTATTCACTGTTGCTTGCGCCTCTCGGGCTCGCGCCGGCGCTGTCCGGCCTCGGCGGGCCGATCTATCTCACATTCGCGGCCTTGGGCGGGGCGATGTTTCTGTTGCTCGCATGGCGGCTGCTGCGCTCACGCGCGGGGGAAGGCGATCCGCTCGAGGATAAGCACGCGCGCACTCTGTTCGGCTTCTCGATCCTCTATTTGTTTGTTCTCTTTGCCGCGCTCTTGATCGATAGGGGCCTAGCGTGAGCGCGCCCTTGATCCAGACGCAAGAGGAGCAGCGCGCGCGCAAGCGACGCAATCTCTGGCTTGCGCTTTCGATTGGCGCGTTTGTTGTGCTGGTGTTCGCGATTACGCTGGCCAAGCTGCAAGCGGGCGTGCTGGAGCGCCCACTGTGACCGCAAGCCCAAAACGCCTGGCGCTGACCGCCGCCATCGTGACCGCCACCGTCGTCGGCATGACCGGCCTCGCTTTCGCGGCCGTGCCGCTCTACCAGGCTTTCTGCCAGATCACCGGTTATGGCGGCACGACGCAAACCGCAGCCTCCGCGCCGACACGCGTGCTTGAGCGCACCATCGAAGTGCGTTTCGACGCCAACATCGAACCGGGCTTGCCCATCGAGTTCGCGCCATCGCAGCGCGCCGAGACGCTGCATATCGGCGAAACCGGATTGGCATTCTACCACGTCCGCAATTTGTCCACCCAGCCCGTGGTGGCGCGCGCGACCTACAACGTCGCCCCGCACGCGGCGGGGCCCTATTTCGCCAAGCTCGAATGCTTTTGCTTTCAAGATCGCGTGCTCGCGCCTGGTGAGGCAGCGGAGCTGCCGGTGGTGTTCTTCGTCGACCCTGATCTCGTTTCGGATCCGGACACAAGCGAGATCGGTTCGCTGACGTTGTCCTACACTTTTTTCCGTTCAACGGCGCCGCAAGGGGCAAGGCCTCCCGGCTAAGGAATTGGCATTTCGCCGGAGCGGCGCTATCAGCTCCGGCTACGCGAATGAGGGATTGAGATGGCGCACGGCGAGGTCAAACACGACTACCACTTGGTCAACCCGAGCCCGTGGCCGTTTGTCGGCTCGGTCGGCGCGTTGCTGAGCGCGCTCGGTTTCGTGGTGATGCAAAAGGGCCTTGGTCCCGAGGGCAATTTCTTCCTCGGCGACGGGCAGCCTTGGCTGTTTCTGATCGGCTCCGTCGTGCTCGTGTTCACCTGCGTCGGCTGGTGGGGCGATGTGATCAAGGAGAGCCGCCAGGGCGACCATACGCCGGTCGTTGATATTGGTCTGCGCTACGGCATGATCCTGTTCATCGCTTCGGAAGTGATGTTCTTCGTCGCCTGGTTCTGGGTGTTCTTTGAAATGGCGATCTTCCACGAGAACCGCTCCGGCTGGGTTGTGCCGACGTGGGACGAAGCCACCACGCAGGCCTGGGCCAATTGGCCGCCGCCGCACGTCGAGACGTTCGATCCTTTCCATCTGCCGCTGATGAACACGCTGATCCTGCTGCTCTCGGGCACGACGGTGACGTGGGCGCACCACGCGCTGCAACAGAACGATCGCAAGGGCGCGACCTTGGGTTTGCTGCTGACGGTGCTGCTCGGGTGCGTATTCACTTACATTCAGTTTGGCGTCGAGTACCCGGAAGCTGGGTTCTTGTTTGGCAACCCTGAAGCGGGCGGCAACGCCAGCGTCTATGGCGCCGCGTTCTTCATGGCGACGGGATTTCACGGCGCGCACGTGATCATTGGCACGATCTTCCTCGCGGTGTGCCTGTTCCGGATGCTTGCCGGGCAATTCACCGCCACCAAGCATTTCGGCCTTGAGGCGGCGGCTTGGTATTGGCACTTCGTCGATGTGGTGTGGCTGTTCTTGTTCACCTTCGTTTACGTCATGCCGTATCTGACGATGCAGTCGAATTGAGCAAGGGCCAGCCATCCCCGTGGATGGCGGGGCTGCGGCTACGCTGCCCGCAATGCGGGGAGGGCGAGGTGTTTGCCGGTTACCTGCGCTTGCGCGAGGCGTGCCGCGCGTGCGGCGCTGACTTCAAGGCCGCCGACGCCGGTGATGGGCCCGCCGTGTTCGTGATCCTGGTCGTGGGCGCCATCGTAGCGCCGCTTTTGATCATCCTCCAAAACGCAACGGTGTTACCAGATTGGCTGGCGCTGACGATTACGTTGATTGCGGCGGTGGTTTTGTGTTTGGCGTTGCTGCCGCCGTTCAAGGCCACGCTGTTCGCCTTACAGTGGAAACACAAGGCGCGCGAGGCCACCACCAAGGACCTGGAACAATGATGGGTGCGGGGGCGCCGCCATGATCCATTTTCGCCCGCTTCTGGTGATGACGCTGATTTCCGTCGCCGCGTTTGCGGTGCTGCTGACGTTTGGCCGTTGGCAATGGGATCGATACGAAACCAAAATGGCCGCCGCCGATGAGCCGATCGCGGAAATGACCATCGAGAGCTACCAGCCGATTTCCGAAGGCCTGCAGTTTGTGTTCGGCGTTCGCCCCGACGCGCACGAGCAGGGCTGGCGTGTGTTCGCGCCGGTCCAATATGGCGCAAGCGTTGTGTTCGTGGACGCCGATTTCATCGCCGGCAGCGCCGCGCCGCAGGCCGATGAAGTGCGCGTGCCAGCTTCGCTTCGGCTCGGCGCGCCGATCACAGGCGCGACAATCCGGCCCGCGCCGCCCGCGCCGCTGACGCTTTCGCCCCGTCCGCTGCAACGGCTTTGGTTCGCGGTCGATCTGCCGGCGATGGGGCGCAACGCTGGGCTCGAAGCGGTGGCGGATTATTATCTCGCTGGAACTTACATCGGCGCCGACGGGCGCGCCACCGCCAACCCGTTCGCGCTCGCGCCCGGCGCCGACGCGCTCCCGCCAGCGCGCCATCTCGGCTACGCGCTGACCTGGTATGGCTTGGCTTTGGTGCTGCTGGTGATTTATTTCGCCTATCATGCGAGCGTTGGGCGGCTAGGCTTTCGCGCTCCGCGCCCGCCCGAAGACTAGGAGCGTGCGCAGGAAAAGTGGGAACCGGTTTTGCGTTCGCGCGAGCGACCACTAGGAATGAACCATGCGCTACATTTCCACCCGTGGCGGCGCGCCGCCCGTCTCGTTCCTCGACGCCGTGCTGGCTGGCATGGCGCCAGATGGCGGGCTCTATGTGCCGGAAAGCTGGCCGAACCTCTCCGGATTTGGAGCGCCCCATTTTTTTGACGAAACCGCGACCGACGTTCTGGCCGCATTCGCTGGCGACAATCTCTCTGGCGGCGAAATTAACACGATCGTTGCACGCGCATACGCGGGTTGCTTCGCCAACCCCGCCATCACGCCCTTGCGGCAAATCGGCGATGAATCATGGTTGCTGGAGCTTTTCCATGGTCCGTCCTTGGCGTTCAAGGACATCGCTATGCGCATGCTCGCGCAATTGTACGATGTTGCGCTGTCCAAGCGGAGCGAGCGGCGCACGATAATTTGCGCAACCTCGGGAGATACTGGCGGCGCGGCGGTAGAGGCGTTCAAACACAACGAACGGACCGACTTGTTCGTCTTGATGCCGGGCGGGCGGGTGTCCAACGTGCAACAGCGGTTCATAACGACAGCCGGCGCGGGAAACGTTTTTCCAATCGTGCTCGACGCGGATTTCGACGCCTGCCAGGCAATCGTAAAAGCACTCTTGGCTGATGGTCAATTTGCCGAGCAGGCGCGGCTGTCTCCAGTCAATTCCATAAACTGGGCGAGAATTGCCGCCCAGACGATCTATTACATCACGTCATCCAGCATCCTGTCCTCCGCCGGACCGACATCTTTCGTCGTGCCGACTGGGAATTTCGGCGATGCGTTCGCCGGATACGTCGCCAAACGGATGGGCGCGCCCATCGCGACAATTCTTTTGGCGACGAATGCGAACGACATCTTGGTCGGCGCTGTTGAGCGTGGCGAATACCGACGCGGCGCCAGCTCAATCGCAACCTTGAGCCCGGCAATGGACATCCAGGTGGCTAGCAATTTTGAACGGCTAGTGTTCGAGGCTTCGGGGCGAGACGGTGACGCCACGCGCATGGCGTATGATCAACTGGCGCAATCTGGGGCATTTTCCCTTTCCGCGGATACTTTCGCGGCGGTGCGGAGAATCTTCAGGGCGGCGTCGGTCAGTGACGCGCGCACTGAAGCGATGATGAAGACTGTTCACGAAACCTGCGGCGAACTCGTTTGTCCCCACACGGCTGTTGGCATTGCCGCGCCGGCGATGACGGATATGCAAATGGTGTCGCCGATCGTCACCCTCGCCACCGCCCACCCCGCGAAATTTCCCGACACCGTCGAGCGCGCGACGGGTGTGCGACCGCCTCTGCCAACGCGGTGCGCGGATTTGTTTTCGCGCCCGGAGAAATTCGACACGCTCCCCGCCGACGTCGAGGCGGTGAAGCGCTACATTCGCGAACGGAGCCGGGCGTGGAGCTAGAACTTATCCGCCTGCCCAACGGCGTGCGCATTGCGCTTGATCCGATGCCGGGGCTGGAGACGGCGGCGTTGGGCGTTTGGCAGCGCGTCGGCGCGCGCTGGGAAACAGCGGCGCAAAACGGAATCGCGCATCTGTTCGAACACATGGCGTTCAAGGGCGCGGGCCCGCGTGACGCGCGTCAGTTCGCCGAAGCCATCGAGAATGTCGGCGCCAGCGTTAACGCGGCGACGAGCTACGAGCGCACGGCGTATTATGCGCGCGTGCTGACGGAGCATGCCCCGTTCGCGCTTGATCTCATCGCCGATATCCTGTTTGCGCCGCACTGGAACGGCGACGATCTAGAGAAGGAAAAGGGCGTGGTCGCGCAGGAGCGCGGCGAGGCGTTCGACGTGCCTGACGACCGCGTTTTCGAGTTGCACCAGGGCGCGCTTTATCCAGATCAGCCGCTTGGGCGGCCCGTCTTGGGCGAGGAGGCGACGCTGGCGCCCGTCACCATCGCCACGCTGGAGGCGTTCCGCGACGCGCATATGGCGCCGGAGCGGGTGGTGATCTCCATTGCCGGCGCCTTCGATCGCGCTGCGTTTATGGACACGGTGGAAAAGCGCTTCGGCGCGCTCGCGCCCCGAGCCATGCAGGAACGTCCAGCGGCCCGCGCCCATGCGGGCGGCGCTGGCGAAGCGCGCAAACTGGAACAGGCGCATTTGGTTATGTCCTGGCCTTCGCCGGCGGCGGGGGCAGATGAACTCTCCGCCGCGCGCTTGCTGGCCGAGATTTTCGGCGGGGGCATGTCGTCGCGTCTATTCCAGGAAGTGCGCGAAACCCGCGGCCTCGTTTACGCCATCGACGCCTTCCTGGAGACGTTCGAGGATGACGGGCGGCTCATGGTCTATGCTGGTTGCTCGGCCAAGAATGCACGGATTGTAGCCGATATCGTGAGCGCCCAGCTGGCGCTGCTGGCGGAAAAAGGCCCGACGCCGGGTGAACTTGCACGCGCCAAGGCGGTGGCGCGGGCGGGCCTTTTGATGGGGTTGGAGGCGCCTTCCGCGCGCGCGGAGGCGCGCGCGGGGCAAATCTTCCTGCGCGACCGGCTGATGTCGTTCGATGACATCCGCGCAAGAATTGAGGCCGTGACCGCCGCGCAAATCCAGGCCCTGGTGCGCAAGGCGCTAGAGGGGCCAGTCTGCGCGGCTGCAATTGGCCCAAAAGCAGGGCTTGGCGCGCTCACTGCATTTCAGGCAAAGTCCTGACCCATGGCGCTCATGCGAAAAGACAATGACGGCGCGCGGTGCATCGACGGCGAGGGTGTTTACTTGCGCGCGCCCGAATTGCGCGACTACCAGGAATGGGCGGATGTGCGCGAGGGCAGCCGCGCCTTCCTTGCCCCCTGGGAGCCGACCTGGGCGACCGATGAAACCTCACGCGGCGCGTACCGCTATAAATTGCGCCGCTACGCCGAAGATGCGCGCGACGACAAAGCTTACGCGCTGTTCGTATTTCGCGGCGAGGACGATGCGCTGGTTGGCGGCGTGACGCTCTCGAACGTGCGTCGCGGCGTCTCCTTGACCAGTTCGTTGGGTTATTGGGCCGGTGAGATGTTCGCCGGCAAAGGCTACATCACCGCAGCTGTCCACGCCGTGGTGCGTTACGCCTTCGTTGATTTGGAATTGCACCGCGTCGAAGCTGCGTGTCAGCCCGATAATTTGGCTTCGCGCCGTGTGCTGGAGAAAGCCAAGTTCGTCCAAGAAGGCATGGCGCGCAGCTTCCTCAAGATCGACGGCCAATGGCGCGACCATTTGTTGTTCGGCATCGTCAACGCGGCGATCTAACTGCTCCCCCGTGAACGGGGGAGGGGTTTTCACAGCGCGTCCAGCCCGACATCCAACGCCGGCGCCGAATGCGTCAGCGCGCCGATACTGATCACATCGACGCCCGTTTCCGCCACAGCGAACACGTTTTCGATGGTGATGCCGCCCGAGGCTTCAAGCAAGGTTTGTCCCTTCGCCAGCTTCACCGCCGTTTTCAGCTCGGCGAGCGAAAAATTGTCCAGCAGCACGGCGCTGGGCAAAAGCGGCAGGGCTTGCTTGAGTTGGTCGAGCGTATCGACTTCAATTTCGATGCAGGTCAAATGCGCCGCCGCCGCGCGCGCACGTTGCATGGCGGCGGTCACTGAGCCGGCGGCGGCGATGTGATTGTCCTTGATCAACATAGCGTCGTCGAGACCGTAACGGTGCGCGCCGCCGCCGCCCAAACGCACCGCGCGTTTCTCCAACGCGCGCAAACCCGGTGTTGTCTTGCGCGTGGAGGCGATGGTCACCCCCATGCCGGCGACAGCGTCAACATAGACGCGCGTCATCGTCGCGATGCCCGAGAGGCGGCCAATAAAGTTCAACATGGTGCGTTCGGCCATCAACGCCGAACGCGCCGCGCCTTCGATTTCCATGATGGTGTCGCCGGCGCGCACGCGCGCGCCATCTGGCGCCGACACCGTAAATTGCATATCGGCATCAATCATCCAGCCCGCGAGCGTCGCGGCATCAAGGCCCGCGACCACGCCCGCTTCACGCGCGCGCACGGCCCAGCGCCCTTGCGTGTCGGGGTCGATCAGCGCGTCGGTGGTGACATCGCCCGCCACGCCCAGATCCTCGGCGAGCGCCAGCTTGACGATGGGTTCCAGCACGACATCAGGCAGCGGCGGGAGTAAGCGCGCCGGGTGTTGTGAGGAAGGTGCGTTGCGGCGCGGTGGCATTTGGGTGGTCGCTCCTGAAATGGGCGCCGCGGCTCTCTGTGCGAGCCAGGGCGGCGAAAACAATAAGACGCGCCGCGACGAGCGCATGGCATGCGCCATGAACATCGCAGAGCGCATCGATGCGGTCGAGTGCGGCGGAAAGCCCAGCCGCCTCGCGGACGACCCCGGCATGGGCTTGCATCAGCGCGCGCAGCTCGGCGTGCGCGATTGCGGGCAAGGTCGGCGGCGGCGGCGCTGGGTGCGCCAACATTGCCGAACCTGGCGCCTTGTCGCGCAGCCGTTCGGCGATGCGATTGGCGAATACCACTGCTTCAAGGAGTGAGTTGGAGGCAAGCCGATTTGCTCCGTGCGCTCCGGTTGAGGCGCACTCGCCGACGGCCCACAATCCCTCGACACTGCTGCGGCCCCAGACGTCGGTGGCGATGCCGCCCATGTGATAGTGCGCTGCGGGCGCAACCGGGACCGGCGTCGTGCGCGGATCGAGACCGGCATCCATGCAGGCGGCGAACACGGTGGGGAAATGATCCGGGAACTTGGCGCCGACCGCCGTCCGCGCGTCGAGGAATGCGTCGCGCCCTGCCATGCGCTCGAGGTGGATGGCGCGCGCCACGACATCGCGGGCCGCGAGGTCCGAGACGAACGCCTCGCCCTTGGAATTGACGATATGAGCGCCTTCGCCGCGCAGTGCTTCGGTGGCGAGGGGGGCGGGGTCGCGGCCGATATCGATGGCGGTGGGGTGGAATGGCACAAATTCGGGGTCGGCAATGAGCGCGCCGACGCGCGCCGCCATGGCTAGGCCCTGGCCCAGCGCTTCAGGCGGGTTGGTGGTGATCGCGTATAATCCGCCGATGCCGCCGGTGGCGAGCACGGTCTCGGGGGCCTCGAACCTGGTGACGCCACCGGGGGCGGCGCACATCACGCCGCTCACGGCGCCATTGTCGTCCCGCAGAAGCGCCTCCGCGCGTGCGTGCTCGACAATGCGTATGTGCGCTGCCGCGCGCGCGGCCTCGATCAACGCGTCCATGATGGCCCTGCCGGCGAGGTCGCCAGAAACACGCACGACCCGCGGGCGCGAATGCGCAGCCTCCAGGCTCTGCGCCAATTGGCCGTCAGGCGTGCGGTCGAAGGGCACGCCAAGCGCGACCAGGTCCATCACCCTCGCGGGGCCTTCCTCGGCGATCAGTCGCGCGATCACCGGATCGACGAGCCCCGCGCCCGCCGCAATGGTGTCCTGCGCGTGCAGGTCAGCATTGTCGCTTGGCGCGAACGCGGCGGCGAGCCCGCCTTGCGCCCACGCGCTGGAGGACGCCTGCCCAAGCGGCGCTGGACTCAACACCACAACGCGGCGCGGCGCGAGCTTCAGCGCGAGGAAAAGCCCCGCGAGCCCAGCCCCAACAATGAGAATCGGGTCAGCGCGCGTCACACCAATTCAACCGCGACCTCCGCGCGCCCTGTCTCGAACGCGCGCGGCTTTTCTTTCGGCAGCGCCAGCATGGCATCGATGGCGCGTTTGGCGCGGACGCGCACATCTTCGGGGATGATCACTTCGTGCTTCATCTCCGCCAGAGCATCGTAGATTCCTTCGAGCGTGATGCGTTTCATGTGCGGGCAGAGATTGCAGGGGCGGATAAAATCAACATCCGGCGCGGCAGCGGCGACGTTGTCGCTCATCGAGCATTCGGTGAGCAACACCACCTTGCCCGGACGTTTCTCGACGACGTAATCCTGCAACGCCGCCGTTGAGCCGGCAAAATCAGCCGCCGCCATCACGTCGGGCGGGCACTCGGGATGCGCCAGGACGATGAGGCCGGGGTGGGCGGCGCGCAGCTCGGCCACGTCTTCCACCGTGAAGCGCTCGTGCACTTCGCAGCGCCCATGCCAGGAGATGATCTTGATGCCCGTCTGCGCCGCGACGTTCTTGGCCAGAAATTCGTCCGGCAGCAGGATCACGCGATCGCTGTTCCAGGTGCGCGCGGCCCATTCCACTATGGCGGCAGCGTTCGACGAGGTGCAGCAGACATCGCTCTCGGCCTTCACCTCGGCCGATGTGTTCACGTAAGTCACGACGGGCACGCCCGGATAACGCGCCTTGATCAGGCGCACGTCAGCTCCGGTGATGGAGGCGGCGAGCGAACAGCCGGCGCGCAGGTCCGGGATCAGCACGGTTTTTTCGGGCGCCAGACATTTCGAGGTTTCGGCCATGAAGCGCACGCCGGCCTGGACGATGATACCGGCGTCCGTTTCCGCCGCTTCGCGCGCCAATTGCAAAGAGTCCCCGCGAAAATCGCCGACGCAATAGAAGATATCGCTGGTCATGTAATTGTGCGCGAGGATGACGGCGTTCTTCGCCCGCTTCATGCGGTTGATCGCCGCGATCAGCGGCGCATAGGCTGGCCATTCGATGGCGGGGATGGCGTGCTTTACGCGCTCGTAGAGCGCGTCGGTCTCAGCTCGCACCTGGGCATTGTAGGCAAGCCCGCGGCGGGCGGCGGCGTCGAGCGCGCCCCAGCTGCCATGGACGGCGCGCGGATCACAGCCCGAGGCTTCGCTGCCGGTAAGGGGTGCGTCAATAATCCGGGCCATTTCAGGCCTCCAAGCGCCCGAGATGGGCATTTATACTCAGTCAGAGCATATATGGAGCGTGACAGCTTCCATGGGAAGGCCGCCGCTCACACCTTATGCTTAAATTGAGCATAACCCCCTGAACTTAGCCGCAACAGATTCGTGACGCAAGCGAAACCCGAGTGTGGCTGCTAAGCGTGTCGCCGTGAGCTAGACGCTGAAGACCCAGACTTGGAGCCGCCCATGCGCAGCCTTGCCGCCTTCGTGTTTCTCGCCCTAACCGCATGCGCCACCACGCCGACGCCTCAGAGTCAGCCCGCCCAAGCGGCGGCCTTCGCGCTCTCGCCCGCTCGTTTCGCGGACGTTCCGGACTGGGCGAGCGCCGATCTCGCTCACGCGCTCTTGGCGTTTCGACGCTCGTGCGACGGGCGCCGTTTACGCGCGCCAGACGCCGCCCTTGTCGGCGGCGGGCGCTATGGCGGTACGGTGGGCGATTGGGCGCCAGCGTGCGCGGCGGCGCAAACGACGCAGCCCGGAAGCGAGCACGCTTTCTTCGAAGCACATTTCACACCGCACCTTGTGCGCGGCGGGGGCGAAGCGCGGCTCACAGCTTATTACGAGCCGATCATCGAAGCGCGCCGCGCGCCGGATGCTTATTATTCCGCACCGCTGCTGCGCAGGCCGGGTGATATGGTGAGCGTGGATATCGCCGCCTTCGCCGAAGCCTATGACGATGAAACATTGCGCGGGGCGCCGCGCAGACTCACGGGTCAAATTGTCGGCGCCGACGTGCGTCCCTATCCGCGCCGTGGCGAGATAGCGGTCGGCGCGGATCAGGCCTTCGCATGGGCGCATCCGGTGGATGTCTATAATCTGCAGGTGCAAGGCTCCGGGCGCATGGCGTTTCCAGGCGGAGCGCAGGCGCGGGCCGCCTACGCCGCGCAAAACGGATACCGTTGGCGTTCGGCATTGGGGGCGTTGCGTGACGCCGGCGAACTGCAAGGCGGCGCAACGTGGTCGAATTTCAAAGCGTGGAGCGACGCGCGAGGTGGGGATGTTACACGTCAGGCGCTTAACGCCGATCCCTCCTATGTGTTCTTCAACGAAGAACCGATCGAGGATCCCAGCGCTGGCCCGCGCGGCGCCTCCGGCGTGCCGCTGACGCCGCTTGGTTCTATCGCCGTCGATCCAGCGTTTCACCCTTACGGCGCGATCGTGTTTGTCGATGGCGCCTATGACGGCGCGCCATTTCGACGCTTGCTGGTGGCGCAAGACACTGGCGGCGCTATCCGGCGCGGGCCGCTACGCGGCGATGTGTTCTTCGGCGCCGGCGCCGAAGCGGGCCTCGCCGCCGAGCGCATGAACGCGCCAGCGCGCTGGTGGACGCTGCTGCCGCGCGGCGCGCCAGTGGCCTGATGATTGCGCCGCTTTCTGCACAAAAATACTGCCGAGGGAATTGTCGGCGCTGAAGGCGCGGACGAGGGAGTGGGCGCTGGCGAGGAGGTCGGCTGAATAATTGTGGAACTCTTCAGCTGCTCATGCTTACGCCGCCTTCTGCACGAAGATGCTGCCTGCGGAATAACCAGCGCCGAAGGAGCAGATGAGGCCGCGGTCGCCGGCGAGCAAGTCGGCGGAATGATTGTGGAAGGCGATGATCGAGCCCGCGCCGGCTGTGTTGCCGTATTCGTCGAGCACGGTGGGCGCTTCGTCTTGGCTCGCTTCGTGCCCAAGGATGCGTTCGGCGATCAGCCGGTTCATGTTGGAATTGGCTTGGTGCAGCCACAGCCGCCGAAGGTCGGCGGGTTTCAGCTCCAGCTCCGCCAAATGCTGTAGGATCATTTCCGACACCATCGGCACGACTTCCTTGAACACTTTGCGGCCCTGCTGAACGATCAGCTTGTCGGGCATGTCCTTCCATTCCGGGGCGCAGCGATTGAGGAAGCCGAAATTGTTGCGGATGTTATTGGAGAAGCGCGTCTGTAGCTTGGTGCCGAGAATGGCCCACGCGCCGGGCGGGGCAATGCTGGCGTGTTCGACCAAAATCGCCACGGCCGCGTCGCCAAAAATAAAATGGGTGTCACGGTCGCGCAAATTGAGGTGACCGGTGCAAAGCTCCGGGTTGACCACCAGGACCGACCGCGCATGGCCCGCGCGCACGATGTCGGCGGCGTTCTGGATAGCGAATGTCGCCGACGAGCACGCGACGTTCATGTCGTAACCAAAGCCGCCCGCGCCGAGCGCGTCCTGCACCTCGATGGCGAGCGCGGGGTAGGGGCGCTGCAGCGAAGAGCACGAGCAAATGACGGCGTCGATATCGCTGGGCGCGCGGCCGGCGCGCTCCAGCGCTTGGCGCGCGGCGATCACCGCGACTTCGGCCATCAGCGAGATCTGTTCGTTGGGCCGTTCGGGAATATCGGGAACCATGCGCTCGACGTCGAGAATGCCGGCTTTGTCGAGTACGTAGCGCGACTTGATGCCGGAGGCTTTCTCGATGAATTCGGTGCTGGAGGGCTGCAAAGCCGGCAACACGCCGGTGGCGATATCGGCCGCGTTCTTTGTATTATAGCGCTCGGCGTAGGAATTGTAGGAGGCGACCAATTCGGAATTGGAGACCGAATGGGGCGGCGCGTAGAGGCCGGTCGCGGAGATGACGATTGTCAAGCTCGGTGTTCCTTCTGGCGCTTTGGAGCTGGCGCGGAATTGCGGCGCTTAAACCTCCCTCGGCGGAGCGTCAATCGGGCTCGCTGGAAGGCGTGCCCTCGCGTGGCGGTAGGACCAGCCAGGCGGGCGGGTCGAGGCGCACTTCGCGCCCGTCCGCGGCAAGGCGTTTGCCAGCCTCGACCGCGGCGAACGCGCGGTCGAGGCGCAGCAAGGCCAGCGCTCGCCCCGCGAGGCCGCCGCGCACTGTGCCTAGGTCAATTTCGCCCGCGCGTACCGATGTCCCGAACGCCAGCGGCGGGCCCTCGAATAGCAGTGGGCAAAATTTCCGGCGTGTCGTCGCGCGCCGCTTCATGCGGCTCACATTTTCCTGCCCGACATAACAACCCTTCTGAAAATCGACGCCGTGCATTTCTTCGAGCAGCGCTTCAAGTGCGAAGACTTCCTCCTCACCGCAATCGCGGGCGAGGTCTGGAACGCCAGCTGCGAGGCGATTGCGCTCAACCACAGCCGCGCCGTCCGCGAGCTTAGCCGCTTCAGCTCTTGACGCTATTTTGCGCCAGCCAAGCGCGCCGCCGGGTAAGCGCGGATCGGCGATCGCCCCTTCAAAGGGCGCCTCGCTGAATATGACGCCAAAGCGGTCGCTGAGGTCCTCCACATCGACACGCGCCCTCAATTTGTACATGGAGAGGCGCCGCGATAGCGCCGCGCCGCGCGCGGACGGGGCGTCAAGCCGCACCGCGCCATCGAGGCCGGCCTCGACGAACATATCCGCCAACAGCTTGCCCTGAGGGCTGAGCAGCGCGGCGTAGCGGAGCGCGCCTTCTCCCAATCGTTCAATGTCCTGCGTCAGCATGCCTTGCAGGAAGCCGCGCGCATCAGGTCCGGAGACGCGGAAAAGCGCGCGATCGAGGGCGAGCAGAGCGGCCATGGCGCCACACTTGGCCCGGCCTTGCTTGGGCTGCAAGGCGTTGTTGACTTGGAATTTACCGCTCTGACGCCTAACCCCGCTCATGGCCTCTCTGCTCTTCATTGCGCCGCTCGATCTGGGCGAGACCGTGCTCGCGACGGGGGCGCTCGCGTACGCGCTGAGCGAAGGCGACCAGGTGTGTATTGTCAGCGGACCAGAGGCGGCCGCGCTCTTTCGGGCGGCGCCGGGCTTGGCGGCGCGCCACGTCATCGCCCGAGGCGGCGGACTTGGAGAAATGTGGCGGCTCTGGTTTGAGCTAGTGCGCAAACGTTTTGACCTTGTGATCGACGCGCGCGGCGGCCTTCCGGGCGGCGCGCTCGCAGCGGCGCGGCGGGTCGCACTCAAGCCGGCGGCGGTGCTGCGCCATCGCACCGAAGACTGGGCGGAGGCGATGGGGTCGGCGCGCCCGCTTGCGCCGAAACTGTGGGTTGACGCCGTCGCGCGCGCTAGAGCCGCGGCCCTCGCCCCTGGCGCCGCGCCCGTGCTGGTGCTCGCGCCGGGGGGCGTCACCGACGCCAAGCGTTGGCCGTGGGAACGCTTCGCCGCCGTCGCGCGCAGGCTTGCGGGCGGGCCACTGGGCGAAGCGCGCATCGTAGTGCTCGGGGCAGCGCGGCGCGACGCGGATCTGATCCGAATGATTGTCTCAAGTCTGGACGCCGATGGCGTAGCGGCGGCGGATTTGAGTGATGGGCTTGATCTGCTGGACGCCGCGGCGCTGATGGAGCGGGCGACTTTGTGTCTCGGCAACGACAACGCACTCACCCATATCGCCGCCGCCATGGGCGCGCCGACGCTGACCCTGTTTGGCCCGACCGACGAGCGCGCGCGTGCGCCCTTTGGTCCGCGCGTCCGCACATTGCGTGGGCGCGGCTTGGCCGAAATTGCCGCGCTTACCGGCCTGGACGCGAACACGGCGATGGAGGATGTCAGCATTGACGCCGTCGAGGCCGAGGCGCTCGATCTGCTGCATGCTGGGGGTTTGAGATGAATACGTTTGACCTCATCGTGCGCGGTGGAACCATCATCAACCATGCCGGCGAAGGGCTAGGCGATATCGGCGTCAGCGGCGGGCGCATCGCCGCCATCGGTGATTTGGCCCGGCTCTCCGCCGACCGCGTGGTTGAGGCGGCGGGCTTGCACGTGCTGCCGGGCGTGATCGATACGCAGGTGCATTTCCGCGAACCCGGCAATGAGCAGAAGGAGAATCTGGAGAGCGGCACGCGAGCGGCCGCGTTGGGCGGCGTCACCTCCGTGTTTGAGATGCCCAACACCGCGCCGCCAACGACGAGCGCGGAGGCGCTTGCCGAAAAGCTCGCCCGCGCCAAGGGCCGCGCCCATGTGGATCATGCTTTCTATGTTGGCGCGACGCGTGAGAATGCAGACCAATTGGGTGAGTTGGAGCGGCTGCCTGGGTGCTGCGGCGTCAAGACCTTCATGGGCTCATCCACCGGTTCGCTGCTGATCGGCGACGATGAAGGCCTGATCCGCGTGTTGAAGAGCATTCGCCGCCGCGGCGCCTTTCACGCCGAGGATGAAGCCCGGCTCAACGCGCGCAAACCGCTCGCGCGTGAAGGCGATTGGACCAGCCATCCCGAAGTGCGCGACGATCAGACAGCGCTGCTGGCGGTGCAACGCCTCGTCGCAGCGGCGCGCGCCTTTGGCAAGCGCGTCCACGTGCTGCATGTCTCGTCGGCCATTGAGATGGAGTTTTTGGCGACGGCGAAGGACGTGGCGACAGTGGAAACGTTGCCGCAATTCCTCACGTTCGCGGGCCCGGAGATTTACCAACGCCTGAACGGATTTGCCCAGATGAACCCGCCGATCCGCTACGAGGCCGATCGCGCGGCGCTGTGGTCGCTCGGCATCGCCCAGGGCGTCGTTGACATTATCGCCACTGACCACGCGCCGCATACGCGCGAGGAAAAGGCGCAAGCGTACCCAAAATCGCCCTCCGGCATGCCAGGTGTGCAAACGCTCGTGCCGGTGATGCTGACGCATGTGAACGAGGGGCGCATGAGCTTGGCGCGCTTCGTCGATCTCTCCAGCGCTGGCCCGCAGCGCGTGTTTGGCATTGAGGGCAAAGGCCGCATCGCGCTAGGCTACGACGCCGACTTTACGTTGGTGGACATGAAAGCGCGCCGCACCATTCGCGCCGAGGATCAGGCCACACGCTGCGGCTGGACGCCCTTCGATGGTTTCGAAGCCAAAGGCTGGCCGGTGGCGACGATCATTCGCGGTACTATCGTGATGAGCGACGGTGAAGTGATAACGCCCAGCGGCGGCGAACCCTTGCGTTTTTTGGAGACGCTGGCGGGCTAAAGCAACGGACTTGAAATTCGCCTCGCTTGGATGGCCGCCGGGGAGCGAATTTCAAGTCCGTTGCTTTAGGACTCTTTGAATCTAAAGCATCTTTGGGGCCTTAAATGCGACCTCACGCCTGATCCAAAAGCTGCGTCGCATTTAAGGCCCGATGCTTTAGGCAAGCCCCGCGCGATAGAGTTCCGCGTCCGTTTCGGTGAAGCAGCAGAACACAAGCCGCCCGATGCTGGGGGCCTCAGCGAGTGCTTCTTCGCAAGCGGCGATGGCGATGGCGCAAGCAAAACCGCGCGGCCACCCGAAATTGCCGGTGCCGAGGCACGGGAAAGCGATGGAGGTGAGGTCGTGCTGCGCGGCCAAGGCGAGCGAGGTCGAATAGCAGCGCGCGAGGCCAGCGACCTTGGCGCCTTCTTCGCCAGGCGCGGTCCAGATCGGCGCGGCGGTGTGGATGATGTGGCGCGCCGGAGCGTTGAAGGCGGGCGTCATTATCGCCGCACCGACATCGAGCGGCGGCAAATTCTCGGTGTGGCGTGTCAGTTCCGGCCCGGCGGCAGCGCGGAGGGCGCCATCGACCCCAGTGCCCGGCGCCAGCTGGCGATTGGCCGCGTTCACGACGGCATCGAGCGCCAATGTCTCAATTCGGGCCACCAGGACTTCGAAGGGCGTTTTCATGCCCCAGATTTACGCTCGCCACTGAAAAAAGTCGCGACGGTAATTTGGGGCGCACTCGTTTGATCAGGAGCGAAGACGTTTGAGCGAGGGGCCGGGGCGAGTACGAAGTCGCGCGGACGCCGTAAAACCGGCGCGCACCCTCAACACTCCCAGATGCGCGCCGTCCGGCCCAGCTCTTTGGCTGGGCCGGTCTTTTTTGTGCGCTTTCCTTGGAGCAATATGCCCCCCATGAAGATCGACGACATGATGGAAATTTGGGAGCGCCGCCTGCTAAGCGCGGGCGAAATCGCCTTCGGCCGTTCGGTGTTTGGCGGTGAAATCGCCTGGCCTAAAATACAAGTGCTGCAAGCGCCTAGGCTAGGATTCGCCGCCATGGTGCCGCTGGGCCGCACCATCGTTTTTTCCAAGTGGCGCGCATGGCGCGACTTCGCCTCCGCGCCGATCGAGGAACAAGCTTGGGTGGTGCATGAGCTCATGCATGTGTGGCAGGCGGCGCGCGGTGTGGTGTTGGCGGGCGCCAAACTCGGCGCGCTGGGCAATGGCGCTTATGTCTACAAGCCGATCGTCGGCGCCAAACTCGCAAATTACAATATCGAGAGCCAAGCAGAAATTGCGCGCCATCTGTTCCTCGCCCGCGCCGGCGCGCTGGCGGAAGGCGGCCCTCCGCGCACGTGGCTGGAAGATATCTGGGCGGGCCGTTAGTGCCTGACGCTTATGTTTTGTCTTCGCCCAAGGTGAATTCGCCGCGGCGGGCGCGCTCCGGGAGCGTTGCGCAAAATTCCGCTACCGCTTCCGCGCCGTAGCGATCCACCATGTCGGCAAGGGCCGCGTAGATCGCGGCCGACGCGATTACCTCAGGTTCGGCGCCGTCCGCGAGCGCCTGCTCCCAGGCGTCGAGGATAAGCGCAAGCGCGCGGCCTTTGGACTCATCACTCATGCTAATCGGCGTGGCGGGCGCTTAGGCCCTGGGCGACGCGCAAGCCGCGCGCGCGAAGCTCGGCCTCCATCTGCCGCGTGGCGCTGTCACAAACGGGAAAGCGCGCCTCCTCGTTGCGATAGCCGCGGTTGAAGCCCTCGACCAGCGCCGCGTTGTGCTCAGGTTCGCGCTCGATGACCCCGCGCATGTAGTCGCGCCAGCGTTGATCGCCGCGCCCGTCGCAGAGGATGCGCAAATAGTGTGAGCCGCCCAGCACTTCGGAGAGTTCGACCAATTGTGTACGATACCAATCCTCCGCGCGCACGGGCGCTTGTTCTTCCGGGGCCGGCTGTTGAGCGTCCGCGGGCGCGACCGCGAACGCCGCGATGGAAAGGGCGCACAGGGCGCTGCGTATCGTCATAGTTCGCGCGTAGCCTGCAATCGGGGCGGGAGTGTGGAGCATGGGTTCAGCCTGCGTTCACGCCCGGTTTGCGGTCGGCCCAGGGCTGGGCCTGCTCCAGCTCATAAGCCAATTCCAGCAGGCGCCGTTCCTGACCCTTGGCGCTGGAAAAGTGCGCCCCGATTGGCAGCCCCGCGGCGGACCAAGCCAGCGGCACGCTCATCGCCGGCGCGCCAGCCACGTTTTGCAAGGGCGTGTAGCCGACATAGTCGAGCACCTTGCCGAAGCCCGCCATGCCCAGGGTCGGTGAGATTTCACCAAGCGGCAAGGGCGGCTTGGCGAGCACTGGCGTCAACATTACGTCAGCGTCGGAAAATACTGTCGCGTATTGCGCTTCGACCTGATGCAGGCGGACGATGGCGGCTTCCAATGCCGCGGGCCCGGCCGCCTGGTAGTGCGCGGCCAGATCGAGCGTGAGCGGTTCGAGCAATTGATCAAGCGGCGCGCCACCAGCATTGGCTTGCACCATTTGCACGACCTCCGCGGCGCTCGCGGCCCAGAGCAGGATGAAGTCGCGCGAAAACGCTTCGCCGTCGAAGGTAGGACGGCCTTCGCGGACGTCATGGCCCAGCGAGCGACACAGCTCAGCGGCGGCTTCGATGGCTGCGCGCACTTCGGGATCGGGTTCTCGCCCGCGCGCGTCGGGGATCGAGACAATGATGCGCAGGCGCTGCGTGTTCGGCCCGTCCACCATGCCGGTTGGCGCAAACACCGCGCCTTCGCCGCTTTGCTCGGTCGCGGCCAGCCAGGCGGCGGTGTCTCGGACGCTGCGGCTGACACAGCCGTTGACCGAGATCGACATGCCGCTTTCCGGGCGCCCGTCCGAGATTGTGCGTGCGCGCGAAACTTTGAGCCCGAAAAGGCCGTTGCACGATGCGGGGATGCGGATCGAACCGCCGCCGTCGCTGGCGTGCGCGATCGGCACGACCCGCGCCGCCACCGCGACAGCCGCGCCGCCCGAGGAGCCGCCGCTGGAGCGCGTGACGTCCCACGGATTATGTGTTGGCCCGCCGAGGAGCGGCTCGGTGGTGGCGGTGAGGCCAAACTCCGGCGTGGTAGATTTGCCGAACGGCACCAGACCCGACGCCAACACTGCGTCCATGTAGGGCGGCTGCGCATCGGCGACAGAATTGGCGAAGGCGCGGCAGCCATAGCGCGTGGGCAAGCCCGTGACCGGCATCAGATCCTTGATCAGCGTCGGCACGCCGGCGAACGGCCCGCTCAACTGCGCGGCGGCGCGCGCGCGTCCGTAATCGTAGGTGGGCGAGGCAATGAAATTGAGCTGTGGGTTGACGCGCTCGGCGCGCGCGATGGCGGCTTCGAGCGCTTCCGCCGCAGTGATTTCGCCGCCGCGAATGCGCGCCGCCACGCCCGTTGCGTCAAGATCGTCCAAGGCGTCGCCTAAAGCCGTGCTCGGCTGGCACGCGCCCAGGAGGCCCGAAAGCGCCGCGGCGTTGGCCAGCAGCGCGCGGCGTGAAATCTGTCCCATGTGGTTCTCCCCAGTGTTGGGCGCGAGACTTGCGCGGCGGACGCGCGCCGATCAAGCGGAAAGGCTTGCCTTTGCGTCAATGCAGCGCCAGGAGGCCTTATGTCCCGGATGCGCGCTGACCAACTGATCGTGGCGCGCGGCCTCGCCGAGAGCCGCGCCAAGGCCCGTGCCGCGATCGAGGCGGGCGGGATGCGCGCTGATGGCGTGTTGGTCGCCAAACCGTCGGACCTCGTGGCCGAGGCGGCTTTGATCGAATTCACGCCGCCCCATCCATGGGTGTCGCGCGGCGGCGTAAAGCTCGCGCATGCGCTTGATGTGTTCGGCATCGACCCTGGTGGGCGGGTATGCCTCGATGTCGGCGCTTCGACGGGCGGCTTCACCCAGGTATTGCTCGCGCGCGGCGCCGCTCGCGTTTACGCGGTCGATGTCGGTCACGGCCAATTGCACGCTTTGCTGCGCGCAGACGCACGAGTGGTGAATTTAGAGCGCACCGATGCGCGCGCGCTGACACGCGCTTTGATTCCGCAGGCGCCGTCCCTGCTTGTGTGCGACGTGAGCTTTATTGGGGCAGTGAAAGCGCTCGCCGTTCCCCTATCGCTCGCCGCCGAGAACGCTGACCTCGTCGTGCTTATCAAACCGCAATTCGAGGCAGGCCCGAACGCCGGCAAAAGTGGCGTGCTGCCCGACGACATCGCCCGCGCCGCGGCTCAGGCTGCGATCGATTCACTGGGTGGCCTCGAAGGGTTTCGCCTTGCGGCAAAAACCGATTCGCCCATTTGCGGCGGCGATGGCAATCTCGAACTGCTCGCGCACTTGAAGCGCTGAGTGTTTCTCATAATAAAACGCCCCGGCCTTGGGCCGGGGCGGAGGTCTCTAGGTTAGAAGTGAAATTAGCTTATTGCGGGCGCCAGACGCCGTCGCGACCTTGGCACATCATGACGTTTTCGCGGTACTCGCGTCCATAGGGGTCGCGGGTGATCAACTGGCCCATGCGGCAATCGTCGTTGCGGCCGTAATCGCGCCTATCGTACCCGGATTGCCGATACGGGCCGCCCTCGAGATCATCGTCCTTGTACGGGTCCTGGGCGTAAGGATCGTTTGGATTTTGCCCGTAGGCTTGGCCATTGTAGGGGTCGTAGCTGCCTTGGGGGACTTGTTCGCAGCGCGCGTTGGAGCGGGCGATGCCAGCGCCCACGGCGGCGCCAAGAACCGCTCCGAGGATGCTGCCGTCGCTGCGGTGTCCGCTGCCCGAAACCTGGCTGCCCAAAACCGCGCCGGCCAAGCCGCCGACCACAGCACCCGCGGCTGTGTTGCCGTTACGTGATTGCTGGCACTGACGCTGCGTGGCGACATGCTCGTCGTGGTAGTTGGAGTAGTTTTGCGCCGTCGCCGGTTGGGCGAAGGCGACAAAGGCCGCCGCGGCAGCGATGAGAACTTGACCTCGCATGGTGCGCTCCTGTCTGTCGGGGCCGATAACAACAGATCGAACCTGAACGCCGCATGAAGCGCCCCCACCGCCACGCCCGGCCTGCCCAGACGCCCTCCGGCGCGCGCAAAGGGCCAGGCTTCGCCGCGCCCATGGAGCGGGAGCTGGACGTAACCGCGATGGGCGCGCGCGGAGACGCAACTGCCGAGAGCGAGTTTGGTCTGATTTACGTTCCGTTCGCGCTCCCAGGAGAGCGCGTGCGTGCGCGCGTGATCGGGGACCGGGCCGACCTGGCGCAGATTATGACCCCGAGCCCGGAGCGCCAGGCGCCGGCCTGCCGCCATTTCGGGCGCTGCGGGGGCTGCCAGCTGCAGCACTGGGCCGAGGGCGCTTATCTGGGCTGGAAGCGCGAGCAGGTCGTGCAAGCACTCGCGCGTCGCGGCATGGGCGGGGCGCGGGTGGACGCCACGCTCCCGGCTTGGGGGCTGGGGCGGCGGCGCGCGGCTTTCCATGCCGCCCGTCAGCACGGCCAGGTGCGCATCGGCTTCATCGAACGGGGCGGTGCGCGGCTGACGCCGATCGCGGCTTGCCCGGTGCTCGCGCCCGAACTGGAAATTGTGGCGTTGAAACTGGCGCCGCTGGCGGAACTGGTGTTGCCGCAGCGCGGCGAAATCACTCTGCAGTGCTTGTTGACCGATGCCGGTGTTGATGTCGCCATCAAAGGGGCAGGGCGCGCACAAGCTTTGCATCGCGCCGCTTTGGAGGCGCTGAGCGCGGCGGCCGACGGGTTGAATCTGGCGCGGCTGTCGATGGATGGCGAGCCGGTTGTCGAGCGCGCGAAACCGCAATTGCGCATGGGCCGGGCGCTGGTCAATCCGCCGCCCGGCGCGTTCCTGCAACCGACCGCCGAGGGTGAAGAGACGCTGGCGCGGCTTACGCTTGAAGCGCTCGCGGGCTCCGCGCGGGTCATTGATCTCTTCTCCGGCATTGGCACGTTTGCGCTCAGACTCGCCGAGTTCGCCGAAGTGACAGCGGCGGAAAGTGATTCCGAAATGCTCGCGGCGCTGAAGCGCGCCGCCGATGGGACCGGTGGGGCGCTCAAGGAAGTGACAGTGCTGCGTCGCGATTTGTTGCGTACGCCGCTTTCCACACTGGAGATGAAGAAATTCGACGGCGCCGTGATTGATCCGCCGCGTTCGGGCGCGCGCCTGCAAGCCGAACAGATCGGCCGCGCGCCGATCCGCAAGCTGGCTTATGTCTCGTGCGACCCAGCCAGTTTCGCGCGCGACGTCAAGGTGCTGGTGGAATATGGCTTCCACCTCACCCGCGTCACCCCCGTGGACCAATTCCGCTGGAGCCCGCACGTGGAAATCGTCGGAGCCTTGGAGCGATGAGCGAACCGTTCTGGAAAACCAAGTCGCTGTCGGAGATGAGCGAGCCGGAATGGGAAAGCTTGTGTGACGGCTGCGGTAAGTGCTGCCTGATCGGGCTTGAGGACGAGGACAGTGGTGAAATTTATCTCACCGACGTCGCCTGCAAATTGTTCGACTCGGGCGCTTGCCAATGCTCGGACTATACCAACCGGCAAAAGCGTGTGCACGATTGCGTGAAGCTGACGCCGGAAAACGTGCCGACGTTGAATTGGCTGCCAAAGACCTGCGCGTACCGGTTGGTCAACGAAAAGCGCGATCTGTTCTGGTGGCACCCTTTGGCGTCAGGCGATCCGGACACAGTGCATCAAGCCAACGTGTCAGTCATGGGCAAGACACGCCCCGAAGGACGCCTGCAAATCCCCGGCCTCATGAAGCGCATCACCAAATGGCCCAAACCAAAGGAAAAACCGCCGGCAATGCAGAAAAGCGGTAGCAAATTGTCGTCTCGACGAATTGCCAAGCGGGATTAGGATCATTCCATGAGCTTGATGCGCGATTTCTCCCGCGCCCGCTACGCCGCCGCCCAGGGTGCGCGGGTGGCGTGGTATTTGGGGCAGTATTTGCTGGCGCGGCGCATATCCGGGCCGTTCGACCGCCCCGGTGATCCCAAATTCAAACCGCAAGCGGCAGAGGGCGATCCCGCGCGCATCCGCGCAAGTTTCCTCGACCTGTTCGCCAAGGATCGCGCCAACATTGAAGCAGGGCTCTACCCAGCGCCCGATGAAGTGCGTGTGGAAAGCGCGCTCTCGGCCCTGCGCAATTCAGCGCGATTTTTCCGCGATTTGCCGCGCGTTGATGCACGCCGTTTGCAGCGCGATGGCACGGAAGTGCGCCAGGAGACGCAAACCGCCCAAACGGGGGCGGAACGGCGCTACCCGAGCTATTATTTGCAAAACTTCCACTACCAAACCGGCGGCTGGCTTTCGCGGGAGAGCGCCAAGCTCTACGATACCCAAGTTGAAATCCTGTTCGGCGGCGCCGCCGACGCCATGCGGCGCATCGCGCTTGGGTCACTGGCGCGCGCGCTCAAGGGGCGTGACCAGAGGCAAGTGAAGCTGCTTGACCTTGCCTGCGGCAATGGGCGTTTCCTGCGCCAAATCCTCGCTGCCTTTCCCCGTATCCCCGCGACCGGGCTCGACCTCTCGCCAGCCTATTGCGCCGAGGCGCGCACGCGTCTTGCCGATTGGCCACAAGTGGACATCATCACCGGCGCGGTGGAGCAGGCGCCGTTCGAGAGCGAGAGCTTCGACGCGGCGACATGCGTCTACCTTTTCCACGAACTGCCACCGCGCATCCGCCGCGACGCGTTGCGCGAAATTGCGCGCGTGCTGAAGCCCGGCGGCGTGTTGGTGTTCGCGGATTCCATCCAGAGCGGCGATGCGCCCGATCTGGACCGTATGCTCGAATATTTTCCCGTCGGATTCCACGAGCCGTACTTCGGGTCTTACTTGAGCGAAGATTTCCTTGGCCTGCTCGCGGAAGTTGGCCTCGCGCACGAGGAAACAGAATTGGCGTTCCTCACCAAAGTGATGCGCTTCCGAAAGGTCTAACTATTCGGACGCCAGTCGTGGCGCTCGCCCTTGGCTCTGGTCGCCCAGGCGTAGAGCGCGTCATAGATGACGAGCCCTTGCGCCAACAGCGCGTGATCGTCATCGAAATTCGCCGCAAGGCCGAGCGAAAGCGCGTGCAAGCCGGCCGCTTCCGGCGCCAGATCATGGCGGTCAGTGTCGGCACCGCGAACAATAGGCGCAAGCGTGACAAGACCCCCGTCATCAAGCGCGAAATGCTCCAGAAAGGCGTCAAAACTGCATTTTTCGCCGACATGACTGAAGCGCGCCCCGGGGATATCGAACGCCATCGCGCCTTCGCGCTTGGCCACCTTGAACACGTCGGGTGTCGGCACGTAGAGGAATTCCGCGTTTGCGTCGATGAAGCGGCGGATCAGCCACGGGCAGGCGATGCGGTCGATTTTCGGGCGTTCGCGGGTCGCCCAGAGCGTGGGCCTGCGCTCACCAAATAAATCATTGAGCTGAGTTTGGATATGTTTCGTCATCTGCGCGCTCCTTTCCCATGAAGGGATGGAGCGGGACTTGGACGAATATCGTCTGAGCGGGCGCCCGCGTTCGGCCCGCGCGCGCACTATGGCGCCGCACGCAATCCGCGTCGAGTCCAGTGTCAGGAAACGGTGGCGAGCGGTTTGGTCTTGCCGGCGGCGAAAGACGGCTCCGCCGGGTAGGCGATCTCGATCTGTTTGCCAGCGCTTGGGGATTCGTGGAATTCGGCGCTGGGTGCGCTTTCGTCTTCATGGTCCGCCGCCGCCCATTCGTCGGAGCCGCCCAGCAAATCGGCGACCGGCCCCTCGAATTCCGGCGCCTCGACGGCGAGCAAGGCGGGGAAACTGGGTGGGGGCTCAAAGCTCGCAACCTGCAGCGACGTTGGGGCTACGCGCTCGACAATCTGAGCCGACTGAAGCTCACCGCCTCCCGGATTCCAATCGGGTCCACCAGTAATCAGATAGTCCACGCTCCCGGCGGCGAACACGAAAATTCCGGCGAACACCGCGGAGGCGAGCGTCCGCTCGCGGGCGGCTGGCGTTGCGCGCAGGCTGTCAACGCACTGCGCGAGCGCACGCCGTAGAATAGAACAACGCTCAGCCATGCCGTAGAATACCTCTGCGGATTTCACACGCGCGCGGACACATTACCCCAATTCGGGGCGCCAGCGCCACCCTAACTCGCGTTCATTAATGGCCGGTTTGGCCGCGATGGCGCAATTTCGCGTCGGCCAGCACGCAGGCCAGCATGGCTTCCGCCACCGGCGCCGCGCGAATGCCGACGCATGGGTCATGGCGGCCCTTGGTGGAGATTTCGGCGTCGCGCCCGTCACGGGTGATCGTGCGGCGCGGCGTGAGGATGGAGGACGTTGGCTTTATCGCCATGCGCGCGACGATGGCTTGGCCGGTCGATATGCCGCCAAGCACGCCGCCCGCGTGGTTGGAGAGGAAGATCGGTTTGCCATCGTCGCCCGCGCGCATCTCGTCGGCGTTTTCGACGCCGGTGAGCGCCGCCGCGCCGAAGCCGGCGCCGATTTCCACGCCCTTCACCGCATTGATGCTCATCAGCGCGCCGGCGATTTCGGCGTCGAGCTTGCCATAAACCGGCGCGCCCCAGCCAGCGGGAACACCTGTCGCTTCGATTTCGAGGATGGCGCCGAGCGAATTGCCGCTTCCGCGCGTCTCGTCCAACAGCGCTTCCCAGTGCTTCGCCGTTTCGCCATCGGGTGACCAAAATGGATTGTTTTCGATCTCGCTCCAGTCCCAACGCGCGCGGTCGATGGCGATGTTGCCGATCTGCACCAAAGCCGCGCGGATGACGATATCCTCGCCCAGCACACGCCGCGCCACAGCGCCCGCCGCCACACGCGCGGCCGTCTCGCGCGCTGAACTTCGACCGCCGCCGCGATAATCGCGCACGCCATATTTGGCGTCGTAGACGTAATCGGCGTGGCCGGGCCGGTAGAGGTCTCGGTTCTCTTCGTAATCCTTGCCGCGCTGATCGACGTTGTCGATCGCCAGTGAGATCGGCGCGCCCGTCGTGACTTGTCCTTCCGTGCGGTCGTCCTCGAACACGCCGGACAGGATTTTCACTTCGTCGGGTTCTCGCCGCTGCGTGACGAATCGGCTCTGGCCCGGGCGGCGCCGGTTCAACCAATATTGGATGTCGGCGGCGCTCAAGGGCAGTCCCGGAGGGCATCCATCGACCACGCAGCCCAGCGCCGGCCCATGGCTTTCGCCCCAGGTGGTGACGCGGAAAAGGTGACCGAAGGTGTTGTGGGACATGGGGCTTCCGGATGGTTATAGCTAGTTTGAAGCCAAAAGGAGCACGATTCCGTGTCAGGCGACGATCTCATTCCCCCATCGCCTCGATACGACCCGACCGCGACGCCGCCGCCGGACGACGCGGAATTGTTCGCCGAGGCCGAGCCGTTCGCGTTGTTCGAGCGCTGGTTCAAGGCGGCGCGCGAGAAGGAGCCGAACGATCCCAATTCCATGGCGCTGGCCACGGCTGACGCTTCGGGCTTCCCCGATGTACGCATGGTCTTGTTGAAGGAATTCGGCGCCGACGGCTTTGTTTTTTACACTAACGCCGCAAGCGCCAAGGGCGTGCAGCTGGAGCAGAACGCGCGCGCGGCTGTGTGTTTCCATTGGAAGAGCTTGCGCCGCCAGGTGCGCGTGCGGGGTGCGGTGGAGTTTGTGTCCGACGCCGAAGCCGATGCGTATTTTCGAAGCCGGGACCGAGGTGCGCGTCTGGGCGCTTGGGCGAGTTCGCAATCGCGCCCGTTGGAGGATCGATTGGCGCTGGAAAAACGCATCGCCGAGTTCGCGTTGAAATATGGCCTGGGCGACGTGCCGCGCCCTCCACATTGGCGCGGTTACCGGCTCGTTCCGCTGGCGATCGAATTCTGGCGCGACCGTCCGTTCCGCCTGCATGACCGGCTTGTTTTTACCCGTACCGACGCGGCGTCCGCCTGGGCCAAACAGCGGCTCTACCCTTAACGCTTCCTTCAGCGCGAAGCACCGACCCTTGCTCAAGGATGGTTCCTTCGGGGAGGCCGGCTATGCGCGGACTCGACATGGCGTTGACAGCGTTCGCGCTCAGGGCGACGCCGCCGCGCCCGCCCAAACCTGAGCGCCGGCTGTTACCCTTCATCGACGACGCCGACGTCGCACTGCTCAACCGGGCGGCGCTGCCTCAACAATTTGCCGCGCTCGTCGCGTCGTTGTGGCCAGCGGCGCGCCAGTGCGTGGTGCGTCCTCGCTATGAAGCGCTACCGGCGCCCGCCTTGCTGAGCGCGGTGCACCGGTTCAGTTGGCAGGCGCTAGGGCCTCGGGTGCCCGCATTGCTCCTGCGCGCCGCCTAAGAGGCGCTCGCCCAATTGCCGCCGCCGCGCGGCCCGCCTAACATCGCTCCCAAGTAGAAAAACCAGGGAGGCGCAGGCGATGCTCGGGCTCATGCAGGATTGGCCGTTGACGGTCGATAGGATTCTTGACCACGCGAACGCATGTTTTCCACACCGTGAAGTGGTCACCCGCAGCCTCGAAGGCCCCATCACGCGCATGACCTACAGCGCCATTTGGCGCCGCGCCAAGCGGGTGACGAACGCGCTGAAAGCCCGGGGCGTCGGCGTCGGCGATAGGGTCGCGACTTTGGCGTGGAACACCGAACGGCATATGGAGGTCTGGTACGGCGCCATGAGCATGGGCGCGGTGCTCCACACCGTGAATCCGCGCCTGTTCCCCGAACAAATCGCCTGGATCGCCAATCACGCCGAGGACAAGGCGCTCTTCTTCGACACCACCTTCACGCCGATCGTCGAAAAAATCGCCTCGCAGCTTCCGAGCGTCAAATTCTACGTAGCGCTGACCGACCGCGAGCATCTGCCCAAGGCGAACATCCCAAACCTTATCGCCTACGAGGATTTCATCGCTGGTCATGCGCCGGACGCGGCCTGGGGCGGCTTCAGCGAGGAAACCGCGTGCGGCCTCTGCTACACATCGGGCACCACTGGCGATCCCAAGGGCGTGCTCTATTCGCACCGCTCCAATGTCATCCACGCCATGGCCGCCAACCAGACCGATTGCTTCGGCTGCGGCGCCAATGACGTAGTGCTGCCCGTGGTGCCGATGTTCCACGCTAACGCTTGGGCGATCGCGTTTGTCGCGCCGATGTGCGGCGCCAAGCTGGTGATGCCGGGCGCCAAGCTCGACGGCCAAAGCGTCTATGAATTGCTGGAGAGCGAAAAGATCACGTTCACCGCGGCGGTGCCGACGGTGTGGCTGATGTTGCTGAATTATCTGCGCGAAACCAAGTCCAAGCTCACCACATTGAAGCGCGTCGCCATTGGCGGCTCAGCCGTGCCCGAAGCGGTGCTGCGCGCATTCGAGGACGAATACGGCGTTGAAGTGATCCACGCTTGGGGCATGACGGAAATGAGCCCGATCGGCACCATCGGCAAGCTCTTGCCGGAAACTTATGAAGCCGATCACGAAACCCAGATCAAGACCAAGCTGAAGCAAGGCCGGGCGCTCTTCACGGTGGACCTGAAGATCGTCGATGACGAAAACGTCGAGAAGCCCCATGATGGCAAAGCCTTCGGTCGGCTCGTGGTGCGCGGCCCCGCGGTCGCGCGCGCTTATTTCAAGAATGCCGGCGCGCGTAACGAAAAAGGCGAGTGTCTCGAAGCGGATGGCTATTTCGACACCGGCGATGTCGCCACCCTTGATCCGCTTGGTTACATGCAGATCACCGACCGCGCCAAGGACGTGATCAAGTCCGGTGGCGAATGGATATCGTCAATCGATATCGAAAACATCGCGCTCGGGGCCGAGGGCGTGGCATGCGCTGCGGTGATCGGCGTGGCCCATCCCAAGTGGGACGAGAGGCCTTTGTTGATCATCGAACCTAAGCCCGGCGCCAACCCGACGAAGGCGCAGGTGCTCAGCTTCCTTGAAGGCAAGATCGCGAAATGGTGGATGCCCGACGATGTCGCCAACGTGGAGAAAATCCCGCTCGGCGCTACCGGAAAGATCAATAAGCTGGCGTTGCGGGAGACGTTCAAGGATTACAGACTGCCGAGCGCGTAGGCGCGATCCGGGGGAGCCAAATGGACAAGTTTCGTGATTTCTGGGTGCGAACCGCGCTGGTCTTGGCGTTGTTGTTGCCGGTGTACTTTCTGGTCGCGGCGCTGGGGACGAAGTTTCATGTCCTGGATTGGCGCTTCGGCTTCGGTCAGTTGACGTTTCGCTGGGGGCCCTTGCTGCTCCTGGGGGTCGCGGTGCTGGCGCTGATTGGTCTGGTGATGGCGTTCTTTACGCCGCCGCGGCGCGGCATGGGCGCGGCGTTGATCGCGCTGCTGATCCCCGCGCTCGGTATTGGCTATGCGCTCTATGTGCGCCAGCAAGCCCAGAGCATTCCGCCCATCCACGACATCTCGACCGATCTGGTTGAGCCGCCGACTTTTTCGGACGCAGTTGCGCAAGCGCGGGCGGTCGTGCCAAGCGGCAATGACCTCGAATTGCTTGGCGCGCGTGATGGCGAAGGACGCGCCATCATCGATCTGCAACGCGAGGCCTACCCCGATATCGCCGCTATACCCACCGGTCTTGACCAAGCTCGCGCATTCGACATCGCTTTGGCGCTGGCGCGCGAGCAGGGCTGGACGTTGGGCCATGTCGATGCCGCCAGCGGCGTCATCGAAGCGACGGTTGAGAGCTTTTGGTACGGCTTTGTTGACGACATCGCCGTGCGCGTGCGCGCGGATGGTTCAGGCGCGCGCATTGACATGCGCTCGGTTAGCCGCGTCGGCATGTCAGATCTCGGCGCCAATGCCGCGCGCATGCGGCCCTTCCTCGCGGAACTACAGCGTCGGCTTCAAGAAGTAGAAGGCGCCAGCTAGGCGGCGCGCACAAGCCAGTACTCGTTATCGACGCACGGCGGGCCGTCGCAACGCACGCGGCCAAGGTCCACAAGTCGGATAATGTGCGCCAGCACGGAATGGCACGCTGCCGGATGCAGGCGTTTGTCCACGTCGGCGTACATCACGGTCACCATGTCCTTGATCTGCCGCTTCCCTTGTTCGAGCTGCGCCAAGACTTGGCGTTCGCGATCGAGGCGGTGTTCGAGATAAGCGTCGATGAACGGACGCACATCGCGCACGGGGGGGCCATGGGTTGGCCAAAGCGTTGTGAAATCGCGGTCGCGCACCTTTTCGAGGCTAGTCAAATAGGCGCTCATGTCGCCGTCGGGCGGTCCGATGATGGTGGTCGACCAGCCCATGATATGATCGCCGGGAAACAGGGCGTTCTCTTCCCGCAACGCGTAGGCCATGTGGTGTGAGGTGTGCCCCGGGGTCGCCACGGCTTCGAGCGTCCAGCCCGGTCCCGAAAAGCAATCGCCGTCATTCACCGCCACATCAGGGCGGAACGACGTGTCGTCTCCAGCTTCCATGCGCACGCTGTCGCACTCACTGGGCTTGAGCGGGATGATGCTGGCGTAAACCTTGGCGCCAGTGCGTTCGGCCAGCGGGTGTGCGGCGGGACTATGATCCATGTGGCAGTGGGTCACGAAAATATGGGTGAGCCGCTCACCTTCGATGGCGCGCATCAGCACGTCTAGGTTTTCCGCCGTGTCGGGGCCCGGATCGAGCAGCGCCACCTCGCCGCGCCCAACAATGTACACGCCGGTGCCCTTGTAGGTGAACGGGCCGGGATTGTTCGCCACAACGCGGCGGATAAGCGGGCTCAATTGCTGAGGCTCGCCGTAGGCGAAGTCCATCTCGCGCACAAAAGGGATTTTCGACGCCATGGAAGGTTCAGCTCGCCAACATCATTGCGAGGGCCCGCGAACATAAGCGCGGAAAGCTTCAGCCAACATACGCGTGGCCTTCAGCTTGTCAGGAAGGTTGAGCGAAATTGGCGGCCCCATGTCTGTCTTGTTCGCGTCAACGATGTACAAACGTCCGTCAGCGCGGTCGCGCAGCACATCCACACCGCCCCAATCCAAACCGATCTCGCGGGTGAACGCGCTGATCTGCTCAAGCTCCGCGGGTGTGAACACATCTTCCGGCGCGCGTAGCGATACTTCCGTGTTCGTGTTGAGGAAGCGTTTGGTTACGGGGCGGCGCTTGATGAACACACAGGCCGCCTTGCCGCCCACGGTGCAGGTGCGCAGATCATCGACCAGATCGGCGTCGAGGCCGCGATTGTCGATGACGCGCTGATACACTCGCCCCGGAAGCGCCGGTGTCGGGCACTGGACGATGCGCCCGTCATGGGCGGCGTTGATCTCGGATTTTTCGACCGCAGGGCCAACGTGTGTGGCGGGATCGACGGCCAAGGGATAGCCAAACGCCGCCGCGCAGGCGCGCGATACATTTGACTTTGACACGTCGGTGCAACCGAAATTGACCAGCCGCGCACCCGGCTTCAACCGCGCCGGCGGCGCGTTGGGGCTGTACGTCGCGTCCTCAAACTGCATGACGACATCGGCGAAAGCGGCGTCCTTGGCTAATGTGGCGCCCGCTGCGCGCGTCACCGCCCATATCAAATACCAGGGCCGCGCCCGCTCCGGCGTAAAGGCGATGGTGAAGGCGGGCGTCATCGGCTCGATAGTTTGCGCGGCGAAGAAGAAGCGAAACCAGGCCGTCACCTGCTTGATGATCGACGGCGAGTACGGCACGCGCGCGCCTGTCTTGCGCACGGTCAGACCGGTGAGCCCGAACTGGAAGTCCTTTAGCCAGACCGGGCCGGAGGTCTGGAAGATGCGCGAGGATGTGTCCGTCACCGCTTAGCCTTTCCGCGGCCCGGCATTTGCTTAAACGTCGCCATGGACCTCGCCTTCTGCCTGTTCGTGCTGGACCGCATGCGCACGGTGCTGCTTGCCTTGTCCCTGATCATTGTGGCCAAAACCGCGTGGCTCCTGGTGGTCCCCATTGTCGCGCCTGCACTTGGTTAAGTCCGAGGCGCCAGCGCTTCGATTGCTCCCCGCGCGCCGCCCAAGTCGTAGCCTGCCTTTGCCGCCAAGGCGATAATTTCGTTTGGCGGCCTCGCCCCTGACAGCGCCTGGGCCATCGCCCAGGCCATTATTGAGCGTGTGCCGGTTCGACAATAGGCCAAAACAGGGCCCGGCGCCTGCTCAAGCAGTTCGGCGGTGGCGGCAACCACGCCAGGGGGTGGGGGGCCCGCAAAGGGGATCGCCTGGTAGGCGAGGTGCGCGGCCTGGGCTGCCGCCCTGATCTCAGCCTCCTTGGGTTGGCCGGCCTCCTCGCCCTCGGGGCGGTTATTGATCAGCGCCATGAAGCCCTCGGTCGCAACCCCAGCGATATCAGCGGGCGCAAGCTGCGCGGCGACAGCGAAATCAGGGGTAACCCATCGGAACTCAGCCATGGTCGCCCACGTTGACACGGCTTGCCAAGGAAGCAAGGTTCGCCGCGACTCGCGCCCCCGTGACGCGACGTCCTCAGGACGATTGCATGCTTGCACAAGCCGTTCGGCGTCTGGTCGTTGCGATTCCGACGCTTCTGGTGATCATCGTCGGCGCTTTCTGGCTGATGCACGCAGCGCCGGGTGGGCCGTTCACGAAAGAACGCCAGGTTCCCCAAGCCATCGAAGAGCGCCTTGAAGCTAAGTTTGGGTTGGATTTGCCGCTCGAACAACAACTCGCCCGCTATATTGGCGCCCTGCTGCGCGGCGATCTTGGCCCCTCCATGGTCTACAAGGACAAGGAGGTCTCGGACATCATCGCCGAGGGTGCGCCGACCAGCGCTATCCTGGGCCTCAGCGCCATGACGCTGGCGCTTCTCGTCGGCGGCGGACTCGGCGTGGTGGCCGCGCTGCGCCAAAACAAGGCGCAGGACTATTTCGTCATGGCGCTGGCGATCGGCGGGGTGTGCCTGCCGCCGCTGGTGATCGGGCCATTGATGCAGCTTGTCTTCGGCGTCGAATGGCATTGGCTGCCAACGGCGGGGCTCTACCGCGATGAATACGGATTGCGCTATTTGGTCTTGCCGGTGCTGACGCTGTCCCTGCCCTTGATCGCCATCATTTCGCGGCTGATGCGCGCCAGCATGATCGAGGCGCTGCGCTCAAACGCTATTCGCACCGCGCGCGCCAAGGGGCTGCCCGAGGCGCAAGTGATTTGGCGCCACGCTCTGCCGATCGCGATGCTTCCGGTCGTCTCCTATGCTGGGCCAGCGCTTGCCGGCGTGATGGCTGGATCGTTCGTCATCGAGACCGTGTTCCAGCTGCCCGGCATCGGTCGCCAATTCGTGCTGGCCGCCCAGCAGCGCGATTACACGCTGGTGATGGGCGTGGTGCTGCTTTATTCGTTCCTCATCATCCTCTTGAACCTTGCCGCGGACCTTATGTATCGCGTCCTCGACCCGAGGAGCCGCACCCAATGAGTGATGCGCTTCTCGACGAAGCTCCCGAGCCGCGCGCCATCAAGGGCCGCTCGCTTTGGGAGGACGCGCGCCGTCGGCTGATGCGCAATCCGGCGGCGGTGGCGAGTCTTTACGTCGTCGCTATCCTTGTGTTGATGGCCGCGTTCGGGCCGATGCTTTGGGTGCATCCGAAGGACGCCATTTTCCGCGACAGCGTTGGCATAGCGCCGACATTTGAGAACCTGCATCTGCTCGGCACCGACACCGAGGGCCGCGACTTGGTCGCGCGCATCTTATCCGGCTTGGGAATCTCGCTCCTGGTTGGCGTCGCGGCGACCGCGGTGGCGCTGACTATCGGCGTGACTTACGGCGCTGTCGCCGGATTTATAGGGGGCGCGGTTGATGAAGTGATGATGCGGATCGTCGACGTGCTTTATGCGGTTCCGTTCGTGTTCTTTGTCATCGTCTTGATGACCGTGATTGATACGCCTGACCCCATGGTGAAGCTCTTATGGATATTCGCCGCCATTGGAGCGGTGGAATGGCTCACCATGGCCCGCATTGTGCGAGGTCAAACCATAGCGCTGCGGCGCAAGGAATTCGTCGAAGCCGCGCGCGCTGCCGGCGCTCGCCCGTTGGAAATCGTTTTCCGCCACATCGTCCCCAACGTGCTGGGCCCGGTCGTTGTGTTCGCCACTTTGAATATTCCGGTGATCATCCTCGCCGAAAGCTTCCTTTCTTTCATCGGCCTTGGCGTGCAGGAGCCGCTGACATCCCTAGGGCGGCTCATCTCCAATGGCGCGGGACAGATGATCAACGCGCCCTGGCTGCTGATCGCGCCCGCGATCACCATGCTGATCACGCTGCTGGCGCTCAATTTCCTGGGTGACGGGCTGCGTGACGCGCTCGATCCGAAGGAGCGTTAGATGCAGCGCCGGGGAACAAAATCGTTGGCGTTCTGGACTAGTCGCAGGGCGCTGCTTGCGGGCGCGGGGAGCGCGGCGACGCTGGGCGCTTGCGCCAACGGTCAGGTGATCGGCTTCGACAAGGCGGCGCGCTCGCTTGACATCGCCAACCAGGCCGAGCCGCTCTCGCTCGACCCTCACAAGGCTACCGGCACCTGGGAAAACAACATTGTTGGCAACATGTTCGTCGGGCTCACCACCGAAAATGAAAAGGCCGAACCGGTGCCGGGCATGGCCGAGAGCTGGGAAACCAGCGCCGACGGCCGCACCTGGACGTTTCATCTGCGCCGTGCGCAATGGTCGGACGGGGAAGCGTGCGACGCGCATGATTTCGAATACGCGTTCCGCCGCATCTTGGATCCGGCGAATTTGGCTGAATACGCATCGTTGCTTTATCCGATCAAAAACGCGGAAGCGGTGAATCGCGGCGACATGGCGCCGGAAGATCTCGGCGTCGCCGCGCTCGACGATCTCACGTTTGAAATTCAGCTCGAATATCCTGCCGCATATCTGGCGCACCTGCTCAAACACTACACGGCCCTGCCGGTGCCAAAGCATTTGGTCGAGCGCCATGGCGACGATTGGGTGATGCCGGAGAACATCGCCGTCAACGGCGCCTTCATTCTGCGCAAATGGTGGTCGAACTACATCGTGCATTTGGAGCGCAACCCGGCGTTTTTTGACGCCGATAACGTGGCGCTGCAGCACCTCTATTTCTATCCGTCGAATGACGTGAACGCCTCCGCGCGGAAGGTCATGAGCGGCGAGTCGGGCTGGGCGACGCGTTTCCCTTCCAATCAAGTGGAGCAATTGCGCGCGGCCTTGCCGGGCTATGTTCACGTCGCGCCCTACCTCACTTGCAATTATTTTTCCTTCAACCTAGCGCGACCGCCGTTCAACGACGTGCGTGTGCGCCAGGCGCTGGCGATGGCCTATGGCCGCGAATTCGTGGCGTCGCAGATCTACAAAACCGGCGAGCGCCCGGCGTTTTCGTTCGTGCCCCCGGGCATCGCCAACTATCCTGGAACCGCGCGCTATCGCTGGGCGGACGTCGCTTTGGCTGAGCGCCGCCTGGAGGCCCAGCGCCTGTTGCGCGCCGCCGGCTTCGGCCCTAATAACCCGCTCAGGTTCGAATTTTCACACCGCAATACGAGTGACAATCCCCGCGTCGCCGTGGTGGTGCAAAACGATTGGCGCGCCATCGCGCCCTGGGTGATTGTGGAATTGCACGGGGTTGAAACCCAGGTGCAATACGCCAACCTACGCGCCAAAAATTTTGACGTCGGAGACGGCGCCTGGGTTGCCGATTTCAACGACGCCAAGAATTATCTGTACCTCTTGGAAACGCGCACGGGAGCTCAGAATTATCCCGGCTATTCCAATCCGGAGTACGACCGCCTGGTGCGCGAATCCGATTTTGAATCAAACGCCGAGCGCCGCGGCCAAATCATGGTGCGCGCCGAACAGCTCGCACTCGATGACGCGCCGATCTGCATGAGCGTGTTCATCAATTCCACCAATCTTGTGCATCCCGATCTCGCCGGTTACGAGGACAATCTCGAAGACATCCACCGTGCGCGCTGGTTCGGGATTCGGGCGTGAGGGCTTGAGCAGGGCGAATTGGGCCGAGTTGAGATCGGCCCCACCACTACGTGCTTTTTTCGGCCGCTTCTGTTGGATTCGGCGGAAAATGGCCCATTGCAAACGCGGGCTCGTGGCGTGAAGCTAAATGTTCCCAGTGGAGGCTCGGATGGAAATCAAAGCGGTCGATGGGAAGTTGTCGCTGGGCTCACTCTTCGGGCCAGTGGTGGTCGGATACGGCGTTGGGGCCGGCGTGATTTTCGTTCCGATGTTCGTCCTGATGAGTCTGCTCTTTTTATTCTCGCCAGGAGTCGTTGATCAGAGCGGACAAATTGTCAGTGGGGCGTCAGTGGCCCTGCCGATGCTGATCATGGTTCCTTTCATTCTTGTTATGCAGGGCGTCATGTTCGGTGGCCTGGTGTTGTTAGGGCTTGCGATCTATCGAAAGTGGGGAACGCTCCGCGTGACTTCTGTCCGCGAAACTCCTGAGAGCTAAATTCTGCTCGGTTATTGGATGTCGCTGTCGCCGAGAAACGTCCGGTCGGCGAAGCCATTGCGCGAATGGCGGATTGAGGGGCGCCGGCGCTAGAACGGCCCGCCAGCCTCATCACCGCCAACCGCGTTGATCGCGAACGCGTAGTCGTGCGCCAGTTCGCACAGAAACTCGAACCGGCCCGCCGCGCCGGCGTGACCCGCGCCCATGTTCATCTTCAAAAGCACGGGTCTTCCGCTTGTCGTGTGCGCGCGCAATTTCGCCGCCCATTTCGCTGGCTCCCAATAGGTGACGCGCGGATCGGTGAGGCCGCCGACGGAGAGCATGGCAGGGTAAGGCTTCGCGGCGATGTTCGAGTAGGGGCAGTAAGAAGCAATGTAGTCGTACGCCTCGGCGCTTTCGAGCGGATTGCCCCATTCAGGCCATTCCGGCGGCGTCAGCGGCAGGGATGTGTCGCTCATGGTGTTGAGCACGTCGATGAACGGTACGCCGCCGATGATCCCCGCCCATAAATCAGGACGCATGTTGGCGACGGCGCCCATGAGCAGTCCGCCGGCCGAGCGGCCCTCGCAGACGATGTTTCCCGCGCGTCCATAGCCTTGTGCAATGAGCGAGTCCGCGCAGGCGATAAAATCGCTGAACGTGTTCGCCTTGGCGAAACGGCGCCCGTCCTGGAACCAGCCAAAGCCCATGTCGGCGCCGCCGCGCACGTGGGCGATCGCGTAAATCCAGCCGCGATCCACAAGCGAGAACCGCCGGATCGAAAAATCCGCGTCGAGCGAAATCCCGTACGAGCCGTAGCCATACAAGAAAAGCGGCGCCGAACCGTCGAGCTTCTGGCTACGCTTCATCAGGATGGTGATGGGGATTTGTTTGCCGTCAGGCGCAGTCGCGAAGAGACGGCGCGCCTCGTACACGGATGCATCGTGACCGGAGGGGACTTCCTGGGTCTTGCGCAAAACGCGTGTGCGCGCCGCCATATCGTAGTCAAACCATTTGAGCGGCGTGGTCGGCGATTCGTAGACGTAACGCTGCGTGGCGGTCTCGTATTCGTAGCCGCCGGCGAGTTCGAGATTGAACGCTTCTTCGTCAATTGCGAGGGCGTGCTCCTCACCCCCTCGATGGCGCACGACGATCCGCGGCAGCGCGTTCACGCGCTCGGCGCGGACCAGAAAGTCCTTGGTGGCGTCGAGGTCCAGGATGTAGCGCCCTGGTTCATGCGGCAGAAATTCGCGCCAATGTGCGCGTGCCGTTTGCGCCGGCTCGCACACCATCACTTTGAAATCGACGGCGCTGTCCGCGTTGGTCAGCACATGCCAGCGACCGTCCCAGTGCGTGGGCGTGTAGAGCAAATCCGGCTCGCGCGGATGAAACACGACGGGCAAGGCGCCTGGATCGCGCGCCGGGATCGTATGATATTCCGATTGGCTGCCATTGCCGGCGTGAATGAGGATAAAGTCG
The DNA here is from genome assembly GCA_040080805.1 of Terricaulis sp. Classification (GTDB taxonomy): domain Bacteria; phylum Pseudomonadota; class Alphaproteobacteria; order Caulobacterales; family Aquidulcibacteraceae; genus Vitreimonas. The sequence goes on along the minus strand of JBEBHQ010000012.1, from coordinate 45,435 downwards.
CGGCTCTCGCTGACGCCCACGCCTAGGAAAAATCCGTCGTCCGGTTCGTCATAGACCAGCACATCCGCACCGCCGCGTGCGGGGCGGCGATACACTTTGGAAGGCCGGCCATTGTCGTCGCGGAATGTCCAGAACAAAAACCTGGAACAAGGCGACCAGCAGAAATCGCCGGTGCAATTCGAGATCGTGGTCGCCAGCGTCTCCCCGCTCGCCAGAGCCTTAACGTAAACCGTGTAAATCTCCGAGCCTTGCTCATCGACGGCGTAGGCCAGCAGATCATGGTCGGGCGCGTGTTGCGCGCTGACAACTTTATAGAACACCTTGCCTTGCGCCTGCGCATCCACGTCAAGCAAGATTTGCTCGGAGCCTTCGCCTCCGCGCGCTCGGCGCACATATTTCGGATGCTGCGCGCCTGTCTCGAAGCGGCGATAATACTCCCACGGGCCGTCGGGGGATGGTACGCTGGAATCGTCCTCCTTCATGCGCCCGCGCATTTCTTGATAGAGCTTCTCCTGTAACGCCTCGGTCGAGGCCATCATCGCCTTGGTGTAGGCGTTCTCCTTGTCGAGGTGTTCGCGAATGTCGGCGCGCAATAGCGAGGGATCACGCATTACCTCCTGCCAATTGTCGTCCTTCATCCAGGCGTAGTCATCGGTGCGGACACGTCCCAATTGTTCAATGCGTTTGGGTTCGCGGCGGGCGATGGGCGGAATTGGGGATTGGGTCATTGCTTGGTCCGGTTTCAAGTCAGGCGCATCAGCAGTGCGGTGGCGTCATCGCTTTGCTTGAAGCGCGGATGGCGTGCGCCGCCGACATCGGCGCGCTCGATGGCGCGCAATTCGCGGCCGAGTTCCTGGAGCCCGTGGTCCAGCGCCGCGCGCACCAAGGCCGCCGCATCATAGGCGCGGTAGCGATCCACCAGGGCGGCAAAACCGTCCGTCATCAACAACACATGAGCGGGAGGCTGCAAGGAGAGCGTCCAGAAGCGCGCCTGTGCGGCGCAATCGGGGTCGAGCCCGAAAGTCCAATGGGCGCCCTGGCGGTTGAGGTCGGCCCGCATGCGCCTCAAAGTATCGATCGTGGCGGTGCGCTGGAGCAGGGGTCTGTCGCTATCTGTTTGCGCGGCGGCGAGCGTGGTTTCTGCATCGGCGGCGTTGGGCGCCCCGCCCGCCTCGCCGACGTCGCCATCGGCATCGAGCGTGAATACGCGGCAGTCGCCGAGATCGACGCCGAAGACGCCATGACTCGCCGCGCCGAGCATTAGCAGCGACGCAATCGGAGACTGCCAGCGTTCGTAAGGCGCGCCCTGGGTCAACGCCGCGAACGCCCGCGCCGCCGCCGCGCTCGCCGCCGCGACGCGCGCGTTGAGGTCATCGCCTTCGGAGCCATGCAGGTGCGCGTTGGCGAAGTGGGCGAGCCATGCGGCGTCGGAGGCGGCGTCCGACAACGGTCGGTCGTGCAAATCGGTGGCGCCATCGATGACCCAAGCGTAGCAGCCCTCCGCGAAGCCAAACGCGTCGTCATTTTGCTTGGCGCGGTCGCCTGCCAGCGAGAGGCCTTCAACGAAGCTGAGCATTTAGGCTGGATAGAGCAGGCTGATGTTCTCGGCTACGCAGGCGGGTCGTTCCTGCCCCTCGATCTCGATCGTGCACTGATTGATGACCTGATAGGCCCCCGCGCGCTGCTCCACCGAAAGCACTTTCACCCGCATGCGAATGCGCCCGCCCACAGGCACGACATTGGTGAAGCGCACTTTGTTGGAGCCGTAATTGATGCCGCGCCCGACGCCTTGGTATTGGACGATATTCTTGGCCAGAAAAGGGATTAGCGACACGATCAAAAACCCATGCGCGATCGGTGCGCCGAGTTCGCGCGCGGCGCGCTCGATATCGACATGGATCCATTGGTGATCGCCGGTCGCGTCAGCGAAGCGATTGACCCGGTCCTGGGTGATGTCGAGCCAATCGGACACGCCCAGCTCTTGGCCAATCAGACTCGGCAGTTCGGCCAATTGGATTTCGCGCATGGGGGGGCTCCTGAGGGTTGCAGCGGTAGCGGCGCGCGCGGCGCTTGTCGAGTTTTAGGGGGACAGCACCTTGACCAGATCGCCGCCTGCGGCGCTGAGGCGCTGGTCGTTCGTCCACAATTCCGCGCAGCCATGATGCTGAGCGCAGGCGAGGTGAAGCGCGTCGGGAAGTTTCAGCCCATGGCGCGCGCGAATGCGGGTTGCGTCGATAAAGGCTGAATCTGTAAAACTCAAGATCGTGACGCGCCGGAAGAAGCTGTCGAAACGTCGTTCGAGCGCGGTGTCTCCGCGTCGCATCGGCGACACGAGACATTCAGCCTGCACCAAGGGCGAAATCGCGATTTCCGCCGGTGATATCGATGCGAACGCCGCAGGCACCAGGGAATGGAAGGCGGGGTGACGTTCGACAAAGTAGATAACAATGCAGCTGTCAGCGTAGATCAGTCCCACGCTTCGCGCTCAGCTGCTATGTCGGCGTCGATCTCCTCCGCGGTGCGCTGCGAACCCTCCGGGAGGGGGTTTGCGGCGAGCCAAGCCAGGACTGCCGCCGCTGACCCGCGCGGGTGTTCATCGGGCGCAACCGGCGCCGCCGCCACCAGGCGCGCCACCGGCTCGCCGCGATTGGCGATAATGACCTCCTCGCCAGCCTGCACAGCCCGGAGCAGCTCGGAAAGTCGGTTCTTGGCCTCGAGGACGTTCACCTTGATCATAGCCAGAATGGTGCCACAACCTGGCCAAGTTGGCAATAATCGCTGGGGCCGGGGCTCGGTTGCTGGATTCAGCCGAACTGAGGTAAGCCCCGCCCCCATGTCCCTTGACCCGCTCGCGCCAGGCACACTCGCGCTCGCCGAAGAATTCGGCCTTTCCGCTGATGAATACGCGCTCGTGCTGGAGAAGCTTGGGCGCACCCCGAACGTGACGGAGCTGGGCATCTTCTCGGTGATGTGGAGCGAGCACTGCTCCTACAAATCCACCCGCGCGCATCTGGCGAAATTCCCCACCAAGGCGCCGCACGTGATTTACGGCCCAGGCGAAAACGCCGGCGCCATTGATATCGGGGAGGGATTAGCCGCCATCTTCAAGATGGAGAGCCACAACCACCCGAGCTACATCGAACCGTTCCAGGGCGCCGCCACCGGCGTCGGCGGCATCTTGCGCGATGTGTTCACCATGGGCGCGCGGCCGGTCGCGATCATGAACGCGCTGCGCTTCGGCGCGCCGGAACATTCCAAGACGCGCAAGCTTGTGGACGGTGTCGTCAGCGGCATCAGCTTTTACGGCAATTGCGTCGGCGTGCCCACGGTGGGCGGCGAGACCCAATTTCACGCGCGCTACAATGGCAACATCCTGGTCAACGTGTTCTGCCTCGGCATCGCCCGCAAGGACCGCATCTTCACCAGCGCTGCCAAGGGCGCGGGAAACCCTGTCGTCTATGTCGGCGCAAAAACCGGCCGTGACGGGATTCACGGCGCCACCATGGCCAGCGCCGAGTTTGTCGAAGGCGATGATAGCCAGCGCCCCACCGTGCAAGTCGGCGATCCGTTCCTGGAGAAGCTGCTGATCGAAGCGTGCCTGGAACTCATGGAAACCGACGCCATTATCGGCATTCAAGACATGGGCGCGGCGGGGCTGACGTCGTCGTCGATCGAAATGGCCTCCAAAGGCGGCGCCGGCATCGAACTCGATCTCGATTCGGTGCCCGCACGCGAGGAGGCGATGACGCCATATGAATTCATGCTCAGCGAAAGCCAAGAGCGCATGCTCATGGTGCTGAAGCCGGGGCGCGAAGGCGAAGCCAAGCGCATCTTTGATAAGTGGGGCCTCGACGCCGCAGTGATCGGAACCACCACCGATACCGGCAATCTCACCTTGCGCTGGCATGGGAAAATCGTTTGCGACCTGCCGCTCGGCCCGCTCGCGGACGAAGCGCCGAAATACGAACGCCCTTATGTCGCGCCGCTGAAGGCCATCCCGCTCACCGAAGCCGAGCAAACGCGCCTTGTGGCCGAGTATCCGGGCTTTGCCGCATCGCTCACCAAACTCATGGCCAGTCCCGACATGGCCTCAAAGCGTTGGATCTGGGAGCAATACGATCGCCACGTCATGGGCGATACGCTCGCCGATTCCGGCGGCGATGCCGCGATCGTACGCCTCTATCCCGGTCCGCGCGCGCTGGCGATGACGTGCGACGTCAATCCGCGCTATGTCGAAGCGGATGCGTACGAAGGCGGCAAGCAGGCCGTTGCCGAAGCGTGGCGCAATCTCAACGCCGTCGGTGCGCGCCCGCTGGCTGTCACCGACAATCTCAATTTCGGCAATCCGCAGCGGCCTGAAATCATGGGCCAGATCGTGTATGCCATCGAAGGCATGGCCGAGGCGTGCCGCGCGCTGGAATTCCCGGTGATCAGCGGCAATGTCAGCCTCTACAACGAGACCAACGGCCAAGCCATTTTGCCAACGCCAACCATCGGCGGCGTCGGCATCATCGACAATTTCGAACGCCGCGCGACGGCGGACGCGCTGAAGCCCGGCGACGTGCTCGTGCTGATTGGCGACGCCGCGGGTCATCTGGGCCAAAGCACCTATGCACGCGAAATGTGCGACCTGGGCGGTGCGGCGCCGACCGTTGATCTGGCGATCGAAAAGAAGAACGGCGACTTCGTGCGCGGTCTCATCAGAGACGGTCTTGCGCGCGCCTGCCATGATTTGAGCGACGGTGGCTTTGCCTGCGCGGCGGCGGAAATGGCGCTCGGCTCGGACGTCGGCGTATCACTGGGATACCAAGGTGATATGAGCGACGCGGCGTTCCTCTATTGCGAGGATCAAGCGCGCTATCTCATCGCGCTGCCCGCGCGCGAAATGGATATGCTCGACCAGCGCGCAAGCGCCGCCGGCGCGGCGTATCTGGTGGTCGGCGAAGCGGGTGGACGAGAGATTTTATATCTCGGCGCCAGTGGACAACGCGAGCGCGTCTCCCTCGACGATCTGCGCAAAGCCCATGAAGCTTGGCTGCCGAACTACATGAAAGCAGCGCACTAACTCCCCCGCGGGCGGGGGAGGAGTAAGGTACGCCATGACACACTATAATTACGACCTCTTTGTCATCGGCGCCGGCTCTGGCGGTGTGCGCGCGGCGCGGCTGGCGGCGAAGGCCGGCGCGCGCGTGGCGATCGCGGAGGATCACCGCATCGGCGGCACCTGCGTCATTCGCGGCTGCGTGCCGAAGAAGCTGTTGGTTTATGCCTCCGAGTTCAGTCAATCATTCCGCGACGCCAAAGGCTTCGGCTGGAGCGTTGATCTGGCGCGTTTTGATTGGCCGACGTTGCGCGAGAACGTGCAGGCCGAAGTCACGCGTCTGTCGGAACTTTACCGCGCAAATCTCGACGCCGCCGGCGTCAACGTCTTCGAGGACCGCGCGACCGTGCTTGATCCCCACACGATACGCCTTGAGGGCGAGGGCGCGGCGCTGAGCGCCGAGCGGGTGCTGATCGCGACCGGTGGCCACACCTGTCGCCCCGCCGAGTTAAAGGGCCAAGAACTCGCGATCACATCGAGCGATGCTTTTCACCTGCATCAATTGCCAACCAGCATCCTGATCGCGGGCGGAGGCTACATCGCGGTGGAATTCGCCTCGATTTTTTCCGGCCTTGGCGTCGAGACGACCTTGCTCTACCGCGGCGATAAGATTCTGCGCGGCTTCGACGAGGATTTGCGCACGCACGTGCAGGGCGAGCTTGAGCGCACGGGCGTGACGGTCATCACCAAAGCGGTGCTGAAAGAGGTCGCCCCGCTCGCTGAGCATCGCCGGCTCGCCACCTTGTCGAATGGCATGCGTCTTGAGTTGGACCAAATCATGCTCGCGATCGGCCGCGAGCCGAACACCAAGGGCTTGGGGCTTGAATCAGCGGGGGTGAAGCTCGCCAAAACCGGGGCCGTGATGGTCGATGAGTATTCTCGCACCAATGTGCCTTCGATTTTTGCCGTCGGCGACGTGACCGACCGCATCAACTTAACGCCCGTCGCCATCCGCGAGGCGGTTGCGTTCGTGCAGACGGAGTTTCACGCTTCGCCCACCGCGTTCGACCATGCCGATGTGGCCTCCGCGGTGTTCGCCAGGCCGCCAGCGGGGTCGGTTGGGCTGACCGAGGCGCAGGCGCGCGCCAACGGGAAGGTTCGGGTATTCAAGAGTGTGTTCCGACCGATGAAAAATATCCTCGCCGGCAATGAACAGCGCACCTTGATGAAGCTGGTTGTGGACGCCGCGAGCGACCACGTCGTCGGCGTGCATCTGGCCGGCCCCGAAGCGCCGGAGCTGATCCAAGTGGCGGCCATCGCCGTGAAAGCGGGGCTGACCAAGGCGCAATGGGACGCGACCTGCGCGGTGCATCCCACCGCCGCGGAAGAATTGGTGCTGATGGGTGAGCCGGTGACGCACGACAACGAAGCGCCAGCTTGAGACGAGTGTGGAGCGCTGGCGCCCGCTGCTCAGAAGCGACGAGGCGCCCGCTTTCGCGGACGCCTCGCGCCGTGATTGGTTAGCCGTTAGCGTTGGCTGGGTGCGCCATCGAGACGCTGGCCGTCACGCCGTCCATCCCAGCGATCATCGCGACCATCGCGGTGATCGTCGTCGTTCCAGTCGTTGTCGCGGCCGTCGCGTCCGTCGCGATAATTGCGGTCGTCGTTGTTGTTCCAGCCGCGGTCATCACGATCGTAGCGTCCGAACCCGCGATAGGCGCCATCGAAACCGCGTGTCTGGCGCCATGCGTAGTTTGGCATGGGCAAGTGCGGCGCGAAAATGCGGTCGATGGGCCGACGGTGATATTGGTCGAACACGAACGCAACGCAGCCATAGCGGTTGCAACGGTCAGTGTACGCGTAGGTCAAGCCGGGGCGGAAGCCGAACGGGCGGTCGAGCAGCCGGTAAAACAGCCGGTCGCGGCGGTTGACGGTGATTTCGCGGCCATTGTTGCGGATGGTGATGAACGCACGTTGCCAACGCTGGTCGCCGCGATGATCATCCCGATAGCCGCTGTCGCGGTATCCACTATCGCGATAAGCGCCGTCGCCGCGGCCGTAATCTTGCGCCGCCGCCGGCATGGCCGCGGCGCCGAGCGTGAGGGCCGCAAGCGCGGCAGCGAATAGCTTGGTCTTCATAGTGGTTGCTCCCAGACGCGTCCTGCGACGCCTTATCGTCTCTCGGATGCGCTTTTCGCACGGGTGGTTTGAATGCAACCTGAGCGCCGCGTTCGGGTTACAATGGGGATAAGTGAGCCGCTCGCTTGACCGGGAATTTACCAAAAACTAACCCTCTCCTCCCACGGTTCATCGCCCAAGCGACAAAGACGGAAGGGGCTAGAAATGCCCGCGCGGCTTATATCGGTCATCAACATGAAGGGGGGCGTCGGTAAATCGACGACCACGGTTTCGCTCGCCGAGACCTTGGCGGTGCATCAGCGCCGCCGCGTGCTCATTATCGATCTAGACCCACAGACCAACGCCTCGATCATGGTGGCGGGTCCCGAGAAGTGGAATTCGCTGCGCGAAGCCGAGCGCACGCTCGATTTTTATTTCGAGTCCTACATCGTGCAGCAGAAGCCAAAGCCGTTCAAACAATTGCTCGAGCACAAGGTCTCTGACCTGAAGGGCAAGCCCGACGTTTCGCTCTGCGCGTCCGCGCCGGAATTCCGGATTGTCGAACGCGATATGATCGAGAGCTTTGTGAAACGCGGCTTCCAGATCGATATGATCCAGAAATGGATTTGCGAGCGCTTCGCCAACGGGCTGAAGAGCGTCATCAACGATTATGATTATATCTTGATCGATTGCCCGCCCGGCATCTCACTGTTCGCCGAGGCGGCCCTTATCGCCGCCGATGCAATCTTGGTGCCGACGATCCCAGATTACGTGTCACGGCTCGGCCTGATCACCTTCCGCAAGCGGGCGCTGCGCCTGATCAACGAGCGTCGCGGCGGGCCCTCCCAGTTGATGGTGCTCGCTACCAAATACGAGGATGGCTTTTCGCTGCACCGCTCCGAGGCCCAATTGCTCAAGGAAAACCTGGGCGAGGCGATGTTCGATGTCCGCATTCCTCAGAATGTCGATATCGCCAAGGCGGCCGAGTGGTCGGACACGCCGCGTACGTTCGAGCAGAAATACGGCGCGATGGCGCCGATCATTAAAAAGCTTGGCGACGAATTCGTCGGCAAGGTGGAGCTGGCGCCGGCCTTATGAGCCTCAACAAAACGCTCGACCGCCTGTTCGACGAAATTCGCCGTGAGGCGAAGCGCAATCCCGATTTCGCGAACCGCATGGATGCCGTGCTGCGCAGTCACGACAGCCGTCGTGATGTGCCTGCTGACGTGCTGGTCGGGGCCGATGTTTCGCCTGCCAGCGTTGAGGCTGACGCGCGAAGCGCGCCGGAGGCTGGGCGTGGCCCGAAGCGTCGCCCCGCGGCGGCGCCGGTTCCCCCGCAAGCGGGCAAGCCAAGGCCAAGCCTCAACCCTGCTGGACTCTACAGAAAAGAGGGCGAAGAGGGCCTGCGCGGCGCGCTTGAGGCGCAAGACCTTGGCGCGCTGCGCGCGCTGGTGGCCGAGCACAATTTGGATCCCAGCGGCGTCACGCCCTCGCTCACGCGAGACGAACTTGCCGCCCACGTCATCTCTCAAGCCAAACGCCGCGCCGAGCGCGACGAGAAGATGTTCGATTATTGAAGCCACGCAAGCCCTTTTGTGGTTTCGTGTTGCGGATTGAGCAAAAACCCAGCTAACACGCCTGCATGTTCGACAAAATTCTGATCGCCAACCGCGGCGAGGTCGCCGTCCGCATCATCCGCACCGCGCGCCGGCTAGGCATCAAGACAGCGATCGTCTACTCCGACGCCGATCGCGACAGTCTCGCTGTCGAGATGGCGGACGAGGGAGTTTTCATCGGTCCGTCGCCGGCAGCACAATCCTACCTAGTGATGGATAAAATCGTGGACGCCGCCCGCCAAACAGGCGCGCAGGCGATCCATCCCGGTTTTGGCTTTCTGTCCGAGAGCGCCGAATTCGCTGATCGCCTGCTGGCGGAGAAGATCGTTTTCATCGGCCCGAATCCGCACGCCATCCGCGCCATGGGCGACAAGATCGAATCCAAAAAATCGGCGGCTGAGGCTGGGGTCTCGTGCGTGCCGGGATTCATTGGCGAGATAGAGGGCGTCGCGCACGCCATCCAGATCTCCGAGGGGATTGGCTATCCAGTGATGATCAAGGCCAGCGCTGGTGGCGGCGGCAAGGGCATACGTGTCGCCTACAATCGCAAGGAAGTGGAGGAAGGCTTTCCCGCCGTGCGCGCTGAAGCCAAGGGCGCCTTCGGCGATGATCGCATTTTCATCGAGAAATTCGTCACCGCGCCCCGCCACATCGAAATCCAGGTGATGGGCGATAAGCACGGCAACATCGTGCACCTGTTCGAGCGCGAATGCTCGATCCAGCGCCGCAATCAGAAGGTCATCGAGGAAGCGCCTTCGCCGCTGATCGATGAGAAAACCCGGATGGCGATGGGCGAGCAGGCTTGCGCCCTGGCGCGCGCGGTCAATTACGACAGCGCCGGCACCGTGGAGTTCGTCGCCTCTGGCGCCGACAAAAGTTTCTTCTTTCTGGAAATGAACACGCGGCTTCAGGTTGAACACCCGGTGTCGGAGATGATTACCGGGCTCGATCTGGTTGAGCAAATGATCCGCGTCGCCGCCGGTGAGAAGCTGGCATTCAAGCAGAAGGATTTGAAGATCAAGGGCTGGGCCATCGAAAGCCGCATCTACGCCGAGGATCCTTACCGAAACTTTCTGCCCTCGATAGGCCGCTTGCGCACCTATCGAGCGCCGCAAGAGGGCAAGTCTGGCGATGTCACGCTGCGCAACGAGACCGGCGTGCGCGAGGGCGACGAGATATCGATGTTCTACGACCCGATGATCTCCAAACTCATCACTCACGCCCCCACGCGCCTCGCCGCCATCGACGCGCAAGCGCGCGCGCTCGATCAATTCCTGATCGACGGCATCCAGGACAACATCCCTTTCCTCGGCGCGGTGATGGAGGAAAAGGACTTCCGCAAGGGCGATTTCACCACGGCCTACATCAAGCAGAAATTCCCCGAAGGCTTTGCCGGCGCAGCGCCGACGCCGAAGCAGGAGAAGTTGCTCATCGCCACCGCCGCCGTCGCGCGCTCTTTCACTGCCCGGCGCGCCACGCAGACCAGCGGCCGCATCGATGGTCCCGCGCACGAGGCGCAGCGCGACTGGGTGGTGATCTTGGACAAGATCCACCACATGACCAACGTCGTGCTGGACGATGCTGGCGCTGATGTGGTCATCGACGGCAAGAAGCATCGCTTCGACACGCAAACCCGCCCCGGCGCACGCATCATTGAGGGCACCTTCGACGGCGCGGCTTTCTCCATCAAAATAAAGACCGCCCCCGAAGGCTACACGCTGCGCCATCGCGGCATCTCGGTGCTCGCCCTGGTCACAACGCCGCGCGGCGCCGAATTACACAAGCGTATCCCCGAAAAACAAAAGGCGGATACCTCGAAACTGATCCTCTCGCCGATGCCGGGTTTGGTGATCTCGGTGGACGCCAGGCTCGGCCAAGACGTGAAGGCCGGCGAGGGCGTCGCCGTGGTCGAAGCCATGAAGATGCAAAACATCATCCGCGCTGAGAGAGATGGCATGGTGGCGAAAATTCACATCGCGGCCGGCGCTAGCGTGGCGGCGGACGAGGTGCTGATTGAGTTGGGGTAGGGGCTCGGAAATGGACAAAACGGTGCTGTTTCGCATTGGACTAATTGTTGTCGCGCTCGCCGTGATCACGATCGGCTTGAACCTGATGAATGTGCGCGACGATTTCGCGGTGCTCGCTGGCGCCGTTGCGACCATTGGCGGCTTCGTGTTGGCCGCGACCCAGCTGTGGGGTTTCTACAAGGGGATTGAGAAATGAGATGGCCAATTGTCGGGACGTTTGCCCTGCTTGCGTTGATTGGCGCGGCGATGGTCGCTTGTTCGGGCACGCGGGTCCGCTCGGGTGAAGTGGGCGTGCGCGTTGTGGACATTGGCGGCAACGCGGGTGTGCAGGAAAATGAACTCGGTGTCGGCTGGTATTTTCCTCAGCCAGGTTCTTATGTGCTGAAATTTCCAACCACGGTACGCACCGAAGTGTGGACCGACGATGAGCGCGCCGATCACATCATTGGCAACGCCGTGCAATTCAACAATGCCGATGGCGTGCCTACGCGCATGGGCGTCTCCATGCAGGTGCGCATTGATCCGGAGAAAGCCAGCATAGCCGTGCAGCGTTACCGCCTCGGGTTCGAGGACATGGTGCGCGGGCCGGTGCAGCGTGATCTGCAGGACACCTTTGTGCGCGTGGGCGCCCGCCACAATTCACAAGAGCTCGTGACCACTGGCGGCGGCGCGCTGCTGGCGGAAGTGACGGCTGAAATGCAACGCCGCCTCTCCGCCGAGGGCATCATCATCGACAACATCAATCTTGTTGGCTCGCCGGCATTGCCGGAATCCATCCGCGATCGCATCAACCAGCGCATCGAGGCTGAACAGAACGCCGCCACGCAGCAACAGCAAGTCGCCGTCGTCGAAGCACAGGCGCGCCAAGCTGTCGCGCGCGCGGAAGGGGAAGCTCGCGCGATCGCCTTGCTCGGCCAGGCCCTCCGGTCCAACCCAGAGGTGTTGCGTCAGCGCGAAATTGAACGCTGGCGCGGCTGGTGCCCGCTGGATACCGACACCTGCGTAATCGGCAACCAGGCGCTGGTGACGACGGAGTAGGCGCTGGTGACGCGCTAGAATCTGCACCCTGGCGGGGGCGCCAGGCAATTTGCGCACGCCTTGTTCTCGGGGGTCGCTTCGCTCAGCAGCGTCCCTAGCCATTCCGCGAACGGGGCGCCGCCGGTTTGCTCGGAATAGAACAAGGGCGAGCGCAGGATGGTGTGGGTTTCACCGGCGGCCAGGTAAGAGCGGAAATTGCCAAGGCTCTGCCGACGGGTGAGATCACCCGACATTTTCTCTCCCCAGGCGCTGCACGATTGCGTCGGGCCCATCAGTGCGAAAAACGCGCGCTGTGTCACGTCCTGCGCGGTGGTGTATTGCGCGAAGCGGTCGCGCGGGAAATGCGCCGCCAAACGAGCGACGACATCGTCGTCGGCAGTGAGCATGGTGTCGCGGCCAAAGACGGAGGCGGGCAATTGGTAGCGCCAGCTGCCATTGCGCAGGACGGAGAACTCAGCCGTCGTGACGCCTTGGCCCGCGTCGCCCAACATGAGTGCATGCCCATTGGGGTAGGCGGCGCGGACGCGGGCGAAGTGCGTGGCGGCCCCGTAAGCGCCCGCGCTCGAACCCGCGACAAGAATTCGCGCTGGCGCATCGATGTTCGCGCGCATCCAGGTGAGGATGGAGCGGAAATTGTCGCTGCCGCGATGTTCGATGGCGTAGGGCTCGCCGGTATCGGGATCGCGATAGTGCGCTGTGTTTGACCCGGAGTGCACATCGCCGGTGCAATAGGGGACGAACACAAAGCTCCAATCGCGCACCGGATTGCGCGCATTGCCCAGGTCGAAGATGCCGGAGAGCCGGTTTGGATCGTCGCCCGGGATTAATTCGGCTTTGTAAAATCCGTCGCTCTCGCGGGCGTCGTTGGCCCGGCGCGGCACGGCGCATGTGATGTCATCCCAGCACGCGCCGCCGCCGTCGAAAAACACCACCAGCCCATCGGCGACGCCGCGTTTGAACCAGAAGCGATACGCAGGGTCGGCGCCAGGCGCTTGCGAGCAGGTTGGGCTGAACATCCGTCCATCGATCCGCGCCGGTTGCGGCGATATCTGCTCCCATGCGGTCGCAGCGGGCTCTGCGACGCGAGCGTCGCTCGAGGCGCTGCAGCCGCCAAGCCCAAGCGCGATAAGCCAGAACCAGTTTCTCATAAATCCCCGCCCGTCAGAACAACGAGATTAGCGAGGCACGCCACGGCTGTCGATTGCGGCCATGCAAAGGAGGCCGCGCCGAACGCGGCCTCCAAGTCTCAGAGCGGGCGAAGGGCGTGTTACGTGCTTTGCTTTTTTGTGAGATAATCCACGCCCGCTAGCAGCAGGAATGCGAGACCTACCGCGCCCATAATCACCGCTGGGATCAGCATGCCGTTATGCGCGTCGCCGCCTGGATCGAAGCGGTCGGCCACGAAGCCAGCGCCCACGAACCCCGCCGCCAGCGCCAACAGAATGACTCCGTTGCCGAGGCTTTTGCGGGCGCGGTTCCCTTCCTGAAGCATGTCGTCGCTGAGCTTGGCGATCAGGGTCGGGTCAAGCGCTTGGCCACGCGCCATGGCTTGTGAAATGAGATCGAGCGCCGAGCGCTTGGTGCGCTCCTTAACCAGCACGGGCACCAGGATCACAGCGCCCAAAAATCCAAAAAACACAAACGGTACAAAAAAATCGGCTTCCATCACGCCACTCCCTCGTCAGCCGGGGCATCGCCCCATTGCTGACACAGATGCGCGGTTGGCGCGGTTTGGATGCGTTAAGCAGGCGCTGGAGCGTTCTCGGTCTTGCCGAACACATCCTCAAAGGCCCCGCGCAGCGCCGCGTCCGCGTCAGCCATCGTCACCGGAAGGCCCAGATCCACTAAGCTGGTCACGCCATATTGAGGCCCGGAAATGCCGCAGGGCGTGATGCCTGAGAAATGTTCAAGCTCGGGCTCCACGTTGAAGGCGATGCCGTGGAAGCTCACCCATTTGCGCAGGCGCACGCCGATGGCGGCAATCTTGTCCTCGCGCGCCCAGCCTAGCCCTTTTCGCTCAACCCATACGCCGACGCGCCCCGTCCGCACTTCGCCTTTGACGTTGAAGCGCGCCAGCGCCGAGATCAGCCAGCGTTCGAGGTCGCCGACGAAGCGCGTCACGTCGCGCCCTCGCGTGCGCAGGTCGAGCATCACGTACACCACGCGTTGTCCTGGCCCGTGATAGGTGAATTGCCCCCCGCGCCCACTGCGGAACACCGGAAAGCGCTCGGCGTCGAGCAGGTCTTCCGGTTTGGCGCTGACGCCCGCCGTGTAGAGCGGGGGATGTTCCAAAAGCCAAACGATCTCGCCCGCCCGGCCCTCGGCGATCGCCCCGGCGCGCGCCTCCATGGCCGCCACCGCCGTTTCGTACTCGGTGAGTCCAGGGCTCAGCGCCCAGCCGATTGGCTTGATTTCGTTCACGCGCGCGCAACCCTTTCCAGGTCAACTGCTGGAGAATCAAGAGGTAGCGCGCGTGCAAGGCAAAACCCAGGTCCACAATGTCGATATCGAACTGGCCGTGGTGCTGGGGCGGTGTCTGATGCCGATGCAGAATTTGCTGAAAATGGGGCGCGGCGCGGTGATTCCACTCGACACTAAGGAATCTGATCAGCTCTGGATCCTGGCCGCCGGCCACCCCATCGCTCGCGGCGAAATCACCATCCAGGGCGAGCGGCTGTGCATTACCGTCACCGAACCGGCTGACGTCCATGAATTCAACGCCGTGGGGGGCTAACGCTTGCTCCCTTGTTCGGTCCCTTTGGACCTGCTACGGCGACGCCCTTCGGGAGCAGGCCGGACCTGCCCAAACGCGCTCGTGGCGGAATTGGTAGACGCACTGCCTTGAGGTGGCAGCGAGTAACATCGTGGAGGTTCGAGTCCTCTCGAGCGCACCAGCCTTCGCGCTTCGCGCTACGGCTGGCAGGCCTGGCGCCAGATTTTCATGTGCGAAGGCTGCCCTCCGAAGCTTCAGCGAAGGAGGGCCGATCGAGGTAAGCTGAAGCCATGTTTTACGTGTACCTGCTTGCGAGCGAGGCTTTTCCCGACCAGCGCTATACCGGGTTCACCACCGACGTCGCCGCTAGGCTCAAGGCGCACAACAAAGGCGACTCTCCTCACACGTCGAAGTATCGACCGTGGCGCGTCGTTGCGTATTTCGCGTTCGAAACTGAGAAACGGGCCGTTGCGTTCGAGCGCTACCTCAAATCCGGCTCGGGCAAAGCGTTCGCCAACAAGCGCTTATGGTGAGCATCCCATTGAATCATGGAATCGGAAAAGCTCCAGGGATGGGGAGGGGATAGTCAAGCCCACCATCCGCGCACGGCGGCGATTTGAAGAACCGTTCCGAAGAATATCAGTGCGAGGCCGACAAAGCCCATGACTTGAAAGAAGCGTTCTTTCCGAAGGCCGTTCTCATCTCTCTGTTCGAGCGCGAGGAATATCGAGCCGCCCTGCGGGACGTGAAAAGGCATCCCGAAATAGAAGAGCATCACCACGCCAATGAGATTGGCGACCAGCCCCCAGGTTGCGAACTCGACCATCAACGCCTCCAAAAGTTTGTCCAAAGTCGCGCGGGGCACCGACCGAGATTCGAACCGTCGACCAACCAACCGAAAGAAAAAGGCCGCCCCGTTTCCGAGACGACCTTTTCCTTAAATCAGCCGCGCCAGGGCGGCGAACCACGAAGCCAGGGGGAGCAAGCTCCACACCAAAGCCGCGCGATACACCGTACCGTCGGGCTGACTGGCTTCGATAGCGATTAGCAGGGTCATCCCCCGCACCTCCTCTATCTCGCGCCGTACCCTTCTAGTAGTCGAGTGGACGCGTTAGGCCAGTGCTCCGGTTTTTTTCCATTTTTTGCCAAGTCTGGATGTGACCGGGAACACTTCGACTAGCTCGAAAGTCGAACGTGGGGAGCGTCGCGCGCGACGTCAAGTTTCGTTCCGCCAGCGCTTGAAGAACACCTTTCCAGTCCCCCTTCTAGTCCCCCTTTTGTTGCGCGCAGTAGCGAGAAACTATGCGTCAGCATGAGCAGGCATCACGACGCTAAGCGTTTGAGCGGACTCGATTTTGATGCGCTATGTGCTTGTATGAGCAGGGAAAATGTTGCGTCCCGATCGCACCAGGTTGGGGTCTCTCACCCAACCTTCAGCTTGACGAACCCCATCGCACCTGGCCCGGATAAAACAAACAGGGCCGCTGGTGCGGCAATCGTGCGAGCATTGTTGGCCGTGTGTGGACGCTCGCGACAGGCCCGCCGTTAGCTCAATCTTGTATGGCGCCGTCACGCCGCTGGCAGACATGCCACAGCACACCGCAAGGATCGTAGACGAAAGCGACGCGCAGGCCCCAAGGCTGCATTGCCGGCGCCTTCGGCGTTTGGGCGCCAAATGTTGCCGGCAGGTCGAGTCCTTCAATGTGCGTCCACCACGCGTCGAGATCGTCGACCATGAGTTGCATCATGAAATTTTCAGCCCACTCCTTCTGATAGCCGCGTTGCAGGATGAATCCGCCCGACCCCGCGTTGAATATCGCGACCTGCCCATCGAGGACCTTCTCAAACCCAAGTGCTTCGTAGAAGCGTTTTGAGAGATCATAGTCCCGGGCAGGCATGAAGGGCCGGGCGCGTTCGGTCCCGCTTGGGATTTGGCTCAAGTCGAACTCTCCTGTGGGCTGCTTTGGCTGTTAAGGGGCGCCTACCAAACGCGAGCATCGCCGCCAATCCGCTAAGGGTCCAGTCCGAGCCAACCGAGATCAACATTGCGCCCTCCGCTTTCGTTTTTCGCGCAGACGAAGAACGATAAGGAAGACCGGCGACACATGGAAGAAAACGAGCCCGCAAGCACCTGAGCGCTGTGCGGTGCAAATCGGTGCTTGACGCCGCCGCCGACGCGGCGTCTTGGGGCGCACGGGATTGTACGCGCGCGGAGGCGGCCGATGAGCATCGAAGAAGAAGCGCCGGCCGCCGCGCGCGCGTCCCCATCCGAAGATCCCCACTTCATCGCCAGCATCATCGGCGCCGCCGGCGATCACGACGCGCCGCTGTTGCGCCGGCTTTTGGCGGGGCTCGACCCCGCCGACCTCGCCGATGTCATCGAACACGTGCCGCTGGAGACAGCGCGCACCATCGCCAGAACGATCGGTCGCGAACTGCCGGCGGAGTTCCTCGCTAACCTTTCGTGGGAGCGGCGCGAAGAAATTCTGCCGCATTTGCCAGCCGAGTACGTCGCCCGTGCGCTGGGTGAGCTTGACACCGATGACGCCGCCGCCGTCGCCGGCGATATCGGCGCCAAACAATTGGACGCGGTGCTCGCCGCCGCCGACGAGGACACCCGCCACGCCGTTGAGGAAGCGCTCTCTTTCGACGAGGAAACCGCCGGGCGCCTCATGCAGCGCGAATATGTCGCCGCGCCCGAAGCGGCGATGATCGGCGACGTGATCGACCGCATGCGGGCGGAGGCCGCCGAATTGCCGGATGTGTTCTTCGAAATCTACGTGGTCGATCCGATGATGCGTCCGGTGGGCGCGGTGGCGGTGTCGAAGCTGATGCGGGCGACACGCGAAACCCGCATCGCCGATATCATGCAGCCGGTGAAGGCGCTGGTCCGCCCGGAGATGGACCAGGAAGAAGTCGCGCACACCTTTCAGAAATACCACCTTGCCTCCGCGCCGGTTGTGGATGAAGCCGGCCGCCTTACCGGCACGGTGACGGTCGATGACATCGTCGATGTTATCAGCGAGGAAGGCGAAGAGGATTTGCTCAAGCTGGCTGGCGTCAGCGAAGCGGCGCACACCGATTCGGTGTGGCGCTCGATGCGCGCGCGCGCGCCTTGGTTGTTGGTTAATCTGTGCACCGCTCTGGTGGCGTCAAGCGTCATTCGCGCGTTCGAGCATTCCATCACCGAGTTGGTGGCGCTCGCTGTATTGATGCCGATTGTGGCCTCGATGGGCGGCAACGCTGGAACGCAGGCCTTGGCGGTGGCGGTACGCGCCATCGCCTCGCGCGATCTCACCGAGTCGAACGCGCCGCGTTACATTCTGCGCGAAGTGCTGACAGCGATGTCGAACGGTTTCGTGTTCGCGCTTCTGCTCGCGGGCGTGGTGGCGATTTGGTTTCACTCGTCGTTGCTGGCGCTGGCGATCGGCCTCGCTATCATGATCAATTTTACCTGCGCCGGGCTCGTCGGCATTCTGGTGCCGCTGACGCTCCGGCGTTACGGCGCCGATCCAGCGGTGTCGTCGTCGGTGTTCGTCACCTTCACCACCGATCTCATCGGCTTCATGGCCTTCCTCGGCTTGGCGACGCTCATTTTGCTGAGCTGAAATTTTACGCTTCACTAACCACGCGCATGCGCGGCGCCCGACTTGCCTGAAAGGGGAAGTTCGCCGCCCGCTCAGCTTCAAAACGGGACGGCGGGCGAAGTATTTCGCCCGAAAGGCCCCGTTAATGACATTCGCGATTTCAGCCACCGGTCTTGCCCTCATCCGAAAGTACGAGGGCTTCAGCGCGCGACCAACTCAGTTGCCCGATGGCAATTGGGTTGTCGGGCATGGGCATGTTCGCATCGGCGAGGCCGGCGGCCCTGTCAGCAAGGCTGAAGCCGGCCACTTGCTCGCGCTTGACCTCGCGCCGATAGAGCGCTTGGTGAACGCCCAGGTCACCACGCCGCTGACCCAGTCTCAATTTGATGCGCTGGTGTCGTTCGCATTTTCGATTGGCGAGCCAGCGTTTGCGCGGAGCCAGGTGCTGCGGCGTCTGAACAGCGGGGACTTCGTAGCGGCCGCGTGCGCCATGGATGCGTGGCGCAAAAGCGAAGTTTCCGGTGAGCCCGAAATCGTTGCTGCGTTGGTCGCGCGCCGCGCGGTGGAAAAGGCGTTGTTCCTGAAGGGGCTCGCGTTCGGGGCGTCGCCCTCGGCGCTGCTGCGCGCTCAGATCGACTACGCAGCCTCCATGCTGGGCGCGCCGAGCAAAAGTACGCTGGCGCCAGCATTGGCGCAGGTGCACGCGAGCCCGGCGCGACGCTTGACGGAAATCCTAAAGTCCGAGCCGGCCACGGAGGCGTTATTGTTGACGCAAGTCGCGCCGCCGCTTGGCCAAGAAGAAGAAATCGCCACCGCCCACGCCAAGCCCGTCGCCCGTCCGCTCCACCCCCGGGAGCGCCCGCGGTTTGCGCTGCCGCGCATTACCCTCGCGCATTCCATGGAAAATGCCGGCCTGATCGCGCTGTTGTTGTTTGGCCTCGGCCTCATCGTCATCGCCGGCTCGATGATGCTCGCGGGCAAGGGTGATCTCATCGACATCGCCGCCGCCGCGGCAATCGCGACGCCAGGCCTTGCAGCTTCGCTGATGGCGGGCTTTGGCCTCTGGCGCGGCCCAGAGCCCGTCAAAGCCTGAAAAGCCGAGGGGCCGCCCCGGCGTCCCGGAACGGCCCTTCCATTGTCTGTCCCTGCGGACAAGCGCTATGCGCGTCCCCCGCTCGAGGTGGTGGTCCGCGCCTGATACGTTGTCCCTAACGGGTGACAATGAGACATGGACACCTCCTTTCTGAAAGCACCGGCGCCAACCGCCGGGAGCTGAAAGATAAGCCCTGCCGCGCGCACCGCAAGCGCCATGGCTAACGCGCACTGCTTCACGGGAGCGGGCGTGTCACCGCCGCACCGCCCGCGCGAATTACTCGCGTTCCGGCGTCAGTGATCCAAGGAAAGTCGCGTGGTCGCCAGCAAGCGCGAGACAGGCGTTGCTCTCGGCGCCATCGGGATAGCAAAACAGCGGTCCTTGCGCGCCGCGCGCGGCTTCGTAGGGGCCGCGCCGGACCGCCGGTTGGAAATAGGGTGGGCGCGCCGCGCCGGCGGGCCACGCCGGCAAGGTATCGGCGGTTGGCGTCTCGGCGGCGTTCTGGGTCCACGCTTCGAGGTCGGCGCGCAGGCCGGTTTGATCGTTGCCCGGATTGAAGGCGAGCGGCACATCGGCGATTTGATAGGCGCGCTCAAACAATACGACGCCACCGCGTGATTTGATGCGCAATGTCGCGCTGGCGCTGGCGCAGGTCTCGCCCGTCGCTTCCGCCTCAACCACATAATACTGGCTGCCCACCGCGGACCAGTCGTGCGAACTCTGCGCGGTGCATCCCGCATAGGTGCGCGTTGTCGCGACCGCCGCGGCGGGTGCTTGAGGTTGTGGCGGCGCACAGGCCGCCAAGATCAGCGCCAAAGCCGCGCATGCGCGTTTCATGGTTCCTCCACATCGCGATCGAAGAAATGGCCAGCCCCGCCGGCCGCTGGCTCCCAGAATACACACGTCTCGCGCGCGGTCGCCGAGGCATGACAGAGCATGGGCAGCGCGCGCGTGCGGATGTCGTCATAGGTGAGGCGGTCGAGCGTGGTTTGCCCTGGCGCCAGAAGCGGCCAATCGGGCGCCTGCTCCGTGGTGGTGAGCGAAGGCCGCGCCCAACGTTCGAGGAAATCACGCATTGCTTCGGGTTCGCCCGCGGGAAACACATCGCCAAAGGCGCGCGGCAGCGGCGCCGTCCAGGCCCAGATTGGATGCCCGTCTTCGGTGCGGATATCATAGACGCCAATCGCCTTGTCGCACGAAGGTCCTAACGCGCGCACCGTAACGGCGTCGTGCGCCTCGGCGCTGGTGAAGGCCAAGTCCCGCGTTACGCTGAGATCACAGCGCGCCACCTCAGCTTGCGAGCACGCAGTCACCGCGAGCGCGAACACCAAGATTCGCATCATGGGCTGACGGTCACAACAAGCGCGGGCGCGTTTGCGAACGGATCAATCATCACGCATTGAGACGTTTCCGCTCCGATTGCGAAGCAAATGAGCGGGACATTGCGTTCGCGCACGAGAGGATAGGATTCCGCTGTGAGTGGTGAAACGTAAGCCAAGCCTTCGCTGGAATCAGTAAGCGTGACATCGCGCCATTCAGGCAGATCGCCGGACGTCATTTCGGTAACCTCGGCCCATGACGCAAGAAAGCGGTCCATCTCTTCGTTCGACACAGGCGGGAAACCCTCCGGCGGCGCGCCATCCCCAGCGGTTATCGCATAATAGGTGGAGGCGAAGGCCCATAATGGATCGCCTTGTGCATTGCGCGCCGTGAAAGTGACTATGGCCTGCGCACAAGTGGGGCCGTCGCTGCGGGCGGTGATGACGTCCGGCGCGGCCGCGCTGCTCCAGATGACGTGATGGGTCGCACCGCGCGCGCAGCCCGCTGTTGCAACGCTATCATTTTGAGTTTGGCCGCACGCGCCGAGCAAAAGCGCGATGAGACCAGCTGCGTAAGATCGCATGGAATCCCCTTGAATGGGGATCATAGCCGCGCCGAACACGCCCGTCAGCTATTCCGCTGCTTCCAGCGTGGCGCCGCTGCCAAAATCTTGGGAAACCGGCCCCGCCGTCGATTGGAACAGGCCGTGGGGTCGCTGCAACGCCGCGACCGCTGCTTCGTAGCCCGCCGCGACAGCGTCATCGAAATGCTTCCAATCTCGCATGTCTATATTGGGCATATCTGGCGTGATGAGAAGATCAGCGCCCGAGCGGCCCTCCCACGGATCGACCGCGAGTGTCGCCGCGCGCATCAGTAGCGATGCAATCGGCGGCGCCGATTGCATGCCGTGCGCCGCGACCCAAGAGAAGAAACCGGGCGGGTCTCGAAAGTCCTCGATGTCGATGCCGTCGCGCCGCGCCACGTCGATGCCAATGATGGGGCCTAGGTGCAGATCCTTCAGCACATCGACGGGAAAATTCTTCAGCACCGCCCCATCGACAAGCAAGCCGCCGTCGGGCTCCAGGACCGGCGGCAAGATGCCCGGCAGGGAAATCGACGCGCGCAGCGCCCGGCGCAGCAGCCCGCCATTGTGAATGCGCGTGCGGCCAGCAGCCAAATCCGTGGAGATGGCGAAAAATGGAACACCGAGGTCTTCGATCAGGGTCTCGCCGAAATGCTCCTGCAGGCGATCTTCAACGCGCCGGCCGCGCACAAATCCAACAACGGGCAGAACATAATCACCCAGTGGGTTGCTCTCGACAAACGCTTTGCGGATGCGGGTTTCGATTTCGTCGTCGTCCCAGCCCATGGCGACGCAGGCGGCGATGATCGCACCCATCGAGGTGCCGCCAATCACATCGAAAGGGAGCCCCGCTTCGCGCAGCGCCCGCACGACGCCGATATGGGCGTACGCACGCGCTCCTCCGCCCGACATCACAAGCCCGATGGAGCGCCGTGCGATAATACGCGCCAGGCGCGCGGCGTCCTCGTCCTCAAGCCCGCGCCAATGGAACAAGCGCTCGGCGCCGCAGGCGTCGGTCCATTCGTTGGTGGTGGCGGCTTTGCGATCCATGCCGTGGTGCAGCAACACGACATCGACGAGGCGAAATTGCCGCGCCGGGGAGGGTTCCTCTACGGGCAAAATCGGCAGCGACGGACGCGCGTCCGCGCGGGCGAAGAACCAGAGCCGGTCGGCTTGGCGCAGGCAGGTGCGAAACCACGGCGTGTCGGCAATGGGCGAAGCCAGAAACACCGCGTCGTTCTTGCGCTCCAGCGCGTCGAACCAGGCGCTGTTGAGCCCCTCTCCGCTCATCGTGCGTTCGTCGTCCTCGGTGACGATCACCGCGCGGGCGCCTAAGCGCTTGAGCGCCGCCTGCAGGGTGCGCGCGCGGAGTTTGATGTCGATGGTGGGGGAGGTGGAGATCAGTGCGTATACTTTCGGGTCCGCGCGCGGGCTCGAACGCGCCGCCGATCGCGCGCGCGTCAGCATTAGGCGCGCGATGTGCTGCATCAATGTCGGATGCGCCTGCACCAAGCGCTCGAACGCATCCGGCGCGAGCTTCAGCACTTCGCTGTCACGCATCGCAAACACGCTGGCCGAGTGGGGCGCGCGCGCGATCAGCGCCATTTCCCCCACCGGCTCACCTGGGCGAATGTAGCCGAGCAAATGGTGCATGTTGCGGTCGGCTGGGCGGAAGGCGGCCAGCGATCCGGAAACCAGGAACCAAACGCCTTCCGGAGGCTCGCCGGCATTGAGCAGCGCCATGCCCGAGGGCACCGAGAACCACTCGGTTTCCAGATCCATCGCCGCCAGCAGGTCTGGCGCGGCGGCGGTGAGGAAGGGGATGTCTGCGAGGCTTGGTTTCATGGCTGTCAGGTCAGGATAGGCGCGGCTGGTTAAGGTGCAATGAGCTTGGGAGGGCTGGCAAGCGGGCGGTTCCCCACCGGGGCGGCCATGCTAAGACGCCCCCATGACAGTTTTCGTCGCGTTTGCGCCGGCCGACCGCGAGGCCGCCGAGGGACTTGAGGCTTTCATCGAGCGGCGGGGTCAGTTCGCCGAACTGGACGACGGCCAGACCGCGCTGCGCCCGGTGCAGCCGAGCGACGTGGTGGTGTTGCTGCTCTCAAAGGACTTCGTGTTCGCGCCGACCCGGCTCCGCCTGGAACAGCGCGCGCTCGACGCCTGGACCGAGGGGCGCCTCGTGCTGGTGAAGCTCGATCACGCCTTCGCCCCGGTCGGCCTGCGGGATTTGCCAGCGATCGATGCGAGTTTTGCTGCGCAGCGCGAGTTCAAGTGGCAGGAAATCGCCAACGCCGTTCGCGAGAAGCTGAAGGCGCCGATGCGTCAGGGCGGCGATGCGCGCCCAACGCCGCCAGCGCCGCCATCACGCGCGCCTCGCAAACGTGGCGCTGGGCTCGTGGGAGCGGCGTTTTTGCTGGTGCTGGCGGCGCCGGGAATTGTCGCAGCGGCCGCCAGCATTTCGATCTGGTTCGCCAACCGGATCGGGCCGATTTCCGGCGGCTGGGCGGACTTGCTGAGCGGCATTGAAGGCCTTGGCATGCGGTATGGCTTGCCCGCCGGCGCCGCAGTTTGGGCTTTCGCCGCCGCCATTGGCGTGACGCTGTCCGTCTTCGGGTGGAGCTTGGCGCGCTTTGGCATGCTCCGGGCGCGGGCGAGCGCCAAACAACGTGCGCCCGTTTCCCCGCCGCCAATCGAAACCCCGGGGCGGAGGGAGCAAGTGTTTGTTTCCTATGCGCGCGCCAATCAGGCGACTGTGCTTCCCGTGATCGAGGCGGCCCAAACGGAGAGCCGCAAGTTCTGGCTCGACCAGCAAGGCATCGCCGCCGGCGATGGCTGGGCCGGCGAAATCGTCCGCGCCATCAAAGACTCGGCCGGGGTTATGGTGATGTGCTCGAAGGCGGCGTTCGAGAGCGATCATGTCAAACGCGAAATCTATCTCGCTGACCGCTACCGCAAGCGGCTGGCGCCGGTGTACATAGAACAGGCCGAAGCGCCGGAGGATTTCGAGTATTTCTTCGCCGGCGTGCAAAGCTTGAACTTGTTCGAGACGCCCGAGGCCGAACGTGGCCAGGCGCTTATGGGTGTACTGGGAGTTGCTGGATGACGTTGGCGCCTGATCCTGTCTTGCTCGACGTCTCGGCGGAGGGCGTGGCTGTCGTCACGCTCAATCGCCCCGACAAACGCAATGCCTTCGACGAATTGATGATCGCCAACCTGGCCGAGCATTTCGAGACGCTCAAGGGCGCCGATCATGTGCGCGTCGTGTTTTTACGCGGCGCTGGCGAAAGCTTCTGCGCCGGCGCTGATATCGACTGGATGCGCCGACAATCGGTGCGCATGCTGGAAGACAACGAGGCTGACGCCTTGGCGCTCGCGCGCATGTTGAAGCACCTGCACGATTTGCCTCAGCTTACGGTAGCGCTGGTGCAAGGCGCCGCGATGGGCGGAGGCGCAGGGCTTGTCGCGGCCTGCGATGTGGCGGTGGCGCTGAAGACCACGAGCTTTCGCTTCTCCGAAGTGCGCCTTGGGCTCACGCCCGCGACCATCTCGCCCTACGTGATCGAAGCTGTCGGCCCGCGCTGGGCCAAGGCCCTGTTCGCCACGGCGGAAAGCTTTGATGGCGCTTTCGCCGAGAAAATAGGGCTGATCCAGTATTCCGTCGCCGACGCCGCCGAACTCCAGGCGATGGCGGAGTATTTGACCGAACTTGCGTTGGCGGCGGCGCCCGGCGCGGTCGCAGAGTCGAAATCGCTAGTGCGCTTCGTTTCAGGGCACAAAATTGATGATGTCCTGGCCAAGGAAACCGCCCGCCGGATCGCTCAACGCCGCGCCTCGCCCGAGGGCAAGGAGGGGCTCGCGGCTTTCTTGGAAAAGCGCAAACCGGGATGGGCTTCGTGAAACTTAAACGCGGCATTAGTCGTTTCTGGGCGCTGCTCTACCGCTCTGGTCTCGCCCGGCCCCGCATGCCGTTCTGGCGCGTTGTGGTGGAAGGCAGGCTTGATCGCCGCGTTCGGAAATGGCCACGCAAGTTCGATGTGGCGGTGGCGGCGGTCTATGTTTGGGCCGGCGCCATAGAGGAGGCCGAAGGGCTCGCGGCGCTCGCGTTGGAGGCGGAAGGCTTGATCACCTTGACGGCCGACGCAGTGAAATGTCCGCCGGCCGCGGCGCCGAAACGCCAGGCGATGGCGGTCGCGCGCAGCGCCTTTGGCTTCCTTGCCCGCACCGAAGGCGAAACCGGCGCTGATGGGCCGTCTCGCAGGGGCGCGCGGGCTTGATTGAAACCGCGCGGCAGGTGAGGCTTGCGCCATGAGCGGTGAACTGGAAGCAGCCGGCGCGCTGACGACGGCGGGCCTCGCGGCGGGCGCGCTCGAAGGGCGTGGCGCCGGCGCGGCGGGCGAAGGGGCCTGTCTCAATTGCGGGGCGGCCCTGACTGGCGCTTACTGCAGTGCTTGCGGGCAGGGCGCGCACACCCACCGCACCTTGCTGCACATGTTGGAAGAAGTGCTGCATGGCCTCTTTCATTTCGACACCAAGGCGTGGCGCACATTGCCCATGTTGGCGTTTCGTCCCGGCACGCTGACGCGCAGTTACATTTACGGCCAGCGTGCGCGCTATATCTCGCCGCTGGCGCTGTTCCTGTTCACGATATTCTTGATGTTCTTCGCGTTCGCGTTCGTTGACGTGGACGTCTTCCGCGTCAACGCCGCCGAAAACCGCGCCGAGATCGTGGCGGAACTGCAACAGGCGCGCGTGGAATTGACGGAAGCCGAAAGCGCGCTTGCCGTGGAACGCGCCGCGCGCGGCGCGGCGCCGACGCTGCAACAAGGCTTGCGCGACGACGCGCGCGAACGCGCCATTGCGCTGGCGCGCGACGCCGTCGCTCGCTTGGAGGATCGGTTGGCGCGTGCTGACAATATGATTGCCATCGATCGTGAGGGCGCTCCGGCGGCCGCGAGCCCGCCAGCCGTGAACGCGGAGGCGGAAACCTGGCAGGCGCGCGTGAGCGAGGCGGCCAAGAACGGCGACATCACCATCGGCACGCCGTTCCCGCAATTGAATGCGCGCGTGCTGCACAGCCTCGAAAACCCCGACCTCGCGCTCTATAAAATTCAGCAATCGGCCTACAAGTTCTCGTTCCTGCTGGTGCCGATTTCGCTGCCGTTCATATGGTTGCTGTTCATCTGGAAGCGCGGGCTGACGCTCTACGACCATGTCGTGTTCGTGCTCTACTCGCTTTCGTATGCGTCGGTGCTGTTTGTCGTTGTGGCGTTGTCCACCAAGGTCGCTTGGCTTGAGTGGCTTGGCGCGACCCTTTTCGGTCTTGGTCTGCCGGTTCACATGTTCTTTCACCTGAAAGGCGCTTATGCGCTTGGCTGGTGGTCGGCGATCTGGCGCGCCTCGTTCTTGATTCTGTTCGCTTGGGTGGCGTTCGCGGTGTTCCTGCTCACGATCATCCTCCTTGGGCTGACGGGGTAAATGATGACGGAGACGGATTGGATCGTCCTGGCGGGATCGGCGGCGGTCGTTTTGTTTATGATCGGCGTCGCCGCATTGCTGGGCTTTCGCCAGACGACCCGGCTTGATGAAGCGGACTTGGCGCGGCTTGCGGCGGGTGAGGGCGCGCGTATTGACGCCGCCATTATCGACACGGAGGGCAAAGGCGCCGTCGCACGTTTAGCTGACGGCAATTTGCTTATCGCGCGGGTCATGGCTGATGGGGTGAGCGCGCGCGTGGCGCCCGCCGGCGCCCTGGGCCTCAGCTTGGAGCGCGACGGGCTTCGCGTTAGCTTTGCGGATCTGGGATTTGCACCGCTGAAATTGAAACTCGCGGGCGACGCGCCCGACTGGGTGCGACGCTTGGCGGATGGAGGACAAACGTGAGCGCGCCAATTCCGCCGCCGTTCGAGATCCCGGACATCGTCACCTACGCGGTGCCAGGGTTCGTGCTCCTAATCCTGATTGAAATGGTCTATGTGCGGGTGACCCACAAGGGCCACTACCAGGCGCTCGATTCGGCGGCCAGTTTGTCGATGGGGCTAGGCAACCAGGTCGCGGGTCTTTTGTTCGGCGGGTTTGCGATTGGCGTCTTCTTCTGGCTGTCGCAGTTTCGCCTTTTCGATCTCGGTTGGACCTGGCCGGTGATGGTCGCATGCTTTTTCGCCGAGGATTTGGCGTATTATTGGTTCCACCGCATCGCCCACGAGCGGCGCTGGTTTTGGGCGAGCCATGTCATTCACCACACCTCGCAGCACTACAATCTCACCACCGCGCTGCGGCAGACGTGGACAGGCGTGCTTGGGCTCAATTTCATTTTCTGGCTGCCGCTCGTGTATATCGGCTTCCCGCCGACGATGGTGCTCATGTTCCAGGCGATCAGCCTTGTGTACCAATTCTGGATCCACACCGAATTGATCGATCGCATGGGGCCGATCGAGTGGGTGATGAATACGCCCTCGCACCACCGCGTCCACCACGCGATCAACGCCAAATATCTCGACGCCAATTATGCTGGCGTGCTGATTATATGGGACCGCCTGTTCGGCACCTTCGTCCCCGAAGATGCGAACGAGAAGCCGCGCTACGGCGTCATTTCGCAATTGGGCACGTTCAATCCGTTCCGGGTCGCCTTCCACGAATGGGCCGGCATCTTCCGCGACGTGCGCGTCGCCAACTCATTCGGCGAAGTGCTGGGCTACATGTTCGGCCCGCCAGGATGGAGCCCCGATGGCTCGCGCAAGACCAGCGCCTCCATCAAGGCCGCGTGGCGCGCGCAGCTTCCTCGCCCGTTTACGGGGGAGGTGTCATGAGCGAAGCGAATGACGGAGGGGCAAGCCCCGCCCCGCCCCCATCGGTCGCTTCGCGGCCACTTCCCCCGCGCGCGGGGGAAGAAACCTGAATGTACATCCCCGAACACTTCGCCGCCTCTGACGCCGATGCGTTGATCACGCGCTTGTCGCGCCGCTCGGCGGGTTTGCTTGTCAGCGTCAGCGCCGAAGGAAATCCGATTGGCACGCATTTGCCGATTCTGTGGGACGGCGAAAAGAAAATCGTGACCGGTCACATCGCCCGCGCCAACCCGCATCATAAATTGGGGCCAGGGCGAGGCTTGATCGCGTTGTCCGGCGCGGAAGCGTACGTCTCGCCTTCGTTCTATCCATCGAAAGCCGAGCACGGCAAGGCGGTTCCAACCTGGAATTACGAGGCTGTGCATTTGAGCGGCGCCGTCGCGTGGTTCGACGAGCCCGCGCGATTGGAGGCCGTCGTGCGCGAGCTCTCGCAGCGCCATGAGAGTGCACGCGCCGAACCGTGGAGCATCGACGCTGCGCCGCGCCCGTACATTCAGAAATTGCTGGGCGCCATTGTCGGCGTCGAGATGCGCGTTGACCGCATCGAGGCCAAACGCAAGCTGTCGCAAAACAAAGGCGCGGCGGACTTCGGCGGGGTCGTTGCTGGCTTGTCAGTCGATGATGACGCCATGGCGCGCGAGATCGCCGATCAAATGCGCGAGGCTGGCAAGTGAGGCGGCGGCGGTCCATATCGATCCACACATGACCCTCCACATCGTCAAACTCTGCGTCGGCGCCGAGAGCGTAGAGGATTTGGCTGAATTCCAGATTGGGCAGATCAAAAAGCGCAAGCGCCCGGTGTGCGGCACGCGCATGTGGCCAAAACGGGCGGCGGAGGTGCTCGCGGGCGGGTCGCTCTATTGGGTGATCAAAGGCGTGATCGCGGCGCGCCAAGCTATCGTCGAAATCGCCGAAGTGACCGACGATCACGGCCTGCGCTGCGGGCTCTACCTCGATCCGCACATTCAGCGCACATCGCCGCAACCGCGCCGAGCCTTCCAAGGCTGGCGCTACCTCGATCCAAAGGACGCACCCGCCGATTTAAGCCAAGCTCAAGGCGGCGCCGATTTGCCAGAACATCTGCGCAGGCAATTGGTGGCGCTGGGGGCGTGGTGATTTATGTGTAGCCGCGCAAGGCGCCCGAAACAGCGGTGCATAAGGCGTCGATATCTTCCTCGTCGTGATAGAGCCCCAGACCAATGCGCAGCACGTCGTCGCGCGCGTCGGTGATGATATCGTGCGCGAACAGCGCGGCTTTCCATTGGGTTGCGTTGGGGTGGCGGAGCGAGAGGAAGCGCGCATTGGGTCCGTGCGTGTTCGGGCGCAGCAATTGGGCGTCGCGCAACGCGCTAACCTCACCCGCGGCGATGGCGGCTTCAAGCTGCGCGCGCAAGGCATCGACGCGTGCGCTGATGGCTATCGTGTCCAGCCCTTCACGCGCAAGCATCGCGCGCACGGCGTTGAAGCGGTAGATTCCAGTGGCGTCAAACGTCGCGCCAAGAAAGCGCCCGGCGTCCGCGGAATAGGCGACTTCGCCTTGCTTGGCTTCGATGGTCCCGAAATCGGCGAACCAGCCGGTGTTTTGCGGGCGCGGACCGAAGCCCGCCGGGGCGTGCAGGTAGCCGGCGCCTTCGCCCGCCATCGCGTATTTGTAGCCGCCGCCGAGCAGGAACACACGGTCTGCGATTGCGGAAAAGTCGCATGGCATCGCCATGAAGGAATGGTAGAGGTCGAGCACGACCCAGGTTCCGTCCGGTTTTGCGAACGAAGCCAGTTCCGCCGCGCCGTCGAAGCGCAGCCCGCTCTTGAACATGACGTGGCTGACGAACGCGATGTCAGGGGCCTGTGCGCGCATGGCGGCGAGATAGCGTTCGGTGAAGGTCTTGAACGGCTCACACGCGACGGTGCGTAGGCGCACGCGCCCGTCCTCCGCCCAGCGCGCGCTTTGGCGGCGGAAGGAGTGGAATTCACCGTCCGTGCTGAGCACGTCGATCGGGCCGCTTCCCTTGGCCGAAAACAAACGCACTAACAACTCGTGCGTGTTCGGCGCGAAGGCGATCGTGTTCGGGTCCGGCAGCTTCAGTTCGGCGGCGACGTTAGCCTGGGCCTGCGGGATCACGTCGCTGAAAATCTTCTCCCACTTGCGGTCGGCGAGCAGGGCGGCATCATCCCACGCCTGCATGTGGCCTTGGTAGGATGCGTCGGGCCACAAATGGTGCGAGTGCGCGGCAAAGTGCTGGCGCCCAGGCGCCGCCGCCAGCGCGCGCGAGAACAGGTGCTTATAGCTTTTCATAGCTTGGTCCGAAGCGACCAGATTTCCGGAAACGCGCGCCGCGTCAGCGTGCTTTGCAGGTAGCCCACGCCGTCCGTGCCGCCAGTGCCGCGCTTCTTGCCGATGACGCGCTCGACTGTCAGGGCGTGCTTGTGGCGCCAGGTGAGCAGCGCGTCGTCGAGGTCGAGCAATTTCTCGGCCAGCTGGTAGAGCGGCCAATATTTCGCGGTGTCGCGATAGACTGTAAGCCACGCCGCCTCGACAGATTCGCTGGGTTCGTACGGCGCGTTGTGGGGGCGATCGAGCACGGCTTTCGGCAAATCGAAGCCGGCTTGCGCGAGTTGCGCCAGCAGGTCGTCGTAAAGGCTGGGCGCCTGCAACGCCGCCTCAAGCATCGCGCGCTCTCCTGAACCTTCCGGGTGGAATTTGAGGAACGATGGATCCTTCAGGCCCAAGGCATATTCGAGCGCGCGGAATTGCGCCGACTGGAATCCGGAGCTGGTCCCCAACACGTTGCGAAAACTGAGATAATCCGCGGGCGTCATGGTCGCCAGCACATCCCATGATTGCGTCATCAAGGCCTGGATGCGTGAGACGCGGGCGAGATGTTTGTAGGCCGGCACCAGATTGGCGCCGCGAACCTCGCGTTGCGCAGCGGCGACCTCGTGGATCACCTGCTTGATCCATAATTCCATGACTTGGTGCAGGATGACGAACAGGAGTTCGTCGTGTTCGCCGGTTTGGGGGCGCTGGCAGGCCAGCAGCTCCTTGAGGCGCAGATAGCCGCCATAGGTGACATCCTGGCCCATCCGCTTGTTCCTCCGTTGAATCACGACCTTAGGCCAAGTTCGGCCCCCCGGGGAGGCAAGTTCGGCCTTTGTGCGCCCGAGCCTTCCGTTTTTGGGGTATGGCGGCGGGGCTCAATTTGCTAGGGAGAGCCGGCCTGGGGGCAGAAGCCAAGGAGGGTTTAGGCGATGAAGGACGTGGGACGCAATATTCTGATCGGCATAGTCGTGCTGGTGGTCGCGCTTGGCGCGGCGTATTTCCTCTCGCCAAACACGGCGAGCCGCAGTTCGACTTTCACCGTCGAGCGCCCCGTCCCGACCGTGTTCGCGCGCTTGGCTTCAACGCCCGCCGGTACGGCGATCGCCGAGGGCGTGACGCTCGCCGAGATCACCTCGGCGGCGGATAATATCGTCGTCGGAAACGTCACCTACGCCGCTGGCGGCACCGGCCGGGTGACCTACACGGTCAGCCCCGAAGGCGCGGGCTCTGAAGTGCAGGTCAAACTTGAGCAGGACCTTGGCGCCAATCCCCTCAACCGCATCCAAGCCTTCACCGGCGGGGAAGTCGGTCCGTTGGTGGCGGCGGCGGCGACATCCATCACGACCGATTTGAACGCGCTGCCGAACGTGGAATTCACCGGCCTTGCCTACACGTTGGTTGAGGTCGCGGCGCAGCCGTTCTTCTACATTCAAAATTGCGCGCCAACCGATGCGGAAGCAGTTACTGACGTGGTGGCGCAGAGCTTGCTCGCGCTGCGCCCGATCATGGCGCGCCAAAATCTGCGTGAAGCGGGCCGGCCGATCGCGGTCGAGCCGCGCGTCGAGGACGATCAATATTGCTACCAGATCGGCTACCCCTACACCGGGCGCCCACCGCGCGTGCTTGCTGTCGGCACGGCCGGTCAAACGCCCGCCGGCACGGCTTTGCGCGTCGTTTATACGGGCGCCGAAGAGAACGTGATCGGCGAGGTCTATGATCGCATGGATGCGTTGCTCGCGGCGGCGCACCTCGACGACCCGACCACGACGGAAGACGATTGGACCACGTACGAAGTCTATAATGACGATCCGACCCAGGTCGGCGGTTCGCGCAACCGGGAAATTTTCTACGTCGCCCAGGGCGATATCTCGGCATTGACGCGTATCGCTCCGCCCGCCGCTGCTGAGGTGGCGCCCGCGCAGCCAGCCGACGCCGCGGCGCCTGCCGACACTGCAACCCCGCCCGCTGCCCCGGCAGCTGTTGATCCCGCTGCGCCGGTGACACCGCCGACGCCCTGAGGCGAACGGCAGTCTGATCAAAGGCCGCAGCTCACGCTGCGGCCTTTTTTCTTGCGTGGCGCCCTACACAGCCATGTTGTCGATCAGCCGCGTCTTGCCGAGCCAGGCTGCGGCGAGGATTCGGGCGGGGTGGGTGAGGGCGGCGATCGGGTGTAGCGTTTCAGCGTCGCGCACCGCGACGTAGTCCACGCAAGAGAACCCCGCCGCCGTGAGCTTCGTTGCCGCTTCGGCTTCAACCTTGGCGACGCCAACGCCCGCATGCAGCGCCGAGATGGCCTCGTGCAGCACGCGATTGAGTTGCGCGGCGCTGCGGCGTTCATTGGCGCTGAGATAGAAGTTGCGCGAAGACATGGCGAGGCCGTCACCCTCGCGCACGGTGGCGCAGCCGATGATCTCAACTGGAATATCCAAGTCGCGCGTGAGCCGTTTGATCACCAGCAATTGCTGATAATCCTTTTCGCCAAAGAAGGCCGCGTCCGGCAGGCATTGCAGCAGCAGCTTGGTCACCACGGTAGCGACGCCGCCGAAGAAATGCGGGCGCATTTCACCCTCAAGCGGCGTCGAGACGCTCGACACGATGACATTGGTGGCGAAGCCATCGGGGTACATCTGCGCGCGTTCCGGCGCGTAGAGCAGGTCGCACCCGGCGCTGGCGAGCAGGCGCGCGTCCCCGGCCTCATCGCGCGGATAGCGCTCGAAATCCTCGTGCGGCGCAAATTGTTTCGGGTTCACAAAAAGGCTGGCGACCACGCGATCGCACCGCGTCTTGGCGGCGCGCACCAGCGAGAGGTGGCCTTCATGGAGCGCGCCCATGGTAGGTACGAGAGCCACGCTCAGCCCGCCGCGCCGCCATTCGCCAACAGCGACACGCAAAGCGGTGACCGAGCGCGCGTTGGGCAGAACGACTGTGTCCATCAGGCCTCGCATCCGCTGGCGCCGCGTCCGCGTCAAGCAGCTTAAGCGCCTCTTAACCTCGCCAGGCGAGAGTTTAACAATGTGTTTCAGGGTTGCGCCTTTGTTAGGGTCGCCGGCGCCCGCAAGCTTGGGTGGGCGGCGCCAATGAGCCTTGCGCACGCCTACGAGCCCGTCGTCGCGCCGCGCCAGGCCCACGTTATCGTGGTCGGCAACCAAAAAGGCGGCGCCGGCAAATCCACTGTGGCGATGCATGTGATCGTGGCCTTGATGCGGATGGGGCGGCGCACCGGCGCACTCGATCTCGACGTGCGCCAACGTTCGCTCACTCGCTACATCGAAAACCGAGGTCGTTGGATCGCCGCGCACGCCGCCAAGCTGCCCGCGCCCCAGGTTTTGGAATTGCAGGAAAGCCGCGCGCGCCAGCTCGACGCCGCCGAGGCCGAGGACGAAGCCGGGTTTCGCTCCGCGCTGTTGCGGCTGTCGCGGACCTGCGATTTCGTCGTCATTGATTCACCCGGCGGCGATTCTTATCTGGCCCGGCTCGCGCACGCCCTGGCCGATACTTTGATTACGCCGCTGAATGACAGCTTCGTCGATTTCGATCTGCTCGGTGACATCGACCCCAATTGCGCCGACGTGGTGCGGCCCTCAATCTACAGCGAGATGGTTTGGGAGAGCCGCAAGAAAAAAGCGCTGGCGGCGCGCACGCCGATTGACTGGATTGTGCTGCGCAACCGCACTTCCACCAGCCGCATCGAGGCAAAAAACAAACAACGTGTCGGCGCGGCGCTGCGGACATTGTCCAACCGCATTGGTTTTCGCCTCGCGCCGGGTCTGTCCGAGCGGGTGATCTTCCGCGAACTGTTCCCGCAAGGTTTGACTTTGCTCGATCTCGACGTCGAGGGCGCCGAGGGTGAAATGCGGATGACGCATCTGGCTGCGCGCCAGGAATTGCGCGATCTGTTTATTACGCTGAAACTGCCCGGCCTCGAAGGCGAGGCGCTGAAATTCTAGGCGCTGAGGCGGGAGTCCTGATCTGATACCGGTCTTGCTTGTCGTGGCCGCATTGTTCGGCGTTCTGTTCGTCGCCCGTATCGGCGGCGCGCGCAGGGCGCTGGTGATGCAGCGCTGGCCGGCTTTCGTGCTCGCTGGCGCTGCATTGGTGGCGCTGATGCGCGGGGCGATCATGCCCGCTGCGGGATTGGGCGCGCTTGCGGGACTTGCGTGGGTGCTGGCGCCAAGCCTCCTGGTGCGACGGGCCGCCCCGCCGCCCGAAGACCCAGCCGACACAGCGGCGCGCGCGGTTCTTGGCTTGGCGCGCAACGCCAGCGAAACTGACATCCGCCGCGCCTATCGCGCCAAAATCGCCCGCGCCCACCCAGATCGCGGCGGCGCCCACGCCGACGCCGCAAGGCTGACCGCGGCGCGGGACCGATTGCTGAAGGGGAAACGGCGCTAGTGTGGCGATTCAGAAATTCGCCAGCTGATGATGGAGCGCTCGATGCGAATTTCTGAATCATCAGCCACACTAGGAAACATTGAATTTAGTGTCCTTTTTGAACCAGAAGTCGCTCCGTGGGTGATCCTGTTCTCTCGCGAACTTCTGGTTCAGGACACTAGCCAATGTTGCCGACGCAAGGATTGCCCTCAGCGGCTGACGCAGGTGCGCGAAAGTCCTCTAGCCAACACCCCGCCGCGCGCTTACATCCCGCGCTCCGGCGACCAATCCCCGAGGCTCCGTGCATCCCATCATTTCCATCAAGGACGTGTCGAAGACCTACGCCTCTGGGCTGCAGGCGCTGAAGCCGACCAATCTTGAGATCAAACAGGGCGAAATCTTCGCGCTGCTGGGCCCCAATGGCGCTGGCAAGACGACGCTGATTTCCATCATTTGCGGAATCGTCAATCCGTCGAGCGGGACCATCATCGCCGATGGGCATAACATCATCACCGAATACAAGCTCGCGCGCCGCA
This sequence comes from Terricaulis sp., assembly GCA_040080805.1. Classification (GTDB taxonomy): domain Bacteria; phylum Pseudomonadota; class Alphaproteobacteria; order Caulobacterales; family Aquidulcibacteraceae; genus Vitreimonas. Next base: position 10,230 of record JBEBHQ010000012.1, on the reverse strand, counting down.
AGATCGGCCTGGTGCCGCAGGAATTACACACCGACGCGTTCGAGCAAGTGATTAGCACCATGCACTTCAGCCGCGGCCTGTTCGGCTTCCCGCCGAACCCCGCGCACATCGAAAAGGTGCTGCGCGAACTTTCGCTCTGGGAAAAGCGCAACGACAAGATCATGACGCTTTCTGGCGGTATGAAGCGCAGGGTGATGATCGCCAAGGCGCTGAGCCACGAGCCGAAGATCCTGTTTCTCGACGAGCCGACCGCCGGCGTTGATGTCGAGCTGCGGCGTGACATGTGGGAGATGGTCCGCAAGCTTCGCGCGAGCGGGGTCACCATCATTTTGACCACTCACTACATCGAGGAAGCCGAGGAGATGGCCGACCGCGTCGGTGTCATGAACAAGGGCGAGTTGATCCTGGTCGAGGAAAAAGCCGCTTTGATGCGCAAGCTCGGCAAGAAACAGTTGACGCTTGAATTGCAAAACCCCCTCGCCACCGTGCCCGAAGGCCTCGGCGAATACACGCTTGAGCTCGTCGCCAGCGGGCATCAATTGATCTACAGCTTCGACGCCCAGGCCGACCAAAGCGGCATTGCTGGCCTGCTGCGCCGCCTCGATGAGCTTAAAATCGAATTCAAGGATTTGCACACCGAGCAATCCTCGCTTGAGGATATTTTTGTTGATCTGGTGAGAGCGCGCTGATGAATTGGTATGGCGTCCAAGCGATCTATCGCTTTGAAATGGCGCGCTGGTTTCGCACCATCGGCCAGAGCTTGTTTTCGCCGGTGCTTTCGACTTCGCTCTATTTCATTGTCTTTGGCTCGGCGATCGGCTCGCGCATGGTGGCCATCGACGGCGTGAGCTACGGCGCGTTCATCGTGCCCGGCCTCATCATGCTGTCGATCCTGACCGAAAGCGTGTCCAACGCTTCGTTCGGCATCTACATGCCAAAATGGGCGGGAACAATTTACGAATTGCTTTCGGCGCCGGTGTCGCCAATCGAGTCCGTGCTGGGCTATGTCGGCGCCGCCTCGACAAAATCGGTCGTTATCGGCCTCGTCATCCTCGCCACCGCGCGCCTGTTCGTGCCTTTTGAAATCCAACATCCGCTGTGGATGTTGGCGTTCCTGGTGCTGACTTCGGTGTCGTTTTGCCTGTTCGGCTTTATCCTAGGCGTGCTGGCGGACGGGTTCGAGAAACTGCAGATCGTACCGATGCTGATCATCACGCCGCTGACCTTTCTGGGCGGCACGTTTTACTCGATCAACATGCTGCCGGAGCTGTGGCAGACGATCACGCTGCTTAATCCGGTCGTGTACCTGATCAGCGGCTTTCGCTGGGCTTTCTACGGCATTGCGGACGTAAACATCGCGGTCAGCATTGCCGCGACGGCAGGATTCCTCGCGCTGTGCCTTGGCGTCGTATACTGGGTGTTCAAGACCGGGTATCGGTTGAAGACCTGAGAGGATGCCGATGAGAGAGAACGACATCATCGTCACGCGCGAGGGCGCGGTGCTCGAAATCCGCTTCAATCGCCCCAGCAAAAAGAACGCGATCACCAACGCCATGTACGGCGCCATCGCGGACGCTCTGGAGCAGGCCGAGGTCGATGCTGGGGTGCGCGCGATTGTTTTCACCGCCGCGGGCGATTTTTTCACCGCCGGCAACGACATCGTCGACTTCGCCACTATTGCGGCGGGTGAAACGAGCCAGGTGCGCCATGTCGGGCGGTTTTTGGAACGGATAATTCTTGCCGAAAAGCCGATCGTCGCCGGGGTTCAAGGGCACGCCGTCGGCGTTGGAACCACGATGCTGTTCCATTGCGATCTGGTGTACGTCGCCGATCACGCGCGGCTGACGACGCCGTTCGTCGATCTTGGTGTCGTGCCCGAGGCCGCATCCAGCCTCACCATCCCCGCCCGCCTGGGGCACGCGCGCGCGTTCGCCATGCTGGGGCTGGGCGAAGCGTTGCTTGGCCCAGACGCTGTCGCTGTTGGCCTCGCGAATGCAGCTTGCGCCGCCGCTGAAGTCGAACCGCGCACCCGCGCCGCCGCGCATGCGCTGACAAAAAAGCCGGCGCAATCGCTGAAGCTGACCAAAGCGCTGATGCGCGACCGCGAAACCCTGTTGGCGCGGATGCGCCATGAAAGCGAGCTGTTTACGGCGCGGCTTCAATCGCCTGAAGCGATCGAAGCCTTCAGCGCCTTTATCGAACGGCGCCCGCCGAACTTCGACAAACTCAGCTAACGGCGCGGCGGCGGCGCGTTGCGCGCCGCGATCCAGGCCTCCACCGCCGGCATCCGTTCAGAGACCGTCTGCGCCCGCAAACGAATCGAGGCCGCCGCCGATGCAATGCTCGGCCGCGCGCCCTCGGGAAAATCGCGAGCGTAAGCTTCCAGCGCGGTGGCGATGGCGGGATCGGAGCTCGCGGATGCGATGTCGGCGGGATATTGGAGCTGCTGCAGCGGATCGAGCAGCGCTTCAATGGCGTCTCGATTGGCGACCAAGAAATCCCAGGCCAGGCGCGGATGCGATCCCGCCACGGAAGCAATCACTTGCGGTCGAAGCTGGCGCGGAACGGTGTCTCCAAGTGCGAGTTGCAGCGTCCGCGCCGCAAGCGCCGGATCGTTTACGCTGGCAAGGCGCAGCCAAAGCCGGCGTTGCTCCACGAAATCTGGCGTAGCGCTGATCCGCCCGAGGATCGCATCGTAGTCGCTTACGTTGGCGTTTAGGGCATACACTGAATAGGCCGCGTTGCGGATCCCCGCGGGCAACGCCGCCGGGTCGGTCTCCGCCGCGCGGACCCGCCGGCGTGCTTCGGCGACGACAGCGTCGTCCCCCAGAACACCAAGCGTTGTGATCATCCGCGCCCGCATCAGAACGTCGTTCGCGCGCTCGCCGGGACGCGCCTCCCAGCCCACGCGATCGAAAAACGGCCGCAGCGTGCGCTTCCCGTATGCCGCCACCGCGGCTCGGCTGGGCCGGCCTTGCGCGTACCCGTACAGAGCGCCCATGGAAGCGGCGGTGTCCATGGCGATGATCGGGTTTGTGTCCGCTGGCAGGGCGTTGACCAGATCGAGGTAATTGGTGAACGGGGCGTCGCCGCTGCGCCCGAACGTCCAATAATCGAGCAAAAGGCCAAGCTGGTCGGCATCGTCCAAAGTGTTCATCGCGCCGACGAGGCGTGAGAAATTCGCGCGGTCGTAGAGCACGCGGAAAAATCCGCTCTGGCCGGCATTGACCACATAGGCGCCACAACGGACGCCTGTATCGATGCTGGCCGTGGCTTCCGCTGGCAGGACAGCGCGCACGGGCGCGCCGGCCAGCGCTTGGACGACGACCGGAATTTCCCACCTTTCCCCGGTGCGCGATGCGTCATCCACGGCGAAACGGCGCTGCGTCAGGGCAACGCTTCCGTCGCCCTGCTCGCGCGTGCAATCGGCGCCGCTGGCGCTCAACAGGGGAAAGCCGGGTTGGCCAGTGAAGCTGCGCGCGATCTGGGTCACCGGTTGGCCTGACGCGGCTTGCACCGTGCGCCATAGATCCTCGGTTTGCGCGTTGGCATAGAGGTGCGCGTTCAGATAGTCGCGCACCCCGGCGCGGAACGCTTCTTCACCGACATAGGCCTCCAACATCCGGATGACCGCGAGGCCTTTCTCGTAGGTGATGGAATCGAACGCGAGGTTGGCTTCCTCGATCGTATCGACACGCTGCACGATTGGGTGGGTGCCCACGCGCGCGTCGAGCGCCATCGCGGTGGCTGTGCCATCGGTGAGCTGGCCGAGCCAGGGCGCCCAATCGGGGTGGCGCGCCTCGATCGCCTTGGCGGCCATCCAGGAGGCGAACCCTTCATTGAGCCAAAGATCATCCCACCACACCATGGTGACAAGATTCCCGAACCATTGGTGCGCGATTTCGTGGGCGATAATGCCGAAAACGCCCTGCCGCTCGGATTCGCTGGCCAGATCTTCGTCGAGCAATAGATATTGGTCAAAATAGAGGATCGCTCCCCAGTTCTCCATCGCGCCGAAGCCGCCCGCGCCAGGGACGCCAATCATATCGAGCTTCGGCAGCGGATAGCGGATGCCGAAATACTCAGTGAAATAGCGCAGCGATTCCGCGCCCGCTTGTAGCGCGTAGTGTGCGTTGCGACCTTCACCGCGCCGCACGACAACGCCAAGTTCGACGCCGTCAACATCCATGGTCACGCGTTCGAAGTCGCCGATAGAGAAGAACAGCAAATAACTCGCCATCGAGGGCGTGTCGGCGAAGCGCACGCGGTTGCGTCCATCGGAAAGGCGCTGCGTGCGCGCAGCCGGCATGTTCGACACCGCCATCTGGCCCGCGGGCGCTGTGACTGTCAGCGAGAACACCGCGCGGCGATTTGGTTGGTCCCACATCGGTGCGAGGCGGCGAGCGTCGCCGGGCTCGAACTGCGTCGCCAAAGCCCGCTTGGTCTGTCCGTCCGCTTGGTAGGAAACGCGAAACAATCCGTATGCGTCGTCATAAATCTTGCCAGCATAGGCGACGACGATGACATGGCGCCCCGTGCGCAGCGGCCGCCGGGGCGTCAGGGTCAGTGTTTGCGCTTCCGCGTCGGTGGCGAATTGCGCCGCCACGCCATCTATTGTGGCGCGCGCTATGGTGAGGTCGAGCGCGTTCAAGGTGACGCTCGCGGCGGGCGCTCCGGCGTTCACGACAATGCGGGCTTGCCCGGCAAAGGTCCCAGCTTCCGCGTCGGGCGTGATCGCTATTTCATAGCGCGAGGGGATCGGCCCGTCCGCGATCCATTGGCGCTCCGCGTGCGCCGGCGCGGGCGAAAGCAAGAAAGCGCAAAGTGCCACAACAAGTACGAACGGGCGGAAGGCCATAAGCTGATGTCCCCTGGAAAGCGGTTCTGACTATCCGCGCATGCCCGTGCCGCACAATCGCATTCAGACCAAAGCCTGTGAATTCACGTCGGGTGGCGCCGTTGGCCGCCGCGGGCTATTTCTCGCGCCATGCTCCTCTTCACCCACCCCGCCATGTTGCGCCACGAGCCTCCCCCCGGCCATGCTGAGCGTCCGGCGCGTTTGCAGGCCGTTCTGGGTGCGCTGGAGGGGCTGAGCCTTGATCGCCGCGAAGCGCCGATGGCGGACGAGGGCGCAATCGCTCGCGTGCATTCCGGGCGCTACATCGAAGCGCTCGAACCCGCCTTCGCCGAAACGCGAGAGGCGCGCGTTCGGCTTGATCCCGACACATACATCTCCGCTGGCTCGCGCGAGGCCGCGTACCGCGCCGCTGGCGCGTGCGTTGCCGCGGTGGACGCGGTGCTCGCGGGTGAAGACGACATGGCGTTTTGCGCCGTTCGTCCTCCTGGCCACCACGCCGAACCGGCGGTGGCGATGGGTTTTTGCATTTTCAACAATGTCGCCATCGCGGCTTTGCATGCGCTGGATGCGCACGGACTCTCCCGCGTCGCCATTGTTGATTTCGATGTGCATCACGGCAACGGCACGCAGAGCGTCGCCGAGAAAGAGCCGCGCCTTCTTTTTGCATCAACACACCAGGCGCCGCTCTATCCGGGCACCGGCGGCGCCAACGAGCGCGGCATCGACGACAACGTGGTCAACGTCCCCCTGCCGGCGGGCGCCGGGAGCGCGCAGTGGCGGGCGGCCATGGAAACGCGTGTGCTCCCCGCGCTCGACGCCTTTGCGCCGGACCTGCTCCTGGTTTCAGCCGGATTCGACGCTCACAAGGCCGATCCACTCGCGCAAATGGAGCTCGAAACCGAGGATTTCGCCTGGGTGGGGCGCCAGCTCCGCGCTATTTCATTACGGCACTGCAAGGGTAAGCTTGTGTCCACTTTGGAGGGCGGTTACGATTTGGAGGCGCTCGCCGAGTCTGCCGCGGCATATCTCGGGGCGCTTCAGCGCAGCTAGGACCCGCTCACGGGGAGAGGGGCAGCGGTTGCGCGAAGGGTCACAATGACGACGACCATGGCGCCTGACGAGACGCTGGATCGCCGTTCGGCCGCGAAGATCGGCTCGATCGTGATCGCGCGCCATGGCCAGCCCCACGCAGACCGAACCGTGCACATTGATCATCACGGCTATCGTGAGTGGTGGGCGGGCTATGATCGCGCCGGGTTGCATCCCGATGAACGACCGCCCGATGGTTTGCTGCGCGAAGCCGCGGGCGCGGACCTGATTTACGCCTCGACACTCCAGCGTGCGATCCATACCGCGCAAATGGTCGCCAATGGTCGCGAGATCATCACCGACCCCGTGTTCGTTGAGGCGCCGCTGCCGCCGCCGCCCATTTGGGGCAGGCGCCGTCCTGGCGCTTGGGGCGTGTGGGCGCGCGCGGCCTGGATGCTCGGCCGCAGCGATGGCCAGGAGAGCCGTGCGCACGCCGAGGTGCGGGCGGAGGCCGCGGTCGCCACGCTGACTGCGCAGGCGCTGCGGGGGCAAAACGTGCTCCTCTGCGCGCACGGCTGGTTCAACCGGATGATGCGCCCGGTGCTGCGCCGGCAGGGCTGGCGTGAGGTGGAAAACCAAGGCGACGGTTACTGGTCCTACCGCCGCTATGAAAAGGGCCAGTAAGCAATGACAAAGTCCCCAACCCCTATTCCCTAATCCCCAGCGAACCCATATTTTCAACCCATGACCCGAGACGCCGCCGATCCCGCCCAGCTTACCTTCGAGGACTCTTTGATGGAGCTGGAGAAAATCGTCGCCCATCTGGAGCGTGGCGATGTCCCGCTGGCCGATTCGATTCGCATCTACAAGCGCGGCGCGGCGCTCAAGGCGCGTTGCGAGGGCCAGCTGAAGGACGCACAGCTTGAAGTCGATCAAATCGTGATGGGCCCCGACGGTCCCCGCGCCGAGCCCGCGAAGCTCGGATAAAAACGAAGGGAAGAGAAACGCTCATGGCCGACCCCCAAGATAACGCGCGATTGCCGATCATTTCCTTCGAGGATTTCCTCAAAGTTGATATCCGCCTCGGCACCATCATCGACGTGAAAGTGTTCGAAGAGGCCAAGAAGGCCGCCTACCAACTCTGGATCGATTTCGGCGACCCGCTGGGCGTCAAGAAATCGAGCGCTCAGGTGGTCAACAATTACGACCTCGGCGAACTGATTGGTCGGCGCGTCGCCGCCGTTGTGAATTTTGAACCGAAGCAGATCGGCAAATTCATGAGCGAGGTGCTGTGCCTCGGCTTCCCCGATCGCAACGGCAATGTCGTCCTCCTCAACACCGACCGCCCCGCGCTCACCGGAGGGCGGCTGTACTGAAGCGCGCCTAATTCGTCGGCGCTGTCGCTGGTTCTTCTGGCGGCGCGGTTTCCGCTGGTGGGGTGAGGGGCGCTGGCCCGCCGCTGGCGTCCGGCGTCGTCCATGGCGGAACCAGATCGGGATCGGCGGGCGTTTCGGCTGGCGGCAAAGGCGCGGCCTCGGTCGGCGCCGCTGGCAGCGATTCCAATTCCGCCATGCGCCCGCGCGCGGCGATGGCGTGCTCGCTGTCGGGGAACTCGTTCAGGAATGCTTCAAGCGCTTCCAGAGTGTCGGAATCGCTGGCCGCCTCATAGCTGCGCTCCTCCAGCTCGGCGAGCGCGGTTTGTGCTTCGTCGCGAAACGCGCCGGGCTCGCCACCGAGGAACGCGCGCAGCGCCGCGACGTCGTTGCGTTCAACCTCTTCCCAAGCCGCGGAAACTGTCTGGGCGCCTTGTGATTGGCTCCAGAAGAAATAACCGCCTCCGCCCAACGCGGCGACGACGACAAGGCCGATGACGCCCATCATCATGCCGCGCCCGCCGCCTTCGCCTTTGGGTGCGCTGGCGGAACCGCGTTGCGACGCCACGCGGGGCTGGAATTGCTGAGCAGCCGCACGCGGCTGGGTTTGCTGCGCTGCTGGGCGGGGCGGCGCTTGGCGTGGTTGCTGCTGTTGTTGCTGGCCGCGTTGCTGTGAGCGCGGCGCTTGCGCGGCTGACCCTTCGTCGACGCGCCCTGGTTGGAAAAAGCCCGAGGCTGGGCGCTGCGCCGGCGGCGGCAGAGTGGCGACGCCGGCCTTGTCAGTCACCAACTTGGCCAGCTCGCGCCAAGCCGGGAACTCGTCCTCGCCTCGCCAGCCCGTCAAGTTGACGGCTTTGTCGCCACGGAAGGGCTCTGGCGGCTGCGCGCTTTGCATGCAGGCGTGGAACACCTTGCTTTTGCCGCGCGCGAAGGCGACCTCGTCGGTCAACTCGCGCTGCTCGACTGCGCGTGGCGACCAGAGCGCGATCGTCGCTGGCGCGCCCTTGACTGCATCGCGTAATTCTTCGCCAGGGGGCTTTTCCAGCACCACCGTCAACCTCGCCTGCCGCAGCTTCTCAGCCAGGGCGCGCGCCGGCAGCGTGTCCTCTGCGGCGTGAATAATCACCACCGTTGGCATGCAATTTCCCTACTCTTTCAACCCAGAGCGCCCAGTCGCCCCACTTGCCGTCGCCGAACCGGGGTCGGCGGGGCAAGCGCCCATATTGCCCCGAATGGGTCGGTGTTGGGAAGTCCACAACCCAGCGCCAAAATATTCTCGTTGCAGGCGCGTGAACCATGGCGCTTGCACGCGCCTGGGGCTCTGCTAACGGGAGGCGCTGATGTCCAATCTCGAAACTCGCCTGAAGGAAACCGCCGAGCGCGTGCGGATCGCGCTCGACGCGCTTTTGCCCCATGCGCAGGGGTCCGAGGCGCGATTGATGGAGGCGATGCGCTACGCGGCGCTCGCTGGCGGCAAGCGCCTACGGCCGTTCTTCGCCCTGGAAGCCGGGCGGATGTTTGACGCCGACGAGGGCTCGCTGTTGCGTGTCGCCGTAGCGATCGAGTGCGTCCATACTTATTCGCTCATCCACGACGACTTGCCGTGCATGGACGACGACGATCTGCGCCGTGGCCGAGCCACGCTACACCGCGCCTTCGACGAAGCGACAGCGTTGCTCGCGGGCGATGCGCTGCTGACGTTCGCGTTCGAATTGCTGGCCGAGCCCGCCACCCATCCCGATCCGCAAATGCGCTGCCTTCTGATCACCGCGCTCGCCAAGGCCGCCGGGCCGCTGGGCATGGTGGCGGGGCAGGCCGCCGACATGGCCGGACAGGACATCGGCTCGGATTTGATCGCGGTCACGCGCATGAATCGCTTGAAAACGGGCGCGCTGATCAACCTTTCGGTGGAAACCGGCGCCATGATTGGGTGCGCATCCGACGCCGAGCGCACCGCCCTTAGCCGCTATGCGCACGATGTCGGTCTGGCGTTTCAAATGGTGGATGACATCTTGGACGCCGAAGGCGTGGTGCGCGACACGGGCAAGGCGGTCGGCAAGGACAAAGCGCGCGGCAAGGCTAATTTCGTCACCGTTCTGGGCGCGCAGGCCACCCGTGACCGAGTGCGCCTGCTGGCCGCGCAAGCGAAGCAACACCTAAGCCTCTTCGGCCCACGCGCGCGCATTTTGCTGGATGCAGTCGATTTCATCGTCGAGCGGCGCTATTAGCGCTTCGTAAGGCGCGGGCGGTTGCCTAGGTTCGCGGCGATCACTAACTTCTTGGTCGGATCGCGGGTGGTGGAAATTGACCGAGAAATCAGACCTATTGCGATCGTTGCGGATTGAACGCAGTGGCGAGGGAGAAGGCGGCGAGGCGCGGGCGGCGACTTGGGTCGTCCCTGGCGCGATCGGCGGCGTGGCGCTGCTTGTTGGCGTCGCCGCGGGTTGGTTTCTGAAACCGGCGCCGCCAGCTCCTCCGCCTCCCGCCGTTGAAACTGCGCAGGTCGGAGGCGGGCAAGCGGTCGCGCCCGGCAGCCTTGTCGCCTCGGGCTACGTGGTTGCGCGCCGCCAAGCGACGGTGGCCGCGGAAGTCACCGGACGCTTGTTGGAAGTGCGCGTTGAAGAAGGCCAGCAGGTTCGCCGCGGCCAGATCCTTGCCGTGCTGGAGCCGACCTTGGCGCGCGCGGATGTCGCCAGCGCCCGCGCGCGGGCGGCTTCTGGCGACGCCGACTTTGCCGAGGCGCGGCGGGTGCTGGAGCGCACGCAGGCTCTCTCTGAACAAGGTTTTGCAAGCAACGCCGCTTTGACGGCGGCGCAATCGCGTTACGATCAGGCGTTGGCGCAGCGCAACGCCGCGCGCAGCGACGCCCAGCGCGCCTCGGCGCAATTGTCGCGCTATGAAATTCGCGCGCCTTTCGCTGGCGTTGTGGTCAACAAATCGGCGCAGCCAGGTGAGATCATTTCGCCTGTG
>JBEBHQ010000046.1:0-23014 GCA_040080805.1 Terricaulis sp. | reverse complement strand
GCGCAGCGCGGGCCGGCGAGGGCGCCGGCGGTCCATAAACAGCGCCCGTGAAATCCGCCAGCCTCGCAAAGCCCTCACGCTCCACCAGCGCATAGGCTTCGCGGCCCACCCAAGCACTCAAATGTCGATCCAGCGCCGCCGCGCCAGCTTGGCGCAAGCGCGCCGCGCGCTCTTTCACCACGCGGCGGTTCACTTGCGGCATGCGCGCCGCCGGGGTTCCATCGCGCGGGCTGAAGGGGAAAGCGTGCACGAAGGAAAGCCCGCACGCTTCGACCAGCGATAACGTGCTCTCGAAGTGCGCGTCTTCCTCCGTCGGAAAACCGGCGATCAAATCCGCGCCCAGCGCAATCGCGGAACGCGCGGCTTTGAGGCGCGCGCACAACTCGACGGCTTGCGCACGCGAATGGCGGCGCTTCATGCGCTTGAGGATGAGATCGTTGCCGTGTTGTAGCGACAAATGCAGATAGGGCGCGACGCGTTCGTGCTGCGTCACCAGTTCGAACAAGTGCGCATCCATCTCGATCGCGTCGAGCGAAGAGAGACGCAGCATTGGAAGGTCGGGAACAAGATTTAGAATGCGCGCGACCAGTGAGCCTAAGTTCGGGCGCCCAGGCAAATCGTCGCCCCAGGACGTAAGATCGACGCCGGTGAGCACCACTTCGGGCACGCCATTGGCGGCGAGGCGGCGCACTTGCTCCACCACATCGCCGGCCGGCGCCGAGCGCGAATTGCCGCGTCCATAAGGGATAATGCAGAACGTGCAGCGGTGGTCGCACCCGTTCTGCACTTGCACATAGACGCGCGTGCGCTCGGCGAAGCCCTCGATCAAATGCGGCGTCGTCTCGCGCACTTCCATGATATCGGAGACCGAAACGCGGGCCTCGCCGGGCGCGTAACTTTCCGCGCGCATCTTCTCGGCATTACCGATGACGCGGCTTACTTCCGGCATCGCCGCGAAACTCGCCGGATCGATTTGCGCGGCGCAGCCGGTGACGATGATTTCCGCGCCCGGGCGTTCGCGGCGGGCGCGGCGAATGGTCTGGCGTGCTTGGCGCACGGCCTCTCCCGTCACCGCGCAGGTGTTAACAATGATCGCATTGTTCAGCCCCGCGGCGCCCGCCAAAGCACGCATGGCTTCGCTTTCAGTGGTGTTGAGGCGGCAGCCGAGCGTGATGAGTTCGACGTCGGCGCGCGGGGGAGCGGCGAGTGCATTCATGGGTCAGCGTGAGGTGCGCGCGCGCGTGCGCGAGGTCAAGCTCATGAAGCGCGTCTGGAGACGCGCGGTCCAACCTGCAACCGGAGTTATTCGGCGTCTTTGGCTTCGCCGACGAACGCGTCCTCGCGGGCGCCGCCGGCGCGCTCGACGATGCGGGCCGACTTGCCGCGGCGGTCGCGCAGATAATAGAGCTTCGCCCGGCGCACTTTGCCGCGGCGCACGACGTCGATGGAATCGACGGTTGGCGAGTACAGTGGAAACACCCGCTCCACGCCTTCGCCGAAGCTGATCTTGCGAACGGTGAAATTGGCGTTGAGCCCAGCGCCCGCGCGGGCGATGCACACGCCTTCATAGGCTTGCACGCGCTCACGGTCGCCTTCCTTGATCTTCACGTTCACGCGCAGCGTGTCGCCTGGATCGAAGGAGGGAACGGTCTTGCCCTTGGTGATGCGGGCGACTTCTTCTTGTTCGAGCGTGTCAATCAGGTTCATTTGAGCACCGGGAGAGCGCCAAACGGGCGCTTCCAAGGGAAAAACAGGAAGCGGGGCGTATAAGCGAAGCGGTCGCCGCTGTCGAGTGGCCAGTATTAGCCGGGGTTTGGCGCCGGGCTCGGTCCGGTCGTGGGGGCGCAGCCCACGAACAGGGTGGCCGTTGTTTCGCCCGGCGGACGCAGCCGCATCATCCGATGGCCGGACGCCGAGCCGAGTTGAACTTGGCTTTCCCCCCCGGCGGCGTCGCGCAGAACGAGGCGCCCGGCGCCGGCGGGATCAAGGCGCACCTGCCCCAGGCCGCTGGCAATGGCTACCAGAGCAGGGTCGGGAAAAATAAAGACGATTGCCGGGTCTTCCTCGGTGGGCACGATAACCAGCCCGCGCGCCGCCCGCACCGGCGCCAAGGCCTCCGGGGTCAGATCCTCGGGCAAACGCAAATCCAATTGCGCCATTTCCTCGAGCGCGCCTTCGCAGGCCGCTTGCATCAGCGCTTGTGGCGAGCCGCCTTGCGTCGCGGCAAGCGGTCGCCAAATCGCTCCAAGCAGAAACGCAACCCTGGCCGCTTCCGTCGATGCGGGCGGCGTCTGGGCCGCGGCGGGCGCGCCGCAAGCCATCACGAGAGCAACAATCATGAAGCGCATTTCCGAGGATCCCTAACCTGCCAGGGCGGCGTGCCCGCTAAATCGGGCCGTCTTTAGGCGCCAGGCGGTTTTTCGCGGCGGGAGCGCTCGGCGGTTATTCGTGCGCGCTCAACGCGGCGCCACGCCTCGATTTTGCTGTGATCGCCCGAGAGCAGGACATTTGGAATGGCGCGGCCCTCCCATTCGCGCGGGCGGGTGTGCTGGGCGTGCTCGAGTTGCCCGTCTGTGAAGCTCTCTTCAACAAGCGATGCTTGGTTGCCAAGCACACCGGGGATCAAGCGCACGCAGGCCTCAAGCAGCACCAGGGCCGCGGCTTCCCCGCCCGCGAGCACGGCTTCGCCGACCGCCACTTCCCGCATGCCGCGCGCCTCGATAACCCGCTCGTCCAAGCCTTCAAAGCGCCCACAGAACAGCACCAATCCTGGCCCCTTGGCCCAGTCTCGAACCATGGTTTGGCTGAGTTGTTCGCCGCGCGGGGAGAGATAGATGAGCGGGCGCCCGTTGCGGGCGACGCTGTCGATCACCGCCGCCGCGACGTCGGCGCGGATCACCATGCCGGCGCCGCCGCCCGCAGGTGTGTCGTCGATACTCCGGTGCGGCCCCACGCCGAAATCGCGCAACTGAACCGTCTCGAGCGACCAAACGCCCTCGCGCAAAGCCTTGCCGATCAACGACAGGCCGAGCGTTCCCGGAAACGCTTCCGGAAATAGCGAGATGACGGACGCCGCAAAGCTCATATTGAGGGGTTTACCACGCGTGCACCGAGACCCGGGAGGCTACTTTCCCTCTGGCTCCGGCGGCGGCGGGTCGAGCACCACGCGTTTGCCGGGGAGGTCCACCAATGGCGCGGTGTCCTTGGTAAAGCTGATCCGCACGTTGGGGCCGTTATTGGGAGGGCGGTACTCAATGATGTCGCCGGCGCCGAAATTCCACACCGCGATGATTTCGCCGAGGACCTGACCCTCAATGGATTCCGCGCGGCAACCGAGCAGATCGACGATGTAGAACTCGTCCTCCGCCGGCGCCGGCAGATTGGCGCGCGGCACGAACAGACGCTTGCCTTTCAGCTTCTCGGCATCCTCGCGGCTCTTCACTTCGGCGGCCACCAAAGCAACGCCGTCTTTCAGCTCTCGCCAGCTTTTCGGCTTGAGCAAGATCTTGCCATCCTCGCCATAGAGCGGCCCGTAGGAGATGACGCCTTCACGTTGATCGGTAAAAGCGCGGACGCGCACCTCGCCTTTGACACCGAAGGCCCCAGCGACGGCGCCCACGAGCACCATGCCTTTGGCCGCGGAAGTTTTGGCCTTGAAAGTTGGCACAGGCTGGGAATCTCCAATCAGTTCGGGTTCCGCGGCGACGGGCTTCGGCGGCGCGAGGGGGCGGGGAGCGCTGCGAACCGGCGCAACCACGGTTCGCGCCATCGGTCGCGCCCGACCGGCGGCGACGGCCATTGGCTTCAAGGGTATCGGCTTTGCCAAAGCTGCAGCGACCGGAGCAAGTTTCGGGAGCTTCTCCGGCTTTGCCTTCGGCGCCTTGGCCACCTTGACAGGCTTTTCGACGGGTTTTGGATCAGGTTTGACTGGTTTTGTCGTTTGCGTTTTCGCCGCCCCGACCGGTTTGAGCTCCGGCTTCGGTGTTGCCGCCTTGGCTTGTGGCGGCAACGGCTTTTGCTTAACGCTCGGCTTGGCGGCGAGCGGTTCGGAGGCAGCCTTGGCGGCTGACTTTTTCGCGGGCGTTGGGGTGGGTTTAACCGCCGCCGCGCCCTTGGCGCCCGCTTTCTTTGCCGTCGCGGGCGGTGCGGCGGGCTTCGCCTCGGACTTTTTCGCTGGCTTGACCGGCGCCGCCGCTTTGGCGGTAGGTGCGGGTTTCGGGGCAGGCGCGGCTTTCGCCGCCGCCGGCTTTGCCGGCTCGGCCTTCTTTGTGACTATCGGCTTGGCTTGCGGCTTGGGCGGGGCCGGTTTGACCATCTTCGCGGGCGCTGGCGCCGCTTTGACAGCCTTCACCAGGTGCGGCGGCGCCTTTTTGGCGACCGCCGGTTCACGCCGGGGGGCCTGTTTCGAGGCCGGCGCCGCACGGGCGGCGGCTTTGGCGGCAGGCTTCATGTTCTTATCGGGCAAGGGTCTCTAGGCCTCCGTCGCCCCCTCGGCTGCCGGTGCGCCCGCTGCCGCGCGCTCCTGCATTTTTGTGCCGGGTTGGGCCTTCTTGGGGTTGTTGCGGACTTCGCGTTTCATGACGCCAGCCTGGTCCAAGAACCGCGCGACGCGGTCAGTGGGGAGGGCGCCCTTCTTCATCCAGTCCTGGATCCGATCGAGCTTGAGCAGGACCCGGTTTGGGTCGTCGGATTTGAGTATAGGGTTGTAGGTTCCAACCTTCTCGATGAAACGCCCATCACGGGGGCTCCGGCTGTCGGCCACAACAATTGAGTAGAATGGGCGCTTCTTCGCGCCGCCGCGGGCCAGTCGTATCTTGAGGGACATATTCTCTGCTTCTCCTTTGAACTCTTAGCTTTTTTTGTTGCTCCCGGGAAGGCCTGGAAGGCCTCCGCCGGATAAACCTTGCAGTCCCGGTAATCCGCCCGAGGGGGCGCCGCCAGGTAAGGGACGACCGGCACCCAAGTGCTTGAGCGCCTCCGGATTGGGCCCGCTGCCGCCAAGTCCGCCCATTCCGGGCATGCCAAAGGGCATTTTGCCCTTTCCCATGGCCTTAGCCATGTCCGACATATTGCGGTGCATCTTGAGCAACCGGTTGACATCGGCGACTTCAACTCCGGCGCCTCGCGCGATGCGGGCGCGGCGGCGACCGTTGATGAGATCGGGCTTTTGCCGTTCCCCGGGTGTCATCGAACGAATAACGCCGATCTGGCGGCGGATCTGGCGATCATCAAGCTGCGCTTCGCTGATTTGGTTTTTGATCTTTTGGGCGCCGGGCAGCATGCCCATGACACCCTTAAGTCCGCCAATTTGGATGATCTGGTTCAGTTGTTTTTCCAAGTCGTCGAAATCGAAGCGGCCCTTGGCCATCTTCTTGGCGAGCTTCTCGGCCTCGTCGCGATCGACTTGTTCGGTCGCCTTCTCCACTAGGCCAACGATGTCGCCCTGGCCTAGGATACGCCCCGCGACGCGCCGTGCGTCGAACAGCTCAAGCCCATCGGTGCGTTCGCTGACGCCAAGGAATTTGATAGGCAGCCCGGTGACGGCGCGCATCGAAAGCGCCGCGCCCCCGCGCCCGTCACCATCGGCGCGCGTGAGCACGAGGCCGGTGAGTGGCAAGCGTTCTTGGAAGCGCTTGGCGGTTTCGACCGCGTCCTGGCCGGTGAGACTGTCGGCGACTAGCAGCACTTCCGCTGGTTTGGCGATGCGGGCTATTTCGGCCGCTTCCAGCATCATCTCTTCGTCGACGCTGGTGCGGCCAGCGGTGTCGAGGATGAGCACATCGTGGCCCCCGACGCGCGCCGCCGCCAACGCACGCTTGGTGATCTCGCCTGGCGATTGGCCAGCCATGATTGGCAAGACATCGACACCGATGGATTTTCCGAGCGTGGCGAGTTGCTCCATCGCAGCCGGGCGACGCACGTCGAGCGAAGCCAGCAGCACGCGGCGCTTGTCGGTTTTTGTGAGCCGGAGCGCGACTTTGGCGCTGGTGGTGGTTTTGCCGGAACCCTGAAGGCCGGCCATCATGATGACGTTTGGCGGCTCGCCGGTGATACGCAACGCCTCGGGCGGGGCGTCGCCGCCCAGCATGTCGATCAGCGCGTCGTGGACGATCTTGACGACTTGCTGCCCCGGCTTCACCGACTTGATGACGGCTTCGCCCACCGCTTCGGCTTTCACCCTGGCGATGAAGTCCTTCACCACCGGCAGCGCGACATCAGCCTCCAACAGCGCGACGCGCACTTCCCGCAGCGCGGATTCGACGTCGGCCTCACTGAGCGCGCCGCGCCCCGAGAGCTTGTCGAACACGCCGGAAAGGCGGTCTGTTAGGGCCTCAAACATTCCGTCTCCTGTTCTTCCCTCGCCATCGCGGAGGAAGTGCCCCGAAGGGGCGATGGGGGCCGGTCCCCCCCTCAGTCACCACGCTTTGCCTGCCAGCTCCCCCCGTGAAGAGCGGGGGAGCAAACCAAACGCTTTTCGCCCCGCCGGACGATCACGTCGGGCGGGGTGCCTCGCCAGCCTCCGGGGCCCGCGAGGAGCCCGTGTGTCGGTCAAAGCGCGAAGCGCAGGTTTGGCGCGTGGGGCTATTTAGGGCGGCGCGGGCGCAAGGTCAAATGGCGGACGGGTTCTTGGGCCTCTGGCGATGAACGCGCATGGTTGCTGGCGCTTGGGACGAGAGTGAATTTGGCCCAAATCGGTCCTTCAATTTGGGCGGAGCGACGCTTGCGCACTCGGCTGTGAGGGTGCGGGGCCATACAGAAATTCCCACGGGGCTTCGGTGTCGCCGAGGATAAACGCTACGATGCGTGGGAATTCTAGTTCGGCGCGGACATCATTCGACAGGATGACGACGCATCGACGGCGCGCCTCGATGCAGACCCAAATGTTGCCAGTTGTGTCGTTATGCCCGCCTCTTATGAAGGCGCGACCTTGCGGGCCGGCGAAAACGATCAAGCCTATACTTGCCGCGAGATCGGCGCGACGCGTGTGAATTGGCAGATCCGGCTGCAGCACCGGAAACTGGCTGGCGACCGTGATCGCAAGACCGGGCCGGATCATCTCGGCGCGCGCTGCAGGCGAAAGTCCGTCGCCGCGCACAAAGGCGGCCGCAAACCGGGCAAAGTCGGCGATGGTCGTATCCATGGAGCCGGCGGCGCGCACGGCGCTGCGCTCGTCATGCGGCTCGGTTGCGCCGTCCAACCCCCAGCCGTCGGCGAGGTTGCCGGCAAAGTCGGCGCGCCAGATCAGGCTGGTGTTGCTCATGGCGAACGGCTCGAACACGCGCCGCTGCATTTCCAGTCCAACGTCAAGGCCGAGGCCGCGCTCCAGCACGAATTGAAGCAGGATGATCCCGTCTCCCGAATAGGAATAGCGCGCGCCAGGATCGAAGTGAAAGCGCAGCCGCCCGTCCGGCTCCAGGAAGCCGAAATTCGCGAAACCGGAGGAATGCGTGAGGAGAATGCCGGGCGTCAGTCTCCGCCAACGTTCATCGCCCGCTAAATCGCTCCAGCGCGCGTAAAGATCCTCGACCGAGGGATCCCTGTAGTCCGGCAACGGCTGGGGCAGATAGTGATCGATCGTGGTGTCGAGGTCGATGACGCCTTCCTCAACCAGTTGCATCACCATGTAGGCGAAGACGGCCTTTGTCAGCGAGGCGCCATACATGATTGTGTCGGTTTGCAGTGGGGCGTTGGCTGCGTTGCGTGCGCCGTAGGCGTTGACGTAGACGATCTGCCCCTCGTCGATCACCGCGATGGCCATTCCTTGCGCGCCGCTTGCCGCCATGGCGCGCGCCGCTTCAGCGTCGATGGAAGCCCCGTTTGGCAGCACTGGGGCTGCTGCCTGGGGCGTGGCGCAACCGGAGAGAACGAATGCGGCCAGTGCGAGCATGGGACGGTTCATGGGAGCTCCTCATGTGCTACCCTCACCTGGTTCGGGCCGGTTTGACGCCTCAGATTCCCGTGCAGCCGGCGAAATTGGCGATCTGAGACGCCGGCGTTCGCTTGGACTGGTGCCGTAGACCGCCCGGAACACGCGGTTGAAGGTCGCTTTGGAGCTGAAGCCGGCGTCGAGCGCGATTTGCACCAGGTTTGCGCTGGCGTCGCTGTCGATCAGCTGCGCCACTTCGGAGGCTCTCATGCGGTTGATCATTTCATTGAAGTTCATGCCGAGGCCTTCATTCACGGCTCGGGACAAATAAGCGGTATTGGTTCCTAGCCGCCGCGCCAGGTCGGCTAGGCTAAGCTCCGGTTCGCGCCACCTGCCTTGCGCTTGCGTCTGCGCTTTCCAGCGCGCGCCAAGCTCAGCCCAGTTCGGCCCAGCGGCGAAGGTCGCCGAGGGCGGTGCGGTCATGGCAGGGAAGCGACGCTCCGAATAGCGCCACCCTTCCACACCAAGCCAGGTGGCCCAGATTCCTAGCCACAAGTACAAAGGGCCGGTTTCGAGTTCGGCCACGAACCAAGTGTAGAGCCGCAGCAAGGCGAGGGCGAGAAGCGTCACCGGCAGCGCAATCAACGTCCGGGCGATCCAGTGCGCCGCGTAACGATCGGCGTCGCTGCGCTCTTGCTCCAACCAAGCGCGATAGCGGCGAAGCATGCGTAGGCCGGCGATCGCATACAGGCTGAGCGACACGAGCGTCGCTGCTTCCAGAAGCGGCTTGACGACATGATCATGTGGCCCGTCCTTCCATGCCGCGCGCGCAGCTTCAGGGAGCGTCAGCGCCACACAAAGATAGACGAAGTGCGCCGTTGCGGGGGTCATGTGCAGTATTGACCGGGAAAACCCACGCCCTGTGGCCAGGGCGCTGACGTAGCCAAAAAGCAACGGCCCCAAGGCAAGCGGGAGATTGAACGGCATGAACGCGAGCGGCGCCGGCACATCCGCGCGACCGGTCCAGCCTAGGCTGTAGACGGACATCATCCCCGCAAGAACCAGCAGCACAAATGACAAGTACCGGTTTGCGATGGAGTTGTTGATCGTGAACCAGAGCGCCGCTGCGAGGGCAACGCTCAACGCACCGCTCGCCAAGAGAGCCGCTCCCAGGTCAGTCGTCATGCGGCGCCTCGCTCTGAAAGACCGAGTTAGCGCCGCCGGGGCTTGATGTCATGTCAGGCGTAGGGCGCAGGCCAGAGCAAGTCGCGCCGTCGGGGGGACTGGAAACGGCGAATTGCGCGCGATTGATCTGGAAGCGGCATGTTCCAATCCCGCCGCTAACCCGCCAACCGCCTCGCCACTTCCTCCCCGATCGCCAGCGAGGCGGTCAGGCCTGGGCTTTCGATGCCGAAGAGGCAGACGAGGCCGTGGAGGCCGTGGATGGTTGCATCGTCGATAGCGAAATCCGGTTGGGGTTCGCCGGGGCCGTGGAGCTTTGGGCGGATGCCGGCGTAGTCGGGAGCAAGCGCGCCATCCGGCAGGGCGGGCCAGAAGCGGCGGATGGTTTCGTAGAAGCTTCCCGCGCGCGCGGGATCCACGGTGTAATCCTCCACGCTGGTCCATTCGAGATCGGGACCGAAGCGGGCGGCGCCGCCGAGATCGCGGCGGTAATGTGTGCCCAGCGCACCAGGAATCGGTGGGGGATAGATCAGCCGCGTGAACGGCGCCTTGGCGCCGTGGAGCGCGAAATAATTTCCCTTGCCGAAGTGTAAAGCTGGGATTCGCTCAGCTGGAAAGCCCTCGATCGCGCGAGCGCAGGCTTGTGCGCCGAGGCCGGCGGCGACCACCAGCTGGCGCGCGCTAATTGCGGTCGGCGCTTCACCGCCAACGCGAATGTCAAATCCCTCCGCTGCGGGCGCCGCGCCGAGGAACGGCGCCCGCAGCGCAATGACGCCTCCAAGCGTTTCGATCTCTCCCTCAAGAGCCGACATGTAACCATGGGCGTCCAGCACGCCGCTCTCCACGGATTCGAGCGCCGCGACCGCCCTCAGCTGCGGCTCCAGCGTGCGCGCCTGCGCGCCGCCGAGCCAACGCATGCCCTCGACACCGTTAGTCTCACCCTGACGCGCGAGTTTCTCGAGGGCGGGGATTTCTCCTGCCTCGGTGGCGACAATCAGTTTACCGCATTTCTGGTAGGCGACGTTGTGTGCGTCCAAAAATGGGTAGAGCCGACGCCGGCCCTCGACGCAGAGCCGCGCCTTGAGCGAGCCGGTTGGGTAATGCAGTCCGGCGTGGATGACTTCAGAATTGCGTGAAGACACGCCCGTGCCAACGTGGTTCTCGCGTTCCAGAACAGCAACTTTCTGGCCGTTTGTGCTC
Organism: Terricaulis sp.; assembly: GCA_040080805.1. Classification (GTDB taxonomy): domain Bacteria; phylum Pseudomonadota; class Alphaproteobacteria; order Caulobacterales; family Aquidulcibacteraceae; genus Vitreimonas. The sequence continues at coordinate 12,765 of JBEBHQ010000046.1, read as the reverse complement.
AGAGCATAGCCCGCCGCCAAGCCTACAACGCCCGCTCCAACGATAACGGCGTCGAAATCGCTCATGAATGCACCAGCTGACGGCCTAAAGGTGAACGGGAGCTAAACTTGTCTGCGGTTAATGCAAACGCAAGCAGCGCTACGGTAACATACGAATCGGTGCGAGGCCCTGCGTGATCAAGTTTCAGGATTTGGGAACTTTGGCGGCTGCGCGCGCGCACGTATCGAGCATGCGTTGGCGCATGGCCGTGGGGACGCTGTTCGCTCTGGGCGCGTCATTCGTGCTCGATTCCTTCGCCGCGGGCTTCTCTTGGTTTCTCGCGGTGATGCTCTCGACCGGCTTCGACGCCATGCTTGGGCATTCCTACCTCGACGTACGCGGTACGCGCGAACGGAGCACCTCCGGCGTGCTGTTCGTCTGGGGATGCGCGTTCAGCGTGATGATCACCGCCGGGATGACGCTTTACCTCGCGGCCGCTGGCGGCGGTCCTGGACGCGTTCTCGGCGCGCTTATGGCCGCGAGCGCGTTTGTCAGCGCGATGCTGTTCCTGTTCCGCTCGCCGGCTTTCATGATGATCAGCGCGGCGCCGGCGGCGGTGTGTCTGTTGGTGATGCCGTTTTTGCCCTTTCTGCCTGGACCAGCTGATGCGCTGATGGGGGCTCTGGGCGCAGGTTGCGGCGTTGCCGGGTTCTTCGCGTATGTGCTGCGCGCGGCATATTACAACACCAATATGGTGAATGGGTTGCGCCTCGCCAATGCGCAAGCGAAAGAACGCCAGACCGAAGCGGAGGTCAAGCGCGCCGAGGCGGAAGCCGCGAACCGCGCGAAATCAGAGTTCCTCGCGGTGATGACGCACGAATTACGCACGCCCCTCAACGCCGTGATTGGCTACGCCGAGATCATCGAAGAAGATATGAACGCGGAGGGCCGTGCGGAGCTGGCCGGCGACGCTGTGCGTATCGCGAGTTCGGCGCGGCACTTGTTGAAGTTGATTGACCAGATCCTCAGTATGACGAGCATTGATGCTGGGCAAGCCGAGTTTTCCCTACGAGACGTTGATGTGCGCAAATTGATCGATCACGCGGTGAAAGCGGTTCAGGACGACGCCAATATCGGCGGCAACCGGATTTCAGTGCGCGTGGCGCCCGACGCGGAGCGTGCCTTCAGCGATTCGGACAAGCTCGCGATTTGCATCGCGGCGCTGCTCTCCAACGCCGTCAAGTTTACCTCCAACGGCCTGATCGCGGTGACCGTTGAGCGCACGCAGCAAGAAAACCGCGCTTGGTTGTCGCTTGCTGTTTCCGACACCGGCATCGGCATCGCCGCTGAGGACATGGCGCGCGTGTTCGCACCGTTTACACAGATCGACGGTTCAGCCACCCGCGCCAAAGGTGGGATTGGGCTGGGGCTCTCCATTGTTCAGCGCATGGCGCGGGCGCTCGGGGGCGAGCTTACGGTCACGAGCGAGATTGGCGTCGGGTCGACTTTCACGATGCTGACGCCGCAGCTCTTGGCCCCGGTCGACCTGGCGAGCGAATTAGAGCGCGTGGCTGCGTAATTAGCTCGTCTTGAATAAGAGTGATATCTATAGTACGCCGGCCTAGAAATAGAGTGTTTCTATGGCTGAAAGAATACCCGCTTCCTCAATGCCTACGCTTCGGCAGCTCCAGTTCCTGACGGCGTTGCGTGCCGAGGGCAGCTTTGTTGCGGCTGCGGAAGCTGTCGGGGTCACCCAGCCGACTCTATCCGCCGGCATCAAGGAATTAGAGGCCTCGCTTGGAGCCGTGCTGGTCGAGCGCGGGCGCGCCGGGGCGGTGTTGACGTCGGCGGGCGAGGAAGCGGCTGAGCGCGGCTCGCGAGCTTTGGGCGAAGTGGAAGACTTGGTGTGGGCGGTCCAGGCTGCCGGCCAACCGTTTCACGGGCTTTTCCGCTTGGGCGCCATCCCGACGGTCGCGCCGTTTTTGTTGCCGCGGGCATTGCCGCTGCTGCAAACTAGGTTTCCCGAGCTGCGCCTACAGATGCGCGAGGATCTGACCGCGCGCCTCGTAGACGCGCTGCGTGTGCGCGCCCTGGATGCGGCGATCATCGCGTTGCCTTACAAGGCGCATGGGATCGCCACCGCGAGTGTGGCGGACGATGAATTCTTGTTGGTGTGTCCGGAGTCCCATCCCCTCGCAGCGCGCAACGATCTGGCCCCGGAACACCTCAAGGGCGAGGACGTGTTGTTGCTGGAGGACGGGCATTGCCTGCGTGAGCACGCATTGTCGGTGTGCAGTTTCACGCCGGGGAGGCGTTCAGCGGAGGCGTCGGCGACCAGCTTGCACACGTTGGTGCACATGGTGGCAGGCGGGATGGGCGTGACGTTATTGCCAAAGATCGCGGCCGATGGCGGCGCAGCCGCGGGCGCCCGCGTCGCCGTTCGCCCGTTCGCGGCGCCTGTCATTGGCCGCGCCATCGGCGTGGCTTGGCGCGAAGGCTCACAGCGCGAGGCCGAGGCGCGCATGCTCGCGGATGTGCTGCGCGCGCTTTTCTAGGACGCGGGCCAGGCCGGTTTGGACAATTGCCTGGCCAGCTGCGGCAAGCGGATGACGAACCAAAGCGCCGCCCAGATGTTGCCGAGCACGAAGACGGGCGCTGCCCAAAGCGCGGCCACCAGCCATGAGCGCTCAGTCAGGAACACGAGGGTCGCGAACAGGGCAAAACCGACATAAAGATCGGCAAGCGCGGTCGTGCCCCATGGCAGCGTGGTGACGACGGCAAGCTGGTCGAAAAATGACCCGTGCAAATCTTGCAGTGCGAACGCCGCCCAGAGCACAAGGCCCAACAACGCCAGACCGCAGATGGCAATGGCGGCGCGCAGCACGTTCATGAATTCACCCTCTAAGATACGTTGTCTCCATAAGGCGGGGTAAAATCAAGCCGGCGCCTGCCGCGGGCCGACCCTCGACGATTTGCACTGTTGTCTTGGCCCAAGCCCGGCTAATCGGGGCGGATGCAGCGTTATCTGACTCTCTTCGTCCTCCTCGCCATGGTTCTGGGCGTGGCCACCGGCTATGTCTTGCACCAGCGCTTGCCCACGGAAGCTTGGCCGGAAGTTTCCGCCAATTTCAAACTGGTCACTGACATCTTTCTGCGCCTGATCAAGATGATCATCGCGCCCCTGGTGCTGTCGACGCTGGTTGTCGGCATCGCGCACATGGGAGGCACCGGTTCGCTTGGCCGCGTGGGGGTGCGCACGCTGCTTTGGTTTATCACCGCGTCGCTGCTGTCGCTGTGTCTTGGCTTGGCGATCGTGCATGTGTTGCAGCCGGGTGTGGGCCTCTCGCTTCCGCTGCCCACTGGGGCTACAGCGCCGGATGCGGCGGCGTTGAACCTGCGCGACTTCATCATCCACTTGGTGCCCACTTCCATCTTTGACGCCATGGCGAGCAATTCGCTGTTGCAGATCGTGGTGTTTTCCCTCTTCTTCGGCGTGGCGCTGGCGGCGCTTGGCGAACAGGGCAAACCCGTCACCGACCTTGCCGAGCGTGTGTCGCACGTGATGCTACGCGTGACGGGCTATGTGATGAATTTCGCTCCGTTCGCGGTTTTCGCCGCCGTCGCGGCGACGGTCACCGAACGCGGCCTTGGAATCCTCTGGACGTTCGGCAGTTTCATCGGCGGCTTTTACCTGGCGCTGCTCATCTTGTGGGCCATCCTCATCTTTGCCGGCTTGCTGATCCTTGGGGCGCGGGTGTTCGGGCTTGTTGGAAAGATTCGCGAACCGATCCTGCTTGCGTTCTCGACCGCGAGTTCGGAAGCAGCGTACCCACGCACATTTGAAGCGTTGCAGAAATTCGGTGTATCGCGGCGTATCGCCGGGTTCGTCTTGCCGCTCGGCTATTCGTTTAATCTCGACGGTTCGATGATGTATTGCACCTTCGCGGTGATGTTCATCGCCCAGGTTTACGGCATCGAGCTCAGCGTCGCTGATCAAGTGTCGATGTTACTTGTGTTGATGGTCACATCGAAGGGCATGGCCGGCGTGCCGCGCGCATCTCTGGTGGTTATCGCCGCCACGCTTGCGCAGTTCAACATGCCCGAAGCTGGCTTGTTGTTGATCTTGGGTGTGGACCATTTTCTCGACATGGGCCGCAGCGCCACCAACGTCGTCGGCAATTCCATCGCCACCGCCGTGGTGGCGAAATGGGAAAAGGAATTGGGCCCAGCGCGTGAAACCATCACCGACGGCGTGCCGCCGCCCTTGGAAGACGCTGGCGATACCGAGATTGGGCGCTAAGGTCTAATCCATCAAACGTTGGCTCAGATAGGTGTACTCCAACGCCCTTCGCCGCGCGCTTTCATTGAGATTGGCGGCTGCTGCGTGGCCGCCGTCGATGTTTTCGTAATAGAGCACAGGCATGCCAAGCTCGATCATGCGGGCGACGTATTTGCGTGCGTGGCCTGGATGCACGCGGTCGTCCTTGGTCGATGTGAGCACGAAGGGCAGCGGGAAATCCGGTCGTGCCTGTAGGTTCTGGTAGGGCGAAATCGTACGCAGGAACCGCCGTTCGCGCGGATCGGATGGCGAGCCGTACTCATCCACCCACGAGGCGCCGGCGAGCAATCGGTCAAAGCGCAGCATATCCAGCAGCGGCACTTGCACGACCGCCGCGTTGATCATCTCGGGATGCTGGTTGAGCATCACGCCCATCAGCAACCCACCGTTCGAGCCGCCCATGATGCCGAGCCGACGCGAACTGGTGATGTTGCGCGCGACGAGATCCTGCTGCACCGCGTAAAAGTCATCGTAGATAACTTGCCGGTTGGTGCGCAGACCGGCCTGGTGCCAAGCGGGACCGAACTCTCCCCCGCCGCGTATGTTGGCGAGTACATAGACGCCGCCGCGTTCCAACCACATCTTGCCAACATAGGGGCTGTAGCTCGGCGGATAGGAAACCTGAAAGCCGCCATAGGCATAGAGCAGGGTCGGGTTATGGCCGTTCAGCGCCATGTCGCGCTGGTGGAGCACAAAGTATGGGACGCGCGTGCCGTCACGGCTGACCGCTTCAAATTGCTCGCTCACATAGGGCGAGGCGTCAAATTGCGCCGGCAGGGCGCGAATGACGCGCGCGCGCGTCGCCCGTTCGTCAAGCGCGTAGAGCGTGTCAGGCGTCAAATAATCCTCGTACACCGCGAATGCTGTCTGTTCGGTCGGCGAGGAACCGGCGAACGAAACAGAACCCGTCGTGGGCAAGTCCACTTGCCCCTCCACCCAGGCGCGGCCGTCATAGGCAAAGCGCAGCAAGCGTCCGCGTACGTTCTCGAAACCGGCAACCAATATGGCGTCGCGGGCGATGGCCACCGCTTCGATCGATTGGCGCGCGTTTGGCGCATGCAGCACCGATACTTCAGGTGGGACGCCGCTGATCGATGCAAGGTCAATGGCGATGAGCGAGCCGCTTGCAATGGCCGCACTCCCGGCGGCGGCGTCGGGACTCCATGTCTGCTCAAGCGTGGCGATCAGATGGCCCTTGTACAGGCCCTGAATCGTCGATTTGGGCGGCAGATTGATGCGCTGGGGCGTCGCCTCATCGAGGCGCCAATAGGTCGATTCAAAGAACGTGTCGGATTCGTAGGCCACCGGCAGCCGAAATCCATCGACGTCCTGCAAAACACCGGCGAAAACGCCGACATCTGTCGGTTGGCCACGAATGATCTCTGTGGCGCTCGCGAGCGGCGCGCCGCGGGCCCATCGTTTGAGCACGAAGGCGTAGCCGCTTTCGGTCATTGTGCCCGGCCCCCAATCGGTGCCGACAATGAGCGTATCCGCGTCGAGCCAAGCCACGGAGGACTTTGCCTCAGGGGTCACGAATCCCCCCTCGACGAATGCGCGCCGGGCGATGTCGTACTCACGCCAAGTGGAGGCGTCCTTGCCGCCGTCGGAGAGCGAAATCATGCAGCGCGTCGTGCCTTCAAGGCAGTCAGAGCCTTTGTAGACCCAGTTAGCGTTTTCGCTCGCCGCGAGCGCGTCGATGTCGAGCAGGGTTTCCCATAGTGGTTGACCGGCGGCATAGGCGCCAAGCGGCGACCGGCGCCAGATGCCGCGTACGTGCGTCTCGTCCTGCCAAAAATTGTAGTAAAATCCCTCCTGCACACCGCCGAGCGGCAACCGGTCACGGTTGTTGGCGAGCGCCAATGCGTCCGCGTGCAATTGCGCAAAGCGGGCGTCTGTTTCGAGGACCGCCAGAGAGCGGGTGTTCTGTTCGCGAACCCACGTCAGCGCGCGCTCGCCCTCAACCTCTTCGAGCCAGAGATAAGGATCGTCGTTGGAAGCGAACATGTTCGTCATCGTGGTGCATGAACCTAGGCTAAGGGCCGCGAGTCCGGCGACGGCGAAAGCGGGCAAACGCATGAGGGGCCTCCCTGGTGAACCGGACTGCGCGGGGCTACCAAGCAGAACCGGCGCGCTGGGGAAAGGGCGATTGGCCGTTTGTGTGTCGGCAAACGGGGGGTGCGAACCGGCGCGAACATGCATACATTGGCGCCGATGCGCTATTTCAAGATGAACGGCTGCGGCAACGACTTCGTTATCCTTGACGCGCGCGCACGCGGGGCGCTGCCGTTGTCGCAGGACCAAGCCCGGGCGATTGCCGATCGGAAAACCGGAATTGGCTGCGATCAAGTGATTGCAATCGAACGCTCGATACGGGGTGACGCCTTTATGCGCATCTGGAATGCCAGCGGCGGCGAGGTTGATGCCTGCGGCAATGCCACGCGCTGCGTGGCGTGGTTGCTGATGGAGGAAGGCGGCGCCGTCTCGAGGCGAATCGAGACGGCCGCGGGCATGCTCTATGCTGAGCGGGCGGGTGATAGAATCATAAGTGTCGACATGGGATCGCCGCTGCTGCGTTGGGAAGAAATCCCCCTGGCGCGGGCCATGGACACCGTGCGGCTGGAGTTTTCCGCCGGCGGTCTCGAAGGCCCGGGCGCCGTAAACATGGGCAATCCGCATGCCGTGTTTTTCGTCGAGGATGTAGCGGCGGTCCCGATCGAAGGCCTGGCCGCGCAAATTGAGCGCGACCCGCTCTTTCCCGAGCGGGTTAATGTGGGTTTTGCGGAGGTCCGCGCGCCAGAGCAAATTCGCTTGCGGGTCTGGGAGCGCGGCGTGGGACTGACCAAGGCCTGCGGCACCGGCGCATGTGCGGCGCTGGTCGCCGCGCACCGCCAGGGCCGCGCCGGGCGCAAGGCCGAAATCGTCATGGATGGCGGATCACTTGAGATTGAGTGGCGCCCAGGCGATGACCGGGTACTAATGACAGGCCCTGTGGAGCTGGAAGATAGCGCGGAGTTGCCAGCGGCATGAGAGTATTGCTCGCCAGTCTCCTGCTTGCCGCCTGCGCGACCGCGCCGCAGCGAACCCCGCTGGAACGCGTCGCTGGCTGCTGGATCAATCGCGACATCGGTGCAGTGACGATGCGCTGGCTGCCCGAGTCCGCGCAGCCTGGAACGTTGCACGGAACCCGCATCGATTACAGCCAGAGCGGCGCCGCGCGACATGGGCGCTATACGCTTGAACCAAGCGGCGAAGGCTTCGCTCTTTGCGAACTCGATTCCGAAGGCGCGACCGCTGTCAGCTGCTGGCAGGTTGCCGCCGGCGAAGGCGGTTCGCTGGAGGGCGGGCGCGCTTTCATCGACGCACACGGCGATCGCCTTCGCATCGCCGTGCTGGGCGCGGGCGCCGAACGGCTGATATTTCAAGGTCGCCGGGACGGGTGTGATTGATCGCCGGGTTCGACCACATTGTGATCGCGGTGCGCGATCTGGCCAAGGGCGTGGCGGCGTATGAGCGGCTGCTGGGCCGGCGCGCGATCAAGGGCGATGGCGCTGACGGCGTCGCCGCTGCTCTGATCGTGACCGAGAACATAGCGGTGGAGCTCATGGCGCCGACGGGCGAGAGCGAAACCGCGCTCCGGCTCAGCGCGACGATTGACGAGGGCGGCGAGGGGTTAAAGAGCTTGGTGTTCGCGACGTCGGATATCGAGCGCATGCATCGCCGCGCGGAACGGGTTGGGCTTGATCCTGAGCCAATTGTGGCGCGCGAACGCAGTCCCAAATCCTGGAAGAGCTTCCGCGCCAATACGCAGCGCACATGCGCCGTGCGCTTGTTCTTCATGCAACGTGATGCGCCCTTGCCGAGGGACGCAATGGGTGAAGCGGGTGTTGTCGGGCTTGATCACGTTGTGATCCGCACAGGCGCGCCGGACCGAGCGGTCGCTCTTTATGGCGCCCGCCTTGGCCTAGATATGCGCCTCGACCGCGAAATCGAGGGGCGGCGCCTGATGTTCTTCCGCTGCGGCGATGCTGTCGTCGAGGTCGTTCTTGACGCGGCGATGACAGGTGGGCGCGATGCGCTCTGGGGACTCTCCTGGCGGGTGAGCGATGCGGAGACGACGCGCGCGCGGTTGGTATCGGCGGGCCTGGACGTTTCGGAGGTTCGACTGGGGCTGAAACCGGGCACGCGGGTGTTCACGGTTCGTGACGGAACCTGCGGGGTCCCTACGCTTATGGTCGAGCCAGGCCCAAAGCGCGATTGATCTTGTCATCGTGGCGCGCCATGCTTGGCGCGATCCAGATGACGGGGGAAAGTCATGGCCAATGCTCTCAACGCCACCTTCTTCGCTTTCCGCAAGCGCGAAAAGGGCGGCGTGCTGCTCGGCGCTACAATTGCGTTTGTAGTGGTAGCTGTGCTGATGGTCGGCGCGTTCTACGCACTCAACGCACAGGCGATCGGAGATTACTTCACCTGGGCGACCAGCCTTGGCGCGAACATGGAAACGGGCAAGCCCGGCGCGCCGCCGCCTTCCATGGACATGATGATGCCGCCGCAAAGCGTGATGGCGCTGGGGCCGATGTATCTCTTGTTCATCCTGTTCTATTATATCCTGCTCGCCTCGTACGAGGCCGCCTGCCTCAAATGGATGATCCGCGGCGAGACCGGCGGCGTATTCGGGCTTTCGCTGGGCGCCGATACATGGCGCGTCTATTTTGGTTATTGGATGTGGTTTTTCCTGCTGATCGCGTTTTACATCGTGATCGCCATCGTCGCTTTCGGTCTCGCGGGCTCGTTCTTTGCGGTCGCTGGCGGGGATCCCGCGTCAAACGCGGCGGGCGGAATGGCGCTGTTCATTCCTGTGATTGTGCTCGCACTGGTCTTGGGTCTCGTCTATTTCGCGGTGAGGCTCGCGCCAGCGTCCGCGACATCGATCGCGCGGCGCAAGTTCGCGTTCTTCGACGCATGGGCGGTGACAAAAGGGCGTTTCTGGGCGCTGTTTGGTGCGTTCGTGCTTTTGTTCCTGATGCTGATCGTGCTGTGCATTGTCCTGAGCATCGGCATGGGCGCGATGATCGGCATCAACGCCGCCAGCCAAGTAGCGGAATCCGGCCAGCCGCAAAGCGCCGAAGGCGTATTCCGCATGCTGTCGAGCCCGCAGGTGCTTGTGCCCATCGTAGCGATGTATGGAACGATGCTCGTAGCCTCGATGGTGTTCTACATCGCGTTGTTCGGCGTGAATGCGCGCGCCGCGTTGGCCGCGATCGAAGACGGCAAAATCCAAGCGGTGGCCTGAGCCATGGCCGAGTTGGAGCCGCTCGACGCGACGTTCTTCGCGTTCCGCAAGCGCGACCGGCGCTTCGTGTTGACGCTTGCTTCGGGCGCCTATCTCGGACTCGCTTTGCTGCTGGGCGCCGTGTATCTGGCTGCGACCTGGGGGGCGTGGGGCGCGATCTTCACTTGGTATGTTGATATGCTGCGCGCCGCCGCTTCCGGGGGCGAGCCAAGTATGCCGCCGATGGGGCCGCTATTGGCGCTGGCGCCTTGGATGTTGCTCGTGGCCGTCGCAGGCTACGTCTTGTTCGCCGCGTACGAGGCCGCGTGCCTGCGCTGGCTGCTGCGCGGGGAAAGCGGCGGTGGGGTGTTTGGCCTGAACCTGGGCGCCGACACGTGGCGGGTGTTTGCCTGTTATTGGGTATGGGTCGGCCTGTTCACGGGCTTCGTGGCGCTGGTGGCGGGGTTTTATCTCGGCTTGCGCGCGCTGGCCGAGATCGCGGGCCCGCTGCGGATTGTGCTCATGCTGGTGGCGGCGCTGGCGCCGCTTGGATTGCTGGCGCTGGTGATCTTCGCGGCGGTGCGGCTGGCGCCTGGGGCGGCAATGAGCGTAGCGCGCGGACGGTTCGCGTTTTTCAGTGCGTGGCATGCGACGCGGGGCCGGTTCTGGGCGCTGCTGGGTGGTTTCTTCATCTTGATCGTAGGGTACGTGGTGATTGCCTCCATCATCTCGCAGGTGTTTCAGATCCCTGTCCGGGGCGAATTGGCGCCGATCATGGCGAGCATTCTCGCCGACGGCGATGCTGACGCGGCGTTGGCGTCGCTGCGCGAGGCCTTCATGACGCCAATGTTTTTCGCACTTGGAGCGGCTTATTTGGCGGCGGCGATGATTTTGGCGAGCGTCTTCCGCGTGGCTTTGTTTGGCATCAACGCCCGCGCCGTGCTGACGGCGGCATCACCCTGACGCGCGCTTCTTGCGCGCAGCTTTTTGTGGCGGCGCGTCAGCCGAGGTGGCTTTAGGTTTGCGCGAACGCGCATCGTGGCGCTTGAGCGCTTCGGCGAGATAGCGCCCGGTCCAGCTTTCCTTCACCTTCGCCACATCTTCCGGCGTGCCTTGGGCGACAATGCGTCCTCCGCCGTCACCGCCTTCGGGGCCGAGGTCCAAGATCCAGTCGGCAGTCTTGATGACATCGAGATTGTGCTCGATCACCAATACCGAATTGCCGTTATCGACCAGTTCATGTAGCACTTCCAAGAGCTTCTTCACGTCCTCGAAATGCAGCCCCGTGGTGGGCTCATCCAAAATGTAGAGCGTGCGACCGGTGGCGCGTTTGGAGAGCTCCTTCGACAACTTCACGCGCTGCGCTTCGCCGCCGGAGAGTGTGGTCGCTTGCTGACCTATATGCACGTACCCAAGGCCCACGCGCTTTAGCGTCTCCAATTTATCGCGGATGCTGGGGACGGCGTTGAACAGGTTCGCGCCTTCTTCCACTGTCATGTCGAGCACGCCTGAAATGGATTTTCCCTTGTACAAGATATCGAGCGTCTCGCGATTGTAGCGCTTGCCCTTACAGGTATCGCACGTGACGTAGACATCCGGCAGGAAGTGCATCTCGATCTTGATGACGCCGTCGCCCTGGCAGGCCTCGCAGCGGCCACCCTTGACGTTAAACGAAAAGCGCCCAGGCCCATAGCCGCGCGCTTTCGACTCCGGAAGCCCCGCGTACCAATCGCGGATCGGCGTAAAAGCGCCGGTGTACGTGGCGGGATTGGAGCGCGGGGTGCGGCCGATCGGGCTTTGGTCGATGTCGATGATTTTATCGATGTGCTCGAGGCCAAGGATGGAATCGTGTTCCGCGGGCGCGTCGCCCGCGCCATGCCAATTGCGCGCCACCGCCTTGTAAAGCGTTTCGACAACAAGCGTGGATTTCCCCCCCCCTGATACGCCGGTGACACAGGTGAACGTGCCGAGCGGAAACTCCGCATCGACATTCTGCAAATTGTTGCCGCGCGCCCCTTTGACGATGATCTTGCGCTTCTTGTCGGTCCAGCGTCGCTTGTCTGGGATGGGAATTTCGCGGGCGCCGGTGAGATATGCGCCCGTGATGCTCTCCGCATTCGCTTGAACTTGCGCCGGCGTGCCCTCGGCGATGATGCGCCCGCCATGAATGCCTGCGGCGGGACCCATGTCGATGACGTGGTCGGCGGTCAAAATGGCTTCTTCATCGTGCTCGACCACCAGCACAGAATTGCCAAGGTCGCGTAGCCGCCGCAGCGTTTCGAGCAAGCGTGAATTGTCGCGTTGGTGCAGGCCGATGCTTGGCTCGTCCAGCACGTAAAGCACGCCGGTCAGGCCAGAGCCGATTTGGCTGGCGAGCCGGATGCGCTGGCTCTCCCCTCCCGAGAGCGTTCCCGAACCTCGGCCCAGTGAAAGATAGTCAAGGCCGACGTCCACGAGGAAGCGTAGGCGGTCATTGATCTCCTTCAGGATGCGCACGGCAATTTCGCGCTGCTTTGGACTGAGCTTGTCGTTCAGCGCGCCGAACCAATCGCGCGCGTTGCGGATAGAAAGCGTGGAAGCCACCGCGATGTCGCTGCCCCCGACGCGCACCGCCAGCGCTTCCGGTTTCAGGCGTTTGCCCACACATACTGGACATGGCGCTTCCGATTGATAGCGCTCCAAATCCTCGCGCACCCAGTTGGAGTCCGTTTCCTTCCAGCGCCGCTCCAGGTTCGGCAGCACGCCTTCGAAATTCTTGGTGGTCTCATAGCGGCGCACGCCGTCGTCATAGACGAACTTGATCGGCTCCTTCGTACCTTGCAAAATGGCGTCGCGCAGCGGCTTGGGCAGTTCGCGCCATGGCGAATTGGACTTAGCCTTGAAGTGCTTGGCCAGCGCTTCCAGCGTCTGCGCATAGAGCGGCGAGGGCCCCTTGGCCCACGGCGCGACGGCGCCATCCTTCAATGTCTTGTCGTGATCGGGCACGACCAAATCGGCTGCGAATTTCAACTGCACGCCGAGCCCGTCGCATGCCGGGCAGGCGCCGGCGGGATTGTTGAACGAGAAGAGGCGCGGCTCGATTTCGGGGATGGTGAAGCCGGAGACCGGGCAGGCGAATTTCTGGGAAAAGACAAGGCGCTCTCCCCCTCCCCCTTGCGGGGAGGGGGTTGGGGGGTGA
>JBEBHQ010000045.1:0-23480 GCA_040080805.1 Terricaulis sp. | reverse complement strand
CTCGTCATCTCAACCTGGGAGTCTGGCCGGTGCAGGTAGTTTGTAGGATACCCGTCTAGCGTACCGGCCCGTATGGTCTGCGTACCCGAGGGTATGGGGACTAGACCGAAGGGTATGGTTCTGATGGCCAGTCCGAAGCCGAAACCGGCGGCGCTCAAGTTGCTGAACGGCCGTGGGAACGGCACGGACAGTGGTGGCCGGAAGGTTGCGCCGGGCCCGGCGTTCGCCCGGCTCCCTCCGCAGGCTCCGGCGTTTCTGGACGGGCCGGCGCTCGAGGAATGGAACCGGGTGGTCCCGGAGCTGCAGCGGTTGCAGCTGCTCAAGCCGGGCGACGGGCCCACGTTGGTCGCTTACTGCTTGGCCTGGGGCCGCCTGGTGGGCGCGCAGGAGATCATCGCCGCCGAGGGGCTGCTCAGCTTCAACAGCCAGGGCCGGGTGAAGCATCCGGCCGTGGTGGTGGTGGAGGCGGCCAGCAAGGAGCTCCGGGCCCTGGCCGCAGAGTTCGGTCTGACGCCGAGCAGCGAGCAGCGCCTCGCCCAGGGGGCCAAGAATGGCGACGGAGAGGACGACAACCCTTTCGCTTGATCTGGACCTCTCCCCGGAGGTCGTCTGGTACCTCGAGAGTCGTGGTATCCCGTTGCCGACGTGTCCGCCGGCGGTTCGGACGCCGGAGCCCCGGAACGTGCCAGGCGCCCGGTTCGACCCGGATCGGGTGGACACGGTGCTCAAGGTGTTCGGCCTGCTCCGCCACACCCAGGGCGAGTGGGCGGGCCGGCCGCTTCGCCCGGATCCTTGGCAGGTCGCCTACATCATCGCCCCCATCTTCGGATGGGTGAAGCTCAACTCCAAGGGCGAGTGGGCCCGGATCATCCGCAAGGCCTACGTCGATGTCCCCCGGAAGAACGGCAAGACCACCCTCGCCGGCGGCCTTGCGGTGCATCTCACCGCCGCGGACAATGAGCCGGGCGCCCAGGTGCTGGCCGCCGCGGCCGGTGAGCGTCAGGCCCGGTTCTGTTTCGATCCGGTGAAGGCGATCGCCGAGAAGTCCCCGGCGCTCAGCCCTCACGTCAAGACCCTCGCGAAGCGGATCATCCACAAGAAGTCCGGGAGCTACTTCGAGGTCGTCTCGAAGGTCGCCGAGCTCCTTCACGGTGCGAACATCCACGGCGCGATCGTCGACGAGCTCCACGTCCACAAGTCCCCCGACCTTCTCGAGGCCATCGAGACCGGCACCGGCTCTCGCCGTCAGCCGCTGGTGGTCATCATCACCACCGCCGATGATGGCCGGCAGGCCACCGTCTACGCCGCCCGACGGAAACGGATCGAGCAGCTCGCCGCCGGCACGATCGAGGATCCCGCCCAGTACGGCGTGGTGTGGGCGGCGGCCGAGAGCGATGACCCGTTCGCCGAGGACACGTGGCGCGGTGCGAACCCGGGCTATGGGATCTCCCCTACCCGCGAGTTCATGGAGGTCGCGTCGCGGGAGGCGCAGCAGTCCCCGGCGGATCTCGCCAAGTTCCTCCGGCTCCACCTGGGCATCCGCACGAAACAGGACACCCGCTACCTCCTTCTCGACGAATGGGACCGCAACCGTGGCCGGGTCGACGAGACCGAGCTCGCCGGCCTGACCTGCTACGGCGCTCTCGACCTCGCCTCCACCTCGGACCTCTGTTCGTTGGCGTGGGATTTCCCCGATGGCCAAGGCGGCCACCGTGTTCTGTGGCGGCACTGGCTCCCCTCCGAGCAGCTCCACGAGTTCGACAAGCGCACGGCCGGCATGGGCACCGTGTGGGTCCGTGAGGGATGGCTCACGCTGACCCCTGGGAACGTGACGGACTACGACTGGATCCGGGCCGCGGTCGCGAAGGACCGGGAACGGTTCAAGGTCGTCGAGCTCGGCTACGACCCTTGGAACGCCACGCAGCTGGTCAACGATCTCGGCGCCGATGGTGTCGAGCTGGTGCAGGTGCGGCAGGGGTTCATCACCATGAGCCCACCGACGAAAGAGCTCAAGCGGCTCGTGATGGAAGGCACCGAGGAACGCCCTCGGTATCAGCATGGCGGGAATCCGCTGGTGCGCTGGCAGGTCGACAACCTCGGCGTTGACATGGACCCCGCTGGGAACGTGAAGCCATCGAAGGCTCGCTCCGCCGAGAAGATCGACGGCCTGGTCGCCGGGATCATGGCGCTGGACCGGGCGAGCAGGCACCAGCCGAAGAAACGCAGCGCATACGAGGACCGCGGGATCACCGTGGCATGAGGAGGTGACGATGAACGCTTGGAAACGGCTCGCTGTCAACCGGCGCGTCATCGTCCAGCTCCTGTCCGGGACCACGTTCTCCGGGATCCTGTGGGACCAGCGCGGTGGCCTGCTGGTGCTCCGGGCGGCGCAGCTCCTCGAGGCCGGCCGGGAACCGGTGTCGATGGACGGCGACGTGCTCGTCGAGCTCGTGAAGGTGGACTACGTGCAATCGCCGGGAGGCTCCTGATGGCCGTAGTCGCGTCCGGTGGTTCGCTGGTCGCTGTCGGCCGCGGCGAGACCCTGATCGTTCCCCGGGGGGTCACGCTCTACGCCGGCTCGTCCGCGACCTACGAAACGATCTGGCGCACCCAGCCCGCGGTCCGGACCGTGACCTCGTTCCTCGGCAGGAACATCGCCCAGCTCGGCGTGGCCGTCTACCGCCGGCGCGGTGACAACGACCGGGAACGGCTCTCCGGCCATCCGTTGGCCGCGACGCTGACCCGCCCGAATCCGGCGACCACCCGCTACGAGCTCATTGACGCGCTGGTGCAGGACCTCGCCATCTACGACGAGGCCTACTGGCTGAAGGTCCGCACCGATTCCGGGCAGGTCGGCCTGGTGCGGATCCCGCCGCGGAAGGTCACCCCGGTCGGCGACAACTGGCTCGCCGCCGAAGGGTTCAAGGTGTCCGGGATGCGTGGGGACGTGACGTTCTCCGCGGATCAGGTGGTGCAGTTCAAGGGCTACAACCCGGCGGACCCGCGCACCGGGGTCAGCCCCATCGAGACGTTGCGCCGCATCTTGGCCGAGGAACAGGCCGCCGCGGAGTACCGGGAACGGTTCTGGCGCACTGGCGCGCGGGTGAGTTCGGTCATCAAGCGGCCGTCCGACGCGCCTGACTGGTCGGAGGACGCCCGGGGCCGGTTCCTGGCCGAGTGGCGCGACGCCTACTCCGGTGACGGCGCCGGTGTTGGCGGAACCCCGCTCCTCGAGGACGGCATGACCCTCGAGGCGGCCGGGCACACCGCCGAACAGGCCCAGTACCTCGGCGCCCGCAAGCTCACCCGCGAGGAAGTGGTCGCCGCCTACCACATCCCCCTGCCGATGGTCGGCATCTTGGATCACGCCACGTTCTCCAACGTCCGGGAGCAACACAAGCAGCTCTACCAGGACACCCTGGGGCCGTGGCTCGAAATGCTGACCCAGCGCATCGAACACGCGCTCCTCCCCGAGTACGCCGACACCCGCGACGTGTACGTCGAGTTCAACCTCGAGGCGAAGATGCGAGGCGATTTCGAGGAGCAATCGTCGTCGATGTCGACCATGGTCGGCGCGCCGGTCATGACCCGGAACGAAGGCCGGGCCCGACTCAACCTCTCCCCGGTGGCCGGCGGCGACGAGCTCGTCACCCCGCTCAACGTCCTCGTGGGCGGCCAGGCCTCCCCGACGGACAGCGCGCCCCCACCGAAGGCCTCCGGGCCGCTCGTGAAGGCCGCCGTGGCGCCGAGGCGCACCACCCGCTATCAGGACACCCTGACCGCGTTCTTCGGCCGCCAGCAGTCGGTGGTGGCATCGAAGCTCGGCGGGAAGGCCCGCAAGGCGTCCCTCGCCGACGTGTTCGATCAGGAGCGATGGGACCGTGAGCTCGCCGCCGATCTGTTCCGGGTGAACGTCGGCGCCGCGGTCACCGCCGCCAAGGCTGTCCTCGACGCGGCCGGCACCGACCCGGCCACGTTCGACGATGCGACCATCACCGCCTGGCTGCAGGCCAACGCCGAAGCATCAGCCCACGCCATCAACACCGTCACCGGCGAGCAGCTGGGCAAGGCGCTGGCCGCCGATGACCCGAAGGTGTCCGTCGCCGACGTGTTCGCCGTCGCGATCTCGGCCCGGGCCGCGCAGATAGCGATGACCCAGTCCACCGCCATCGCCGGGTTCGGTGGCCACGAAGGCGCGAAGGGCGCAGGCCTCAACCGGAAACGGTGGGAGGTCCGCTCGAGCAACCCTCGGCCGGCGCACTCGCGGCTGAACGGCGAGGTCCGCACGCTCGACGAGAAGTTCTCCAACGGCGCCAAATGGCCCGGCGATTCCGTGCTCGGCGCCGATGACCGCGCCGGCTGTACCTGCGACGTGACGTTCTTTCGGGAGGACGGATGAAGACCAAGACCTGCCCCATGCGTATCAAGGCCACCGGCGCCGCTGACACCGGCGACGAAGGCACCTTCGAGGCCATCGTCGCCGCGTACAACGTCGACAGCATCGGCGACCAGATCGTCCCGGGAGCGTTCGGTGACACCCTCGCCGAATGGGCCAAGTCCGGTGACGCCATCCCGGTCTACTGGTCGCACCGGCTCGACGACCCGAACTACAACATCGGGACCCTCCTCGACGCGAAGGAAACGGCCGATGGCCTGTGGGTCAAGGGCCAGCTCGATCTCGACGCCCCGGTCGCCGCGCAGGCGTGGCGGCTGATGAAGGGCCGCCGGGTCACCCAGTTCAGTTTCGGCTACGACATCATCGACGGCGGCCCGGTCAAGAAGGACGGGCAGTCCACTTTCGAGCTCCGCAAGCTCCGGTTGCACGAGGTCTCCGCCACCCCGATCGGGATGAACCAGGCGACCGAGCTGCTGGCCACCAAGGCCGAACAGCTCGAGAAAGCCGGCCGTGCGTTGTCCGCGAAGAACGAGACCAACCTCCGCAAGGCTCACGCCGCGCTGATCGAAGCATCCCAGGCCCTCGGCGATGTCCTCGCCGTCCTGGGAGAACCCGACCCCAACTCTGACGGGACCGCCAAGGCCGCCGCCCGGGACGACGACGAGGAGCCCGTCGGGGCCAAGTCGGACGGTCCCCAGCCGCGAAGCCCCGCGACGTTCCGTCTGTTGGCCGAGCTCGAGTCGTTCACCGACGACTGACCGGCCGCCCCCAACCATCGAACCGCCCGGGAGGGTAGAACCATGAACCGCAAGACCCAGCTCCTGGCCCAACTGCAGGCCATGCTCGCCACCGCACGAGACATCGCCGCGAAGGCCGAGACCGAGGACCGCGATCTCACCGGCGACGAACGCGCGATCGTCACCAAGGCCCTCGACGACTCGAAGGGCATCAAGGCCAAGCTCGCCGAGCTCAAGGCCGATGACGAGATGCTGTCCGCCGTGAAGGCCCTCGGCCTCGAGGTCGTCGATGGCGGCGACGACGACGCCGCCGCTGGCGCCCGTACCCGCCCGGAGGCCAAGGCCCGCACCGGCGCGACGCTCGGCGGCCAGTTCACCGACTCCCCCGAGTTCAAGGGGATGCTCGGCCAGTTCCCCGGCGGCCGGATCGGCGACAAGGCCCGGGTGCAGTCCTCGCCGGTCGGGTTCAAGACGCTGCTCACCGGCACGAGCTCGACGTCGGCCGGTGCGCTGGTCAACGACGACTGGCGTGGCCTGCTCGACATGGGCGTCAACATGCGCCCGCTCACCGTGGTCGACATGATCTCGAAGGGCACCACCACCAGCGACACCGTCGAGTACGCCCGGGTCAACGTGTTCACCAACAACGCCGCACCGGTGGCCGAGGCCACCACCGCCGACGGTGCTGACGTGAACGGCGCCGGCGACGCCTTGGAGCTCCCCGCCGGTTCCGGTGTGAAGCCCGAGAGCGCGCTCACCTTCCAGGTGGTGTCCGACACCGTGAAGACCATCGCCCATTGGATCCCGGCGACGAAGCGGGCGCTGTCCGACGCCAGCCAGGTCCGGTCTCTCATCGACAGCTTCCTGCAGTACGGCCTGCAGGAGGAGCTCGAGGACCAGATCGTGAACGGCGCCGGCACCGGCGAGAACTTCACCGGCATCTTGTCGGTGTCCGGTGTGCAGTCTCAGGCGTGGTCGACCGACATCCTGCAGACCACCCGCAAGGCCCGCACCAAGGTCAAGACCGTCGGCCGGGCCACCCCGACCGCCTACATGCTGAACCCGGCCGACTGGGAAACCATCGACCTGCTGCAGGACAACGAGGCCCGCTACTTCTTCGGTGGGCCGTCGCGGATGGGTCAGCCCACCCTGTGGGGTCTCCCCGTCATCGAGTCGGAGGCCATCGCCGCCGGCACCGGTCTCGTCGGCGATTTCCGCCAGGCGATGCTGTGGGACCGCGAGCAGGCCTCGATCACCGTCAGCGACAGCCACGCCGATTTCTTCATCCGGAACCTCGTGGCCATCCTCGCCGAGATGCGCGCCGGGTTCGGCGTGATCCGCCCCAAGGCCTTCGTTTCCATCGACCTCACCGCCTGATAGGAGCCACATGGCCTACCTCCGCACCACCGCCGGCGAAGCACGCGAAGGCCTGCAAGCCGTCCATGTCACCAACATGGCGGCCCTCACCTCCGTCGCTTCGGTCGGCGTTCCGACCAAGACCGAGTTCGACAAGACCGTCGCCGATCTGGCCGCGGCCCGAACCACCATCCAGGCGCTGCTGACCTCGCTGCGCAACTCCGGTCTGCTCGCCTCGAGCTGACCTTCCGCCCGGCTCCCGCCAGCCGGGCCCCGCATCGGATCCGGCCCGGTGCCCACCGCCTGACGGCGGGCCGGGTCCGATGCACCCCTTCACCTCCGACCCATGGGAGGCCTTGTGGCCCTGCGCGTCTACCGAGTCATCGAACACGGCCGCGAGATCACGCTGCGTCTCTCCCCGGAGGACGCCGCCGTGTTGCGCGCCATCCCGGTCGACCGGGTCGACCCGCCCGCCGCACCGGCGCCTGCCGATCCGGCCGAGGTGGAGAACAAGGCCCGCCGCAGCCCGAACAAGGCCCGCCGGGCGAAGGCGTTGCAGTGACCGCGCCGCTCATCACCACCGACGACCTCGGCGACACCTCCGACGACGCGGTCCTCGCGTGCGTTCTCGCCTCCGGGATCATCCGGTCGCACTGTGGCTGGCACATCGCCCCGTCAGCCGTCGAAACGTTCACGCTCGACGGCCCAGGCACCCGCACCCTCGCCATACCGACCCTGCACCTCACCGCCGTCGCGTCCGTCGAGATCGACAGCGTCACCGAGCTTGATTTCACGTGGTCCGCTCGAGGTCTCATCCGCCGGGCGCTCGCCGCGGCGTGGCCGTCGACGTTCCGGTCGATCGAAGTGACCTGCACCCACGGCCACGCCACCACCCCCGACGCTGTCCGGGCCGTGGCCATCTCGATCTGTCGCCGCCAGCTCGCCAACCCGGAGCAGCTCCGCCAGGAGGCCGTGGCCGGCTACTCCGTCACCTATGGCGGCGACGCCGCAGCGGCGCTCACCTCCGCCGAACGAAACATCCTGGCCGTGTGGCGGATCCCGGGGTCACCGTGAGCATCCTTGGCCGTCTCACCCGCACCGTGACCGTTCTCCGCGCCGGCGCCGACGTCGACCGGTACGGCAACACCATCCACGACTGGACGGCGGCCACGTCGACCACGGTGGCCGGCTGGTACGCCCAGGCGTCCGCCGCCGAGCTCCTCGCCGGCCGTGACGGCCAGATCGACCACGCCATCGTGTACCTCCCCGCCGGGACCGATGTCACCGGCTCCGACCGCATCCGGATCGACGGGACCACCTTCGAGGTCGTCGGCCCACCCAACCGGGCCCACGGCCGCAACGGCGAGCACCACGTCGAGCTCAACGTGAAGGTGGTGACCGGGTGAGCACCATCGACAAGGTCACGCTCTCCGGCGAAGGTGTCCGCCAGCTCCTCCGCTCGAAGGACGTCGCGAAGCATCTCGAGCGGCTCGGCCGGCGCATCGCATCCGCCGCCGGCCCGGAGCATGAAGTCACCTCGACCGTCGGCGTGAACCGGGCCCGGGTCACGGTGGCCACCACCACCGGCAAGGCCTACGGCCGGGAGCTCCACAACCACACCCTCACCCAGGCGCTGGACGCGGCCCGATGACCACCCCGGTCACGTTCCCCGACGCCGCCGCCTGCGCCGTCACGATCCTCAACGCCGCGCTCACCCCGACCGTCTACACCCGGGTCCCGAACCCTCGGCCGGCCACCTTCGTTCGGCTCACCCGCGACGGAGGGATACGCCGCAGCGTCGTCGTCGACCAGGCCACCATCGTCGTTGAATGCTGGGCCGCCAGCGAAGAGGCCGCGCAGGACCTCGCCCAGCTGGCCCGGGCGGCGCTCAACGCCGCCGAGGCCACCACCGTCGGTTCCTACGGCACCGTCTACCGGGTTGACGAGGTCGCCGGCCTCTCGTTCGCACCCGACCCGGAGAGCGACCAGCCGTGCTACCGGTTCACCGTATCCCTCGCCCTCCGCGGCGTTTGATCCAGCCCCCGCGCCACATCAACACCACAAGATAGGGAGGCGTCGAGATGGCGCTCACAGCAGCAAACGTCCTCGTAGGCGTCTCAGGATCGGTCAAGACCGCGGTCACCGGCACCACCCTGCCGACCACGATCGCCGGCGCCTTGGACGCAGCGTTCCACGACCTCGGCTACATCTCCGAGGAAGGCGTTACCGAGTCCAACAGCGTCGAGACCACCGACATCAAGGGATGGCAGAACGGCGCGGTGGTGCGAACCATCCAGACCGGGCACAGCTACACCCTCAAGTTCAAGATGCTCGAGACCAACCAGTACTCGCTGACCACGTTCTACAACGACTACACCGCCGGCGCGATCGAGGTCACCGGCGGCCAGGGCTGGCGCGGGTGTCTCGTGCTCGACGTGCTCGACGGTTCCGACCCGCAGCGCATCGTGATCCCCGACGGGCAGGTCACCGAGTTCGGCGACGTCGTCTACCAGAACGGCGACGCCATCGGCTACGAGGTCACCGTGACCTGTTTCCCCGATTCGACCGGTGTGAAGGCGTACAAGTACGTCACCACCTGACATGAGCTCGGCCGGAAGGTAGTTCCATCGCGGGGGCGGCCATCCGGCCGGGCGCCCAACGCCCCCGCACCGATCAAGGAGCCCCCGCAATGGCCAAAGCCACCCCGTCCGACGTGTTCGACCTCGACGCGCTCGCCGCTGACGCGCTCGCCGCCCCGTTCCGGTTCCGGCACGGCGGCCAAATCTTCGAGCTCCCCGCAGACCCCGACGTGTTCGCCGTCGGCAAGTTCGCATCCGGCCGCAACGAACAGGCCATGCAGGACCTCCTCGGCGACCAGTGGCCGGCGTTCCTCGCTATCCGCCAGCCGTTCGGTCTGTCCCGGTTCAAGCGCCTGTTCCTCGCCTACCAAACCCATCTCGGCCTCGAGTCCGACCTGGGGGGTTGATCGGCCTGTGCCGTGTGCTGCAGGCGCACGGCACGGCCGTCGAGGCCGATTTCCAACGCTTCTACGGCGTTGACCTACGGTGGCTGCTCGACGGCTCCCGCCGGCTTTCGTGGCGCCGGCTCTCCGTGCTGCTACGCCATCTCCCCCGCGACGCGGCGACCACCCAGCAGATGCTGGGCGATGTCGCCCGCTGGGGAACCGTCGAGCATCTCCTCGCCGCGCTGCTCGACGCCGCTCACACCGGGAACTGGCTTGCTGTCCGGGTGGCCGGCGGCAAGGCACCCAAGCCGACCCCGGTACGCCGCCCGGGCGATGTCCCCGATGACGACGCCCGCACCGTGATCGCGCCGGCCCGGCCAAGAACACCGGACGAGATCGCCGCCATCTTCGCCGCCGCCGGCGAATCGACCCAGCTGACCGTGACCGACCCGAGGAGGTGACCCGATGCCGATTGAAGTCGCTCAGGCGTACGTGACGCTCATCCCCTCCGCCAAGGGGTTCTCCGCCGCGATCGGTAAGGAGCTCTCCGGGAGCTCGAAGATCGGTGAGGCCGCCGGCGCCGACGTCTCGAAGGGGTTCACCTCGAAGTTCACGAGCGGCCTCGGTGGTATCGCCACCGGGATCGGCGCGGCGTTCGGCGCGGTCAAGATCGGCGGTTTCCTCAAGGATTCCGTGCTCGGCGCCTCCGACCTCGGCGAATCGGTCTCGAAGGTCAACGTCGTATTCGGCGACGCCGCCAAGGGCATTGTCGACTGGGCAAGCACCGCGTCGACGTCGATGGGTCAATCGAAACAGCAGGCCCTCGAGGCGGCCGGCACGTTCGGGAACCTGTTCTCCGCCATGGGCATCACCAAGACCGCCGCCGCGGAGATGTCGACCAAGACCATCGCCCTGGCCGGTGACCTCGCGTCGTTCAACAACGCGAACCCGACCGACGTGCTGCAGGCCCTCAAGTCGGGGCTTGTCGGCGAGACCGAACCGCTCCGCCGGTTCGGTGTGAACCTCAACGACGCCCGCATCAAGGCCGAGGCCCTGCGGATCGGTCTGGTCGATAGCACCGTCGATCAGGCGAAGTTCTCCACCGCCCAGGAGACCGCGCAGAAAGCGGCCCGGAAGGTCGGCGAGGTCCTCAAGAAGAACGGTGAGGGTTCGGTCCAGTACGCGGACGCGGTCCGCGATGCCGAACAGGCCAACGCTGCGCTCGAGGACGTCCTCGGCGGGAAGATGCCGGCCACGCTCGACGCCGCCACCAAGGCCCAGGCCGCCTACAGCCTCATCATGCAGGACACCACCCTCGCGCAGGGCGATTTCCAACGGACGTCCGGCGGCCTCGCCAACCAAAGCCGGATCCTCGGCGCCCAGTTCACCGACCTCAAGGCCAAGGTCGGCACCGCGCTGCTCCCCGCGGTCACCTCCGTCGTCGTCGCGATGAACCGGAACCTCATCCCGGCGTTCTCGAAGATCAGCGCCGTGGCCGGGCCGATCATCAAGGAGATCACCTTCGGGTTCCGCGGCATGGTCGCCGTGTTCCGAGGACAGGAATCCGCCGACGCGTTCGGAGGCTTCGCGGCCATCTTCGCGAAGGTCGGTGAGGTTGCCCGGGTCGCTTTCGACTTCATCCGAGCAAGCATCCCGCGGGTGGTCGCAGCATTCAGACAGCTCGCCGGGTTCGTCACAGGGACCGCGGTCCCGGCTCTCGTCCAGTTCGCAAAGGCAATCGGCCCCTCGATCGGTGCCGCGCTCGTGGCCTACGGCCGTTTCCTGTTCCAATTCTGGAGCGGGGTTCTACGCGCCGCGATCAACTTCATCCAGAGCACGGCCATCCCCGCCCTCATCCGCCTCGGCGAATGGCTGGGCCCGAAACTCGCAGCCGCCGGCCAGTTCGTCAACGCCTCTGTCATTCCCGCGCTGCAGCGCTTCGGTGCGTTCGTGCGCGGGACCGTGATCCCCGCGCTCGTCGAGTTCGCCCAGTGGCTCGGCCCGAAACTCGGTGCCGCCGCCAAGATCTACGGTCAGATCTTCGTCACCTTCTGGGGAACGGTCTTCGAGGTCATCAAGACCGGCGTCGTGTTCGTGGCCACCAAGGTGATTCCGGCGCTGATCGAGTTCGCCCAGTGGCTCGGCCCGAAACTCGTCGCCGTTGCTCGAGGGTTCGCCGGGTTCGTCACGGGCACGCTCGTCCCCGCGTTTCAATCGATCGCACGGTTCGTGACCGACACAATCATTCCCGCATTCACGAAGTTGGTCGACTACTTCAAAGTGAAGATCTTGCCCGTCCTCGTCAACGTCGCCGGCCTCGTCGGTGACGTGCTCGTCGTGGCGTTCCGCATCTACTCGACCTACATCACCGATGTCCTGATCCCAGTCCTCGGCCTCGTCTGGAGCTATTTCACGAACATCGTGCTGCCTGCCATCTCAGCGGTGGCCGGGTTCTTCATCGACACGTTCCTCCCGGTCCTCACCGTGCTCTGGCAGGCGTTCCGGGACGACATTCTCCCGGTCCTCGTCACCGTCGGCTCCTACATCGCCGACGAGCTGCTCACCAGCTTCGACCGGATGGTCACGGTGACCCGGACGCAGATCATCCCGGCGTTGTCGGAGTTCTGGCAGTTCCTCAAGCTCAACGTGCTCCCCATCTTCGCCGACGTCGTTGGCGCGGTCACCACGTTCGTCACCACCAGCTACGACAAGATCAGCGGCTTCGTCCGCGACGCCAAGGCATCGCTCGACGGCTTCATCTCGTTCTTCGTCGGCCTCAAGGACCGCATCTCCGGCGTGTTCGATGGCGCGTTCGATGGGCTCAAGGAGGCCTTCCGTTCGGCCATCAACTTCATCATCGACGGGTGGAACGGGATCAAGATCAGTTTGCCCGGGTTCGACCCGCCAGGCCCTGGCAGCTTCGACGGGTTCGATGTTCCGTGGCCGCACATCCCGCGGCTGGCCGGCGGCGCCGCGATCAACAGCCCCACCCTCGCGTGGATCGGCGAGAAGGCCTCCGCCAACCCGGAGATCGTCGCACCGCAGCAGATCCTTCGGGACACGTTCCGCGAGGAGCTCCGGCGTTTCACCCCGGGGAACCGGACCACCGTCGAAATCGGTCAGCTGATCTCTAACCAGCCGCCGCGGGCGTGGCTCGAGGAACAGCAGTGGCGCATAGCGACGGGGGTGCTCTGACATGGTCGCACCGACACAGAACGGCGACGTTGTCCTCAACGAGATCGTCCTCCTCCGCGACCCGTCCGGGCCGACGACCTCCGGCTACGCCGCGTGGATCCCGGAGGCGTTCAACCCGTTCCCGCCCGTCGAGATGGCCACCAACGACAAGTCGATCGTCTACGCCGAAGGTCTCCGGCCGAGCCCCGGCGGCGACATGGCCCAGGCCCGCCGCTACACCTTCGAGGTCCGCGCCGACTGGGCGGCCGGAGGAGGTCTCGACGCGCTCCTCGTCGACCTCAACGACGCCGCGGCGCCCACGTTCGGGACGGCGCTGCTCACGTTCATGCTCGACGGCACGACGTGGACAGCAACCGGCCGCTACGACCCGATTTCGATGGTCGACACCAGCCAGATGCACACCGCGAACACCTGCTCGTTTGAGGTCCGGTTCCGTGCGACGGCGCCGCGCATCACCAGCGATGGTCTCGTGGACTTCCTCTGATGCCTACCGCCCCGCCGACCCCGACCGACTACTCGACCGGCCAGTACGTGGCCCGGCTCACCAAGCCGCTCGTCACCGGCACCGACGACGAATACCGGTGGGTACGGTCAGACTGGCCTTACGCCGAGATACCGCTCGGCCCGAGCGGCGGTTCGGCGTTCATCACTTGGGCCGTCAACACCCCCGGGC
The DNA here is from genome assembly GCA_040080805.1 of Terricaulis sp. Lineage (GTDB taxonomy): Bacteria > Pseudomonadota > Alphaproteobacteria > Caulobacterales > Aquidulcibacteraceae > Vitreimonas. The sequence continues at coordinate 10,158 of JBEBHQ010000045.1, read as the reverse complement.
AACTCAAGATCGCCGTCGACCGAGGGTTGTTCGCCGATATCTACGGCGCGGTCGACTGGGATCCGGGCGGTTCCGGGGTCACCTACATCGTCCCCGAATCCACCACCCTCTGGTTGTTCCGGAACGGTGTGCCGATATGGGCCGGGTTCCTGCGCGACATCGACGGCGATACAACCTCGCCCGACATCACGCTCACCGCCGAGGAGTTCACCGGCTCGTGGGGTGACCTGATGCTCACCGACGACTGGGAAGTCACCGCCGCCGACATCGACGTCACCCTCGACGAGGCCCTCGCCCGAGAGCTCCGGGCACCGTGGATGGCCGCGCACTACCACGCCGCGCTGACAGGTTCGATCACTGCGACGTGGGGCCGAGCCGAAACACGGCGGCTCAAAGAGATCATCGACGAGCTCGCGCTCTCCGGCGACGGTTTCGAGTGGCAGCAGTACCTGGCCGAGATCGGCACCGGCGCATGGGAAGCGCGGGTGTCCGTCCATCCGGTCAAGGCCGGGTTCGACTACCAGGAGCTCACCGGGACCACGTTCGACATCGGATGGGGCGCGGGCACCGTCGAAACGGCGACCACCGCCCGCTACAACTTCTCGACCCGCGGCACCCGCACCCGCGCCGTGGTGGTCGGCGCCGCCGGCGAAATGGCGATCCGGGACTACAACGAACCGCTCGGCGTGCCCCGCCGCGATCTAGTGGTCAACAACTCGACGTTGCAGTCGGCGCTCGTCATCCCCACCGCCGTCGCGCTCGTCAAACGAAACGGACTCCCGCAGCTCACCGCGACCGTCACCCTCCAGGTCGGCGATTTCGCCGGCGGATGGCCGTTCCTGTGGCTCACCGGCACCGGCACTGACCCGGGATGCTCACCGGTCGGCTCGAGGTTCCAGGTCACCATCACCGACGCCGGCCAAACCTACGACGCCATCCTCCGGGTCACGACCTGGGGCATCGCTATCGACCCGGGCGCCGAGTACCTCGTCCTCGATTTGGTGCAGGACGAGCTCGCCGCCGAAGGCCTCTCCCTCGAAATCCAAACGGTGGTCTAACCCATGACGCTCCCGCAGCCAACCCCCAACCAGTTTCTCCCCCGCCGGTTCGATGACATCGAGGAGCGGCTCCGCCGCCTCGAGCGGCGAGCCCCCGGCGGATTGAACGCCGAATCGCTGGCGTTCACCTCTCAGCTCTACCAGGACGACACGGTGCTCGGCGTCGACACTGGAAGCCCGATGGCCGCCGGCGGCTTCATCCTCGTGGACTACGTGTTCGGGATCACCGCCACCCCTTCGATCAATAGCGAGATATCCGTCACCGTCCCGGCTCCTGGAATCCTCACCCCCTTGATCTTCACCCAGCCGGTAGTCGGTTCGGCTGCAATCCTCAGAGGCGGCACCGGCGTCACTCACCCGGTCGAGGTGCATGGCGTGTTCGCTCCAAGTGGAGTTATCACCGAGCATTACCTCAATCTTCCGGCGGCGTTCCTGCTCGACATCGGCGACATCGTCTACGTGCAGTCGATCTACGTCGCCGCCTAGGAGGCCCCCACAATGGCAACAGACGACGAGCTCCCCATCGAACACAACCTCCGGATCTGGCGCGGGGACACCTGGGCCCGGCTGCAGCTCACCTACACCGACGCGCTCGGCGACCCGATCGACGTCTCCGACCGCTCCTGGTCGGCACAGATCAAACGCAACCCCGAGGACACCACCGCCGCCGCCGAGATCGACTTCGACATCACCGACGCCGCCAACGGCGTAGTACCCATGTCAATCCCAGCAGCCACCACCGCGGCCATGACCCCCGGCCTGTACGTGTGGGATTGCCAGGAGACAGGCGCGTCGGGCGCGGTGACCACGATCGTGGCCGGCGCGGTGACAGTGCGAAGCGACACCACCCGATGACCGAGCAAATCAACATCGTCGAACGGCCGTCCGCGCAGTCCATCGACATCATCGAGCGGCCATCGACCACCACCATCGCCATCACCATGCCCCCATCGGGAGCGATGGGGCCGACGGGCTACTCGTCCGCCATCTTCACCGCCGAGGCCGAGGAAGCGTTGTCGGGCCACCGGTGCGTGGCATGGACCGCCACCGGCACCGTCGAGTACGCCGACAACGCGACCGCCGGCCACGCCTGGGCAACCGTTGGCATCACCACCGGCGCCGCGTCGGCCGGTGCTTCCGCCACCGTCCAGGCATCGGGCGAAATGATCGAGGGATCGTGGTCATGGATCCCACTCGGCCTGATCTACCTCGGCACCGGCGGCCTGCTCACACAAACCGCCCCGGCCGGCCCGGCGTTTCTCCGGGTGCTCGGCCACGCGATCGACGCCACCTCCATGTGGATAGATCCACAGCAACCCATCATCCAGACCTGACCACGTAAGGACGACCCGTCATGGCCGCAGCCAAGTACCTCCGCAACAACGCCGGAACCATCACCGAGACCTCGGCCAACGACTCGTCGGCCGGCGCGGGCGACGCCGGCAAGATCGTCGCCCTCGACGCCTCCGGCAAGCTCGACACCTCCCTCATGCCGACCGGCATCGGCGCCGACACCGCAGTCATCACCGCCTCCGAGAACCTCGCCGCCGGCGACCTCGTCAACGTCCACAGCTCGACCGGCGCGAAGGTCCGCAAGGCCGACGCGTCCACCTCGGGCAAAACCGCCCACGGCTTCGTGCTCTCGGCGGTGACGTCCGGCAACCCGGCCACCGTCTACTTCGAGGGAAGCAACACCCAGGTCACCGGGCTCACACCCGGCGTGCAGTACCTCTCTGCGTCCACCGCCGGCCTCGCCACGCTCACCGCGCCGTCTGGCACTGGTCAGGTGGTGCAGATCGTCGGCATCGCGACCGACGCAGCTGTGCTCAACTTCCAGTCCGGCACCCCGATCGTTCTCGCCTGATGACCGCCCGGCGCCCGCTTGTCGTCATCGCCGGGCAAATCCAGCAGCTCCCGACCGGCGACACGGTCGACGGGGCATCCGGCACTGGCCAGGAAACCAACAACCTGATCGTTGACGGCGGCATGGCGTCGGGCCTGACGTACTTCACGGTGCCCGACGGCGGTACCGAGACCCCGACGGTGGAGACCGGCGACTTTCTCTACGGGGAAAGCCTGATCAAGTTCACGTTGGCGGTTGACGGCGAGTCTCGTTTGGCTTCGGCCACGAAGGTTGAACCCGACCCGGAAGCCACGTACGTGTCGTTGTTCTGGGCTCGGCGTGACGGCCTGTCGTCCGGCCCGACGGCAGGGTTCGTGGCGTACGACCTCGACGCCGACCCGATCTACCCTGGCGTCCAAACGGAACTGGCGTTCCACCCGACCGCCGTTGCCACCACCCTCGCAGCGAACCTCAACCCGGGCGACACCACCGTCACACTGACCGACGGCTCGTCATGGGATCTCGCACCCGCCGCGACGGACGGCCACTTCATGTGGCAGTTCTTCTCGACCGGCGGGTACGCCTACCAGTTCTCTGGCGGTAACCCCACGTACTGCGGCACGCACTACTCAGGCAACCATCAGGGCGCCACCGGGTATGTCAGCCGGTCAGGCAACGTGCTCACTCTTGACGCACCGTGGGCCGGTCCTGCGATCGCTTCGGGCGAGACGCTGTTCCCTTGCCTGTACGACCCGGCGTTGATCACGGCAGGGCCGATCATCACAACCGGTGTCTCGACATCGCAGATCCATGTCGACACGGATGGTGCTGGGGCGAACTGGTACGAATACCAGGCACTGTTCGCCGGTGCCGGCATGCCGACCGGTACGGCCACGTTCTCGCCTGCCTTGTCGGTTGATGTCGTCGACCCGTTCGCGGTCACCGGATGGCGTGTCTACCGGCAGCCGTCCGGGTTAGTCGACGCCAACATTGATGTCGCAGCGGCAATCTCAGGCGACAAGATCCAGCAGGCCGACAACGACGCTGTCGGCGTGGTCCGGTTCGCCACCAACGGCGAGGCGGCGGCTGGCACGGCCGCGTGGGTTGCTGTCGACCCGTCACAGCTCGCCGCCCGCACCGCTGTCACCGAAGCAGAAATCGACTTCGGCACAACGCCCGTATGGTCGAAGTCGTTCACGGTCACCGCAACCGGCGTGACCACCGGCAGCCACGTGATCGTGACCCCATCGGGGACAGTGGCGACCAGCAGGGTTGGTGACGATTGGGCGTGGGACGGGCTGATTTTCGCCGCGGTGCCCGGCACCGACGAGTTCACCCTTACCGCTCTTGCTGTGCCTGGCCCGGTGGTCGGCGCTCGCACCGTCCAATACCAAGTGTTCTAAGGAGTCCACGCAATGGCAGTGATTGATAGCGGCGTAAACACGCCCGGCAAGGTGAACGTCACCGACACCTTCGAGGCGCTGGTCACCCTGCCGCAAGGTACGGCGAGCACCGCTCCGCAGACCGCAGGGTTTGCCGCCCCCATCTACGAACGCGACGGCGGCGCGACGCTCGGCACCCGCACCCTCGTCAAGCCCCGGGTCAGCGCCCAGGACCGCGCATCCGTCGGCCAGCCCGTCCCGCTGTTCCAAGAAACTTTCAACGGCACAGCGATCAACACGGCGCTATTCGACACCACCGTCACCACGATGACCCTCACCGTGTCCGGCGGATTCGCCACGCTCAACGCCGGCTCGAGCACCGCCACCTCGGCCGTGGCCCGTCTGCTCTCCCGCAACTACTTCCCGATGCCAACCGATTTCGGTCTCGTCGGCCAAGCCGAAGGCGTCCTCGGCGTCGTCCCCCAGGCGAACAACACCGTCGAGATCGGCTTCTTTCTCTCGTCCGGCATCACCGGCCCGACCGATGGAGCTTTCTTCCGCTTCGGTGCTGATGCTTCGCTCAAGGCCGTCATCAACAACAACGGCTCCGAGACATCCTCCACCGCCATCACCGGGTTCTCAGCGGCCAACACCCGGTACGTGTGGAAGATCGAAGCCGAAGACGACTCGGTCAACTTCTACATCAACGGCACGCTCGTGTTCTCCCACGACGCACCGGCCGCCACCGGGAAATGCTGGAACGCCGAATCGCTCCCGTTCCAGGTGCGCTGCTTCAACGCTTCGGGCGGCTCGCCGGCCAGCGCCCAGCAAGCCAAGATCGCCAGCATCTACGTCGGCCTCCAGGACGCCGCCGGCTGGAACGTCCTCGGCTCGCACCTTCAGGCGTTCATGGGCCGCACCGGCCATCAAGGCCAGACCGGCCAGACGATGGGCTCCACCGCAGCGATGGGCAACTCGGCCGTGCCCACCGCGGCCGTGCCCACCAACACCACCGCAGCGCTCACCCCGAATGGGCTCGGCGGCCAGTTCTACGAAACCGACACCCTGGCCTTGGGCACCGACGGCATCATCTCCAGCTACCAGAACCCGGCCGGCACCGCCGCCATCTCCGGCAAGACGCTGATGATCACCGGCGTCAAGATCGAGTCCTACGTGCAGACGGCGATCTCTGCGGCGACCGGCGGCTACAACGGCGTGTGGAGCTTGGCTTTCGGGCACACCGCCGTTTCGCTCGCTACCGCCGAGGCCGCGGGCACCAAAGCCGCCCGGCGTGTGCCGCTCGGCCAACAGGCAGTGGCCACCGCCGCCGCCGCCGGCACCGTGCTCGCCACGGTCACGGCCACGCTCCAAACCCCCATCCCGGTGCTGCCCGGCGAGTTCGTTCAGACCGTCCGCAAGAAGGTCGGCGGTGTGATCCCAACGACCGGCGTGCTCGGACACCTCATCACCATCGACGCCTACTGGGTCTGATGCTCGCCGACGCCGCGGCCGGAACGATGCTGCTCGACTACAGCTTCGCCAAGGCCAGCCTCATCCCGCAGCTCGACCAGGCCAAAGCCCAGGGCTACGTCGGCGCTATCCGCTACCTCTCCGGCATCGTCGAGAAGGACATCGACGCCGCCGAACGAGACGCCTACGCCGCTGCTGGGATGGGTCTCGCCGCCGTCTGGCAGACCTCCGGCCGCCCCGACCAGTCCGGCGCGCCCGGCGGCCGAGCTCACTGCTACGCAGCGTTCAGCCAGTGGGCGGCGCTCGGCGCGCCAGCCGGGTCCGTCATCTTCTGGGCTTGCGATGCCAACTGGCTCGGCCCGAACACCCCATTTCCATGGTCACACGCCCGGGACTATGCGATCGCGTGGCACCAAGCCGCCGCCGAGCAGGGCAACACCTACCGCACCGGCGTCTACGGCCCCAGCCGTGTCGTCGAGGCCGCCCTCGACGAAGGCCTCGCCACATACGTCTGGCAGCCCGAGACGTGGTGGGACAGCCAACCCCGCCGCCCCGACGTTCACCTCATCCAGATGGTCAACAGCCGCCGCGGAACGTTCGGTGGCGCATCGGTCGACGAGAACCAGCTGCACCAGCCGATCCCGCTATGGCTCCCCGGAGGCGACGCAGGCCTCGACCTGCAGCTGTTCCGGCCGGCCACCACCGCCACCCCACGAGATGAGGAAACGATGCGAGTTTGCGTGATCCCCGGCGGTTCGCTGGTGCTCGTCGCCGGCCAGACATGGACCCCCATGCTCCCCGATCTGCCATGGCCCGAACAGCACCAGGCCCTCGTCGACATGGTCGCCGCCGGGATCCTCACCGCCGCGTCACCCACGCAGATATGGGGTGAGCTCTCCACCGCCGGCCTCGCCCAGCTGGTCCGCGTCGACCGCATCGCCCCCGCCTCTACTGCGCCGGCCACCGCCGCCGACATCGCCGCCGAGATCATCCGGCAACTCCGACCCTGACCCACAACGAAAGGCACCCCATGACCACCGACGCAATCAGCCAGGCGCAAGTGATCCTCGCCGCGGTCGGAGGCATCGCCTCCGCGTGGCTCACCGTGTTCTTCACCAAAGCCCAAGCCCTCGCCATCAAGAAAGCCCGGGTCGCCAAGGTCATCGGCATCCTCGCCGGCATCGTCGCATCCATCGCCGCCGGCACCGACGGCAAACTCGTCGCCGATCACACCTGGGCGGCGCTCACCAGCGTCATCGTCGCGTTGCTCACCAGCCACACCACCTGGAAGACGTGGCTGCAACCGCAGATCGAGGCCGACACCGGTCTCGCCGGAGCGCTGTCGGCCCGAACGGCCGGCATCGGTCTCGGCTGACAGAGGAGGCCACGGATGGTGTCCATGGCACGGCTCGGCGGAGCCACAACGAACACAGCGGGACCAACCATGAGCATGACCATCAAACCGGCCGTCTACGCCGCCGTGATCCTCTACGCCGCCGCCGGCCAGCTGGTGCTGGCCATCGACGACGTCACCGGAGGCCGAGCCACAACCATCGGCGCCGCAGCGCTCATCGGCGCCGTGGCCACCGCCGCCGGCGCGCTGCTCCTCAAAAACGTCGCGGCGAACAAGCAGCTGTTCGCCCAGGCGATGGAGCAGCTCGCCGCCGAGCAACGATCCCACGCCACCACCCGCGAACGACTCGACCACGTCGAGGCCCAGCTACTCGAGCTCCGCTTCGGGCCCGACCACCGCCGCGGGGAGCTCCCGGGCTGACAGCACCTCGTCCAGCACCCCGGCGGCCTCCACCACCGTGGCGGCCACCGGGTGCAGGTAGCCCAGCGTCGCCACCGACGCATGACCGAGGAACCCGGCGATGCTCGGCACCGGGATACCCCGCTCGGCCAGCATCGTCGCCCCGAAATGGCGCAGCGAATGAGGCGAGCAGTCGACCCCGGCCAGCTTCGCCGCTTCGTAGCAGGCGTGGGTCAGCCACCCGGCCCGGTAGGCGATGCTCCCGTCCGGAACCGGCGACCAGATGAACCCCTCCACCGAGCCCAGCGCCCGCATCCGCTCGAGCACCGCCAGCGCGCCAGGCCACAACGGCGCCCGCCGCGTTCCGGCCCGGGTCTTGGTGCCGTCGACCACGATCCCGCCCGACGCCCGCCGCACGATCGACGCGGTGCGCGCCTCGAGGTCGATCTCCTCCCACCGCAGCGCGATCAGCTCCGACCGTCGGAGCCCGGTGTGCGCGATGAACAGCAACGCCAGACCGGCGGCCTCCGGGCGCGCCGCGGCGATGACGGAGCGCACTTCGTCCGGTGTGAGCTCCACCTCGCGTCGCTTCACCGTCGGCGGCCGACGGGCCCGTAGCGCCACGTTGACGTCGCGAAGGTTGGGGAGCTCGCCGAGGCGAATGCAATCCTTGAACGTCCCCGAGATCAGCGACAAGGTCTTGCGGCCGTTGCTCGGCGTCATGGCGTCGATGATCTGCTCGACATCGGCCACGCTGATCTTGTCGACCCGCATCGATGCGATGGAACTGCAGCGCGCCAGCATCGCCCGATGGTTCACCGCGGTCGCCGGCGCCATCGTGGCCGTGGCGATCCACCGCTCCGCCGCCTCCAGAAACGTCGGCTTGGCCCCCGGAGTGACCTCGCCGCGCCGGAGCCGTTCGATCTCGGCTGCGACGAGCTCGCGCGCCTTGCGGATCCCCGGGGCCCGGACCACGACGTAGTGCTGGCGGCCGTTCAGCCTCGGCCGAGCGGCCCACCTGTTCCCGCCCAGCGGTTTGGGGTCTGCCATCACCCCAGCGTAATCGGTGTGAGTAGTCCGGTGAGTAGGCCGCTCCGGCGGCCTTCTTTGCCGTTCCCGAGTCATAGCCTGTGACCAGGGAAACAATCGGAGCCCGAGCGGGGAATCGAACCCCGGACATCCTGTTTACAAGACAGCCCAAAGACGGCCACCGGCGGACACGCTGTCACCGAACGGCCGCCTACGGCCATCGGCCGAACAGCGAATCCGGGAACGTCCTGGTAAACCGTGTTCCGGTTTGAGTAGCAAATGAGTAGCTAGTGCAGCTGCATTCATTCGTGACCGGTGGGAGATTGCCCACCCGCAGAGATAACGTGCCGTGAACGGCCAGCGACAGCCCGTGGACATGGCGCTCGTAATGCTGCTGACCGGAAGCCGTGACACCATGCCCCCCCCCCGCAGTAGGGGGACATCGGGGAGCGATCAACGGAGGGAGTCGTTGAAGTGGGATTAGCGTTGGCGGACCTCATCAAAGCGCTTGAGTCAGGTACGCCTCTTACCAGACCGCAGTCGGCCCAATTGCTCCGATGGTTGCGCTGGGCCAGCAACTTCTACCCCGTCGCCGCGGTGCTGAGAATCAGCGCCCGGCAGCTCGACGATGACGACCCGGCCGTCCTCGCCGGCAACGCAGACCTCACTGCCGCCGGCTGACACCCGGAACGGATGCCCCGGGCCCTCCTTCATCGGGGCCCGGGGCATCGCCCGTTTTCAGCTCCGCATCTTCCGTTCGGCGGTGAGGTAGCCGATGAGGCGTTCTTTCCCGGCGTCGGACAGCGTTGGGTCTGCGAGGACAGCGTCCTCCGGTGACATCGTGGCGAGATCCACCGGGACCGTGAGCAGGCCGCCCACGATCGCGGACAGCCCGTCGTCGGCGAGTTCCACCGGCACTATCCCGGCCAGGACGTAGATCCGCACCGGGTGGACGCCGAACACCTCGGCGAGCCGGTCGATCATCTCCACCGAGATCGACGATTCGCCGCGCTTGAGCCGATGGATGGTGTTCTCCGACTTGCCGACCAGCTTGGCGACTTCGATCCACGTCATGTCGGCGGGCTTGAGCGCTTCGAGTGCCATGCCCAATTTCGCTGCTCGTTCGCCGGGTCGGCGCCAGGAGCGATCGCGGTCGCCTGTGGTTGCCATCGGTTGGCACCCTAGTGGCCATGACCTGCACTGAGACACACTCTCAGCGTCACTCACGACTGTGATGAGTGGGAATCCTGGCCATGGCCGCCCAACACGGCCATCAGATGATGTTGACGGCCAACAAACGTTGGCCTACTGTCGCCGGGTGTGAGCACCGAACCGCGAACAGACACCCCGCCCGAATGGCTCGAGGTCGCCGAGGTCGCCGAGCTCCTCCGCAAATCGGAGCGATCGGTCCGCCGCTGGTGCAAAGCCGGGACCATCCCCGCCGCCCAACCCGGCGGCGAACGCGGCGCCTACCTCATCAACCGGCGCGCCCTCGAGCAGCTCGGCCAGGCCCGGCCGTGACCGAGTACGACCGCGACGAGCTCGCCCGGGCGCTCGGCCTGTTCCTGCACCGGTACGCGACCGGTGAGCTCGACGTCCCCCTGTTCCCCGACCCGCGGCTCA
>JBEBHQ010000044.1:0-23747 GCA_040080805.1 Terricaulis sp. | reverse complement strand
CCCCCGCCCTGCCCCCGGTTAGCTTAACTCATCGGAGCGGAGCGCTTCGAGATGAGGAGCTGATCTGATGACCTTCACCGCCCGCCTTTCCAGCCTGGTTCTCTCGGCCCTGATGTTTGCGCCGCTGGCCTATTCGGCGCTCGCGCAAGCCGCCCAGATCGTCGCCTAAGCCCACACCCCAATTCAAAGAGAAATCAGATGACCAAGTTTTTCGCCCTGATCGCCGCTTGCGCCGTGTTCGCACCGATGGCGATCGCCACGCTCTCCCAAGCCGCGCAAATCGTCGCTTAGCTCCCGGCGGTCGCCGCGGCCGCCTTCACGGAAGCTTTAGCTCCCCTTCCAGAAAAGCGGCCGCGGGCGCGGTACAAGCAAAAGGCGCGGAGGTCTCCCCCTCCGCGCCTTTTTAGTGCGGGGATAGAATCCCGCCTATCCCCCAGCGCGCAGCTCAAAACCCCAACGCCAGCAACGCTGCGCAGCGAATCAATCCGACCGGCTCCAAGCGCGCGCTACACTCTTCGCGTCGTCAGTGCTGGAGGGCAGTTGGTACCCTGTTCGAACCAATGCATTGGCGGTGCGGCTGAGCGTGAAGCGTCCTCAAACCAGCGAGGCGCTTAAGCCCACGGGGCACAATAACCGGGGGAGAACACCGGGGATTGCGTGAACAGCGCGACCCGCGCGCCGTCGGCGATCGCGCCAAAGGAGTGAAACACCTCCTTGTGCCGAGCTGACGAAGCAAGCCGTGGGGACGCGGAATTTCGCGTCATAATGCGCCGAACCAACGGCGCGCTTTTTTGCGACGCGAGACTCCGCGTCCCCGGCCCTCCGCCTTGTTTTCGCGAAAGCGTGAAACGAGAAGAAAGATTTTGCGCCGTTTAGAGCGCGCCGCGCAGGCGCCGGCAGAGATCGTCGAGCTGATCGAGCGTGCGATACGAAATCCGCATCGCCCCCGCTCCGCCCTTATCGTCGATCACAACTTCAAGCCCGAGCGCATTCGACAAGCTCTGCTCCAGCGCGCGCGTGTCGGCGTTCTTGCTCTCATGCGCCGGCGACGACGATACACGCGGCCCGTGCTTCTCGTCCTTGGCTTGCTGCGCCAAGCGCTCGATCTCGCGTACGTTGAGGCCTTCATTGATCACGCGCTGCGCCAGCATGCGCGGATCTGGCGCCGTCAGAATCGCGCGCGCATGGCCCGAACTCAAACGCCCGTCGCGCACCATCTCTTGGAGATCATCCGGCAATTGCAGCAGGCGCAGCATATTGGCGATGTGCGGGCGCGACTTGCCAACCGATTCCGCGATCTCCAATTGCGTGCGGCCGAAGCGATCGATCAGGGCCTGGAAGCCTTGCGCCTCTTCGATCGGATTGAGATCGGTGCGCTGCACGTTCTCGACGATGGCGATCTCGAGCACTTCAACTTCGTTGAGCTCGCGCACCACTGCCGGAATTGCATGCAGGCCCGCGCGTTGCGCGGCGCGCCAACGGCGTTCGCCGGCGACGATCTCGAACTTGCCGCCCGCGAGCGGGCGCACCAAAATGGGCTGCAACACGCCATGCGCGCGGATCGAATTGCTCAGCTCATTGAGCTCGCCTTCGTCGAAATGTTTGCGCGGCTGGCTCGGATTGCGTTGCACCAAATCGATCGCGATGCCGCGCGGGCCAATCTCCCCGCTCGCCGCCGGCGCCGCGGGCGGGGCGCTGGTGACGGGAAGCTCAAAGACATTGCGCGGCGGCTCGATCGGCGGCGGCGCCGTCCAGGCCGGCGCGGGCTTGGCCGCCTCGGTCTTCACCGGCTCGCCCAGCAGCGCCGAGAGCCCGCGCCCCAAGCCTCGTGGTCTCGCGAAGTCATTCATCGCCCGTCTCTCCCGCCACGCATCGCGTGCAACCGATTCGTCTCTGGTTAACTTTGCCTCGGCAATTATTGCCGAGTTACTACCAAGATTGACTATTTGTTTACGCCGCCAGCAGCGCCCGCTCGCGTTCGATCAATTCGCGCGCGAGCTTGATGTAGGCTTTGCTGCCCGGCGCGTTCTGATCATAGATGATCGCCGGCAGCCCATGCGACGGCGCCTCGCTGACGCGGACGTTGCGCGGGATCACTGTCTCGTAGACCTTATCCGGGAAGTGATTGCGCACTTCGGCGGCCACCTGGTCGGACAAGGTCGTGCGCCGGTCGTACATGGTCAGCACCACGCCCTGGATTTCGAGCGTCGGATTGAGATTGGCCTTCACCGCATTGATGGTGGCGACCAATTGCGCCAGCCCTTCCAGCGCGAAATATTCCGTCTGCAACGGCACCAACACAGCATCGGCGGCAGTGAGCGCGTTGACGGTCAGCACGTTGAGCGAAGGCGGGCAATCGATCAGAATATAGTCGATCCCCAATTGGCTCTCGGCGCGAAATTGCGTGAGCGCGTCGCGCAGACGATATTGCGCCCGCCCGCCCGCCATCAATTCGGTCTCGACGCCCGAGAGATTGGCGTCGCCGGGAACGATAAACAGGTTGGGCACCTTCGTGGGCATCACCGCCTTGGCCATCGGCTGCGCGCCAACCAGCACGTCATAGCTGGTGATGGCGCGGTCGTCGGGGTGGATGTCGATATGGGTCGAGGCATTGCCTTGCGGATCAGTGTCGAAGATCAGCACGGGCTTGCCGGCCGCGGCCAGGGCCGTGCCGAGGTTGATCGCTGTGGTGGTCTTGCCTACGCCGCCCTTCTGGTTGGCGATCGCCAAAGCACGCATGTCCCCGTCTCCAGTTACGGAGCCCTACGCTCTGGCGGCCTTGGTAATGCGAACAATGCGGCCGCGCGGATCGCTCAGGCTCTCCAGCACGTCTGCCCTAAACGCCCCACCATTCAGAGCGCCTTTCGCGGCGGCCAGCTCGGCGTCGGTATCCGCGCCTTTATGGAAGAGACCTTGCGCACCGCGATCGAGAATCGGCTTCGCATAGGAGATGAGTCGCGGCAAGGGCGCCAACGCCCTGGCGGTCACCACATCGTAAGGCCCCTCGCCCGCCCCGAAATCCTCGATGCGGACATTGAAGACCTTCGCCGGCAGGCCGATTTCCCGCACCACCTCCTCCAGGAACCGCGCCTTTTTCCCTGTGGACTCAACAAGATGGACCATGGCATCGGGTTGGTCCGCGATCGCGCAGGCGATTACGATCCCCGGAAACCCTGCTCCGGACCCAAGATCGACCCAATTCTTGGCCCCCGGCGCCAAGCGCAGCAATTGCGCGCAATCGAGCGCATGGCGGGTCCAATAAAGCTCCAATTCCTTCGGCCCGACCAGATTGGCGCGTCCGGACCATTCCATCAGCAGGCGGCGATGGCTCTCCAAGCGCTCCGTTGTTTCGCGTGGAACGCCGGTGACGCGTTCAAACACCGCTCGGCCCGCATCGGCGCTCACGGGTGTGGCCCCGCCCCGCCATGGGTCGCGGCCAGATATCGCGCAATCGCCTTGGGATCGGTGACGAACGCGCGGCCTTCAAAGTGCTGGGCGTCCTCAGGCGCCTTGGCGGCCTCGGCGAGAACGAGCACCGGCATACCTTGGTTGTCGGCGCCGAGGAGCGCGATGATCTCCTTGCGCGGTCGCGGGAACGGCATGCGGCGCACTTCAATGCGCTCCGCCCAAAGCGGGTTCGCCAACAGAGCGCCCTCCATCGTCGCGCAATCGCGGCAGAACCACATCGCGCCTTCATCCTCGAACGGCGCCTGTAGCAGGAAAAGCGTGTCGTGTTGCATTTCAGGCTCGCTTCCTCTGCTCGCGCTTCACATGCGCCAGCAACGCCGTCAGCGCGCCGGGCGTCACTCCCTCGATACGCGACGCCTGGCCAAGAGTGACAGGCCGCGCGTGCGCAAGCTTCTCGCGCACTTCGTTCGACAGGCCGCCGACGCGCGCATAGTCGAGCGCCGGATCGAGGCGCAGATCCTCGTCGCGCTTGAACGCTTCGACATCGAGCGCCTGGCGTTCGAGATAGCCAGAATAGAGCGCATCGATTTCGAGCTGCTCGCGCACGGGCGGCGAAAGCGCGCTAAGCTCAGGCCACATCGCCGCGAGCTGTTCAAACGTAATCGACGGATACGCCAGGAGCTGCAGCGCGTCGCGCCGCACGCCATCCTGATTGACCTGCAAACCACGCGTTTGCGCTTGCGCCGGCGTCAGCACAAGCGCGCGCGCCATGGCCCGCGCCTGCTCAATTTCCCGCATCTTGTCGCTGAATTTGCGCGTGCGCTCAGCACCCACACAACCAAGCTCAATGCCCTTCGGCGTCAGGCGTTGATCTGCGTTGTCAGCCCGCAAACTCAAGCGATACTCCGCGCGCGAGGTGAACATGCGATACGGCTCGGTGACGCCGCGCGTCACCAGATCATCGATCATCACGCCGATATATCCCTCGGCGCGATTGATCTCGAAAGGCCCAGCCCCACCCGCCGCGCGAGCTGCGTTGAGCCCCGCAACCAGGCCTTGCGCCGCCGCCTCTTCGTAACCCGTCGTGCCATTGATCTGCCCGGCGAGATAAAGTCCCGCAATGCGCTTGGTCTCCAATGTCGGCAGCAATTCGCGCGGATCGACGTAATCGTATTCGATCGCATACGCGTGGCGCTTGATGTGCACGCGCTCCAATCCGGCGATGGTGCGGATGAAGCGCTCCTGTACATCTTCCGGCAGCGACGTGGAAATGCCGTTCGGGTACACGGTGTCGTCGTCAAGGCCTTCGGGTTCGAGAAAAATCTGATGCGCCTGCTTGTCGGCGAAGCGCACCACCTTGTCTTCGATCGACGGGCAATAGCGCGGCCCCCGCCCCTGAATCGCGCCAGAATAGACAGCCGACTTCGACAGCGAAGCCTCGATGATGCGATGCGTCCCGGCATTGGTGTAAGTCACGCCGCACGGGACCTGGCGGTTGGCGATGCGCTCGGTGAGGAACGAAAACGGCGCGGGCGTCTCGTCGCCGTGCTGCAGCTCAAGCACCGCCCAATCAATGGAATTGGAGTCCAGCCGCGCGGGAGTTCCCGTCTTCAGCCGCCCCATCGCGAAACCCGCGCTGTAGAGTCGGTCCGCCAAGCCTATCGCCGGCGCCTCGCCATGACGACCGGCGGGGATGCGCCTATCGCCAATATGGATGACGCCCTTGAGGAAGGTGCCCGTGGTGAGTACGACGCGCGGCGCGATGAAGGTGCGACCGTCTGCTGTCCGCACGCCAGCGACCCTTCCTCCCCCGTTCACGGGGGAGGTGTCGCGCGGCGAGGCCGCGAGACGGAGGGGGGATGATGTCGCCCCCTCCGATCGCTTCGCGATCACCTCCCCCGTGAACGGGGGAGGAAACGGGCCCTCGATGATCAAGTCTTCCACCGCCTCCGCGACGATCGTCAGCCCCGCCTGCCCGGCCAGCGCCGCCTGCATCGCTTCGCGGTAGAGCTTCCGATCAGACTGCGCCCGCGGCCCACGCACTGCCGGACCCTTGGAGCGGTTGAGCAATCGGAATTGAATGCCGGCGGCGTCAGCCACACGGCCCATCACACCGTCCAGCGCGTCGATTTCTCGAACCAGGTGGCCCTTGCCCAACCCCCCGATGGCCGGGTTGCAACTCATCTCACCGATGGTCTCGAGCTTATGGGTCAAGAGCAGCGTGCGCGCGCCAAGCCGCGCCGCCGCCGCCGCAGCCTCGCAGCCGGCATGGCCGCCGCCGATGACGATAACGTCGAAGCTGTTCGGGTCGCGCATGAGGGCGCGCTTCATACCGCAATCCCGCGCGGCGCGCGAGCGATCCGTTGCGCTCCCGGTTCCACGTGGAACCGGCGAAGAAAGCGTTGCGATTACTTGCCGATACAGAAGCTGGAGAAAATCTCGTCGAGCAGGTCCTCGACGTCGATCCGCCCGGTGAGCCGGCCCAGGGCGGCAGCGGCCGCGCGCGCGTCCTCGGCGGCCAATTCCGGCCCTCGAGCCAGCGCGGGAATCGCGCGCGCAAGCGCCGCGCGCGCGTCCTCAACCAGCCGGCGATGCCGCGCCCGGGTCAAAGCGGGGGCCTCTTCGCGGCCAAGGGTATCGCTGACACGGCGGCCAAGTTCGCGCTCCAACGCCTCAACCCCTTCTCCCGTGAGCGCCGAAACCCACCGCTCCCCGGGGTGACGCGAAGCAGCGAGCCCGGGGCCCATGGTCCCGGCAAACTCAGAGGGGGCCGAGGCTACCCTCCCGATGGACCCCGGATCGCCTTCGGCGTCCGGGGAGCGGTGAGTGTGGAGGTCTAGCTTGGAACGGATGAGCCAGTCTGAGGAGCGCAGCGCCGTTCGCAGATCGCCCGGCACATCCGCCTCAGCCTCCACCAAACCGATCCGCAAATCCGCCTCCTCGGCCCGCTCCAGCGCCCGGCGCACGCCCTCGGCCTCCACCGCGTCGGCGGCCTCCCGCAGGCCTGCGGTATCGGCGATCCAAACCGGGAAGCCGGCCAGCACCAGGCGCACCTCGACCACATCCCTCGTCGTCCCCGGCAGGTCGGAGACGATCGCCGCCTCGCGCCGGGCAAGCGCATTCAGAAGGCTCGA
This sequence comes from Terricaulis sp., assembly GCA_040080805.1. Classification (GTDB taxonomy): domain Bacteria; phylum Pseudomonadota; class Alphaproteobacteria; order Caulobacterales; family Aquidulcibacteraceae; genus Vitreimonas. Next base: position 17,205 of record JBEBHQ010000044.1, on the reverse strand, counting down.
TTTGCCGGCATTGGGCGGGCCTATAATGGCGATGCGGAAGCCGTCGCGGACGCGTTCGCCGCGATGGGCGTCGTCCAGGTGGCGGCCCATGTCGGCGGCCAGTGCGGCCAGGATCGGCCCCGCCCGCTGCGCTAACGCACCCGGCAAATCTTCATCGGGAAAGTCGATCTCTGCCTCGATCAACGCAGAGGCCTCAATCAGATTGGCGCGCCAGCTCTCATACACCGCACTGAGCGCTCCGCGCCGCTGGCGAAGCGCTTGGCGGCGCTGGCCTTCGGTCTCGGCGTCCACGAGGTCCGCCAAGCCTTCGGCCTCGGCCAGATCGAGCTTGCCATGCTCGAAAGCGCGGCGGGTGAATTCGCCTGGCTCGGCTGGTCGCACGCCGGGTTGGCCGAGGCAGGCATCGATGATCGCGGCGATCACTGCTGGGCCGCCGTGCACGTGCAGCTCGGCCACGTCCTCGCCGGTGAAGCTGGCGGGCCCGGGAAACCAGAGCGCCAAGCCATCGTCGAGCGAAAGCCCGGTCGTGGGATCGCAAAAGGCGCGGCGCGCGGCCTGGCGCGGCGGCGGCAAATCACGGTCGGTCAGCGCCCGAAGCGTCGCGCCGGCGGTCGGTCCCGACAGGCGGATCATGGCTATTCCAGCGCGGCCCGCGCCGGACGCCAAGGCCACGATCGTGTCGCGTTTCATGTGAAAATTTCTAAGCGTTGTTAGGGCTTTGCAGCCCCGGCTGCTGACGTCATCAGCTTCACGAAAGCATCCTGGGCCTGCGTGCCGACGCTCATCCAGGAGCTCATCATGGTGTCCGGGCTCATCAGCGCCATGTTCGCCTCCATGCGCTTGCCCATCTCGGCGACAAGCTGCTCGTTGATCGGCGTGACATCCGGCAGGCCCATGAAGCGGCGGGCCTCCTCGGGCGAACATTCGACATTGACGGTGAATTTCATGGCTCGAATCCTTTCGCGCAAAGCCTTCGTACTCTGGCGCGTTGTGCGTCTATAACGCACGCCGAAAATGCGAGACAGATACGGGAGCGCGAGATGGGTGAGTGGGTTCAAGTGCAAGGGCCGGACGGCGCCTTCAAGGCCTATGTGGCCCGGCCCACGGGCCAACCCAAGGCAGCTGTGGTGGCGATCCAGGAGATCTTCGGGGTCAACGCCGTGATGCGCCACAAAGCCGATTGGCTGGCGAGCGAAGGCTGCCTCGCGATCGCGCCGGATCTGTTCTGGCGCATCGAACCTGGCATCGACATCACCGATCAGAGCGAAGCCGAATGGGCAAAAGCGTTCGACTATTTCAAGCGCTTCAAGGCCGATACCGGCGTGCAGGATATCCAGGCGACGATCGCGCTGGCGCGCTCCATGGGCGCCGCCAAGGTCGGTGCTGTCGGCTATTGCCTCGGCGGGCTGCTTGCCTATCTCACCGCCGCGCGCACCGATGTGGATGCGAGCGTTGGCTATTACGGCGTCAACATTCCCGCGTTCGTAAGCGAAGCAGCAAACATCAAGCAGCCGCTGATGCTGCACATCGCCGGCAAGGACGCGTTCGTCGACAAAGCCGCGCAGGACGCGATGCACGCGGGCCTTGGCGCCAATGCGAAGGTCACGCTGCACACCTACTCGGAACAGGATCACGCCTTCACGCGCGAAGGCGGCAAGCACTTCGATGCGGACGCCGCCCGGCTCGCCGATGGTCGCACCATCGCGTTCTTCAAGGCGCACCTGGCATGAAGCGCCTCGCCCTGAGCTGCGCCTTTGCGCTTGCCGCGTGCAACCCCGCCGCCGTCCAAGCCCCCACGCAGGCCGACGGCGCTCAGCCTCTCGCGCCCGCCAATCTTGCTGAATTCTTCGATTGCCTGCGCGAGCGCGGACAAACCATTGTCGCCGCGCATCGTGGCGGGCCCGAGCCTGGCTATGCGGAAAATTCCATCGAGACGTTCGCGCACACGATCAGTCTGGCGCCGGCGCTGCTGGAGATCGACATCGCGCAAACCAGTGATGATGTGCTGGTGCTCATGCACGATGACGCGCTGGAGCGAACGACCACGGGCGAAGGCCCCGTTGATGATCTGACACTGGCGGCGTTTCAAGCGCTCTCGCTGGAAGACGAAACTGGCGCCGTGCTGAACGCGCATCCGCCGACCTTGCGCCAAGCGCTCGACTGGGCCGACGGCAAAACGATCCTCGAACTCGATGTAAAGCGCGGCGTGTCCTACGAAGATGTGCTCGCGGAAGTGCGCGCCGCTGGCGCGATGGAGCGCGTGGTGTTCATCACCTACAGCGCCGGCGCGGCGCTGCGCGTGCACCGCTTGGCCCCGGAAATCATGATCTCAACGTCAATCGAGACCGAAGCCGACCTGGCCGAACTCGAACGCAGCGGCATGGATCTTACGCGCATCTTGGCGTGGACCGGGATCGAAGAGCCCGATTCCGCGCTCAATGTCGCACTGGCGCGGCGCGGCGTCGAAGCCATGTTTGGCACGCTGGGCGGGCGCGACTCGTGGGACGAGCGTTTCGCGCGCGAGGGCGAAGATCAATACGCCGAGTTCGCCGAGACCGGCCTGCAGCTTATCTCCACCGACCGCACACTGGCCGCCGCGCGCGATCTCGACGCGGCTGACGGTGTCGATGGCATCGGCGCGCTTCAGTGCGCGAGCCCGCGATGAAAGCCATCCGCATCACGCAACACGGCGGGCCCGAGGTGATGGCGTTGAGCGACATCGATGAGCCTCAACCCGGCGCGCACGAGATTCGCGTGCGCCACGAGGCCATCGGCGTGAACTTCATCGACACCTATCACCGAAGCGGACTCTACAAGCTCGCACTGCCGAGCGGGCTCGGACTAGAGGGCGCTAGGATTGTCGATGCGATCGGCGATGACGTCACGCGCTTCAAGCTTGGTGATCGCGTCGGATATTGCACAGGTCCGATTGGCGCGTATGCGGAATCCAACATCGTCAACGAAACGCGGGCGGTGAGAGTTCCGGATGCGATCGCGTTCGACATCGCCGCCGCCTCACTGCTCAAGGGCATGACTGCGCGTTATCTTCTGCGCAAGACGTTTCGCGTGGAACCGGGCCAATTCGTGTTGATCCACGCGGCCGCCGGCGGCGTTGGCCAGATTCTTGTACAATGGGCCAAGCAACTCGGCGCGCATGTGATCGCGACTGTCGGCAGTGACGCGAAAGCGCGGATCGTGCGCGATCTGGGCGCCGATCATGTGATCGTGCAGGGGCGCGAGAGTATCGCCGAGCGCGTGCGCGAGTTGAGCAATGGCGGGGCGCATGTCGTGTACGATGGCGTCGGCAAGGATACGTGGGAGGCGTCGCTCGATTGCTTGCGCCCGCTGGGGATGATGGTGAGCTACGGCAATGCGTCCGGCGCCCCGCCAGACATCAATCCGCTCGCGCTCTCGCAAAAAGGCTCGCTGTTCCTCACCCGGCCGACGCTGTTTCACTATACCGCGACGGTGGAACAACTCGACGAGACGGCGGCTGATTTGTTCGCTGCGCTGGAGAAGGGCGCGGTGAAGATCGCGCCGCCTACGCGCTATGCGCTCGCCGATGCGGCGCAGGCGCATCGCGATCTGGAGGCGCGCAAGACGACGGGGAGCTTGGTGCTGAAGCCGTGAGCGAGGGAGCGCGCCGCCTCCGGCGGCGCATGAAGACGAGCCGGCGCATTGCGGGCCATGCGCGGCCGGAGGCCGCGCGCTCCAATCTCCAGCCGCGCCTAGGTATTCATGCTGTTGAAGAAGTCGTCGTTGTTCTTCGAGCCTTTGAGCTTGTCGAGCAGGAACTCGATCGCGTCCTGGGTGCCCATGGGTGAGAGGATGCGGCGCAGCACGTACATTTTCTGCAGGTGCTCCTTGGGCGTGATCAGTTCGTCCTTGCGGGTGCCGGACTTGAGCACGTCGATGGCCGGGAAGATGCGGCGGTCGGCAACTTTGCGGTCGAGTTGGAGCTCCGAATTGCCCGTACCCTTGAATTCTTCGAAGATGACTTCGTCCATGCGCGAGCCGGTATCGATCAAAGCTGTCGCGATAATGGTGAGCGAGCCGCCTTCTTCGAGGTTACGCGCTGCGCCGAAGAAGCGCTTCGGGCGTTGCAGCGCGTTGGCGTCGACGCCGCCAGTGAGCACCTTGCCGGAAGAGGGAACCACGGTGTTGTAGGCGCGGCCTAGCCGGGTGACGCTGTCGAGCAGGATCACCACATCCTTGCCGTGCTCTGCTAGGCGCTTGGCTTTCTCGATCACCATCTCGGCGACGGCGACGTGGCGCTGGGCTGGCTCGTCGAACGTGGAGGCCACCACTTCGCCCTTCACCGAGCGCTGCATATCGGTGACTTCCTCGGGACGTTCGTCGATCAGCAGCACGATCAAGAACACTTCCGGGTGGTTGGCGGCGATCGCCTTGGCGATGTTCTGCAAGATGACGGTCTTGCCGGTACGCGGCTGCGCCACGATCAGCGAGCGTTGGCCTTTGCCGATGGGCGCGACGATATCGATGATGCGGCCGGTCTTGTCCTTCAGCGTCGGATCTTCGATTTCCATCTTCAACCGCTCGGTCGGATAAAGCGGCGTCAGATTGTCGAAATGGACCTTGTGGCGAACGCGGTCGGGGTCTTCGAAATTGATCGAATTGACCTTCACCAGCGCGAAATAGCGCTCGCCATCCTTCGGCGCGCGGATTTGACCTTCGACAGTATCGCCCGTGCGCAAGCCGAATTTACGGATCTGTTGCGGCGAAACGTAGATGTCGTCCGGGCCGGCCAAATAGTTCGATTGCGGCGAGCGCAGGAACGCAAAGCCGTCGGAAAGGATCTCCACCACGCCGGCGCCACCGATCTCAACGCCGCGCTCGGCCACCTGTTTCAAGATAGCGAACAGCATGTCCTGGGTGCGCAGCGTGTTGGCGCCCTCGATCTCAAGCGATTCCGCGAGCGCGAGGATTTCAGTAGGGGGCTTGCGCTTCAGCTCTTGCAGCGTGAGCGAGGTGAGCCCTTCGAGGAGTTGTTCGTCGGTCATGTTTGTCTCGGGAAGTGGTTTGGGGGAATTGGCCACGCGCGGAAAAGCGAGGGCGGGAGTGTCGATGGAGAGGGAAAGTCAGCGGATGGAGAGGTGGATCAGCGCCGCTGTCGCGCGCGCACAGCCTGCGAGAGTCGGTGCGCGGGGCATGGACACCATAACCGCCCCGGATCGTCAAGCCGGGCCTCGTCGTTTCCCTAAGGTTCGATGGTCGCCAGCAACACAGCGGCAATGGCCACGAGGAACGGAACTTCGCTCATCAGCCGCCAAAAGCGCTCGGAATGGGGGCGTTGGCCTGCCGCCAGCTTGCGCCCCGCCGCGGATAGGAAGCCGTGGTACCCCGATAAGCCTAACACAAGCAGAAGTTTCGCCCAAAACCAGTGCGGCACACCGCCCAGCACATCGGCCAGCGGCCTTGTCCAATCGCCGGTGATATAGGTCGAGAACAGGAAAATGCCGAGCGCCCAGGCGAGCACCAGACTGGGCGCCAGAATGATGGCCCGCAGGCTCCGCGCCGCCTTCAGCATGGCTTGCTCCAATTCGCCGCCAGGCTGCGAAGCTGTGATGTAGGCGTAGAAGCGGGGCAGCATCAGCAGCCCGGCGATCCACGCGATCACAGCGATGATGTGCACGCCGCGCGCCAAATCGTAACCGATCACATGATCTATCATCGCGCGCTCCCATGCGGGCAGAGCCCAAAGGCCGCCGGGCAAAGCCTGCCGCCATTTTCCGCTTGCAGCTTACCCGGCGAAGCCATCGCGCGCTCGACAAGATCGGCGAGCGCGTCAATGAAGCGCGGGGCGACACCCAGGGCAGGCGCGCGCAGGTAAAATGGCACGCCTTCACGCTTGGCCAATTGCGCATACTCAAGGTCGAGCTCAACCAGCGTTTCAACGTGGTCGGATACAAAGGCGATCGGCGCGACGATGACGCCAACTGCGTCACGCGCCGCCGCCTTGATGGCTTCCTCAGTGGAAGGACCAATCCATTTGAGCGGCCCAACCCTCGACTGGTAACAAATTCGCGTGTCCCATGCTGGGGGTAGGAGGCGACGCACGGCGGCGACGCTTTGCTCAATCTGCCATTGGTAGGGATCGCCGCTCTTGATCACGCGCTGCGGCAGGCCGTGCGCGGAGAACAGGACGCGCGGGTTGATCGGCTCGCCGGCGCCGCGCCAAGCTTCAAGGATTGCGTCCGCATGAGCCTGCGCGAGCGCCTGTCCCGCCGGGTAGCAACAAAGGGTGGAGCAGGGCAAATCGGAAACACGCTTCCAGGCGGCAAGCGAAGAGCCGGTCGTGGTTGAGGAAAATTGCGGATAGAGCGGGAGCAGGATGGCGTCCGTGGCGCCCCAGGTTTGCGCGGCCTTGGCGGCGTCCTTCACGAAGGGGCGCCAATAACGCATTGCCGGAAAGCACCTGAACGTCACGTTGGAAATCCGTGCGCGCATCGCAGCTTCGAGCGCTTCAGCTTGCTTCACCGTCTCCGGCAGCAGCGGTGAACGCCCGCCCATCAGTGCATAATTGGCCCGCGCGGATTTTTCTCGGGTTCGCGAGATCAACTGAGCGATCAAGAACCGAAGCGGCTGCGGCGCACCGATGATAGCTTTGTCGTTGAACAAGTTGAAGAGAAACGGACGCACGGCTTTTAGCGAATCCGGGCCGCCTAAATTGAATAAGATGATGGCGACCCGGCGTGAGGTCATAATGCGTAGGCGCCTATTTTCCGCCGTTTCGGGAGAGGGTTCTTCCACTGGCAGCGCGCTCATGAGCCGCCCTTCACCAATCGCACCAGCGCCGCGACGTTTTCTGGCGTCGCGTCCGGTGTGATGCCGTGGCCGAGATTGAAGATGTGTGGTCCGCCTTGGAAGTCATCGAGCACCTGGCGTACGCCGCGCTCCAGAGCTGCGCCCCCGGCGACAACCAATTGCGGATCAAGATTGCCCTGAAGCGCCATGCCTGCGGGGGCTTGCTCGCGAGCAAAATGCGCGGGCGTTTGTGTATCCACGCCTAAAGCACTGACCCCGGTTTCGCGAGCATAGCGGCCCAACAAAGCCCCAGCGCCGCGCGGAAAACCAGTCACCGGCACAGTTACTCCAAGCTCTTCCAGCCGCTTTAGCAAGGCTTTTGTCGGCTTTAGAATAACACGCTCAAACAATGGCTCGGACAACCCTTCGGCCCAGCTTTCAAAAATCTGCAGACAATCGGCCCCAGCCTTTACTTGCGCAGCCAAGTGCTGCGCTGTTGTTTCTACCAATAGACTGAGCAGATCATCGACGTCATGTGGGCGTTGATATGCTATACGCCGCGCCTGATCTTTATCGCCGCCACGACCCTGCAGCATATACGTCGCGACCGTCCATGGCCCGCCGGCAAAACCAATGAGCGCAATCTCGGTGGAAAGCTGAGATCGAATTCGACCAACTGCTTCATAGACTGGCGCCAAGCGTTGGATTGCCTTCTCAGGCTCGCTGAACGTCCATTCGCCTTCCTCAATGAGGCTCGTTAAACGTGGCCCTTCGCCCTCGACAAACCAAACCTTGTGACCGAGCGCGTCGGGAACAACCAAAATGTCAGAAAACAAGATCGCGGCGTCGAGTGGAAATCTTCGCAGCGGCTGCATGACCGCTTCGGTGGCCAGCGCCGGTGAGTAGCAGAAATCAAGGAAGCTCTTGGCTTGTTTTCGTAGTTCTCGATATTCGGGCAGGTAGCGGCCAGCCTGACGCATGATCCAAATCGGCGGGGATTCCAGCGTCTCGCCTTTCAGGACACGCAAGAGCGCCGGCACGTTTTCGCTGTCGGCCATGGGCCCCTCTAAACTTAAAATCTAATGATCGATTAATGGGGACTCGTTGTTGTGGCGATATGCAAACTGGGAGAACTTAGTTGTCCACACAATATCCAGAGACTTGCTCTCGTTTGGCCACGGGCAAAAATTCTTTTGCTGGAAGATGTTGTGTCAGACAGAGGGGGGCAACGATTCCATTTCATCCACAATGAGGCTTTGTGAGCAAGGAGGGAGGGAATCGCCCAGAAAGCGAAGTTGCTTTGAGTGAGAGTAGCGGTTTCGTTCCAATTCTGCGAAAGGATCAAAGTAAGCTAACAGCTTGTTCACATGCGAAGCTGGGCCGATATGTGACGCGATCATGCGTGAACGACTAGCCACCTATTTCAACGTCCACTTGGTTTCGGACTCGACAGGGGAGACCTTGGCTGGGGTGATGCGCGCAACGTGCGCACAATTCGACAACATCTTGCCGATTGAGCACTCCTACTTTTTGGTCCGTTCGTCTCGGCAGCTGGAGCGGGTGATCGGTGAGATAGAATCCGCGCCCGGGGTTGTCATGTACACGCTCTCCAATCTGGAACACCGGGGTATGCTGGAGGCGCATTGCCGCGACGTGGGCATCCCTTGCGTCGCCGTACTTGATCCGGTGCTGGACACTGTGTCGCGGTATCTGGGTCAAGAGCTGAATCACAGGGTCGGCGCTTCGCGGAAACTCAACGCGGAATATTTTAAGCGCATCGATGCGCTTGACTTTGCCATGTACCATGACGACGGCCAACAGGTTGTCGAACTCACGGACGCCGATGTGATCCTCGTGGGCGTCAGCCGCACCTCAAAGACGCCGACAAGCGTCTACCTTGCGCATCGCGGTGTAAAGGCCGCGAACGTTCCGATGGTGCCAGGCGTGTCGTTGCCGCCGGAATTATTCGCCGAAACGCGGCCGCTGGTGGTTGGGTTGCTGATCTCGGCGGATCGACTGATCCACATTCGCCGCAATCGGCTCATGGCGATGAAGGAAACGCGCGCGGGGGATTACACGGATGAGCATGCGGTTCGCAGGGAGGTGATGGACGCGCAAAAATTGTTCGAGCGCGAGGGCTGGCCTACGATCGATGTGTCACGCCGCTCGATCGAGGAAACAGCGGCGGCAGTGCTCAACCTTCTGGTTGAGCATCGCGGCGCATGACCCTCGTCCTTGCCTCTGCAAGCGCTGCGCGCCGACATATGCTGGCGGCGACCGGTCTTGTCTTCGAGGTCGAAGTCCCGCGCGTGGACGAAGAGGCGGCGAAGTTGAGCCTGCGCAGCGAAGGCAAGGGCCCGCGCGACCAGGCCGATGCGCTGGCGGAACTGAAAGCGCTCTCGGTGTCGGCGCGCCATTCCGGCTTCGTGATTGGCGCCGACCAGATGCTGGCGATTGAGGGGCAGGTTCTCGATAAGCCCCGCGACCAGGGGGAGGCGCGTACGCATTTACAGCTTCTGCGCGGCAAGACGCATGAATTGATCACGGCGGCTGTCGTCGCGCGCGAAGGCGCTGTGATCTGGCGCTGCATCGATACGCCGCGGCTCAGGATGCGCGCCTTCTCGGAGGCGTTCCTGGAAGATTACCTGGCGCGCGCGGGCGAGGGCGCGCTTGCTTCGGTCGGCGGCTATCAGCTCGAGGGCTTGGGCGCGCACCTATTCGACCGTGTGGAAGGCGACTATTTCTCCGTGCTTGGCTTGCCTTTATTGCCGCTGCTTGCCTTTCTACGTGAGCACGGAATTGCTGCTGCATGAGCATCACCGCCAAAACCAAGCTGCTCGCTGTGATCGGCGACCCTGTAGGTCATTCCCTATCACCGATCATGCACAATGGCTGGATCGCCGATCACGGTCTCGACGCGGTTTATGTTGCGCTGCCGTTAAGGAGCGATGATCCGGAATCGGCGATGCGCGCGCTTGGGCAGTTTGGCGTGAAGGGCCTCAATGTCACAGTACCGCACAAGGAAGCCGCCGCGCGTGTGGCAGGCGTAGCGGGCGCAATCAACGTCATGTGTTGGAGCGAAGAGGGCGCGCTCACCGGCTTCAACACGGACGGCTTGGGCTTCATGCACGCCTTGTCGGAGGCAGCGCCGGATTGGCGCATGCGCGTGAAACGCGTTCTTATCGTAGGAGCCGGCGGCGCCGGACGCGGCATCGCGCAAGCGCTCTCGCCCCACGTCGATACCGTTCATATTGTCAATCGAACGTTTGCTCGCGCGGAAGAGGCCGTGGCAGGGATCTCCAATGCGCGGGCGCTGAAATGGGAAGATCTTGAGCGAGGTTTCGGCGCGGCGGATCTCATCGTGCAGGCGACGATTTTGGGTATGGAAGGACATGCCGCGCCCGATTGGCCGGTGGGATTGTGTCGCGCGGGCGCGATCGTCGCCGATATTGTTTATCGACCGCTTGAGACGGATTTGCTGTGCGCCGCGCGTGCACGCGGCCTTCTCGTGATCGATGGCCTCGGCATGCTGATCCACCAGGGCGCACTCGCATTCGAGCTGTGGTTCGGAATTCGGCCTGACATCGCCAAGGCGCGCGAACGATTGTTGGCGGCGCTTGCGCCATGATTGTTATCGGACTCACCGGTTCGATTGGCATGGGCAAATCCACTGTGGCGAAGATGTTCGCGGAGGCGGGCGCGCCATCGTTTGATTCAGATGCGGCGGTGCATAGGTTGTACGCGCCTGGGGGCGCCGCGGTGGCCCCGGTAGGGGCGGTGTTTCCGGGAGTTATCAGCGGCGGCGGCGTTGAACGCGCGGCGCTCTCGGCGCGGGTCGTTGGCGATCCCGAGGCAATGCAGCGCCTCGAAGCCATTGTGCATCCGCTGGTGCGCGAAGAGCAGGCGAGGTTTGTCACGGCGCAACGCGAAATGGGCGCGGAGTATGTGGTGCTCGATATTCCGCTTCTGCTGGAGTCAGGTCGCGCGTCCGATTTGGATGTCGTCGTCGTAGTGTCCGCGCCGCCCGAGGTGCAGCGCGCGCGCGTACTGGCTCGCCCGGGCATGACGGAAGAGAAATTCGAGCGCCTGCTGGCGCTTCAAATGCCGGACGCGGAAAAGCGCGCGCGCGCGGATTTCGTTATCGATACGGGCGCTGATCTCGAAACAACACGCGCTCAGGTTCGCGCCGTGCTGGACGCGCTCGGCGAACACTGTTAGCGCGGCGCATGCGTGAAATTCTCTTCGACACGGAAACCACGGGCATTTTTCCGGATCACGCCGAGCTTCGCCTGCGCGATCGCGTCGTCGAAATCGGCTGCGTCGAGGTCATCAATCTGGAGCGCACCGGTCGGGAGTTCCACGCCTATCTCAATCCCGAACGCTCGGTGCCCGACGAAGTCGTGCGCGTGCATGGCCTGACTGGCGAGTTCCTGAAGGCCCACGCGAAGTTCACAGAGATTGCCGACGCGTTCTTGGGGTTTGTCGAAGACGCGCCCTTGGTGGCGCATAACGCGTCGTTTGACCAAGGTTTCATCAACGCCGAACTGCGCCGCTGCGGACGCGATTCGCTTCCTGATGCGCGCTTCGTGGACACGCTTGCGATCGCGCGAAAGCGCTTCCCGGGCGCCTCTTGTTCGCTCGACGCACTCGCCAAACGCTTCCAACTAGAGCGCTACGGCTTCGATCTCGCGAGCCGCAAAGGGCCGGGCGGCCACGGCGCGCTTGTCGATGCGCGAATCCTGGCGGAAGTTTATTTGCAGCTCAAGGGCGGGCGGGAGCAGCGGCTGGTGTTTGACGCTGGCGAAGCCGCCGCGCGCGATGACGCCGCCGTCCGCCCTGCGGTGCTAACGCCGCGCCAGCCGAGAGCAACGCCCCTAGCGTCAGGACTGACGAACGAAGAAGCCGCCGCGCACACCGCCTTCATCTCCGGCCTTGGCCCAGGTGCGCTTTGGCTCAAGGTTGGCGCATAGGGCTAGAAGCTTGACGCGGCCGCTGGCTCCTCGCCGCGCGCCTGCCGGTCCCGCAATTCCGACCAATAAAGCGGGGTGAAGTCGATGGGGTTGATCAGCAGCGGCGGGTAGCCGCCCTCGCGTGTGATTTCAGCCAGGATTTGCCGGCTGAAGGGAAACAGCAGCCTCGGGCACTCGATCCAGATCAACGGCTCGACGTCGTCTGGCCGCACGTTCATGAACTGGAATAACCCCGAATAGACCAGATCAACCGTGAACATCTTCGTTTCAAGACGCTTGGCGTGGACGTTGATGCAGAGATCGACCTCGACCGCTTCGCCCTTTTCCCCAAACGGGCGTGACTTCACCTCCACGCCCATATCGATCGAAGGTTGCGAGTCGTAGGCCTGAGAGGAAGCCGCCCCCATTGCGTTACGGAATGAAAGTTCCTTCACATACTGGCTGAGGACGCGCAAATGGGGGGAATCGGTCGGAACTTGCCCACCATCGGGCGCGGGGTGCGTGTTCATGCGCCAACTCGCTCCTAGGATATGATCGGGAGGGGCGGTTAGCATGGGGCGGCGAGGGCGGCAACGCAACCGCCCTGGCGGAAGCGGCCTGTTGGCATTATCTTGTCGGTTTGGTTGAGCGTGCGCCGGTTGGGCGCGAGGAGCTCCTTCGTTGGATCAGGGCCTGCTTGAAATCGTTATTCTGGCCTTTGTCGCCGGATTTGTGCTGTTTCGGCTCTACACAACCTTAGGCAAACGAACCGGCGCCGAGCGACCGGTGCAGCCTGCCCCGGCGCAGGGCGAATTGCCGCGCGAACAAGCCAATTTGGCTCAGGGCACGCCGCCCGCCGCGCCTGGTCCCGCTGGGGAGGGCGTGATGTCCATCATTCGCGCCGACCCGAGCTTTGATATCGAGCAATTCCTCGTCGGCGCGCGCGCTGCTTATGAAGTGATTGTCGGCGCTTACGCCAAAGGCGATCGCGATGCGCTGCGCCGATTGCTGACGCCGCGTGTGTTTGAATCCTACGCCGCCGCCATCGCCAAGCGTGAAGCTCAAAGCGAGACCGAGGCGGGACCGGAACTCGTACGCTTGCGCTCCGCGGAGCTCGCCGACGCAAGCCTTCAGGGCGACACAGCCCGCGTCACCGTTAAGTTCGAAGCTGAGCTGGCGGAAGGCGCGCACGGCGTGCGCGATGCGCGCGAGCGTTGGTCGTTCGAGCGCAATGTTCGTGCGTCCGATCCAAACTGGTTGCTGGCGCGCGTCACGGCGGCGTGAGCAAGAAGAAGCGCGACCTTACCAGCGACGAAACGAGACTGTGGCGGCGCGTCGCCGCTAGCGTGAAGCCGCGCCGCGCGGATAGCGTCGAGGCCGAGCCGTTACCCTCGACGCGCACCCAGAAACCGATAACGCGCAAGCTGCCTCCGGCGGACGCGCCGCCCGCTCCTCGGTACGTCCTGGCGCCTATTTTAACGCCGCCGGCGGACCGCGCGGCGGAAAAGCGCGTGCGGCGCGGCAAACTTGATATTGGCGCCACGCTCGATTTGCATGGCCATACGCAAGTGACCGCGCGCGCGGCCCTGACGCGTTTTCTGCGCGCGGCGCAGGCGCGCGGCGACAAAACCGTGATCATCGTCACAGGAATTGGCCGTGCGGGGGAGGGCGTACTCAAGCGTTGTTTGCCCGAGTGGTTGGGGCGGAGCGATGTGCGGCCGCTGGTATCGGGCTATGCGCAGGCTCATCGCGCGCACGGTGGGGCGGGCGCCTTTTACCTGTTCATCAAGCGCGCGCGCTGAAAACCTTTTGTTAAGCGCGGTCACCGAGGCGTTGATGCGGGCTTTTTGCCGGCGCGAGCACGCGTCCTTCAGCCCATCCTAACCAATGCAGGCACATGTCTTCGCGTACGCCCGCGCGGGCATAGCTGGGGAACCGTGTCGCTGCCCGTGAGTATCGCCAACCTCCGCGCCCCTCGTGGGCTAGCTGCGCGCGCGGTTCTGTTCGCGACGAGCCTGCTTCTCGTGACGGCGATGGTGACGGCGGCGACGATCGTGTTCGGCGCCCAGAACGAAAGCGCGCGCCGCGAAGTTAACATCGCCAGCGATTTGACAGCGCACCTTGCCACGGTTGCGGGCAATTTCATTGCGTCTGGTGATCTGCCTGGGCTTGCCGCCTTTGTCGAAATCCCAGCATCGCGCGATTCCGTGCGGCGAGTGTCCCTCCGTGATGACCGAGGTCGGCCGTTGGCCGCGGCCGGTGGCAGTCCCGAGGATGAGGCGACAACCAATCGCGTCGCCGAGCGGGTAATGGCGACAGGAGCGCCCGCGCACCTGCGGAGCGCCGACGGCGGACTTGCGTCGGGCGCGCCAATCATCCGCGAGGGGAGGCGCCTCGGGGTCGCGGTGATGATGTGGGACGCTGACGCCTACCGCTTCAACGCGCTTCCCGCGCTGGCCCCGTTTCTCTTGATCCTGGGATGCCTCACGCTGGCGGCGATTTGGTTGACTGCCCGGGTGGTGCGCCGCGCTTTGGCGCCGCTGAACGAGCTTGCGCGCTACGCCGAGCGCGTCGCCGCCGAAGGCCATGCCACCCCGCCGATTGATCTTCGAACGGGCGATGAGATCGAGGCTCTGGCCAATGCGCTCAACAGCATGATGGGTAAGCTCGACCGCTCGATGCGCCGCATTCAGGAGATCGCCTTCGTCGATCCGGTCACCCAATTACCGAACTATGATCGATTCGCGCGCGAACTCGATTTCCGCATTTTGCAGGCGCGCGGCGAGGACGAGGCTGGCGCTGTAGCGGTGTTCGAGCTGCGGCGCCTTTCGAAGCTGATGCAGACGCTCGATGCAGGCGCCGAACGTGATTTTCTGCGGGTTGTCGCCGAGCGGCTGGCAGGCGCGGTGCGCTCCGTGGAACACTCGACTCGGCCGCGCGACAAGGGGAAGCGCAGCTTCATCGCGGCGCGGCTGAGTGCTGCGGAATTCGCCGTGTTCGCGCCCGGCGTCGCTTCGCCCGCTGACGCCGTGCTTTTCGCGCAGCACGTGAACACCGCTTTCAACCATCCGTTTGATTGGCGCGGTCACAAGTTGACCTTGGGCGCCGCCTGTGGCGTGGCGTTGGCGCCGCGCGATGGGCGTGACGCCGATTGCGTGATCCGGCGTGCGCGCATGGCGCTCGGGGCGGCGCACGCTGATCCGGGGCGGCTCAAGTTGTTTACTCAAACACTCGACCGCGAGGCGGTGGCGCGTTTGACGCTTGAGCGGGAAATGCGCAGTGCGCTGGAGGCGAACGAGTTTCGTGCTTACTTTCAGCCGAAGATCAATTTGGTCAATGGCAGGATTGAAGCCTGTGAGGCGCTTGCCCGCTGGGTGCGGCCGGACCGCACGATCATCGGCCCGAGCCGCTTTATTCCGGTGGCCGAGGAGAGCGGCCTGATTGGGCCGCTCTCGGACGCCATAATGCGTGAGGTTTGCTGGAAGGCCGCCGCATGGGGTCGGGGCGGACATCCAGCAAACGTCGCGGTCAATGTTTCGGCCCTGCAATTCCGCGATGATCGTTTTGCTGAGCGGGTGCTGGGCATTGTGCAACACGCGGGCTTGGCGCCACAGCGGTTAGAATTGGAAATCACTGAATCGGTGGTGATGGAAGACCCTGACCGGGCGATGCGTGTGATCCGACCGCTGCGCGACGCAGGCGTGCGCTTCGCGATTGATGATTTCGGCTGCGGCCATTCAAACTTGGCGGCGCTGTCCAGGCTCCCGTTCGATGTAATCAAGATCGATCAGCAATTCGTCCGTGCACTCGAGCGGGGGGAGCAGCAGGCGCCCGCGATCATCGACATGATCTTGGCTTTGGCTCGCACGCTTGACATGGAGGTGGTCGCCGAGGGGGTGGAGCGGCGCGATGAGGCCATCTTTATGGCGGGGCGCGGTTGCGATTGGGCGCAAGGTTTTCTCTATGGCGCGGCGGTGTCTGCTCCGGAATTCGCCGAAATGCTGCGCGAGCAGGCCCGCGCCGCGGGCAAGGCCGTAAACGCGGCTTGATCGTTGCCACGCGGTCCGCCACATCATGGCTCATGAGTGAACCGCAAGCGTGGCACGGCACAACTATCCTTTGCGTCCGCAAGGGCGGCGCCGTGGTGCTGGCCGGGGATGGTCAAGTGTCGGCGGGCGCCACCATCCTCAAGGGCAATGCACGCAAGGTGCGGCCTCTGGCGGGCGGCGCAGTGATCGCCGGTTTCGCTGGGGCCACGGCGGATGCCTTCGCGTTGTTCGAGCGGCTTGAGCAAAAGCTCGAGCGTTTCCCGAGCCAATTGGCGCGTGCGTGCGTCGAACTGGCGAAAGAGTGGCGCACCGACCGTGCGTTGCGTCGGCTCGACGCCATGCTGATCGTCGCCGACCAAAAGGAAACCTATCTTATCACAGGTTCTGGCGATGTGCTCGACCCGGAGCATTCGGTGGTTGCAGTCGGTTCCGGTGGAAATTTCGCGCTGGCGGCGGCGCGGGCGCTGTACGATCATCTTGACGACGCTGAAGCCATTGCGCGCAAGGCCATGGATATCGCCGCTGATATTTGCGTCTATACCAACCGCAATCTAACGGTGGAGAAGCTCGATGGCGGATCGTAGCGCGCTGGAGGCCGCCGCCGCCGCCGGACTCATCAATACCGAGCAGGTCGGGCCGTTGCACGACTTTCTCGCGAGTGCGCCGCTACTCGCGCCAAGCGGGGAGGAGGACCTCCGCTTCATTCGCAATTTCCACGACGTCTTCCTGGCGATCGGCATTCTTTTGATCGCGGTTGGGTTGTCGATCGGCATAAGTACTTTTGTGTCGAACGCGGTTGGTCTGGTGATCGGCCTAGGCGCTCTTGTGTCGGCTGCCGAGGGCGGTGGCAAGGGCGCTACACTCACCGGCGCCTTGCTCACGGGCGCCTGCGCGGCCGGCGCGGCGGGCGTGATGTGGGCGCTGGGCGAATCGTTTGCGCGGCGGCGGCGCCTGTTTCTACCGGCTATCGCCATTGTACTCTCGCTGACAGGATTTGCGGTTGTCGCCGCGGCGGCACTCTATTTTGGCGCGTTGCTTGGAATGGGCTTCGAGCAAAACGTAGAATGGGGACAGTTGCGGCCAGAAGCCAGGAACGGCATTCTGGTTGCAGCGGCGGCATTTGCGATCTTTGCGCCCGCAGCCTTCTATGCGCGCTTCCGGTTGCCGTTTTCATTGGGTCTGGCGGGGGCAGGCGCGGCATTGTTCGCGATCGCGCTGTGCTTGGTGGTGAATGCGGAAGCTACGCTCGAGTTTCTGCCCGCGCTGTACATTGGCCTGGGCGCGCTCCTTTTCTTTGCCGGGGTGGCGTTCGATGCGCGCGATCCGGCGCGCGCATCGCGATTCTCGGACAACGGCTTCTGGCTGCATTTTGCGGCGGCGCCGTTGATCTTGAACGGCGCGTTCGGCTTGGTGGGGCAAGCGTTCGCGGGGAAGGCTGGGGG
>JBEBHQ010000043.1:0-24483 GCA_040080805.1 Terricaulis sp. | reverse complement strand
GCCGGTCCACTGGCCGTGATCGCCTTGGCCGCGTCCGTCATTGCCGCCGCGCCCGTTGCCGGTCCACTGGCCGTGATCGCCTTGGCCGCGTCCGTCATTGCCGCCGCGTCCGCGCTCGCCTTCGCCGCGACCATTTTGTCCGTCGCCTCGGCCACGGCCCCGATCATCAATGACGGGTTGGTTGCCTTGGACTCTGCCGAAGGCGGTGCGCGGCGGCAGCGGCGCGGGTTGCTCAACCGGCGCCACGCGCGTGGTATTCGGCGGCGGAGGGGCTTCAACATTGGGGCCGTGCTCGCGGCCACCGCGACGAAAGTGCCCGCCATCCTCGCCATTGCGTTCGGTTTGGCCGCGTTCGTGGTTGCGCTGCGCGTAGGCGGACGGCGCCGCCAAGGCCGTCGCGCTCACGGCGGCCAACGCCGCAATGAGAATTCGTTTCATAGTGAGGCTCCCTGTGTGTCGCACGGACACACCCTCGCAAGCGGCACCTTGAAGCGCGCCAGCTGAACGGCGGCTGAATCGAGCGCGCGGCTCAGGCGGCGATCGCCTTGTCGATGGCGTCGAGCATGGTTGGCCCGAGCGGGGTGGCCTTTGAGGGGAACGTCTCGATCAAGGCGCCGTCCTTGCCGATCAGGTATTTGTGGAAGTTCCAGCGCGGAAGCGCCGCTTCGCCAAGCTCCTCGGCAATCCAGCGGTAGAGTGGATGGCGGCGCTCGCGCGACACGATCTCTACTTTGCCGGTCATCGGGAAAGTGACGTGATAGGAGGTGTCGCAGAATTCGCGGATCGCCTTTTCGGCGCCGGGCTCCTGGTGGCCAAAGTCATTGCAGGGCACGCCGAGTATCACCAGGCCCTTGGCTGTCCTGGCTTCGTACAGCGCTTCGAGGTCGCGGTATTGCGAGGTGAAGCCGCAGGCGCTGGCGACATTGACGATGAGAATTGCCTTGCCGGCATAATCCTCGAGTTTGATTTCACCGGGCGCGTCGAGTTTGGCGAAGGTGAAGGCGTGAGCGTTTTTCATTGGGCTGATATAGGGTTCCGGGAGCTGTTCTAGCCCGAAGGTCGGGCGGTTTAGACCTCTTGGCGGGCGACGGCAATGCATGTGGCGTCTCCTGCTTATGGGTGCTAGAGGCAACGCCCAATGGTTGTTTCGCGTTCCCACGCCTCGCGCCCTCGAATTTGGGGCCCGGCCCGCGTTTGAGCTGACGCTCCGCGCGGTCGGGAAGTCTGCTAAGCCCCATCCTCTTGCCAATTGGAGATTCGACCGTGGCCGATGCGCCCCCAGGTCGCGACTATCGCGAAACGCTTTTCCTTCCTGAACTGCCGGGCGATCCGTTCCCGATGCGCGCGGGGTTGCCCAAGAAGGAGCCTGAGCGCGTGGGGAATTGGGCGCGGATCGGCTTGTACGAGAAGCTGCGCAAGGACGCGGCGGGGCGGCCGAAATTCGTGCTGCACGATGGCCCGCCCTACGCCAACGGCGCTATCCATATCGGCCACGCTGAAAACAAAATCCTGAAAGACCTCGTCGTGCGCTCGAAGCAGATGATGGGCTTTGATTGCGATTACGTACCGGGCTGGGATTGCCACGGCCTGCCGATCGAGTGGAAGGTCGAGGAAGATTTTCGCAAGGCTGGGCGCAAGAAGCAGGAGGTGCCGGCCGTCGAATTCCGCAAAGCCTGCCGCGACTACGCCGATAAATGGATCCCACTGCAACGCCAGGAATTCATCCGCCTCGGTATCGAAGGCGATTGGGACAAATACTACACCACAATGAGCTTCGCAGCCGAAGCCGCCATCGCCGCCGAATTCCTGCGCGTGGTGAAGACGGGGCTGGTGTATCGCGGCTCAAAGCCGGTGATGTGGTCTCCTGTTGAACGAACTTCGCTGGCGGAAGCGGAAGTGGAGTATCAGGAGAAAACCAGCCCGACGATCTGGGTGAAGTTTCCGATTCGATCAGCCTCCGACAGGAAAGGCGGCGCGTTTCTTCCGGGAGGCGTAATGGACGCTTCGGTCGTGATTTGGACGACTACGCCGTGGACCATTCCTGGCAACCGCGCGATTTCTTATTCGGACCGCATATCCTACCATGTGTACGAGATCACGGGCATCGAAGAAGGACTAGCGTTTCAGCCCTGGGTGAGCGTCGGCGAAAAACTCGTGCTCGCGGAGTCGTTGGCTGAAGACACGTTGAGAGCGGCGAAGGCCGCAAGGTGGAAGTCTCTGGGCGCCTTTAATCCCGAGGGTGCGGTCTGCGCGCACCCGCTCCGTGAGTGGCGTTCCTCTCCCCTTGTGGGAGAGGGTGGCGCGAGCGCAAGCGAGCGTCGGGTGAGGGGTGAAGGCGCCGACACATCAGAACGAAGCGCCGACACCCCTCATCCGTCTGCTTCGCAGACACCTTCTCCCACAAGGGGAGAAGGACGATACGCCTTCGATGTTCCACTCCTCGCCGGCGATCATGTCACCGATGATGCAGGGACTGGCTTCGTGCACACCGCGCCGGGCCACGGAGCGGATGACTTTGAAATCTGGGTGAAGCATTTCGGCCAGGCCGGCATTCCCTTCACCGTCGACGCCGAAGGCCGTTTCACCAAGGAAGCGCCCGGTTTCGAGGGCCTGGAAATCATCCAGCTTGAAGGCAAACATATCGGCAAGGACGGCCCCGCCAATAAAGCGGTGATCGATGCACTGATCGAAGAGGGCGCGTTGCTGGCGCGCGGGCAGCTCAAGCATTCCTATCCGCACTCGTGGCGAAGCAAAGCGCCGCTGATCTATCGCAACACGCCGCAATGGTTCATCGCGATGGATAAGCCCTATCGCGACGGAAAAACCTTGCGCCAGATCGCGCTCAGCGAAATCGCGCGCGTCGATTGGGGTCAGCATCGCCTTGGCGATGAGCGCGACATGAACCGGATCAAGGCGATGGTGGGAGATCGCCCCGATTGGCTGATCTCGCGCCAGCGCGCCTGGGGTGTGCCGTTGGCGATTTTCGTCAGCAAGCAAAGTGGCGCGATTTTGCAGGATGAAGACGTCGATGCGCGCATTCTCGCGGCGATGAAGCAGGGCGGCGCCGACGTCTGGTGGGCGACGCCGGCGCAAGACTTCCTCGGGGCGAAATACAAGGCCGAGGATTACGAAAAGATCGAGGACATCCTCGATGTCTGGTTCGATTCAGGGTGCACGCACGCCTTCGTGCTGGGCGAACGCGACGCTGCGACGCGGCCTTCATTTCAGACCCCGGCCTCCGTGCTCTATCTCGAAGGCGCCGACCAGCATCGCGGCTGGTTTCATTCCTCGCTGCTCGAAAGCTGCGCTACGCGCGGGCGCGCACCGTACGACGAAGTGATCACGTATGGATTCACGGTCGGCGAAGATGGGCGCAAAATGTCGAAATCGCTCGGCAATGGCGTCGAGCCGCAGGAGCTGGAAAAGCAATACGGCATCGAAATTTTCCGCCTCGTGGTCGCGGGCGCGGATTATCGCGACGAATTGCGCGTTGGCAAAACCATCCTCGATCAGGCGAGTGAGAGCTACCGCAAACTGCGCAACACGCTGCGCTATTTGTTGGGGGCGCTGAGCGGGTTTGGCGACGCCGAGCGGTTCTCTTGGGTCTCCGGCGTCCCCCAAGAAACGCCACTTCTCGAACGCTGGCTTTTGCACCGTCTCTGGCAGCTCGATTCCGCCGTGCGCGCCGCTTACGATACCTACCAATTCCGCGCCGCTTTGAGCGAGATCGTCGAATTCTGCAACGTCGATCTCTCGGCCTTCTATGTCGATGTGCGCAAGGATACGCTCTATTGCGACGCGCCTTCGAGTGCGCGGCGGCGTGCATGCCGTTCGGCGCTGGAGGAAGTGTTCACGCGGCTGACGGCATGGCTCGCGCCGGTGCTGCCGTTCACCATGGAAGAGGCGTGGCTGACGCGCTTTCCCGAAAGCGTGTCAGTGCATCTGCGCCAGCTCCCGGAAACGCCGGAAGGCTGGCGCGACGATGCCGCCGCGGCGGAAATGGCGGCGCTGCGCCAGGCGCGCGCGGTGGTGACAGGCGCGTTGGAAGTGGCGCGGCGCGAGAAGGCGATCGGCTCTTCTTTGGAAGCGCGCCCGCTCGTGTTCGTGTCCGACGATGAATTGCGCTCTGCTTTGCTCGATATAGATTTCGCTGAGTTCTGCATCACCAGCGATATCGCCATCGAGGCGGGCGAGGGGCCAAAGGATGCCTTCCGCTTACCCGAAACCCCCGACGTCGCTGTCATTGTCGAAAAAGCGCCCGGCGTGAAATGCGCGCGCTCGTGGAAATATTTCGACCCCGCGACCGCCGATCCGCGCTACCCGGACATCACGCCCCGCGACGGCGCGGTGGTGGCGGCATGGGACGCTTTGCGGGGCTCGCCTTGAACAGCCTCCCCGCAACGTCCATAAGCCGGACCATGTTGCGCTTTGGGCTTTTTTTGTCAGCGTTCGTGTTTGTCGCCGACCAGGTGACGAAATGGATCGTGCTCGGGCCGGCGCGGTTTAACCCGCCTGGGTGTCTTGAATCTGGCTATGGCTGCGGGTTCGTTGAACTGACGCCGTTCTTTGATCTGCAGATGGTGTGGAACCGGGGCGTCAGTTTTGGGCTGTTGCGCGCCGATGGCGACATCATGCGCTGGGGTCTGGTGGCGATGTCGCTGCTGATCGCGGGCGTGTTCGCGGGCTGGCTCCGGGCCGCGGAGCGCCGGCTGACGGCGGCGGCCCTGGGGCTGGTGATCGGGGGCGCGCTCGGCAATGTGATCGACCGCATCCGGTTCGGCGCGGTCGCCGATTTCCTCGATTTTAATGGGCTCTGGTTCCCCTGGGTGTTCAACGTGGCCGATGCCGCGATCACAACCGGGGCGGTGCTGCTGGCCGTTGATATGCTGTTTTTCACCGAAAACGAGCCCGGCCAAGGAACCACCTGGGCTCAGCTCAAGGCAAAGCTGCGGGCGCTCCGCGAGAAGCCGGGCGGGGATCCCGGTGGTCCAGCCCGCTGAAAACGGGGGGAATCGCCCCAGAACGGTCAAGATCGGGGACGAGGTAGCGTAAAAGCCCGCTCCTCGCTGTTGTTCGGCTTGGCGACCAGGCGCAGGCTCAGCTAGAAGCAGCGCGAATATCAGGAGGCGGGCGTTTGATGACGAAACCCAGTACGCTGTTGGTGATCTTGGCCGCCGCGAGCGCGGCCAGCGGGTGCGCCTCGATTTCGCGCGCCGCCGGCGCCTACAAGGCCTCGCCCGATGAGTTCCGCGTCGTCACCCAAGCGCCGCTGACTTTGCCGCCGGATTACAATCTGCGTCCGCCGCGGCCGGGTGAGCCGCGTCCGCAGGAATTGGCGCCTGACGCGGAAGCACGTGCGGCGTTGTTTGGCGACAATATCGGCCAAGCCGCGAGCCCCGGCGAACGCACGCTCGTCACCGCCGCCGGCGCCGGCGCCATCGATCCTGATATTCGCGACACCATCGATTTCGAAGCTCAAGGCATCGTGCGCCGCAATGAGAGTTTCGTGAACCGCGTGATTGCGTTTGGCGGATCGTCGGCGCCCGCCGCGGCGCCGCTCAACGCCGAAGACGAAGCCCGCCGGCTCGAGGAAGAGGAATCGGTCCGCCGCGCCACGGGTGGGGGGCAAGTCGTGATCCAGCGCAACGCGCCCGGCGGCTTCAAGCTACCCGGCACCTGAGCCTGAGCGTGAATGCGTTCATGCGCGTGGCGCTCACCGCGTGCGCGCTTGCGTGGGCTCTGCCGGCGCTGGCCGAAGAGCTGCCGCGCCCGGAGACCTTCACGCTGCGCAACGGACTGCAAGTCGTGGTCATCACCGACCGCCGCGCGCCCGTCGTCACGCACATGGTTTGGTACCGCGTCGGCGCCGCGGACGAGGCGCGCGGCCATTCGGGTATCGCGCATTTCTTTGAACACCTGATGTTCAAGGGTACGCGCACGATAGCGCCCGGCGAATTTTCCCGCGCCATCGCCCGCAACGGCGGCGACGATAACGCCTCCACCTCGTGGGACTTCACCGATTATTACGAGCGTATCGCCCGAGACCGGCTCGAATTGGTTATGGGAATGGAAGCCGATCGCATGCGCAATCTGCGGTTCTCCGATGAAACCTTTGCTTCAGAGCGCGATGTGATCGTCGAAGAGCGCCGCCAACGCATTGATAACAATCCAGGCGCGGTGCTGGGTGAGCGCATGCGGGCGATGTTGTTTCCGCATCATCCTTACGGCACGCCGGTGATCGGATGGCTGCACGAAATCCAGAGCCTCGACCGTGAGACCGCGCTGGCGTTTTACCAAACTTGGTACGCGCCCAATAATGCCATTCTGGTAGTAGCCGGCGATATCGATGCGGCGGAACTGCGCCCGCTGGCGGAACGCACTTACGGGCGTCTACGCCCGACACGTGATTTGCCGTCGCGCACATGGGTCGTTGATCCGCCCCAGATTGGGCCGATGCGTGTCATCCATCGTGACGAGAAAGTGCGTCAGCCTTCGTTGTCGCGGATGTATCCGGCGATCTCCTACGGCACGGACGAGGGCCGCCAGGCGCATGCGCTGGACGTCGCTATCGAAATCCTCGGCGGTTCGGAAACCAGCCGGCTCTATCGTTCCTTGGTCGAGGAACAACGCATCGCCGTGAGCGCCGGCGCGGGCTCAAGCACGTCAGGCCTGGGCGGTGGCAGCGTATCTGTCGCGGCGACACCGGTGGAAGGCGTGAGCCTGGAGACGCTGGAAGCGGCCATTGATGCGGTGATCGCGACGTACCTGCGCGATGGCCCCACAGACGGCGAACTCGCGCGCGCGAAATCCTCAATGTCGGCGTCGGCCATCTACGCGCGCGACAGCCAGGAGAGCCTCGCCAATTTGTATGGCTCGTCGTTGGCGCAAGGCGAAAGCATTGAGGACGTCGTGACCTGGGCTGATGATATCGCGGCGGTGACGCGCGAGGAAGCGATGGCGATGGCGAGCGCGACGTTGCGCATCGACGCTTCCGTGACGGGCTGGCTGATGGCGCCGGAGCAGAGCCAATGAAGCGCCGCGTGGTTTCGGGAATGGTCGCAATTGTCGCCGCATT
This sequence comes from Terricaulis sp., assembly GCA_040080805.1. Classification (GTDB taxonomy): domain Bacteria; phylum Pseudomonadota; class Alphaproteobacteria; order Caulobacterales; family Aquidulcibacteraceae; genus Vitreimonas. The sequence continues at coordinate 17,408 of JBEBHQ010000043.1, read as the reverse complement.
CTCCCTATTTGCGCCTGTGGCGATGGCAGAGCCTCGCACCGAATCCGCCGCCGCGCGTCATGGCGTTCCGGTGCAAGGCATCGTCACCGATAGCGGCATCGAAGCGTGGCTCGTGTCAGATTCTACGGTGCCGATGATCGTGCTGCGCGCTTATTGGCGCGGCGGTTCGGCGATCGAACCGGAGCGGATGGCCGGGGTCACCAGCGTGATGGCCGACATGCTCACCGAGGGTGCGGGCGATCTCGACGCCAACGCGTACAAGGAGCGGCTGGAAGATCTCAACATGTCGCTCGGGTTTGCGGCGGGTTGGGATGGAATTGGCATGAGCTTGACCACGCTCAGCGCCAACCGCGAGCCAGCGTTTGCGATGGCGCGCATGGCGCTCGCCGAAGCGCGCTTCGAGGCGGCGCCGCTTGAGCGCATCAAACGCCAAATGCTGGTCTCCATTCGCAACCGCGAGACCAACCCATCCTTCATCGCCAATCGCGCGCTCGACCAGGTGCTTTATCCCGGCCACGTCTACGCGCGGCGCACATCGCGCGAAAGCGTGGAGGCGATCACGCCCGCCGCGTTGCGCGAGCGAAGAGCGTTGTTGCTCACACGTGACCGGCTGCAAATTACCTTAGTGGGCGATATCGATGCGGATAACGCGCGTCGGCTCATCGATGCGACTTTCGCCACCTTGCCGGCAAGCGCCGCGCTGCCGGCGCTGGCGGATGTCACGCTCGGCGCGCCCACGCCGCTGATCGTGCGCGAGCTGCCGCAGCCGCAAAGCCTCGTGCTCTTCGCGGCCCCCGGCATCCAGGACGAAGATACCGATTGGAATGCGCTCGCAGTGGCGAATTACATCCTCGGCGGCGGCGGTTTTTCCTCGCGGCTGATGGATCAGGTGCGCGAGCAGCGCGGTTTGGTCTACGGCATTGGGACGGGCCCCTCGGTGCGCGATCATGCGGCTTTGATCCGCGGCTCGGCCCAAACCGAAAACGCCAATGTGGCCGAGGCCATCGAGGTGACGCGCGCGGAAATCGCACGGTTTTACCAGGGCGGCGCAACGCAAGCGGAAGTGAACGACGCCATCACCTACCTCACCGGCTCGTTCGCGCTCGATCTGGATTCGAATTCCAAGATCGCCTCGGTGGTCCATTCTTACCAAGCCGCCGGCCGCGATATCGGCTACATCAACCGCCGTAACGATCTGATCCGCGCAGTGACGTTGGAAGACGTGAACCGCGTCGCGCGGCGCCTGTTCAATCCCGACGCGTTCACGTTCGTGGTTGTGGGCCAGCCGGAGGGGCTGGCGGCGGAGTCGGAGTGAGGCGTTATACGCCGTTCGGATGCGCCTTGCCCAGGCCTTGCGCAACCAGCGCGTCCCATGCGCCTTCCGCGGTTTCAGCGAAGCGAAAAAGATCCAGGTCGGCGGCGTCGATCATGCCGTGTTCGACCAAGGCGTCGAACTTGATGATGGAGCGCCAATAGGCTTCGTCGAACAATACGACAGGGATGTAGCGCGCTTTCTTGGTTTGCCGCAGCGTAAGAATTTCGAACAATTCGTCGAACGTGCCGAAACCGCCGGGAAACACGACGAGCGCGTTGGCGCGCATCGCCAGATGCATTTTGCGCAAGGCGAAATAGTGAAATTGAAACGTGAGGTCGGGCGTTGAATAACGATTGGGCTCTTGTTCTTCAGGTAATTTGATGTTGAAGCCGATGCTGGGCGCGCCCGCGTCGCACGCGCCGCGATTGGCGGCTTCCATGGCGCCGGGGCCGCCGCCTGTGGTGATGACATTGCGGTGCGGCTCACCTTCAGCGCACACAGCGCCGCCACGCTCGGACGCAAGGCGACCGAACTGGCGCGCCTGCGCGTACCAGAAAGCCTGCCGGCCCGGCCCGTCCTCGCGAATGCGGGCGGAGCCGAACACGACGATGGTTGAGCGGATGTCACGTTTTTGCAGGGCGCGGTCGGCTTTTTCGTATTCAAGCATGAAACGAACGCCGCGCATTTCGCGACTGAGCAGGAAATCCTGGTCCAAGGCGGCGAGACGGTAGGAGGGGGAGGCGGTTTGGTTGTCGTTTGAGTTGGTGGGCATTGGCTTGTTTAACCCTCGAAAAAAATTCCGTCATCCCGGGCGAGCGTAGCGAGACCCGGGCCCCCAGGGGCCGCCGGCGCAGCGTTTTGCCCCTGGGTCCCGGATGACGCTTCGCGTCTCCGGGATGACGGTGTGTTAGAGTGGACTGATTCATGGCCATCGCCCGTCTCCCTCCCGAAGCCGTCAACCGCATCGCCGCGGGCGAAGTGATCGAGCGTCCGGCGGCGGCGGTGAAGGAATTGGTGGAAAACGCGCTCGACGCGGGGGCGACACGCATAGGCGTGCGCATCGAGCGCGGCGGCCTCGGGCTGATCGCGGTCGAGGACGATGGCGGCGGCATCCCGAAGGAGGAGCTTGCGCTCGCGGTGGAGCGGCACGCGACCTCGAAGCTGGCAGCCGGCGTGGGCGGCGAAGTCGATCTGCTCAATATCCACACCATGGGCTTTCGTGGCGAGGCGCTGCCGAGCATCGGCGCTGTGGCGCGGCTGGCGATGACATCGCGCGCGCGGGGCGCGAGCGATGCGTGGCGTGTTGAGGTGGAGGGCGGGGCGCTTTCTTTGCCCAAGCCCCATGCGTGGGCGGCGCGCGCCGACAGCGGAACGCTGGTTGAAGTGCGCGATCTTTTTTTCGCCACGCCAGCGCGGCTGAAATTCATGAAGTCAGAGCGCGCCGAGATGATGGCGATCTCCGATGTGGTCAAGCGGCTGGCGATGGCGCGGCCAGACGTGGCGTTCACACTGGAGCATGATGGGCGCTCGTCGCTGCGCTTGAGCACTGAGCGCGACCCCGAAAACGAAGGCCGCCGTGCGCGGTTGGCGGCGATCCTTGGCGCCGATTTCGCGCCCAATTGCATCGCCCTCGATCAGGTGCGCGGCGAGGTGCGCATGTCGGGCTTTGCCGGCTTGCCGACCTTTCATCGCGGCACGCGCGAACACCAGCATTTGTTCGTCAACGGCAGGCCGGTGAAGGACAAACTGATCGTCGGCGCGGTGCGCGCGGCGTATCAGGATTTGCTCGCGCGCGATCGCCATCCCGTGGTCGCGCTGTTTCTTGATTTGCCGCCGTCGGAGGTGGATGTGAACGTGCACCCGGCGAAAACCGAAGTGCGCTTTCGCGACGCGGCTCTGGTGCGCGGGTTGATTGTAGGCGCACTCAGCCATGCGCTTGCCGGCGCTGGCCATCGTGCATCAACCACGACGGCGCAATCGGCGCTTTCCGCTGCGCGTCCGCATTTTTCGCCGCAACCGGGTTTGCGCGCGCGGTCGTTGGCGGAAGAGCAGATTGCGCCGGGCGATTTTGCAATGCCGAGTGGGCGAGTGGAACATGGACGGCCGGCGCCCACGCCGGCCGGCGCGGCGCATGCCGGCGAGGCGCCGGCGGTCCATAACGACGAAGACGCGCGCTTCTTCCCGCTCGGCGCGGCGCGGGCGCAGATCCATGAAACCTACATCGTCGCCCAGACCGAAGATGGCATTGTCATCGTCGATCAGCATGCCGCGCATGAGCGGCTTGTCTATGAGCGCATGAAGCAGATGCTCGCCAATGGCGGCGTGCGCCGGCAAGGCTTGCTGATTCCCGAAGTGGTCGAGCTTGATCCAGCGGAGGCCGAAGCGCTCGCGGCGCGCGCTGAAGAGTTGGCGCAATTGGGTTTGGTGATTGAGCCGTTCGGCGCTGGCGCGATCCTGGTGCGTGAAACGCCGGCTCTGCTTGGGCACATCGATGCGGCTGGGTTGCTGAAGGATTTGGCTGATGACATCGCCGAGCTTGGCCAAGCGCATGCGCTAAAGGAGAAACTCGAAGCGGTGTGCTCGTCGATGGCGTGCCGGGGTTCGGTGCGCGCGGGACGCAGGCTCACCGGCGAGGAAATGAACGCCTTGCTGCGCCACATGGAGGCGACGCCGTTCTCGGGTCAATGTAATCACGGTCGCCCGACGTATGTGGAGCTGAAACTGGCCGACATAGAAAAGCTGTTCGGCCGGCGCTGAGCTGCCCCGAGGATATGAGGCGAAAAGCCGCGAAAACGTCATTATTGGCGTTCGTTTCTGGCTTGCCTTAGGGCGCGCGGGCGCGAAAATGCGGACGCGAGAGATTTGGCCACGCAGCAGGCGGGCCGTATTTGGGGAAACACGATGATTCCAGTTGTTCGGACTATGGCTGCTGTCGCGGCGCTTTGCGTGGCTGCCGCGCCCGCCTATGCGCAAAACATCAATGCAGGCGCTAACGGAACCTTTGGCCGGGCCGCGCTCATTTCCGGTTTTGAGCCCGATCCCCACAACGTCGTCGTGAACGCGGGCGGCCCTATCGAGGCCAGCACTGTCAGCGCCGATTGCGCGGGCCGTGTTGCGTCGCGGCCGAGCTTCAGCCTGCGCTACCGTTCGGGCGCGCTGCCGCTGATCATTTCCGCCACGTCGGAAGCAGACACCACGTTGGTTGTGCGCGCTCCCGATCGGTCCTGGCATTGCAACGACGACAGCGTCGGCCTCGACCCCGCGGTTCGCTTTGATGTTCCCACCACTGGCCGCTATCAAATCTGGGTCGGCACGTTTGGCGAAGATGCCGGCACGCCGGAAGCGGTTCTGCATATCTCTGAAATCGTCGCGGGCACGGCCGAGACTGAGGGCATGCCCAACCCCGGCCTTGAACCAGCCTATGGCAGCATTGATTTGGCGTCGGGCTTCGAACCCGATCCGCACACGAAGGAAATCTCGGCGGGCGGCAGCTACAATGCGGCCAGCCTTTCGCAAGGCTGCACAGGATGGATCGCGATCGCTCCCGATTATCGCGTGAACTGGACCGCGGGATCGACCGATTTGCCGTTGGTGTTCTCCGTACAATCGGAAGCCGACACTACGCTCGTGGTCAACGATGCGCAGGGCAATTGGTATTGCGATGATGATGGCGGCAACAATGGTTTGAACCCCGCCCTCACCCTGCCTCACCCCGCGTCTGGCCAATACGACATTTGGGTCGGCACGTTCTCGGAAGGCGAGTTGCAGAAATCGACGCTCAACGTGTCGGAATTGTACGCGCAATAAGTCTTGGTTGAGCCAAGCAGGAACGCCGCGCTCTGAAAGGGGCGCGGCGTTTTTGCTTACCACACGCCGGTATTGGGCATCGACATCCAGGGTTCAGCTGGCGCAAGCGCATTGCCGTCTTGCAGCAGCTCAATCGAGATGCCGTCGGGTGAGCGTACGAAAGCCATGCGCCCGTCGCGCGGCGGGCGGTTGATGACGACGCCGCCATCCATCAGCCGCTGGCATGCGGCGTAGATATCGTCCACGCGGTAGGCGAGGTGGCCGAAATTGCGGCCGCCGCCATACTCGGCTTCATCCCAATTGTGGGTGAGCTCCACCAGAGGCGCCTTGCGCTCGCGCGCCAATTCGACGTCATCGGGCGCGGCGAGGAACACGAGCGTGAATTTTCCCGCTTCATTGTCGACGCGGTACATCTCGACCAAGCCAAGCTTGGCGCAGAAAAAATCAAGCGCGGTATCGAGATTGCCGACGCGGATCATGGTGTGCAGATAGCGCATGCGTGCCTCCGGGCTTTGACTTTACCACGCGTCTGAGATGGCCGCGCCCTCGAAAATCTCCGCGAGCCGGCGCTGCGTGCCCAGCGTGACACCCTCGGGGAGTGCATCGAGGGCGAAAAAGCCGCGCACGGCGATTTCACCGTTATTTTGCGGCGCACACGCGCGCCAGTTTTCAAAACGGTAGAGCGCGATGTGGTCGTTGGGGAAATTGGCATGATTGGCGTAGAAGCCGAGCAAGGTCGGCGCGCCCTCCGCTGCAACGCCGCCTTCCTCGGCCATTTCGCGCACGATGGCCTCGATCGCGGTCTCGCCGCTCTCCACGCCGCCGCCCGGCAAGTGCCAGCCAGGCGCATAAGTGTGCCGCACCAGCAGCACGCGCCCAGCGGAATCGAGCGCCAGCCCGCGCACACCCAGCGTCATCGCCCGGCGCATGCGCCACCACGTGCGAAACGCCGGCGTGATGAACGGCTCGAGCTTGATGCGCCAATCGTTCATTTGGGCAGAGTTCATCCTTGCATGGCTGTTTCGTGTGTTCGCTGTGTGCTATAATTACACTGTAGTGCGAGCTTGCGGGAGGGCGAGCGGTTTATCATGCGCCCGTTATGAGCCATAATGTGTTGCCGCCGCCAAAACTTGCCGGCGGTCCATACGTGATGGGCGTGCTTAACGTCACGCCCAATTCATTCTCCGATGGCGGCAGGTGGGACGAGGGCGCTGCGACCCCGCGCGCGCTCGCCATGCTGGATGCCGGCGCCGACATCATCGACGTCGGCGGAGAATCGACCCGCCCCGGCGCCGAGCCGGTGGATCAACGCGATGAGATGGCGCGCGTTGTGCCGGTGATCGCCTCGCTGCGCGCGATGACGAAAGCGCCCATTTCCATCGACACCATGAAGCCAGCGGTGGCGAAAGCGGCTGTCGCCGCCGGCGCGTCGATGTGGAACGATGTCATGGCGCTGCGCGGTCCTGGCGCGCTAGAGACGGCGGCCTCGTTGCATCGCCCTGTCGTGCTGATGCACATGAGCGGCGAGCCGCGCACGATGCAGGATGCGCCGCACTATGACGATGTGGTCACGGATGTGATCGCGTTTTTGCGCGAGCGGGTGGCGGCGGCCGAGGCCAAGGGCGTAGGTGATATCTGGGTCGATCCGGGCATCGGCTTCGGCAAGACGCTGGCCCACAATCTGGCGCTGCTAGGCGCCGTTGCGCGCATCCGCGCCGAGGTCGGCAAGCCCGTCTTGATAGGCGCTTCGCGCAAGCGCTTCATCGCCGCGATCGACGCGCGCGCCGTGGACGCTGGCACGGACCGCCTCGGCGGCTCTATCGCGGCTGCCCTGATTGCGGCGCAAAACGGCGCGGACATGGTGCGCGTGCATGATGTGGCCGAGACGGTGCAAGCGCTGAAACTGTGGCGGGCGACGCTCGCTTAGCTTATTCTACTAGGATGAGTGAACCGAAGGGCCGCGTCCTTATCATCGCCGGCTCCGATTCCGGCGGCGGCGCGGGCGTGCAGGCTGACATCAAGACTGTCACCGCGCTTGGCGGCTACGCGATGACCGCCATCACCGCGATCACGGTGCAGAACACGATCGGCGTCAGCGACGTACACCCGGTTCCCCCGAGTATCGTCAAAGGCCAGATCGAAGCCGTGATGGGCGATCTCGGCGCCGATGCCTGGAAGCTCGGCATGCTTGGCTCGGCGGCGCATGTGCGGATCGTGGTGGAGGCGTTCTACGCGGTGGGGGACGGCGCGCCAGTGGTGCTCGATCCGGTGATGGTGGCCAAGGGCGGTGCTTCGTTGTTGGCCAAGGACGCGGTGGCGGTCATCCGCGACGAGTTGATGCCGATCGCGGCGATCGTCACGCCCAACGCGCCGGAGGCGCAAGCGTTGACTGGCGCCGAAGTGCGCGATCTCGACGGACAGAAGCGCGCGGCGGAAATCCTCGTCGGCAAGCTCGGCGCATTTTCGGCGCTGGTGAAGGGCGGGCACATCGAGGGCGAACTCATCCGCGACGTGCTGCTCACGCAAAATGGCCTGCGAGTGTTCGAGAGCCCACGTATCGCCACCCGCGCCACCCACGGCACCGGCTGCACGCTTGCCTCCGCCATCGCTGCTTACATCGCCCAAGGCATGGCGATCGAGCCGGCGGTGGAGCGGGGGCGCGGCTACCTCATGGAAGCCATTCGCCACGCGCCCGGCTTGGGCCAGGGCCATGGGCCGCTTGGGCACAATTGGCCGCTGAAGGGGGGCTAGAGCCGCTCTATTCTCCCGACAGGAGAGCGCCGCCCACGCCTCCCCGGCGACAGTGCTGGCGCGGCAAATCGCCAACCGGCATATGTGACACCCATGAAGATATGGATCGTCCACGCCTTCACCGACCGTGTGTTCACCGGCAATCCGGCGGGCGTGGTGCCGCTTGAACGCTGGCTGCCGGACGCGACGTTGCAGGCCATCGCCACCGAAAACAAGCTGAGCGAAACCGCGTTCGTCACCCCCACGGGCCTGAAGGGCAATTACCAGCTGCGCTGGTTCACCCCCACCACCGAAGTGCCGCTGTGCGGTCACGCCACTTTGGCGGCGGGCGCGGTGCTGCTTTCGGAAATGGAGCCCGGTCTCGAAGTGGTGGTGTTCGATACGCACGCCGGCGCGCTGGTGGTGCGCAACACGCCCGAAGGCTACACGCTCGATCTGCCGCGCAAGCAGCGCTCGCCCTGGACGCCGCCAGAGGATTTGTCGGCGGCGCTTGGCGGCGTGGAATTCGTCGATGCGTTCGTGGGCGAGTACGCCAACGTCGTACTTGAGAACGAAGCGGCGGTGCGCGGGCTGAAGCCTGATTTTGCCGCCATCAACACGATTGTGCGGGGGCCGCGCCAAGGCAATCTCGTGGTCACCGCGCCGGCTGACGAGGGCAAGCCCTACGATTTCGTGTCGCGCTTCTTCGCGCCTGGCGTGGGCATCAACGAAGATCCGGTGACCGGCTCGGCCTTCGCCGACCTCGCGCCCTATTGGTGCGACCGCTTCGACATGGAAAGCGTGGTCGGCTTCCAAGCCTCCAAGCGCGGCGGCTACATGCGCGCGATCCAAACTTTGTCGAGCGTGCGCCTGCTGGGGCAAGTCGCGGTGTATTTACGCGGCGAACTCGATCCCTCGATCGCCCGCCTGCACAACCGCGCCGCCGAGGACCCCGAAGCGCCACAACGCAAAAAACGCCGCGCCCGCAAGGCGCAAATGTTGCCGCCGATCTTCGAGGACCAGATGCTGCCGGGGTTCGAAGGCGCGCCCGCGCCGCCGACCTCGCACCCCGCGCCGCCAGTGGAACCGCCCGCGCCGCGCATCGTGGTGACCGAGTAGGCAAGGCGTTATCCGGAGGCCCAAGACCCCAACGCCCATGTTTTACGCTTGCCGCTCATTTTTTCAGCAGGCGGCGCCAAAGTGCGCTTGTCATGCCCGCTCCAGCTTGCGCTCGGCGACGCTCCACCCCCGGCTAGGCGCTTGCGAAACGCAAAACAGGAGCTGAGGCGATGTGGGATGGAGTTCGAAGAAAGGCGGTCGCTTGTGCGTTCGCCTTGTTGGTGAGCGGTGCGACGCTTGCGCCGACGGCGTTCGCGCAGGAAGCGACGCCGGTGGTCGAGGCGGTCGTCGCGCCGCCCGTGCAGGGCGCGGAGGGGAGCGCGGTTGCGGTGGTTGCGGCCACCGCTCAGGTTTCCGCCCCGGAAGTCGTGGTGGCGCCGCCAGCGCCAGCGGCCAACAAGGCCGACACCACCTGGATGATGATCTCCACGGTCTTGGTGCTGATCATGATCGTACCCGGCTTGGCGTTGTTCTATGGCGGGCTGGTGCGCACCAAGAACATGCTCTCGGTGCTGATGCAGGTCTCTACCGTGACCGTGATCGGCATGATGCTGTGGGCGTTCGTGGGCTACAGCCTCACCTTCACCGATGGCGGGCCGCTGAATTCCTGGATTGGCGGCGCCTCGCGCTTCTTCCTCCTGGATAACGGCACGGACCTTTCCGACAATCTGGCGGCGACGTTCTCTACCGGGGTTTACATCCCCGAAATCGTGTTCGTCTGCTTCCAGATGACGTTCGCCTGCATCACGGCGGCGCTCGTGCTTGGCGGATTGGCCGAACGGGTGAAGTTCATCGGCATCGTGCTGTTTTCGATCGTGTGGCCGCTGCTGGTCTATTATCCGATCGCGCACATGGTCTGGTTCTGGCCGGGCCCCGACGCGGTCGCCAACGATCCCGACAACATCTCCGCCGGGTTCGTCTGGGCCAAGGGCGCGCTCGATTTTGCCGGCGGCACGGTCGTGCACATCAATGCCGGGATTGCCGCTTTGATGGGCGCAATCGTGTTGGGGCCGCGCCACGGCTACGACCGCAAGCCGATCCCGCCGCACTCGCTGACGATGACGTTGATCGGCACCGGGCTGCTGTGGTTCGGCTGGTTTGGCTTCAACGCCGGCTCGAACCTCGAGGCCAATTACTACGCGGGCCTCGCCATGGCGAACACCTTCCTGGCTACGGCCGCGGCTGGCTTTTCGTGGATGCTCACCGAATGGCTCACCAAGGGCAAACCGAGCCTGCTCGGCATGTGCTCGGGGATCGTCGCGGGCCTTGTCGCGGTGACGCCCGCAGCGGGCTTCGCCGGGCCGGTCGGCGCTATCGCGCTGGGTCTGTTGGTGTCTCCGGTGTGCATCTTCTTCGTCTCGTTCGTGAAGTCACTCCTGGGCTATGACGACACCTTGGATGTGTTTGGCATTCACTGCGTCGGCGGCATCGTTGGCGCGCTGGCCACTGGCGTGCTCGTCAATCCCGCGCTCGGCGGCGCTGGCATCGTCGACTACACCACCTGCCTCACGGACGGCGACATCTCCACGTGTGATGCGCTGCCCTATGATCTGGTCACGCAAATGACCGCGCAAGGCACGGGTGTCTTGGTCACGCTGCTCTGGTCGGGCGCGATTAGTCTGGTGATCTTCGGCTTGTTGCGGATCACCGGCCTGTTGCGCGCGCCAAAGGAGCACGAAGAAGAAGGCCTCGATCTCCCTGGTCATGGAGAGGTGGCGTACAACATGTAAATTCGCGCCTTAGGCGGGGGAATGCAGGGAGGCGCGTCGCGAGAGCGGCGCGCCTTTCTGCTTGGCCACGTTCGCGCCGCTTTCGCAGGCGCCGGCGCTCATGGGGCGGGCAATGTCGGCAAATGCGTCTGGAATCTCGCGCCAAATCTGGCGGCGCGGCGCGCGGCGCGGGAACATCCGCTCATCACACACGTGCGGTTCCGCACGAACAGGGGGTGACACAATGAGGAAGACGATGAAGCGATTGAAGCAATTGCTGGGCTTCACCATGCTGACGAGCGCGATGATGGCCGGCGCGGCGCACGCGGAAACCACGGTTTCCGGGAATGTCGCGCTTGCATCGGACTATGTTTTCCGCGGCATTTCGCAAACCAACACCGAGCCGGCGGTGCAGGGCGGTTTCGATGTCGCCGCCGACATATTCTATGCCGGCGTCTGGGCGTCGAACCTATCGGGTTATCTCGCCTCGAACTATGAGCTTGATCTCTATGCCGGCGTGAAGCCGACGCTCGGTCCGGTGTCTCTCGATCTGGGCCTGGTCGGCTATTTCTATCCCGGCGCCAATGATTCCGGCAGCGAACTCGATTATTATGAGGCCAAGGCCGCCGCGAGCATCGCGCCAGCGGAGGGTCTCAGCCTTGGCGGTGCGTTGTACTACTCGCCGGAATTCTATGGCGAGACCGGCGCTGGGCTCTATCTGGAGGTGAACGCGTCCTATGCGCTGAGCGAGGCAGTGACCTTTTCCGGCGCCTTCGGACAGCAATCTATCGACGACGTCGATGGGCCCGCCATTGGGACGGCGGACGACGACTACACGACGTGGAATCTCGGCGCCGCCTATGCGATTTCGGGCTTCACCCTCGACCTCCGCTATATCGGTTCGAGCATTGAGGCCGCTGATAATATCGTCACATCGGGCTTCACCACGACAGATAATTCCGACGAAACGCTTGTGCTCACGGTAAAGCGGGCGTTGTAGCGACGAGGCGTCTGGCGCTGGCGGCGATCGCCGCCGTCAGCGCCTACGCGCCGAACAGCGCGTTGACCTGTTCAGCAAAGCCGGTGTTCGAAACATAGGCCGCCCACGCCGCGACGAGGCCCACCAGCACGAGCACGAGCAGGCCGTGCAGACGTGATCCAGGCTCGCGAAGACAGCCCTCCGGCGTTTCCTCTTTCTGGTGGCGTGGCGGCGATTCCAGGTTTTCCGCGAGCTCGCGCCAAGTCGCATCGTCTTCGCCGGGGCGCGGCAAAGTCCTCGCCGAGCGCTTGAGCCGCGCCGGCAATGGCGAGGACGCAAGGCGGATCACCGAGAGCTTTCCCGCTGCCTCGGCGCGCCGCAAGCTTGCGTCGAGATTGGCGCCCGCCGCACCGCGCGACCACAGCACGATCAACCGCTGCGCCTTGTTCGATGCGCCATTCAGCGCCGGCGCGCCCGCCCCGACAAGGTGCTGCTCCACCGCGTAACCGAGCGTCGACAAGCGCCGGTTCACATTGTTGGCGATGGCGCTAGAATCGGCGGCGTGAGCGAGAACGATCAGGGGTGCGGGCATGGACGAGCAAACTCACCAGCGCCCGCCGCGGCGCAAGCCGGCGCGCCCGGAAAATCAGCGCGCGCCTCCAAATGCCCAAATGCTGGGCTGACTGCTCAAGCAATGCGCGTTTCGCGAGCTATGCTGTCGCTCCCGCGTGTGACGGCGCCGGCGCAGGCACAGTATTGGCAACTTCGCCGCATTGCTTTCCCCCGCGAACTCGGCCATCTCCGGCGTGGGCCATCCGCTCCCAACGGCGGACGTCCATCTGTGAGGATGGGAGAATAGTTGATGACAATACCCCCCAAGCCCGGCGTGCGCCCGGCTGACGCCCGGTTTTCCTCGGGCCCCACCAAGAAACGTCCCGGCTGGAGCACCGACGCGCTGCAAGGCGCGGCGCTCGGTCGTTCGCACCGCGCCAAGGCCGGTAAAGCCAAGCTGAAAGAGGCGATCGACCGTACACGCGCGATCCTTGGCGTACCGGAGACGCACAGAATCGCCATCGTACCGGCCTCCGATACTGGCGCGATGGAAATGGCGATGTGGTCCATGCTTGGCGCGCGTCCGGTGGATGTGTTCGCCTGGGAGAGCTTCGGCGAGGAGTGGGTCACCGATGCGGTGAAGCAACTGAAACTCGACGCGAACATCCACACCGCACCCTATGGCGCGCTGCCAGACTTAAATGCCGCGCGCGCCGGCGCCGACATCATCTTCACCCAAAACGGCACAACGTCAGGCGTGAAGGTCCCGAACTTCGATTGGATCGATGCGGACCGGCTCGGCCTGACCATAAACGACGCGACCAGCGCCGTGTTCGCGCAGCCGATCGATTGGGCCAAGTGCGACGTGACGACTTTTTCTTGGCAGAAGGTGCTGGGCGGGGAAGCCGCGCACGGCATGCTGGTGCTTTCGCCGCGCGCGGTCGCCCGGCTCGAATCCTACGCGCCGCCTTGGCCGCTGCCGAAGATTTTCCGGCTCACCAAGAAGGGCAAGGTCGATCTCGAAATCTTCGAGGGTTCGACCATCAACACACCGTCCATGCTGGCGGTGGAAGATTATCTCGATGCGTTGAAATGGGCCGAAAGCATCGGCGGGCTTGAAGCGTTGCACGCGCGCGCGGATGCGAACGCCAAGGTGCTCTACGATTGGGCCGCACGCACGCCCTGGATCGCGCCGCTGGCGGAAGACGCGCGCACTTGGTCGAACACGGGCGTGTGCTTGAAAATCATCGACCTGCGCGTGACCTCGCTGAGCGAAGAAGGGCAGGCGGAGTTCGCCAAGAAACTCGCTGGGCTGTTGGAGAAAGAAGGCGCCGCATTCGACGCGGCCTCCTATCGCTCCGCCCCGCCGGGCCTGCGCATCTGGTGCGGCGCGACGATCGAGCGCGCGGATGTTGAGGCGCTGACCCCGTGGATCGAATGGGCGTTCGCGGCGCTGGTTGCTGAACTTTCCAACAAGGCCGCTTGAACACGACCGGCACCTATCCCCGGAAACGGCGGAGCCGTTGTCCGGGGCCCATAAACTCAACCGTATGCGTTTATGGGCCCCGGGCTCGCCGCTTTCGCGCCGCCCCGGGGATGGGTGGTAAGTCGATCCCCCCTTAAAATGTACCCCAAGGAATAATCCTAATGCCAAAAGTCCTGATCTCCGACGAACTCTCGCCCGCCGCCATCGACATCTTCAAGCAGCGTGGGCTTGAGGTTGATTTCAAGCCTGGCCTCAAGAAGGACGAGTTGCTGAAAATCATCGGCGCCTATGATGGGCTCGCGGTGCGCAGCGCCACCAAGGCTGATAAGGACGTGATCGCGGCGGCGAAGAATCTCAAAGTCATTGGCCGCGCCGGCATCGGCGTCGATAATATCGACATCCCTGCTGCAACGCAGCGCGGCATCGTGGTGATGAACACGCCGTTCGGCAATTCGATCACCACGGCCGAGCACGCCATCGCGCTGATGTTCGCCGCCGCGCGCCAGATCGCCGAGGCGAACCTCTCCACCCAGGCCGGCAAGTGGGAGAAGAACCGCTTCATGGGGCGCGAGCTCTACGCGAAAACACTCGGCCTGATCGGCTGCGGCAACATCGGCGGCATCGTCGCCGACCGCGCGCTGGGGCTGAAGATGAAGGTGATCGCCTACGATCCGTTCCTCTCGCCCGAACGCGCGGTGCAGATCGGAGTGGAGAAAGTCGAGCTGGACGAGCTGCTGGGCCGCGCCGACGTGATTTCGCTGCACGTGCCGATGACGGAGAAAACCAAGAACATTCTCAGCCGTGAGAATTTGGCGAAAACCAAGCAGGGCGTCATCATCATCAACGCGGCGCGCGGGGGCTTGGTGGACGAAATTGCGCTGCGCGAAGTATTGGAAAATGAGCACGTCGCCGCCGCCGCGTTCGACGTGTTCACGGTGGAGCCAGCGAAGGAAAACCCGCTGTTCGGCGCGCCGAATTTCATCGCCACGCCGCACCTGGGCGCCTCCACCAACGAAGCGCAAGAAAACGTCGCGCTGCAGGTGGCCGAGCAGATGAGCGATTATCTCATCACCGGGGCGGTCACCAACGCGCTCAACATGCCCTCGATCACGGCGGAAGAAGCGCCGCGCTTGCGCCCGTTCGCGGCGCTTGCCGAAAAGCTGGGCGCGTTCGCCGGCCAGATCGCCGACGAAGGCCTGGAAGAAGTGGCGATCGAATACGAGGGCGATGTCGCCAGGCTCAACATGAAACCGCTGACCGCGACGGCGCTCGCGGGCTTGCTGCGCCCCCTGTTGCAGGACGTAAACATCGTCTCCGCGCCGGCGCTGCTGAAAGAGCGCGGCGTGCCGCTGACCGAATCCACGCGCGATCAATCGCCGATCTATGACAGCCTGATCCGCATCAAGGTGAAAACCGGCGGCAAGTGGCGCACGCTTGCGGGCATCGTCGTCGCCGGCGCGCCGAAGATCGCGGAGGTGAAATCGATGCAGCTCGAAGCGCCGTTTCATCCGGTGATGCTGTTCATCAACAATTCGGATAAGCCGGGATTTATCGGCGCGCTCGGCACGCTGCTGGGCGAGGCCCAGATCAATATCGCCACCTTCCATCTCGGCCGCGAAGCCGAAGGCCAGGAGGCCATTGCGCTGGTGGGGGTCGATCAGGTCGTTTCAGAGCAAGTCTTGGCCAAGATCAGAGCCCTGCCGCAAGTGCGCTACGCCAAAGTGCTGCGATTCGGCAGCGTCTGACCAAATCGGTCAGGGGCAGCCATTCGCGCGGAACGTCACAGGGCAGGAATTCGAAAGGAGACCTTTCGCGGATCACTGGTGGTCATTGGTCTTCAGCGCCCGAACACAGCCATTAAGCGCGTCCAAGGGCTCGGCGGGTGGCAAACGTCAGCGTCTAAGCGCCGGTTCAGTATCGGCGCGGTGTCGAAATCCGCGTCGGTAAATCGCGACACGATCGGATTGGGCAGTGTCCGCGTGCACGCCTCGCGCATCAACGCCGCGCGTGAGGCGAAGAGCTCATCCGGCAAACGCCACATGGTCACGAATCCCCAACGCGCGCCCCAAACGCGTCTGCCGTCCGCCGAGAACACCGCGTCGAACGGCCGTTCGTTAGGCCCCCCAGGCCCCCGCAATATCATCACCTTTCGCCCCGTCGCCGCGTCCCACACGCGGGCATAGTCCAGAGCGCCGCCGCTGGTAAGCACAAAGCGGCTGTCAGAACTGAACATCGCTCCCACGGCCAGGGCCTCGCGCAGCGTCAGCATTGCTTGTCCGTCCCGCACTCGCCACACCTTCACCCCGCCACCTTGTGTCGTAACGAGGAGCGAGCCGTCGCGGTTGTATTCCAGCGCGCTAACCGGATCGTTCTCGGCGACGTGGATCACGGAGGTTTCGCGCCAGCTGCCGACTTCCCCGATGTGGACGGCGCCGTCGCCTCCCGCTGTGGCAAAGTGACGGCCGTCTGGGCTGAACCGCACGCTTGAAGCCGGCAAGGGCAACAGCGTCAGCTGCGCACCGCTTGCCGCATTCCAGATCCGCACGTCGCGGCCCGTGCCCACCGTGCCTATCAGCGCTCCATCGGGGCTGTAGGCGACATCGACAACGATAGACTCATCATACATCGTGGCCGGATCGTCGTTGGCGCCAAGTAATTGGAGCAACAGCCGCCTACCGGCGATGTTCCACACCTTCGCCCCGCCATCGCCAGCTGTGGCAAGGCGCGCTCCATCCGGGCTGAAGGCCGCGCGCGTTGCGTTTGTTGCTTGGATACTCTGCAACTCGCGACCGGTCTCGGCATCGTGGATCGTGGTGGCTTCACCTGGGCTCGCAAACCGCCGCCCATCAGGCGAGAGCGCAAACTCGCCCAAGAACGACATGTCCGTATGCAGCGTGATGTCCGGCCCGAACGTTGCGCGCCATACCCTTACTGTTTTGTCGCCGGCGGTGACGACGTGGCGCCCATCCGGCGTGAACAGCGCGCGCGACACAGCGCCCTGATGCCTCCCGAGGATCAATTCGACCTGCGCGTCGCCGCCCCACACCCGCGCCTCGCCGCCATTGCCCGCAGTGAGGATCAACGATCCGTCAGGACTGAACTCGATGCTCCGCACCGCATCGGTGTAGCCGGGCAGCGTGCGCGCAAGCTCCCAGTGTTGGGTATCCCAAAGCCGCGGCACGCCGTCGAGGCCCGCCGTCAGCACGCGCTGTCCATCCGGACTAAACCGCGCCAGCAGCACGCCTTGCTCATGGCCGCGCATCTCCTGGATTTGCGCGCCGGTGCGGGCGTTCCACACATGCACACTGTTGGTCGCCGACGTGCTGACCATGGTTTCGCCATCGGGGCTGAACTCGGCGCTCATCAGCAGCAGATGATCACCGAGAAACGTGCTGATGAGATGCCCGTCACGCGCGTTCCAAACTTTGGCCTCACTGCCCGCCGTTGCAAAGCGCGTATCGTCGGCGCTGAAACTTGCGCCCCAAACGTTCGGCACATCGAGCGCCGCAACCAGCCGTCCGTCGCTGTCCCATAGGCGCACTTGATTGCCGTCGCAGGTGAGCAGGCGCAAGCCATCATGGCTGTAGACTGTGGTTCTTAGAATAGCGCTTCGGTGGATTCAACCGATGAACGCAACAGCATGATGTGTTGCTGATTCGGAAGGATTGCGAATGGAGTGTGCACGCGGACGCGGATTGAACGCGGAGCAGA
>JBEBHQ010000011.1:0-104918 GCA_040080805.1 Terricaulis sp. | reverse complement strand
CCCCAATACATGCCCGCGCCGGAGAGGTGGCCGAGTGGCTGAAGGCGTCAGTCTCGAAAACTGGAGTACTCGCAAGGGTATCGAGGGTTCGAATCCCTCCCTCTCCGCCAGACACAACGATATTTATCCTTTTATTTCAATAACTTATGCGCCATGATCCGAGCATCGTTTCAGCGTACCCATATTGATACCCATATTGCGATGTCGGTTTTGGGCGATTGTCGGCGGTCGAAGGCGGTCGGTTGAAGGGGCGACAGGCCATCGGGGCCGCTGTTGAGTGGCCTCACGTCCTGTACCACAAGCTCATCTCGTCTTGCCCATTGAGGCCCGCTTCATGCGCGCGCTGCTGCTTCATCATCCTTATACCTATCCGCGCTTTGAGCAGGACTTTGTCGCTCACATCGCTGAACTGCCCGAATTTGATGTTGCGCCGGCGAACCTGGAGGCTTTGGACACGGGCCTCTTGGTTTCGCATGATCGAACCATCGAACTCGAGCGCTATGATGCCGTCATCGTCTTCGTCGCGTTCCGGCGGTTGCGCAAGGCGACGACATTGGCGTGGGGACAATTCTCCGGTCTGCGGGTGCTGATGGATCATGACATCATTCAGAACTATAGCTCCATATTCGACGCTAGCCTCGGCGGGGCTTGGCCTCCTGTCTTTCACCGGCATCGCTTCGACTCAATTGTGACGTCCGGGCGCATTGTTCAGGGGCGGCTAGAGGACGACGGCATTGCCGCAGATTGGGTGCCGAAGGGCTTCGAGCCGGCGCGCTTCGCCAACAAGTCGACAAGGCGCGCGGGCATCGCGACATACGGCAGCGCCTATGCATGCCGGCAAATTGTGGAACGCGCTGTACGAGACGCGGGGCTTCCGCTGACGCGGCTTCCGACGACCCGCTATCCAAAGCTGGGGGCGCTGCTCAATCGATTTCTTGGCTGTATGGCGATCTCATCTGACATCGACCTGCCGCAGAGCGCGCCACTCGAAAGTGCGGCTGCGCTCGCGGTCGCCATGCGGCCCGGCATCGAACCGATGGCGAAGTTCTTCGAAGGCGCGGGGGCAGGCTGCTGCCCGATCGCCGACGCCATGGAGGACTTGGCGGCGCTTGGCTTCCGCGATGGCGAGACCGCCCTCACCTTCCACACGCACGCCGAGCTCGTTGACAAGCTGCGCACCGCACTCCGCACCCCCGAAAAGCTTCAGGCCATTGGAGCGGCGGCGGCGAAGCTCGCTCACGCAGAGCATACTTGGGGTCACCGCGCCCAGACGCTGCGCGAGGCCATTATCGACCGCCTCCGGCTTAAGATAACGTCGAACTGAGCGCGCAGGCAGGGTAGACTACTTGGGCTCCCTCCCCAGCGGGGGGATATGGCTTAGGTCTGTGAGCCAACAATGCCTGATCCAACGATGATACTGTCGCGCTCTTCATGATGGACTTAGTCACTCACCGTCTGTTCCCGATCTGGCGGCTCGCCGAGCGGCAGCTGGCGCTCGTGCCGTTGGTGTTGCTGCTCGGGCTGACCGCCGCCGGCCTTGAGGGCCTTGGCATCGGACTTGTCATTCCGCTGCTCGCAATCGTGACCCAGACGGGTGACGGCGGCGGATCGGGCCTTGCCCCTTGGCTGCGAAGTTTTGCGGCGGACGTGGAGCCTTCGGGTCGCATCGTCATCATTGCGCTGGTGATGTTCGCACTCATCTCACTCAAGAATATCGTCGCCACCGCTAATGCCGCGCTGACTGCGTACATCTGCGGTCACGCTGGTCACAAGATTCGCGCCGCACTCGCGCAGCGTTTGCTCGGCGTCGACTATCCGTTCATGAGGGATCAAGAGCGCGGGCGGCTGATGAACATTCTCTCCAATGAATCCTGGCGCGCCGCTGACGCCGTGAACGCATCGCTGACGCTGCTGGTAAACGCATCGGCCGCACTGATCCTTTACGGGTTACTTCTGGCGCTTTCATGGAAGCTGGCGTTGATCATCACAGTCGCGCTCGCTGTCATCCTTGTGGTCCATGGCTTTCTTGCCAAGCGACTGCAGTCGCCCAGTCGGCGCGTAAGCGCTGAGAACGGCAGGCTTTCGGCCCGCATGCTCGACGTCATCCATGCCGCGCAACTGATCCGGCTGTTCAATCAGCAAACGCGCGAGCAGTCGCGCTTTGACGCCGCCTCCGATGCGGTGCGCGCCAGCGTATTGCGATTACAGATCCGCTCAGCCCTGTTGGCGCCGCTGAGCGAGATTCTGTTCGCGGGTGTATTCCTCGTCATCATTGTATCAGCTTGGGGGTGGGGATTCAGCTTTCCGCTGGTGGCGACGTTCATGGTGCTGCTCTACCGCCTGCAGCCGTACGTGCGAAATCTTCAGGTGTTCTGGGGGCAGCTGTGGGGGTGGAGCGGCGCGCTGGAGGCCGTCGCCTGGCTCCTGCAGGCGGATAAGACGTCGCCAGCGCCGACAGGTGATCTGCGGCCCGCGCCGCTTGCGAAGTCAATTGTGTTTGACCGCGTGACGTTCTCCTACGTGGCCGGCGTGCGCGCGACGGATGTGCTTCGCCAAGCCAGCTTTGTTATTCCAGTTGGCAAGGCCACGGGGTTCATCGGTCGCTCCGGCGCCGGCAAGAGCACTATCGTTCAATTGCTCACGCGCCTCGTAGAGCCGAGCGAAGGCGCTGTGCTGGTCGACGATGTGCCGCTCAGGGATGTTGACCCCGCCTATTGGCGCAGCCGCATCGCGGTTGCGAGCCAAGACCTCGAACTTGTTAATGCATCCGTCTTTGAGAACATTGCGTACGCATTGCCCGGCGCAACCCAATCCGATGTTGAGCATGCTGCGCGTCTCGCGGAGGCGCACGACTTCATACGCGCGTTGCCGGAAGGTTATCACACATTGATCGGCGCGGGGGGCACGCGCTTGTCGGCGGGTCAACGCCAACGCATCGCCTTGGCGCGGGCGATCCTTTGCGAGCCGGATGTCTTGGTTCTTGACGAAGCCACGAACGCTGTCGACGGGGTGTCAGAATCGGCAATCCTTGAAACCATCAAGCGGCGCTCGGGTCGATGCACGACGTTGCTCATCAGCCACCATCATCGCACGATATCGGTGTGCGACCGGGTCGTGGTGCTCAATAACGGGTGCGTCGCCGCGCAAGCGGACTGGTCTTCGGTGCGCCACCTCAGCATGGATGACCTCTACGAGTTGGGAGCGTCCAGCCTTGAGCCGCTGAAATGAACACGCAGCTGGCCTTGCCTGAAGACGAGCCCGCGGCGACGGGTCAAGCTTCATGAGGGCGCCCTCATGGGAACTCCCCTGGGCCGGGTCGCGGCGCATCAAGCTCACGGCGTTGCTGGCGGTCCGCAATGGCATGCGATATTTGCCCGGCTTCCTCCGCAATGTGGCGCCGCAAGTCGACGAGATCATCGCACTCGACGACGGCTCGTCCGACGGCTCTGCGGCGCTCTTGGCGGAGCACAAAGCTGTCGTCGAGCTACTCCAGAATCCAATTGATCGCCCTGCATGGGATGAGGTCGGCAACCATCGCGCTCTGATCCAAGCGGCCCTGCGTCATGGCGCAGACTGGGTGGTGTGCGTGGATGCGGACGAGCGGCTAGAGGAACACTTCCGAGCACGCGCGGAGCGGGTGATCGCGCGCGCGCGGCTCTTCGGGCGCTCGGCTTACGCGGTTCGGCTTCGCGAGCTTTGGGATGACCCTGGCCAGTATCGGGTAGATGGAATCTGGGGACGGAAGGCGGTGGCGCGCCTCTTCCGCCTGCGCGAGGATCATGAATTCGACACCCGACCGCTGCACGGGCTCAAGGCTCCGCTGCAGGCTTCGCGCCGCGGGCGCTTTCCGAAAGCCGATCTCAACATCTACCACCTGGCCATGCTAAGGGCCGAGGATCGGGAGATGCGACGGCGTAGGTACGAAGAGGCTGATCCGGAGTGTCGCTGGCAACGCATTGGCTACGCGTACCTGACTGACGAGAGCGGACTGACCCTTCGATCGTTGACGCCAAGACGCGGCTTCACGGAGTGAGCGCCGCGAAAGCCGTTAGCGTCGCCATCGCAGCCAATGCAAGCGGGGTGGCGGCGCTGCGGTCGCCGGCAGCGCGTCGGTCGCCGCGGGCAAAGCCCCGAACAGATTTCGTTCTCCGCTTTCCGCGAGATCGCTCTCGAGCAGAGTGCGGCCAATCGGGTCGGCGGCGAGCCGGTTCATCCGCTGCTCCATCATCCAATCGGCGTACTTGAGTTCGACGAGCAGGCTCTTGAATTGATCGATGCTGGCGAGGCTGTGGTCCTGCCCTGTCAGGGCGCGGATATAGGTGGTTTTGGCGAGCGTCCGGTGATCGGCGATGTCGGGCAGGTGCAAGTCAAAAGCGAACTGAGCCAGAATGAAGTTGGTGTCGAACAAATAGTACGACAGCCGGGTCAGGAAGGAATCGTTGGGACCGGCGATGTGGGCTGTGTGGAAGTCTTTTCGCAGCAGCGCCCCGTCAAGCTGCACCAGCCCGCTAAGGACGAGGTAGACTTGTCGCCGCGCGAGCTCACGTTGGGTTTCGCCGAACGTCACGGCTATCCGCTCGACGGTCGCCCGCTCTCGTGTGAACGTCCACCAGTCCCGCACCTCGCCGAAGGGCCAGTCGAGCAAGCAGAACCAGCTGGTGAAGCCGTCGCGGCGCAGCGCTCCATAGCCGAGAGATGGAAACACCTGCATGCCTTGTTTGTGCAAATAGCGGGAGACGGTGAATTCGTGCCGCGCTTGCTGATAGGACATCCCACCGGCGAAGGCTCTGCCGTGATCCTTGGCGGCGTCCGGGGTGGCCGCGCCCTCGGCGTCGTACCGTGGCAGCGCGTAGGGTTTGTCGTGGCGCCGGCCCATTCGGACCCGGCCACCGCGATAGCCGGCGCCTTTGATCTTGATCCCTCCATAAATCGAAGCACCAAGCGCCGGCAGGATGAGAGAGCGATCGCCGTCCAGGATATAACGAGGCGGTTTGCGTCCGATCAGACAGTTGAACACCTGGGCGATGTCTTTGTCGCTGAGCGCGGGGTCAGCGAGCAAATCTAGGCGTACGCCGTCATGGTCGTGTTCGTGGTGTTGGAGGTCGCTCTCAGTCATGGTCAATCCTGGCTGATCGGTCCGAACGTCGTGAGAGCGCCAGCGGCATAGGCGACGCTCCCGGCTACGACCAGCGGCAACGCGCGCACCAGTTGTCCCCGTTCCGCGCGGGGGCTACGCGCCGCGAGCATGATTGCGCGACCGACGTTCCATGAAGCGCCGGCTGCAACGCGGACCCGCTGCGGCCCTCCTCCCGCGATAGCTCCTTGGTTCGCTGCTTGTAGGCGCCCGCGCCGCAGCGCGTCGCGCAGCACCGCACCCGACGTCGTTGGGTAGCGATGGCCGGTGACCACATCCGGCGCGAACACAACGCGCTCGTCCGCGGGGATGCGCTCATTGAATTCGGTGTCCTCGCCCGCGCGGAGATCCTCGCGAAACTGGCCGAGACGATCAAAGAGGCTGCGGGCATAGGAGAGACTGTAGTGCAGCCGCTGACGCGCGGGGGTGACAGTGAGCCGACGGCTATGCAGGAGCAATAGCGCCGCCCAGGCGGCCGTCGACTTGACGTAGGCGTTGGTCATCGCACTAGCGACTGCGGCGGCGCCAGAGCGGTGCTCGCGCAGGCGAGCCGTCGCCCATCCTGGCGCTGCAAGGCAGTCCGCGGCGAGAAAGGCCAAGAATGGCGCGCGGGTGAGGCCGATCCCCAGATTGCGCGCGGCGCCTGGAAAGAGCCGATGACTGACGCTGTGCACCGGCACGTCGACGGCCGCGGCACGGAGACGGCCTTCAGGATCTCCGCCGCCGGAATTGACTACAACGACCTCCACCGGAGCCTCCTGTTGAAGCACCGAGCGCACGGCGTCCGCCAGGAAAGGCTCGTCCCGATAGCTCATCACGACACAGGCGAGTTCCGGCTTCATTGCTCAAAGGCCTAACGTGCGTGGCGCCACTGGTAGGGTCGCCGCGCCCATTGCGAGGCAACGCCCACAATTGATGCGGCGATATCGACCGCGAAGATTCCGAACGTCGCCGCAAGGTATCTGTGCAGCCCGCCCAGGACACCGGCTTTGTAGAGCGCCGCCAGGATCACAAGGCCGGGGACCAGCAGGTAAAGCAGCGGCGCCCACAGGGGGACTACGCCAAAAGCCGCGCCGACGGCGGCAAGTGCGAAGATAATCCGATCGCCATACCCAACGGAAGCCGCCACGGCTTCGAGACGCTGGGCCAACGACTCTCTTCGTGCCGTTGGCTTATGCTGCGGGCGAATTTGAAACGTGCTGCGCGACCAGCGGACGTGCTGGCGCCAGTATTGGCGCAGGTCCGCCACGAGCGTGTTGTACGCGATGGCTTCGGGCATGAAGCGAATACGCCAGCCTTGCCGAGATAGTCTGCCGCTGGTCGCCACATCGTCGCCGACCGGGACATCTGGAAAGCCTCCGATGGCCTCGAGCGCGGCGCGACGATAGGCGGCGGCGCCGAACGTCGGCGGATTGAGACCCAGCCGGTCTGTCCCTGCGGAGGTCACGAGCTGATGCACCCAGGTCGTCACCGCGGCGTAACGGGTGACGAGGTTCTGGTCGGGATTTTCCGGAGCCATGTACGCCGCGGCGGCGCCGACAGTGTCGTCAGCAAAAGGGCGCATCAACTCGCGCAAGAAGTTGGGCAGAGGTTGCAGATCGGCGTCCACGACCGCGATAATGTCGGCGCGCGCGACCTGGAATCCGGCGTTGAGGGCTGGCGCCTTCCCTACCAGGTTCGGCTGATCGATCACATGGGCATCGTCGCGCTTCGCCGCCCACGCGCGGAAGATCGCCGCGGTGTCGTCGGTGCAGCCATTGGCGATCAACACGAACGACAGCCGCTCGGCGGGATAGTCCAACCGCGACAACGCCGCGAGAACACGGGGCGCCACGGTGGCTTCATTTCGGGCCGGCACCAGCACGGTGACAATCGGGAGCTCGCTCGCAGGCGGCGGAGCTCGCGGAGCACAGAGCGAGGCGACCAGCAATGCGCCCCGCCTCAGGGTCACCGCGATGATCGCTACGATCACGATCGTCTCAAAGACGATGCTCAAAAGCGTGTAAGTCATTCCACGCCGCTCGGCGATCGCGCATTGCAGGCGCCAGCGACTGAAGCCGCGTTGCGCAGTGCAGATATACTCTGCGCGCTCGCTTCATCGAACTCGTACAAATAGGCGTGCACACTGATAAGATCGATGCTCTGGAGACGCCGCCCGGTTGCGTCAGCAATTTGCGTGAACACAACGTCCTCCGGGGTGTCGCCGACAACGCGGCCGGCGTGCGAATAGAACACCCAGACGCGATGATGGCGGCTCACGATTTCCATATCGGCCAGCAGGCATCCGAGCGACGTGCGCGGTCCCGTGCTCTCAATCACGGTAAGGTCCGCCAAGCCGGCTCGCTGCTGATAGTGGCGATATGCGGGAAGCCCAGCAAGGTTGACGAACACAGCATCGACATCCGCATGCCCCGACATCGTCTGCATTACAGGCAGGACGTGTTCGGTTGCGAATGGTGCGGGATAGTAGGTGAACGCGCCCCACAGCCGGTGAGCGGGGCCATACAAGAGCAACAACACAGCAATCAGCGATCCCGCGAGCGGCGACTTGAACGCAGAGACCGCTGCTTGAACGCCGACGACGGCCAGGAACATGAGTGCAGGTGCCGCGAACAAGAGTAAGCGGCCGCTGAAGGGGTAAAGTTGAAACCCGGACGCCACCAGCGCGCCTGCGAGCGGGGTTAGCAGCGCCACTGCAAGATAGAGTTTTGATCGAATGGTCAGCACGGCGCCGATGGCGATCGCCACCGCCCAAGCGATCATCGACTCCTGTCCGAACATGTACTCGAGGGCGTCCATCACGGCCCTGGCATACCATTTCAGTTCGCCCAGGCCGCTTGGCTGTATGGGCGCGTAGGCGCCGGCCCAACTGCTGGTCATCTCGGCGACGTTGTCGCTCGCGCCCTGCCGCAGTCGCAACAGCAGCCACGCAAAAGCGAGCAGCCACACGCTACTTACGGCTGCGATCCCAAGCGCGTGCGTCCAACGCCGCTTGAACACGTCGCGCAGAAACAGCGCGCCGCCGAGTCCCGCCAGTATGAACGCGGCGGGGAAGGACACGAAAACGGACGCAAGCCCCGCCAACAGCAGCACAATATAGTCGCGCGTCCGCAGCGGCTTGTCCTCTGGGAGGTAGTGCGCTGCAAACGCCAGCGCCGCGACGGCGACCAGCGCGTCGAAGCCATAGGGCTTGACCTCCGCGCTGTAGAACACGAGCACGTCGGAAACAGCAAAAGTAGCAATGGCTATCAGATACCCGTACGACTCGAACGAGCGCCGCGCCGCGCCTGCGAAGAGTAACAACGACGCGAGCCCCGCCAGTAGCGCCGGCGCGCGTAGCGCCATGTCCGAACCGCCGAGGAGCAGGAACGAGGCTCGTTCGACCATGAGCCAGCCCAACGGCGCGACTTGGCTGTACGACAAAGGCGCCAGAAGACCCGCCCAATCTCGGTGCACGATCGAATCCGCCACCATGGCCTCATCGAGCCACAGTGAACGTCCGCCGAGGAAATGTAGCGCTCTGAGCAGACATCCGATGGCGAGAAGCGCAAGGGCTACGCGCTCTACGGGCTTATTGCCGAGCGCAGACCGAAACCCGTGGCGCACCGCGCTAACCGCGGAGCGCGTTGGGCGGGGAACGGTATCACCTGCTTCCGCCAACGCCCCTACTCCCTTACGAATGCCTGCAACAATACTCGGTCAGGAAGCGCAGTTGACAAGGCCACTCTCCGCTATCCGCACGCGCCGGCCAGCTTGTGAGAACTCTACCTTACGTGGGCCGACGCTGAAAGTCGGCCCCTGGCGCGCGCACGTACGGAGGTTTCGCGGAATACGCGAGTCCGAACGGCGCAGGCTATGTCCAAGACGAGGAATTGCAGCTATACTCTGCTTATTCATTGGGTGGCATGATCCTCGCAGCGAGATCTGTGGTGGACGTGTGCGCGGGGGCGCACGTGGGACATTCAGATGCAAATAGCCCCAGACGAAAGCGGTGCGCCTGAGCGGCTGGTCGTCATTCTAGGTGCAGGACCGGCGGGTCTCGCCACCGGGCACGGCCTTAGCAAGGAAGGCGTGCGCGTGGTGGTGCTGGAGCGCAACGCCCATGTCGGGGGCCTTTGCGTCACCGTGGAGCGCGAGGACTTCCGCTTTGATCTTGGCGGACATCGCTGGTTCACCAAGAATGCCGATCTCGACGCATGGTTTCATCGCCTGATGGCCGGTGAACTGGTGGCGGTGAATCGCATCAGCCGCATCTATCATCAAGGTCGGCTCTTTGATTATCCGATCTCGTTCGGCAACGTCATGTCGAACGCGCACGCTGTCACCGTAGCGCATGCAGGGGCTTCGTATCTTTGGGAGCAGCTGCGACGGGTGGTTTTGAATCCCCCCGTTCGAAACATGCACGACGCCTACCGGCGCCAGTTCGGGCAGAAGCTCTATGAAATGTTCTTCGAGCAATACTCGGAGAAAGTATGGGGCGCTCCCTGCGATCAATTGTCCGCGGACTGGGTCACGCAGCGCTCCAAGGGACTGTCGATCCTGTCGGTGGTGGCTAACGCGCTGTTCCAGTCCAAGGAGAAGAAGGCCAAAAGCCTGATCGAAGAGTTCTTCTATCCGCGTTTCGGTTACATGCGCATTGCCGAGCGTATGGCCGAAGATCTTCAGGCGCACGGCGGGGAGATACGCCTTGCCGCGACAGTGACAGGGGTCGTGGCGCATGGGCCCAATGAGTTTGAGGTGCGCTACACGCAAGACGGCAAGCAGCATTCGCTCCGGGCCGACGATGTCGTTTCGACGATCCCGCTTGGGTTGCTGACCCAAATGATCGCGCCAAAGGCGCCTGACGCCGTGATCGAGGCGGCGCGCAGGATGAGATTTCGCGACATCATCACGGTCAACCTCATGCTCAACCGAAGCCAGGTGACGAGCGACACCTGGGTCTACGTGCAGGACCGCTCTATTCTGTTCGGCCGGCTGCATGAACCGAAGAACTGGAGCCCAGACATGGTTCCTGACGCTTCGCGGACATCGCTGGTGCTGGAGTGCTTCTGCACAGTCGGCGATACGATCTGGTCGCTATCGGATGAAGAGATCATCGCGCGTTGCGTCGACGACCTCGTGGACAAGCTTGGGTTCATCAGCAGGTCTGACGTGGCTGGCGCCTTCGCTACGCGCGCGCGGCACGCCTATCCAGCCTACGACCTCGACTACAAGCAGAACATCGACACCGTGAATGCGTATCTGCGTGGCTTCCCGGGCCTGGAGATTGTCGGCCGAGGCGGCGCTTTCCGGTACAACAACGCGGACCATTCAATCGAGATGGGATTGATCCTCGCGCAAAAGCTGCTCGGCATGCATGTGGACCATACCGACGTGAACATTGATCCGGAGTACCATGAGATCGTCTCCACGAAGCCGGTGCGACGGCACGCAATTCGCCAGAGCTCCGAAGCCGAGCTGGAAACGCTCAGTTCCTGAACATGCACGCGATCTCGGTGGTCATACCGGCCTACAACGCCGCGGATTTTCTTGAGCACTCATTGCCGCCACTGATCGCCATGCGCGAGCAGGGAGAGGTGGCTGAAGTAATGGTGGTGGACGATTGTTCTACTGACCCCGCCGGCAGAGACTTCGCCGAACGGCTGGGCGCGCAGGTAATCGTCATGGAGCACAATGGCGGCCCTGGCGGCGCCCGCAATCGGGGTGCGCAGCAGGCAAAGGGAGACATCCTCTGGTTCGTTGACGCTGACGTGGTGGCGCCCGCCAACGGCCCTGCGTGCATCCGCGCCGTGTTTGAAGACCCTGAGGTATGGGCGCTCTTCGGATCTTATGACTGCAATCCGCCCGCCAGAAACTTCGCATCACAGTACAAAAACTTGGTGCACCGCTATTATCATCAACGCGCGCGCGCGGAGGCGTCGACGTTCTGGGCGGCTTGCGGGGCTGTGCGGCGCCAACAGTTTCTGGCGGTGGGCGGGTTCGATCACGTGACCTATGATCGGCCCTCCATCGAGGACATCGAGCTGGGGCGGCGGATGCGCGACGCTGGCGGCGGGATCCGCCTCGAACGCGGGCTTGAATGCACGCATCTCAAGCGCTGGTCGCTGACGACTCTGATGCGCACGGACATTTATCAGCGCGCGCTGCCTTGGTCCCGGCTCCTGCTGTCGCGGCCCGGCAAGCTTGATGACCTGAATATTTCGAGCGCAGAGAAGGTTCGCGCTTTGCTGGCGGCATTGTGGGCGATGTCGCTGCTGTGCTTGCCAGTCAGCAGCTTTCATCCGGCGGCGCTCGCGGCGGCGCTGACCGCAAGTCTGGCGGTGGCGGCGGCGTCCGCTCCGCTATTCTGGTACTTCGCCCGGCTTCGAGGCGTGGGCTTTGCGATCCTCGGCGTGCTCTATCATCAGGTCTACTATCTCTACAGCCTTGCTGCCTATGGGTGGTGCGTGTTGGAGCGCGCGACTGGTCGCATGCGGGCGCCGCGCACCCCGTGAAAGGCGATTGCGCGCGCTTCACGGTTTATGCCCTAACGGCATTTGACCGGCCCCCAATTTCGGCCCGATATGTCCGAGTTCGGGTGTCAAACAGACACTTCGGAGATCGGCGCTGAACGACCTGAATGGGCCAATCAGCCCAATCGGTAACATTGTGGCGGTCGGGCCGAACACAGTCCCTCATCTGCCGGTCGGCTTAGCGAGTTATCCCAAAACCGGAAATCCAGCCTCACCGGCAATTCGCCGCCCGTTAACCGACATTCGGGGTCACTCAACAACCGAGCATTTTTCGCCGAAGGCGGCCTCTCGGCAGTCGCGAGCAAGCGTCTGCCTTGTGAGGACAATCGGACAAAGCTCCGCAAGACCTAGCGCTGCGTCCCCATTTGAGATCTGCGCACTCGGCGCCAATTCGCCGAGGTCGACTGATCTTTATAAACAGGGCCATCCGCCACCGGGTTAAGTGATACCGCGATCACGCAGCGCGCTCGGCAAGTCCGCTACGGTATCGATCACCGCATCGGCACCCGCCGCGAGAAGCTCGGTCCGAGCCACAGCAATGCGCACTCGCCGTTCGGAATCCGCCAGCGAAAGGAATGACTCAAGGTCAAGTCCGACGGCGTTGCCGCACGCCGCCACCCCAATCGTGAAACAACCCGCATTCTTGCCTTCGGCGATGCCCACCGGCGCGTCGTCTACTTTGACGACCGCGCTCGCCGGCCATACTTCGAGTTCGGCCAAGGCTTTCCATATCATGAACGGTGATGGGCGGCCCACGGTCGTCTCGCCCGCGCAAACCACAACCTCGGGCGCATATCCTTGCACCCGCGCAGCTTTCTCGCCACCGGAGGCCAAACGAACGCGCAATTCACGTGGGCGACCGCATCGTGACAAGGCCGAATACGACCACGCCCGTTCCGAACCGTCTGAGAAACTCACAATGACGCCGTCGGCGTCGGTGCGCACGCCTTCAATCGAGCAGTCGTCAGTGACGGCGTCAGAGAGCCGTTGTCCGCTGACCGCGTCGAAGCAGTCCGCTGCATCGTCATACAGTTGCGCGCTCGCAACCTCGGCGAGACGACCATCGGCAAAGTTTATCTGAAGAGCGTGGGCAGCAAATCCCAGGCCGCTGATCCCGTACACCAGGGCCTGACGTGCATCTCGCTGCAAAAATGGTGCTTTTTGATACATCGAAGCCGGCAAGAGAGAAAACCTGGGCCTGCCTCAGCCGGCCCAGGAGAGTCTCAGGTCTCAGAAGCTCATCGAGACCGTGAACGAAGTCGTCCGCGGCGCGCCCACATTGTAGCGCTGCGTGAACTCGTCCAACATGCCGGCGATGTAGCGCTCGTCAGTGAGATTGTTCACAGCAAGCCCAAGCTCGACGTACGAACCCAGGCTATCCTCGGGCATTTCCACGCGATAGCGCGCCGAGAGATCCACCAACGTGTAGGACGGCATCAACAGCGCGGTCGTGTTGGCGGCGTCACCGGGCGCTTCGCCTATGTGGCGGGCGCTAAGACGCGCAGCGAACGGGCCCTCCTCGTAGCTGATCGCGCCCACGAGAATCACGTCGGGCGTGCCCGCCACCGTCGCGCCGGCAGGCACCACGACCGGGTTGCCGCCGTAGCTCGCGGCGTTGAAAGCGTTCGTATATTCAGCGTTAGTGTACGACGCCGCTAGATAGCCGGTGAGGCTCTCGGTGAAATCGTATTCCACGCTGCCTTCGACCCCTGTGGATTCAATGCCGCCGGTAATGTTGAAGTACGTGCCGCCCGTTCCCGCACTGTAATTGATGCCGGGAGTGCCGACCGCAAAGTCGTTCGTGAGGAACACGATCGGCCGATCGTATTGGTTGTGGTAGACCGTCATCGCTGCGCGCACTTGATCGCCGCGGAAGCGCAAGCCGGCTTCGAAATTGTCCGTGACCTCCGGCTCTAGGCTGCTCAGATCCGTGCCGGTCTTTTCAAGCGCCCAGTCGCCGATGGCGCCGAAGTTGCGCGACCAGCCGGCGAAAAGCTGCAGGCTATCGGTCGCATCATACACCACACCGATCGCCGGCAATAAATCCTGGCTATCGCTGTTGACCGAACTGTTGCGCACGCTGGTCTGTATGCCCGCGGTGAAGTTCGCGTCCTCCAACGACGTGCCCGCGATGTCGATGAAATAGGATTGCAGACCGATGTTCAGCGTCAAGCGATCGGTGACATCCCAGGTGTCGGAAAGATAGACCTTCCAGAGATCGGTCTGGAAGTTCTGGGCGAAGTCGCGGCGATAGACGCTGCCAAGCGCGATCGGTCCAAGGCGGATGTCGAGATACGGCTTCCACGCGCGGCCGAAATCCCGGTCAAGGTTTTCATACCAAACGCCGCCGCGCAGTGTATGGGCGCCCAACTCCCACTCTACATTGGCTACGACGCCAGTGCGGGAGTGATAGTATTCGCTATTACGGTAAGATTGGGCCAGCGCGCATACTTCTTGCCCACCGCTGACACGCACTGTGTTGTCCGAATTGAAGCACTCGGAGGAGCGCACGACTGTACCGTCGAGCGCGGTGTAAACCCGCTCCACGCCGCCAGCCGCGAACGGCAGCACGGCGCGCCCGGCGAGGTTGGAACGCGTCGTGCGGATGCGTGAACCGCCGAACAGCACTTGCTGCAGCGCGGCAGGGTTGGCCGTGCTCGCAAAACGAGGCTCCTGGTAGGGCGGCAGCCACTCGCCGATTCCTTCGTTGCGGTGGCCGTAGGGCGTGACGTCGAGCAGCGTTTTCAAGGCAATACACCCGCGCCGCGCCCAGTGCTCGATCCCATTTACAGACGTCCGAATGTCGATGACGGCCGTCGGCCCAAGAGGAGACATTCAGCGCCATGGGATCGAGCGTTGGTATCTTGATATCGGCGTGCGTTTTGCGTCAGTTTGCATCTAGCCATGGCGGCGGCGGGAGATCCTTCGAGCGCAAGAAATCCGGGTTGAACAACCTTGATGCATACCGGTTTCCGTAGTCGCACAATATAGTCACGATCGTTTTGCCAGGACCCAACTTCTTCGCCAGCGCCATCGCGCCAAGCACGTTCAGGGCAGATGAGCCACCGAGGCAGAGCCCCTCGTCCTGGATCATCTCGTAAAGCACTGGCAGCCATTCGCGATCTTCAAATCTAAATGCCTCGTCGACTTGCACGCCTTCGAGATTTGCGGTGACGCGGCCTTGGCCGATGCCTTCGGTGATGGACGTGCCTTCGGCGACCAAGTCACCGTTTTTGTACCAAGAATAGAGCGCAGCGCCGGCAGGATCGGCCAAACCAATAACGACATTCGGGTTGCGCGCTTTGAGCGCCATACTGACGCCGCCCAATGTGCCGCCCGAGCCGACGGCGCAGACAAAGCCATCGACCTCGCCCTCGGTGTCGCGCCAGATTTCGGGACCCGTGGTTTCTAGGTGGCCTTGCCGGTTGGCGACGTTGTCGAATTGATTGGCCCAAATGGCGCCGTTGGGTTCAGTCTTGGCTTTCTCCTCCGCCAGCCGGCGCGCGACTTTGGGATAGTGGTTGTCACTCGCCGCGGGCGCGGCGTCGACTTCCACGAGCTCTGCGCCAAGCGCGACGACAGCGTCCTTCTTCTCCTGGCTTTGCGTGCGCGGCATGACCACGATCACGCGATAGCCTTTGGCGGCGCCGATAAGCGCGAGACCGATCCCGGTATTGCCGGCCGTGCCTTCGACGATGACGCCGCCGGGCTTCAGCTGGCCTTTCGCTTCAGCGTCCTGGACGATCGACAGCGCGGCGCGATCCTTCACCGACTGGCCAGGATTGAGAAACTCCGCCTTGCCGAGAATAGTGCATCCCGTGAGTTCGGAAGCGCGTTTCAGCTTGATCAACGGCGTATTGCCGATTTCATCGAGGATAGAATGGCGAAATCTCAATGGGGCGCTCCTATTGGCTTCCGGCCCCCGCGTAGCGGCGACCGCGGCGGATGAGCTGGTTTTCGTTTTACTCCTACGCACAACTTCACGCCCCCGTCACGCTGCGAAAGCGCGTTCGACTACAAAACTCCCGGGTTCATGGTTCGAGCCTTCGCTGAAGCCCGTTGAAAGCGCGAGCGCCTTCATGTCGCTGAGCACAGGCGCGGAGCCGCAGACCATGATCCGGTCCGACGCTGGATCAAATGACGGCGCGCCAAGTGCGCCAAACACTGCGCCGTTGCCGAGCAGCGTCGTGATGCGCCCTTCCAGCTCATGAAACTCGCGCGTCAGCGTGGTCAGATAGCGGAGTTTTTTGCGCGCCTCGTCCCCCACCAATGGATCGGCGATGGCGGCGCCAACGACGTCGCCGCTGTAAACGAGCTCCCGCGCCATCCGGCACGTATGCGTCAGAATAACCTCGTCATAACGTGCGTAGGTTTCGGGCTCACGGATAAGGCTGGCGAACGGCGCAAAGCCCGTGCCGGTGGAAATCAGGAACAGCCGGCGCCCTGGCAGCAAAGCATCGAGAACGAGCGTCCCTGTCGGCTTTCGCCCGATCAAAATGTCGTCGCCAGGAACGATCTTTTGAAGCCGGCTTGTCAGCGGCCCGTTCGGCGCCTTGATCGAGTAGAAGGCGAGCGCATCATCCCAGGCCGGGCTCGCAATAGAATAAGCGCGCAATAGCGGCCGGCCATCGGCCAAGAGACCGATCATGACAAACTCGCCCGAACGAAACCGCAGAGCCGCTGGCCGTTCGCAGGTGAAGCCGAACAAACGTTCGGTGTAATGCTGAACGGTCTCAACGCGCGCGATGTGAAGGTTCGGCGGCGTTGCTGCTCTTTCGAGAGT
The DNA here is from genome assembly GCA_040080805.1 of Terricaulis sp. Classification (GTDB taxonomy): domain Bacteria; phylum Pseudomonadota; class Alphaproteobacteria; order Caulobacterales; family Aquidulcibacteraceae; genus Vitreimonas. Next base: position 88,489 of record JBEBHQ010000011.1, on the reverse strand, counting down.
GGCTTGGTCGCTCATGGGTGCGCGAGTGCTTGAGAAGATGGGAACGCGGCAAGGAACGTCATCTGCGGATCAACGGCCACGGCGATCTGCCACAGAGAAAGCGACACTACAAAGCAGCCGATGCCGCCCATCAGCATACGCGGACGCGCGACGCTGACAGCAAACGCAGCGATCGGCGCGGCAGCCAGGCCACCAACGAGCAAGCCGGCAATGTCGCTCCAACGCACGCTGCCGAGTGTGAGGAAGAAGGTCGCGGAAATGGCTGCTGTCACCAAGAACTCAGAGGCGTTGACACTGCCGACCGTTTGGCGCGCGCCGTGACCGCGCCCCAGCAAAGTTGTCGTCACGATCGGGCCCCAGCCACCGCCGCCGGCCGCATCGAGGAAACCGCCGATCAGGCCCAAACGCTTGATGCCCTTCGGCCTCTCAGGCGGCTCGATCGGTCCACGCAGTGCGAGCACGACCACGAACACGCCCATGATCAAGAGATACGCGGACACCACAGGCTTGATGATGTTGACCGGCAGATAGGAAACCGCCAATGCGCCCGCGATGCCGCCGACAATGCCCGCAGGCGCAAGGCGAAGGACAAGGCCCCATTGCACATTGCGCCGCCAGACGTGCGCGGCGCCCGAAGCGCCAGTGGTGAACATCTCAGCCGCGTGAACCGCAGCGCTTGCAGCAGCAGGTGACACGCCGAACGCTAGCAAGAACGACGTCGAAACCAGCCCGTACGCCATGCCGAGCGCGCCATCAATGAATTGCGCGACAAAGCCTACCAGGACCGACTGCCAAAAAAAGGGATCCATCAGCCGTCCTCAAATCAAGCCATGATGCGCTAGTCGCGCACGCGCATCGGCGACTAGCGCAGCGGCGTCGGCGCCCTCCTCTCGAAGCCGCACGCGCGCTTCGGAAACATCTTCGACAGCTCGGTCCCAAGCGCCGGAAAACACCGCCTCCAATCGTTCACGCGCCGCCCGCGCCACGGCTGGGCTAGCGCCGCCCGTACCAGCCGCAAGCGTCAGGCGCCCACGACGTACAACTGCCGGCGTGTGAAAATCGCAGAGAGAGATGACGTCCTCGACATTCACCAACGCTCCGGCCGCGCGCGCGGTTCGCGCCAAGCTTTGCGCTTGATCTATATCGAGATCGCCGATCCATATTGCGTCGTAGCGGGCGATCTCCTTCTTGGCGGGAAGGCGCTGAATGAGATCCGGCGCCGCTTTCTTCAAATCCACACCTGGCGCATCCGACCACACCTCGGGCGTAGCGCCTGCCGCACGTAACCAATGAAGACGCCGTAGCGCCAACCCGCCGCGCCCGACAATTGCCACGCGAACGATCGCAGGATCGAGGTAAATCGGGATCATGCAGCCGCCACGTCGCCGAGCACGGCGCGCGCTTCAGCGACCGCCTCGCCGATGATCATGATTGCGGGACCATCGCCCAGCAGGGCGGCAAGCGCCGGCAAATCGCCCAACACGCCACGGACACTTTTCTCGTCAGCGCTCGATGCGCTCTCCACCAGCGCGACTGGACGCAGAGCCGGCGCGCCGCGCGCCATCAGCGTTTGCGCTACGCGCTCAGCCTGCAACGCGCCCATATAGACAACGGCCGTTTCAGCGGCGGCGGCCGCATCGGCCCAATGCTCACTCTCTGCGCCGCCACGCGCCACGGTTGGCGTGACGAACGTGACTGAGCGCGACACACCGCGGGCGGTAAGCGATACGCCCAACGATGAGGCGGCGGCAAATCCCGCGCTGATGCCTGGTACTGAGACGAACGGCACGCCTGCTCTCGTGCACGCGACAATCTCTTCCGTCGCGCGACCGAACAGATTGGGATCGCCGCCCTTCAACCGCACGACCGTGGCGTGCCGGGACGCCAAGCGCACCAACAATCTGCAAATAAACCGTTGGTCGACCGACGCGCGGCCCGCGCGTTTCCCGACGTTGTAGAATTTGGCGCCCTTAGCGAGCGCCAGCACATCCGCGCTGACGAGCGCATCGTGCAGCACAACGTCCGCTTGCCGCAACAAATTCGCGGCGCGAACAGTGAGCAAGTCCGCGGCGCCAGGACCAGCGCCGACAAGATAAACAGTGCCCCTCATGTCAGGCCCTCCCGGATCATGCCGGCGGCGCAGGTCTGATGTGTTTGAGGATCGAACAATACGAAGGCGCCGGCGCCCGGCACGTCGGTGTAGAGATCGGCCAAAATGGCGTCCTGTGTCGTTACACGAACGCTGCCAATGTCATTAAGCGCGAGGCCATCAGCGTCGCGTTCTGACAAATCTTCGATCACGCGCACGAAGTTCACGGCTTCGATGAGCGCTGGCGTTTCCAGAGTGCCTTGACGCAAGATGTAGCGTCGTCCTTTGCGCCACGCGGTTTCATCCAGCCAGCACAGATCGGCGACAACAGAGCGCACATAGCTGACGCCCGGCGTCGCGATGACATCACCGCGCGCCACGTCACGCTCTTCGGCGAGTTCGACGGCGACCGAGACGCCCGCTTGGGCGCTGGCGACACCTCGACCGCCGACTCGCACCTGCGCAATCGTAGCGGGATGCGCCTGCCAACCAACGACAACCTTGTCGCCCGGCCGCAACACTCCAGACTCTACGCGCCCCGCATAGTACCGACGCGGCCCGTCACGGAGCATACTCTGGATGGGGAGCCGCAATGGACCGAACGATGACGCCGCCATCGCGCGGCTTTTCTCGATGAGGTCGAGCAAGCTCGGTCCTGTCCACCAGCTCGCCCCGCCGACGCTAACAACGTTGTCGCCGTTTTTGGCTGAAACGGGCACGTATCTGACATCACGCAATTCAAGTGTGCCGGCGACGTCGTCGAACGCACTGCGCACCTCGTCGAAGCGCTGTTGCGACCAGCCGAAGGTATCCATCTTGTTGACCGCCACGATCACATCGAGCCCCATCAAGGCGGCAATCGCCGCGTGGCGGCGGGTTTGTGGCTTGAGTGCCCCGCTGGAAACGCCAGCAGCATCGATCACGATGACGGCGACGTCGGAAACGCTCGCCGCTGTCACCATGTTGCGCGTGTATTGTTCGTGGCCTGGCGCGTCCGCGATAATGAAGCTGGCGTCCGGCGTGGAGAAGTAGCGATAGGCGACATCGATCGTGATGCCCTGGGCGCGCTCGGCCTCCAGCCCGTCCGTCAACGCCGCCAGATCAGCCTCGTCGCCTTCCAAGTCTGCAGCTTGATCGCGCATGAGCGCGCCCGCGTCGAGCAGCAGGCGTCCGATCAAGGTCGACTTGCCGTCGTCAACGCTGCCCGCTGTCATGAAGCGAATTTGCCGGCTCGTCTCAAAACTCGCGACACCCTTTGGAAAAGCGAAGCCATCCATCAAAAGTAGCCTTCCACCTTACGCCGCTCCATCGCTGCGGCACTGGCGCGATCGTCCATGCGCGTCGCGCCGCGCTCCGACACTTCCGCGCTCAATGTTTCCGCCAGCACCTGCCGCGCGTCCGCAGCGACGCTCTCTACCGGGCACGTACACGTGACATCACCCACAGTGCGGAAGCGCACAGACACATTTCCGATCTCGTCGCCGGCGGATGCCGGCGTCAGTTCAGTGACGGGAAAGAGCAAGCCGTTCCGGCGCACGACATTGCGGTGATGCGCGTAGTAAAGGCTTGGCAGTTCGATGTGTTCGCGCACGATGTAGGCCCACACATCCGCTTCGGTCCAATTGGAAAGCGGAAACACGCGCATGTGCTCTCCCGCGCCGATGTGGCGGTTGAAGAGTCCCCACAACTCGGGCCGCTGCGCGCGCGGGCGCCAGCCACCGAACGCATCACGATGTGAGAATACCCGTTCCTTTGCCCGCGCCTTCTCCTCATCGCGCCGCGCGCCTCCGACGAGGGCGTCGAACTCGAACTCCTGCTGCGCTTCGCGCAACGTCACCGTCTGCGCAGTGTTGCGGGTCGCGTTGATACTCGGCAGTTGGACGCTGCCGCGACGAATGGAGTCTTCAACACTGCGAACGATCAGTGTGAGCCCAGTTTCCCGCGCACACGCATCGCGATACGCGATCACTTCCGGAAAATTATGCCCGGTATCGACGTGCAGAAGCTTGAACGCCGGCTTCTGCGGCGCGAACGCTTTCAACGCTAGGTGCAATAGAACTGCCGAATCCTTGCCGCCTGAAAACAACAGCACGGGCCTGGCAAACACCGTCAAGTCCCGCAAAATATAGACCGCCTCCGACTCGAGCCGATCGAGCCGCGCCGTTGTGACTAGCGGTGATGGTGCCCGCAACGCCTCCGCACTCATCAGCGCACGGTCGTCGAGTTTGAGTGCAAGCCGCATTCTTTGCTCTCCCGAGTTTCCCACCACCAGCGGCCGTTGCGCGGGTCTTCACTGGGCCGGACCGCTTTCGTGCACGGCTCACAGCCGATCGAGACGTAACCGCGCGCGTAGAGCGGGTTCATCGGGATGTTGAAGCGGTCGGCGTAGGTTTGGACGTCGGCCCAACTCCAATCAACCAGCGGATTGCATTTCTGGATTCCGCGCTCTGCGTCTAACTCGGCCTCTGCCAAGTTCGCACGCGTTGCGGCTTGCTCGCGGCGCTGACCGGTGATCCATGCGTCGCGGCCGGCTAGCGCGCGAGCGAGCGGCGCTACTTTGCGGATATTGCAGCAAAGCTTGCGCTGCTGAACGCCATCGTAAAAGCCGTTCTCCCCATGCGCCTTGACGTAAGCAGCGACGTCGCCGTTATCGGGCGTGAACACTTCGATTTCGATGCCGAACCGGCGCTGCGTTTCGGCGAGCAAATCCAATGTTTCTTTATGCAAACGGCCCGTATCGAGCGTGAACACATCAATGGGCAAACCGAGGCGCGCAATCGCATCGGTGATCACCATATCCTCCGCCGACAAGCTCGACGCCAGCGCGGGTCGATCGTGACGTTCCGCGATGGCGATCAGAGCGCGCTCCAATAAGCGGACACGCGCGGCAAAGTTCGCGCCCGTTCGATCGCTCAACGCACCGGGCGCCCCAATCATGCTCTGGTACGACACGCCGAATGTGCGGAGCGCTCGGCGGGCGGTTTCAGCGTCCTGATCGGCGCGCAGACTGAACGACGTGAAGCCGACGCGCGAGAGCGCATAAACCTGATCGGCCGTGATCGCGCCAACCGCGCGCAGCGGACCACGATAACCCGCGCGGCGCAGCAGCACCGCATGTGAATAGCCGCGTCCATCGCCGATACGCGGAATGTCGACCGCAACGAGAGCCGCGGACTCGATCGCATCGCCCAAGGCCCGGGGATCATCCGCGGGCTGCAATAGGACAGCGCCACCCGGTTGCGGCGCCGCGAGCCATTCCTGCATCGACCAATAGACGCCGCCCTCCCAGGCGGTCACTGAGGGTCCGGCTGGTGGCTTGATCACGGGGACAATCTTCTTGCGTACGTCGCCGTGGCCTGCGTTCGCTGGGGTGGCCGGTACCGGGGCGGCACGCGCAATCACCTCGCCACTGATGCGCGCAACGCCTTCGTTGACATCGATGATCACGCTCATGCCGCGGCGCTCCCCTCGGATTCGACGGCGACTTTGAACGCACCAGCGCCCAGGCGTTCGACAGTGTCGATGAAGTTCTCGTTGGCCAAGCGCACGGCGAGATAATGGCGCGCCAGGCGATCAATGATCCTAGGCACAGCTTCGCCCCGTACCGACTTGCCGATCAGCACGCCGAGCCGCCCACCTTCGTCGGCGCGGCCGCCGAGCAGAATTTGATACCAATCCTCGCCGGCCTTCTCGACGCCCAGCACGCCGATATGACCGACGTGATGGTGGCCGCATGCATTGATGCAACCCGAAACCTTGATCGCGATCGGCCCAAGATCGTCTTCGATCGGGGCCAGACGCTCGGCGATTTCCGCCGAAAGCGGGATCGATTTGGCGTTGGCGAGCGAGCAAAAGTCACCGCCCGGGCAGCAAATGATGTCCGAGGCAAGACCAATATTGCCGCGCGCGAGATTGAGCGACTCCAACTCTTCCCAGAGCGCCACGAGCTTTGCCCGTGGAACGTACGGCAGCACCAAGTTCTGCGTGTGTGCGACGCGCAATTCAGAAGAGCTGTAGCGATCGGCGATTGACGCGATCGCGTCCATCTCATCGGCTGTTGCGTCGCCCGGCGCTACGCCCTCGCGCTTCAGGCTGATCGTCACGATCGCGTACGCGCCATTGCGATGCGGCGCTACGTTGCGACCCGTCCACGCGCGAAATCGTGGATTTATCCAGATGGCAGCCGATTGCAGCAACTCTTCGGTGGGCGGGTCGACAAAATGCGATGAAACACGCGCGAACTCTTCATCGCTGAGCGTGTTCGGTCCGCCGCGCAGGTGCGCCCACTCCTCCTCCACCAACGCGGCGAAGGCTTCCGCGCCAAGTGTTTCCACCTGTATTTTGACGCGCGCCTTGAAGATCTGATCGCGGCGGCCAAGACGGTTATAAACGCGCAGAACTGCTTCACTGTAGTTCAGCAATTCCCGCCAATCGAGATCGCGCTTAATGACATCGGCGATGCGCGGCGTCCGGCCTTGGCCGCCGCCGACCTTCACCGCGATGCGCACGTCGCCAGCGTCATCGCGATATAGATCGAAGGCGAGATCGTGGACACCCGTAGCCGCGCGATCTTCCTTGGCGCCATTGAACGCCACTTTGAATTTACGCGGCAGATGCCCGAATTCTGGGTGAATAGTCGACCACTGCCGCATGATCTCGCAATAGGGACGCGGATCGACAATCTCGTCGGCAGCTACTCCCGCAAACGCGTCAGTCGTGACGTTACGGACGCAGGAGCCGCTCGTCTGGATGGCGTGCATGCCGACCTTGGAGATATCGGCAAGGATGTCGGGGACGTCTTCAACCTTCACCCAGTTGAACTGAATGTTTTGGCGGGTGGTAAAATGCCCGTAGCTGCGATCGTAAGTCCGCGCGATCGACGCCAGCGCACGGAGTTGTTCGGAAGAGAGCACGCCATAGGGGATGGCGAGCCGGAGCATCGGCGCGTATCGCTGAATATAGAGACCATTCTGCAGGCGCAGCGGCTTGAACGCGTCTTCGTCGATCAGACCGGCGAGATAACGCTGGGTCTGGTCGCGAAACTGCGCCACGCGTTCCTCGACGACAAGGCGATCGACGGCGTCATAGCGATACATTGCAAACGAGACCCACAGGCAGTCGGGCCATGAGCCCCAGCGGCGGGAACACTGAGCGTTGCTGCGCCAGCGAGAAAGAGCGCTGGGCTAAAGTGTGGGTTTAGGCATTCAGGCGGTCTGGTCAGCGCCGGCGTCGCCTTCAATAGCAAGCTCGCGCAGCCATTCGAGAAACGCGGTCTGCGACGGCTCAAACCGGCGCCCCCGGGGCCAGACCAGCCAATACGCAAAACTCACGGGCGCGTGGATCTCTTTCAAAGGCGCCACGAGCGCGCCGTTGGCGATGTCGCGGAGCGCGAGTTGACGCTTGGCGAGCACGAGACCCTTGCCGGCAACCGCTGCTTCAAGTGCGAGGCTCGATTGGTTGAACCGGAGCCCACGCTCGACGTCGTCACGCCGCTGCCCACGGGCGGCAAACCACATGTTCCATGTCGGGCACGCGGGGTCCCGTTCGCTGGATTCATCGTGGATGAGCGGAAGATCGGCGAGATCGGCCACTGTTTGCGCAGGATTGCGACCATGTAACAGGCTTGGACTGGCGACAACGATGACCGACTCCGACATGAGCCGTTCGCAGTGCAAGCCCTCATAGCCCCCTGGCCCGTACCGAATGGCGAGGTCGATATCGCTGCCCGAAAAATCGACGAGCGACATGTCGGCAGACATGCGCACTTCGATGTCGGGAAAAAGCTCCTGAAAGCGCGTAATACGCGGGATCAGCCATTTCGAAGCGAAAGATGGCGCGGTCGATATAGATATGCGGCGACCGCGCAAGCTGGCGCGCATGGCCCTGCCGGCTTGCAACATTTCGGCGATTGCGTTGGTGGCAGGACTGAATGCCGATCGCCCGGCGTCCGTGAGCTCAACGCCCCGCCCCAAGCGGCGAAACAGCGGCTGGCCCGCGAACTCCTCCAGGATCCGGATGTGCTGACTTACAGCGCCGGCCGTAATACCCAATTCTTCAGCCGCCCGCACGAAGCTGCGCGAGCGCGCAGCGGCCTCAAAGACGCGCACGCTCAGGAAAGGCGGCATCACATCTTTCGAGTCCAATTGTCTCCCTCTCATCTCGCGCCGACATAGGTAGGCACGCCGGCCCACGCCAAGGATGTTTTCGATCGCCGCCTTATGCTGACCGACGCCGCGCTCTCGTCAACGCTTCTTCGAGATCAGTGAAGAAGTCTCCGCGATGCTCTCTCCCTCGGAAATCCGCTGCAAAGACAACGTGTCCTGCCGTTTCCTCGTGCCCCGGTACGCCTGGGATCATGGGGGCATGGAGGCATAGGGCATGCTCACCGCATGGACGGCGTTCCGCCAGTGTAAGAAGGCAACCCCATTGTGGATCTCAGCCGGGTCACCACCGCCGCTAATCGCGAAGCTGGGCATCGCCACGAACCCTTTTTTGTCGATTGCACGCTGGGGGCCGGAAAGTACTTGGTCCAGGCGCGCTGTCACTCCAGCGTCTCGTGTGAACCAAACAGTCCCCGATCAGCGTTCTTAAACTGGCCTATCTTGACGCCCATCCCTGCCTACGGATCGAACGGCTCCTTCCCTGAGGGGAACCATTGGCCTATCGACATCACCCTTGCCAAGGGGGCTCCCTAACGTCCGTTCTCGCGCCACGTCAATCGAGGCGTCGCGTCCGAAAATGCCCGTGAGTTCAACTGATCGCCGCAACACGTAACCTGATCAATCTCGCCGAGATGCGGTCTGCGGTTGCTCCGACAAATGCTTCGACCGCGTGGGGCGTCAGCAAGAGAACCGGCTCAATCGCGGGGTCAAGGCGTGCAGTCGTGTCTAGGAAGGCGAGCCAATGCGATTGAGGACGAAAGAGGCCGCAAGCTGACGACAGCACCCTGTCATCTCATCGTCCATAAGAAATTGGATTTACTCACAATAAAAAAGGTGGACGAAGGTTGGCGACGTGAGCGGAGTTGGACTCCCTCTCCGCCAGCGGCTCCCTGAGCTCGGTCTTTACCCGACGAGCGCTTTTCTCATTCGAACCAGAGGCACGCGAACCCCGTCGATTGCGGGAGAGGTCGTGCGCTCCACTTCGACATAGCCGTACGATCGATAGAGCGGCTCGCCGGCCAAGGTCGCCATCAGCTCCACGCTTTTGAAACCAGCGGCGAACGCGGCCGCTTCGCTCGCCGCCAACACCGCGCGTCCCACGCCGCGGCGCGTGAAGGCGGGATGGGTGTACATGGCGCGTACGCGGGCGCTGTCGCGCGCCGGGTCGAGCAAGGCCGCGTCACGCAGCTGCGCGCTGTGGTCGCCGCCGTAAAGCGTCGCACGCCTGCTCCAGCCGCCGCAGCCCGCCAAGACGCCGTCTATTTCGGCCACGAAATAGGTCCCGTCGCGCACCAATTGCGTGTCGATCCCCATCACCGCGCGGCTTGCGGAAATCTCCTCTGGGGTGAGAAAGCCGCGCTGCAATTCGCCAATGGCGACGTCCATCACCGCCGTGAGAGCCGGCAAGTCAGCGGGTTGCGCCAAACGTAATCGAAGCACCCAACCTTCCCCACATGCAAAACCGCTTCGAATCTCCCAGGACTGTGACCTAAACGACGCAGAGCGTCCATTGCCGCGAGGCTTTGTGGTGCTAGTCTCCAAAAGTGCGATTTGAAAAGCGTTCGTTGGCGCGCCAACATCTCTAGGAGCCGAGTGATGAGACTAAGACTGTTGAGCACCGCCACCGCGATTGCTGGCGCGTTCGCCGTTGGATTATCGGCGGGCGTGGCGTCCGCGCAAGACTCCCAAGGGGCGAATTCCGAAGACACGATTATCGTCACTGGAACCCGGCGTACCGCACGCTCGGCCGCTGACACGCCGGCCCCCGTCGATGTGATCTCCGCGCAAGAATTGCAGGATCAGGCCGACACCGATCTGCAAAACATCCTGCGCACCTCGGTCCCTTCCTTCAACGTCAACACCCAATCGATTTCGGATGCCGCGACGCTCGTCCGCCCGGCCAATCTGCGCGGCCTGCCGCCGGACTCGACGCTTGTACTTGTCAACAACAAGCGCCGCCATCGCGCGGCCGTGATTTCATTCCTCGGCGGCGGCCTTTCCGACGGCGCGCAGGGCGCGGATATCTCCGTGATTCCCGCGATCGCGCTCAGTCGTGTGGAAGTGCTGCGCGATGGCGCGGCCTCGCAATACGGGTCGGACGCCATTGCCGGCGTGATGAACTTCATTCTCCGCGACGATCCAAGCGGCGGACAGCTGGAAGCTGAATGGGGCCAGACCTACGAAGGCGACGGCACGCAATATAGCGTCTCCGGCAATCTCGGCATGTCGCTTGGCCAAAATGGCTTCGTCAATATCAGCGCCGAATACGGCACGACCGACGCCACCAGCCGCTCCATTCAGCGCGGCGATGCGGCCGCGCTCATTGCCGCTGGCAACACGGCCGTCGCCAACCCCGCGCAAATTTGGGGCCAGCCCAATGTCAATGATGACTTCACGATTTTCATCAACAGCGCGCTTGAATTGACCGACACTGCTGAAGTGTACGCCTTCGGCAATTATTCCGGACGGCAAACGGAAGGCGGCTTCTTCTTCCGCAATCCGACCAATCGCGGCGGCGTTTTCGCGGGGCCCGAAGTTGATCCGCTTACAGGCTTTGCTCTTGTCGGCGGCGTCCCCTCCGTGCTGGTGGGCGATCTTTCGGTCAACACGGCGGGCGATTGCCCGGCTGGCATTCCGCTCACCGCCGGCGGAGGCCTGTTGCCCGATCCCGTCATTCTCGCGGCCGTTACAGGCAACGCCAATTGCTTTTCGTTCGTGGAAATGTTCCCGGGCGGCTTCACGCCGCGTTTCGGTGGCGATCTCGAAGACAAGTCCATCGTGATCGGCCTGCGCGGTGAATTGCCGTGGGGTTCGGGTCTGTCCTACGATTTGAGCTACACACACGGTCGCAACGACATCGATTTTTTCATCAACAATACCATCAATGCGAGCCTCGGGCCCAACACGCCGACCTCGTTCAATCCAGGCGGCTACAGCCAGATTGACGAGAATTTCAACCTCGATTTCTCCTATGGGTTGGATGTCGGGTTCGCCTCCGACTTGAACGTGGCGTTCGGCGGCGAGCACCGCTCGGAAACATTCGAGATCCGGGCTGGCGATCCCGCATCGTATCAGCTTGGTCCGCTGTCGGCGCCTTCGTTGGCCTACCCAGGCGGCCAAGGCTTCTCGTCAAGCTCCAATGGCTTTGGCGGCTTCACGCCCGCAATCGCCGGCGAGACGACGCAAGAGAACTACGCCGTCTATCTCGATCTCGAAGCCGATGTCACCGAGCAATTGGTGCTGCAGGCCGCGGTGCGTTACGAGGATTTCTACGACACGTACGGCGGGACCACGAACTACAAGCTCGGCGCGCTCTATCACGTGACCGACGACTTCACGCTGCGTTCAACCTGGAGCACCGGTTTCCACGCGCCGACAGCGGGCCAGGCCAACGTAACAAACGTCACCACGCAGTTTAGCGGCACGGCATTGGTCGATCTGGGGACCATACCTCTGTCTTCCGGCGCGGGCCAATTCATCGCCAATCGGCTCGAATTGAGCACGGGCTTCCGGCCCACGCTGACGCCGGAAGAATCCGAAAACTTCACGCTTGGCGCGGGCTTCAACCTGGGCGGCGTCAATATAACGGTCGATTACTTCAATATCGCGGTGACAAATCGCATTTCGCTGTCGGACGCACAGGACTTCCTGGCTGAGTTGTTGGAAGTGGCGGCTGAATTGCCTGCGACCGCTATCCCACCGGGTTCAACAACAAGCCAAGTGCTCAACCTGCTCGACGCCGCCGGCAAACTCAACGTCGCGGATTTCGCGGGCTCGGAGGATCTGACCAGCTTCAGCTTCTTCACCAATTCGTTCGACACCGAGACGCAAGGTATCGACGTGGTGGCGAGCACTCGGTTTGAAATGTACCCGGGTTCGGAATCCACACTCGCGGCGGCGTTCAACTGGACCCAAACCGAGGTGACCAACATCGGCTCGAACACTGCCGCCCCGCTCTCCGTAGGCCGCCGGTACGTGATCGAAAACGGCTTGCCGGAAATCAAAGGCAACATCACCCTTAATCATACTCAAGGTCCGTTCAACGGCCTGGCGCGGCTCAATTATTACGGCGAATACTTTGAGTGCCATGTCGATGCCTACGGCGGCGGACCGACGGGTTGCGACCTGCCGATCCAAGGGGACGCACAAGTCACCTTCGATTTCGAGCTGGGCTATGACCTCACCGAGAACATTGGGATTGCGGTCGGGGCGCAAAACGCGTTTGACGCCTACCCAGATGCAAATCCGTGGGGCGCGGCGGTCGTGGGCGCGGCCTATCCCGTGACGGCTCCAGCCGGCTTCAACGGTGGGTTCTACTACGTGAGAACACGGGCGTCGTTCTAACCTCTCGCCTCCCGCCGCACTTGGCATTATGCCAAGTGCGGCGGCACGGGAGGATGAAGAACGCCAATGCCCATGACTAGGCTCAAAGGAAGATTGGCTCTCATGGCGCCGCTCATTGCGGCGATTTTGCTTGTGGCCGCGTGCGTCGCCACGCCCGCGCCAACCGAGACACAACCACCTGCGCCCCACGGCGAGGCGATGGCGGCGGCGGCGGATCCGCGCGCGGTCGACGCCGCGCTTGAGATGTTGCGTCAAGGCGGCAGCGCTGTTGACGCGGCGATCGCCGCCGAGCTGGTGCTGGGCTTGGTCGAGCCGCAATCCTCCGGCCTCGGCGGCGGCGGTTTCTTGCTGTTCTATGACGCCGCCAGCGAACGCATCAGCGGCTATGACGGACGCGAGCGCGCACCAGCGGCCGCAACGCCGGACATGTTCCTGGACGCAAGCGGTCAGCCGATAGAGTTCTACGACGCCCAAGCGAGCGGCCGCTCGATCGGCACGCCCCTGCTCACGCCCATGCTCAAACTCGCGCATGAGAATCACGGTCGCCTCGAATGGGGGCGGTTGTTCGAACCTGCGATACGCTTGGCCGAAGACGGCTTTGCCATTTCACCGATGGTGGCGGCCTATTTGCGGTTGGACGCACACCAGATGCGCTTGCGCGACGATCCAGCCGCGCGCGCGTATTTCTTCGACACCCAAGGCAGGCCTTGGCCAGCGGGCCATGTGCTGCGCAATCCTGCCTACGCAGCGACATTGCGCGCCATCGCGACGCAAGGTCCGGAAGCCCTGAGTGAGGGTGACATCGCGCAATCGATCGTCGCCGCGGCGCAGCGCGGGCCGCGCGCAGGCGCGCTGACGCTTGAGGATCTGCACAGCGCCCTGCCGCTTCGGTTCGAGCCGATCTGCGCGCGCTACCGGGTGTATCGGGTATGCACAGCCGCGCCGCCCAGTTCTGGAAATGCCACGCTCGCCATTCTTGGGCTCTATGAGCGTGCCCGGCCGCAGCCGGTTGGTCCGAGCAACAGCGACGATTGGGCGGCCTTCCTCTGGGCCAGCCGGCTCGCCTACGCCGACCGTGATCATTACATGGCCGATTCCGAGTTTGTGCCGACGCCAACGCAGGAATTGATCGCGCCCGCCTATCTCGACGAGCGCGCGCGGCAGATCGATCTTCAACACGCGCCTGCACGCGTGTCGCCCGGCATGCCCGCTGGCCGAGAATTGTTCGAGCGTTGGGGCGCCGCATTCAGCGACGACATCGGCACCACCCACCTCTCGATCGTGGATCGTTGGGGCAATGCCGTCGCGCTGACAGCGACGATCGAAAGCCTGTTCGGCTCCCAGCGCATGGCCTCGGGCTTTCTGCTCAACAACCAGCTGACAGACTTTTCCTTCCGGCCTTCGATCAACGGCAGACCGGTCGCGAACGCCGTGGCGGCGCGCAAACGGCCGCGCTCATCAATGTCGCCGACCATCGTGACAGACAGCGAAGGTCAGCTTGTGCTGGTGATAGGCTCCCCCGGCGGCTCAGACATAATCGGCTATGTCGCGCGCGCGACCATCGGCATTCTCGATTGGAACTTGCCGGTTCAAGACGCGCTTGCCTCTGGGAACGCGACGGCGCGCTTTGGCGCTGTCGAGGCGGAGCCAGAGCGCTGGCCCGCGGGAATCGCGGAGACGTTGACGGCGCGCGGCTGGCGCCTCGGGCCCGTTGAGGGACAGAGCGGCTTACATGCAATCCGCGTGACGCCGCGAGGCCTGGAGGGCGGCGCGGATCCGCGCGGCGAAGGCAGCGTCGGCCGATTGCCGCCGCAATAATCGGAACACATGACGGCGGAGCGATCCCAATCGGAAGGTTCGTGTTGCTCTCGTATTATTATATATATAAAATATCGTGATGAAACTTGCTTGCATTGGCGGCGGACCGGCAGGGCTCACGTTCGCCATCTCGATGAAACTGCGCGATCCGACCCATGACATCGTGGTGTTCGAGCGCAACGATCCAGGCGACACGTTCGGCTGGGGTGTCGTATTCTCCGACCAGACCATGGAAAACTTGCGCGCCAACGACCCCGTTGGCGCTGGCGCGATCGAAGCGGGCCTGGCGCACTGGGATGACATCGACGTCCACATCCACGGCCAGACCATAACCTCCTCCGGCCACGGTTTCTCGGGCATCGGTCGCAAACGGCTTTTGAACTTGCTCCAGGACCGCGCGCGTAACTTCGGAGTACGGCTAGAGTTCCAGCGCGAAGTCGAAGTCGATGCGGCATTCTTCGCCGAATATGATCTGGTAGTCGCCAGCGACGGCTTGAACAGCAAAGTGCGGAACGCCTTCGCCGACGATTTCCAGGTCGATATCGATACGCGCCCGAACAAATATATCTGGCTCGGCGCGGATAAAGCGTTTGCGGCCTTCACTTTCGCATTCGTGCAAACGCCGCACGGCTGGATCTGGGCGCACGCTTATACGTTTGAGCCTGGCGCCTCCACCTTCATCGTCGAGTGCTCGGAAGCGACATGGCGCGGGCTTGGCTTCGAGGTCATGAGTCAGGACGAAACTTGCCGCGCCGCCGAGCACTTGTTCGCGAAGTACCTGGACGGCGCCAGGCTCGACACCAATTCCAAACACCTGCGCGGCTCGGCCTGGCTCAATTTTCCGCGCGTTGTGTGCGGCACATGGCGTCGCGGCAATTTGATTTTGATGGGCGATGCCGCCCACACAGCGCACTTTTCGATCGGCTCAGGCACCAAACTCGCGTTCGAGGACGCAATAAAGCTGGCGCAGGTGCTGCATGGCGGAAAGCCCTTGGATGAGGCGCTCACCGAATACCAAGCCGAACGCCACGTCGATGTGCTCAAATTGCAAAACGCTGCCCGCAACTCGACCGAATGGTTCGAGCACATCGATCGCTACGCGAGCCTCGATCCGCTGCAATTTACCTATTCCCTGCTCACCCGCAGCCAGCGGGTCAGCCATGAAAATCTGCGCCTGCGCGATCCGGTTTTCCTGAAGCGGGTTGAATCTTGGTTTGCCCGGAACGCAGGCGGATCAACAACGCCGCCGCCAATGTTTGCGCCGCTGCGCTTGCGCGAGATGGACCTCGCCAACCGCATCGTTGTGTCCCCCATGTGCATGTATTCGGCGATCGAAGGAACGGTGAATGATTTCCACCTGGTCCATTACGGCGCACGCGCGATGGGCGGCGCGGGACTGATCGTCACCGAGATGACGGACATCTCCCCCGACGCGCGCATCACCCCCGGCTGCGCCGGCATGTACAAGCCGGAGCATGTCACCGCCTGGAAGCGCATTGTCGACTATGTGCATGCGCATTCGGATGCGAAATTCGCTCTGCAATTGGCGCATGCGGGCCGCAAGGGCTCAACGCGCGTGCCGTGGGAGGAAGAGTTTCCCGATCAGCCGCTGCCCGACGGCAATTGGGAGCTGATCGCCCCTTCCGCTCTCCCTTGGTCCGAGCGTAACGCCGCCCCGCGCGCCATGACTCGCGCCGACATGGACCAGGTGAAAGCTGATTTCGTACGCGCGACGCTCATGGGAAATGAAGCGGGCTTCGACATGCTGGAGCTGCATTGCGGGCACGGCTATCTGCTATCGTCGTTTCTGTCGCCGCTCTCCAATCTGCGCACGGATGAATATGGAGGCAGTAGAGAAAACCGCCTGCGCTTTCCGCTTGAGATATTCGAAGCGATGCGGGCCGCGTGGCCTGAGCACAAGCCAATGTCGGTGCGCATTTCCGCCAGCGATTGGCATGAGGACGGGCTCACCGCCGAGGATTCCATCGCCATCGCCCGCGCCTTCACCCACGCCGGCGCCGATCTCATTGACGTTTCCGCCGGCCAGACCACGCCGGATGCACGCCCCGTGTACGGGCGCATGTTCCAAACCCCCTTCAGCGACGCCATCCGCAACGAGGGCAATGTGCGCACCATGGCGGTTGGCAACATTTTCGAGCCCGATCACGTCAATTCCATCCTCGCGGCTGGCCGCGCCGATCTTTGCGCGCTGGCGCGTCCGCACCTGGTCGATCCGTTCTGGTCGCTGCGCGCGGCGGCTGAACTAGGCTGGGACGGGCTTGCCGCGCCGCCGCCGTACCGCGCGGGTCAGGCGCAATTGCGCCGCAACTTGGCGCGGCGCGAACACATCACGGACCAAGCATGAAAGACGCGCACGACGGCGTACGGCTTTCGCTGCGGCTGCTCTCCACGGCGCGCCTGATCGAGCGCGAGATCGACACTTTGATGCGCGCGCGCTTTGGCTCGACCCTTGCGCGGTTTGATTTCCTCGCCGCGTTGGAGCGTCATGGGCCGCTCACGCTCGGCGTGGTGTCGCAATTTCTGCTGGTCTCGAACGGCAACGTCACCGGCCTCGCCGCCCGCCTCAAGGCCGACGGTTTGATCGAAGCGCGCGAGGACGAAAGCGATCGCCGCGTTCAACGCGTGCGATTGACGCCGCGCGGCGAAAGCCTGTTCAGGAAAATGGCCAAGGCGCACGAAATCTGTGTCGAACGCCTCCTTGGCGAGCTAGAACAAAACGACAAACAAGCGCTAATGCGGCTGCTGGACGGCGCCAAGGCATCTGTCCGCGGCAAGCTTGGACGGGAGGCGACGCCATGATGGGCGATGCGTGGAAGGCGGCGGAATATCGCGCCAAGCACTTTCTCTGGTCGTTCAAGGATCGTGTCGGCTGCGTTACGCTTAATCGACCTGAGCGCAAGAACCCGCTGACGTTCGAATCATACGCCGAATTGCGCGACCTCTTCCGCCAACTTGTTTATGCGGAGGACTGCAAAGCAATTGTGCTCAGCGGCGCCGGCGGCAATTTCTGCTCCGGCGGCGATGTTCACGACATCATCGCACCGCTCACCAAAATGAGCATGCCTGAATTGATGCGCTTCACGCGCATGACCGGCGATCTGGTGAAGGCGATGCGGGCCTGCCCGCAGCCGATCGTCGCCGCGGTTGAAGGCGTGTGCGCGGGCGCTGGCGCGATTTTGGCGATGGCGAGCGATATTCGCTTCGCCGCGCCAGACGCCAAGACCGCATTCCTGTTTACCCGCGTTGGCCTCGCGGGGTGCGACATGGGTGCTTGCTCAATACTGCCGCGCATCATCGGCCAAGGGCGCGCCGGAGAATTACTCTTCACCGGCCGATCCATGAGCGCCGAGGAAGGCGAACGATGGGGGTTTTTCAGTCGCGTCGTGGCCGCTGACAAATTGGGCGCGGAAGTGGCGCAATTCGCACACGACCTGGCGCACGGCCCCTCGTTCGCGCACGCGATGACGAAAAATCAGCTCAATATGGAGTGGACCATGAGCTTGGAACAAGCGCTCGAGGCCGAAGCCCAGGCGCAGGCGATATGCATGCAAACCAAGGATTTCGCGCGCGCCTACGAGGCCTTCGCCAACAAACGCAAGCCCGTGTTCGAGGGCGATTGAGATGAGCGCGCACCGCGATACGTTCGTGCGCGACAACCTGCCGCCGCGCGGGCTTTGGCCTGAGCTGAGGTTCGATCTGCCAGAGCTTCAGTTCCCAGGCACTTACAATGCATCGATCATGTTGGACTGCATCGTTGACAGCGGCCTCGGCCGCAATGTCGCGGTGAAATTGCCTGATCGCGACGTTTCGTACAGCGAACTGCTCCTCACTGTTGAGCGTATTGCGTGGGTGCTCTCGTACAAGATGGACGTGTTGCCCGGCAATCGAGTGCTCTTGCATGGGCCAAACTCGTTCACGACCTTAGCCGCTTGGTGGGCAGTGTTGCGCGCGGGCGGCGTCGCCGTGGTCACGATGCCGATGCTGCGCGCCGGTGAATTGAAAACTATCGTTGACAAGGCGCAGATATCGCATGCCCTCGTCGACGATGTTTTAGAAGGAGAGCTCAACGCCGCTCGTCACAACTGCTCTTCAATGCGACGTGTGGTGTCGTTCGGAGAGCTCAACACTTTGCTCGCTGATACCGAGCCGGATTTTCTCGCTGTTGATACCAGTCCCGACGATCCCGCGCTGATCGCCTTCACCTCGGGCACCACTGGCAACCCCAAGGGCTGCGTGCATTTCCACCGTGATGTCGCGGCCATGGCAGCGACCTTCTCGCGTCACATCCTGCGACCGAAATCGAGTGACGTGTTCTGCGGCACGCCGCCCTTTGCGTTCACATTCGGGCTTGGCGCGTCGGTGGTTTTCCCCGCCGCTTGCGGCGCGGCGACCGCCCTACCGGAGAAACCCGGCTTCGAGGCGCTCGCCGACACGATCGCCCAGCATAAGGCCACCACGCTCTTCACCTCCCCCACCGGCTATCGCGCGCTCCTGAAACTCGGCGTAACGCGCCTCGCTTCGCTGCACACCTGCGTCTCCGCCGGCGAACACTTACCCAAGGCGACGTCCGACCAATGGTATGAAGCCACCGGCATCCGCATCATCGACGGCATCGGTTCAACCGAGATGATCCACATTTTCATCTCCGCGCGCGGCGACGACATTCGCCCAGGCGCCACTGGCAAGCCCGTACCGGGCTATGTCGCGCGCCTGTTGGATGAGAACAATGTCCCGATCGAAGGCGCGGGCACGGGCCGGCTTGCAGTGCGCGGCCCCACGGGTTGCCGCTATCTCGCCGACGACCGGCAGCGGAGCTACGTCATCGACGGCTGGAACGTCACCGGCGATATCTATGAGCGCGACGAGGATGGCTATTTCTGGTTCGTCTCGCGCGCCGACGACATGATCGTTTCTTCCGGCTATAATATCGCCGCGCCAGAAGTGGAGAACGCGCTCCTCACGCACGAAAGCGTAGCCGAGGCGGCAGTGATTGGCGTTCCCGACGAAGAAAGAGGGCACATCGTCAAGGCCTTTGTTGTGCTCACGCCAACGACGCCCGCGAACCACGCGACCGTCCCAACGCTTCAAGACCATGTCAAACAAGCCATCGCGCCGTACAAATATCCACGCGCCATTGAGTTTGTCGCGGAGCTGCCTAAAACCCTAACGGGCAAGCTGCAGCGCTACAGATTGCGCGAGCGCTCATGACCAGTTTCACGCGCGAAATCACTGTCCGCTTCGAGCACTGCGACCCGGCGGGACTCATGTTCTACCCGCGCTTTTTCGCGCTGGTGAACGAAATGGTCGAGGATTGGTTCGCCGGCCCGCTCGCCTGCTCGTTCAAGACGTTGCATGTTGATCAACGCAAGGGCGTGCCGACGGTGAGACTCGACGCGGAATTCATCCGCCCAGTCCGTATCGGCGCGATGCTGCGCCAAGATCTCAAGGTCGCTCACCTTGGCGGCGCCTCTTGCCGGCTTCGCCATGAGGCCAGCGTCGCCGGAGAAACCGTCGCCACATTCGAACACACGATCGTTTATGTTGACCTCAATTCCATGAACCCCGAGCCATGGCCCGCCGAACTGCGCGCGGCGATGTCGCGCTACGCGGAGAACAATTCATGAGAGCCCTGCTCCCCGAAAATTGGCCGCGGCCGAAGGGTTATTCAAATGGCATGGTCGCTGACGGACAAATCGTGTTTGTCGCCGGCCAAATCGGCTGGACCCCCGACGGCGTGTTCAAAGAGACCAGTATCGCCGGGCAATTTCGCCAAACGCTCGACAACACGCTGGCGGTGTTGCGCGAAGCCGGGGCCGGACCGGAACATGTCGCCCGCATGACATGGTTTATCGTAGACAAACGCGCCTACCTTGCCTCTCTCGCCGAAATCGGCGCGATTTGGCGCGAAAAGATGGGCCGTCACTATCCGGCAATGGCGGTGGTGGAAGTCAAAGCGCTGATCGAGGACGCCGCGTTGATCGAAATCGAGACCACCGCGGTCATCCCGCGCTGAGGCGCTACGCCAGGCTCCTGTGCAGCGCCGCCGCCGAGAACGTTTCGGCAAGACGGCCCATGTCGGCACGGACGCGCGCGTAGCCTTTGGTGCGTTCCAGCGTGCGTTCATCGACGTAAAGCGCGCGGTTGATTTCCACCTGAAGCGCGTGCACGCGCTGCATCGGGCGCCCGTAGGTTTGTGTGGTGTGCCCTCCCGCGAACGGCGTGTTGCGCGCGACACGATAGCCCAGGCGTCGCAATGTCGCTTCCGCGAGTGAGGTGACTGATGGGTGGCATGAAGCGCCGAAGCGATCTCCGAGAACAATATCTGGCGCATGCGCGCCGCGCGCCGTGCTGGGCATGGAATGGCAATCGATCAGCACAGCGCAGCCGAACAAGCCCTTCGTCTCGGTGACCAGATTTCGCAAGAGCTCATGATACGGTCGGTGCACCGCTGCGATGCGGCGCTCGGCTTCGTCTAACGTCAATTTGCGGCGGTAGATCGTTTGCCCATCGCCGCTGATGCGCGGGATGGCGCCCAGGCCCGCCTGCACCCGCGCTGACGCGCCGCCTGAAATTTGCGGCGGGCGCTCGTCAAACATCTCGGGGTCGAGTTCAGAGGGGTCGCGATTTAGATCAACATAAGCACGCGCGACCGAAGCGGAGAGCACCGCCGCGCCATGCGCGACGGCGCCGGCGAACAACTCGTCCACATACGTGTCCTCGGAACGCCGCAGACTGAGCAGCCCAATCCGGGTTTGCGCTAGCAGACCCTCGGGGTAGCGTCGGCCGGAATGGGGTGACGCGAAGATCAGCGGCGCCGTGCGCCACATCGGCTCTATCAGCACGAACGGGGGTTCGGCGGGGTCGCGCAATTCAGATGGGGGGGAAGGCTGTCCAGCGCCATGGCTCAAGGCGCACGCCGCACTCCCCTGCCCGTGATCCGAGGCTTCCATGGCGCCATTGTTCGCTGCCTCGGCTAAGGGCGTCAACATTTCAAAGCGCAGGAACTGAAAAGGCAGTTCAGGCGGTCTTTACCAAGGCCATGCTAGAGGCTACCGCTTTGGTGGGGCCGATTTTCGGAGCGGGCCATGGCGCGTATCCTTTTGGCCGAAGATGACGACTCACTCAGGGCCTTCCTGGTGACGAGCCTGACCCGTGCCGGCCACGACGTGGCTGCCTACGGTGACGGCGATTCCGCCTGGGAAGCCCTTGAACTGGGGTCTTATGACCTATTGTTGACC
The DNA here is from genome assembly GCA_040080805.1 of Terricaulis sp. GTDB lineage: Bacteria > Pseudomonadota > Alphaproteobacteria > Caulobacterales > Aquidulcibacteraceae > Vitreimonas. The sequence goes on along the minus strand of JBEBHQ010000011.1, from coordinate 66,818 downwards.
GATATCGTCATGCCTGGCCTCGACGGCATTGAACTCGCGCGCCGAGGCGCGGAGGCCGACCCGGCCATGAAGATTGTGTTTATCACCGGCTTTGCCGCGGTCGCGCTCTCAGCCCAAAGCCAGGCCCCCAAGGACGCCAAAGTCCTATCCAAGCCCTTCCACCTGAAAGACCTGGTGATCGAAATCGAACGCGTGATCGCGGCGGCTTGAGCCGGCGCACGCCTGCCTGTATAGGCCTCATCCACCCAACGGTCGGGCGCGTAGCTCAGCGGGAGAGCACTACGTTGACATCGTAGGGGTCACAGGTTCGATCCCTGTCGCGCCCACCATTAAATCAATGAGTTACGAAGAGAGCCGCACAACGGAACCGAAGCTCAGCTAGCGCCAAGCTAGTACGAACGCGGCAAGCGGGAGCACGCTGTGACAGCGTGCAGCGAAGTCGCGTCCACCGCGAAAACTGGGTCGTGCTTCGCTGATGCCTTCACTTCCATTTGCCCCTTGCACGACGCGCCGCAGGCCGTCGTGTTTCACAATTGACGCCCCTCGCCGCGACGCCTCCGAAAGGACAGCGCGCGCAGGGCCAGTCAAGGACCGCGCATCAGCGCGGCCCGATAGGGTTTCCTTGACGGGCCCGAGCACGCTGTCAGGCTCCGATCGTCGCCACGCGCTGCGCCCCGCGCCCGAAGATTAACTCGACCCGATCCTTTCGGGCGGCGAGCGGCGCTAGCTCCAGATCGATAACGCGAGACCGTATCACCGGCCCTTGCGGGCGATGCGGCTCGGGAATGCGTGCGAGGGCCTCCGCTGAAAGCGTCGTCTCGACCGAGCGCTTTGCGAGATAGCGCCCGAGCCTGTTCGCCACCGGAAACGCCTCCATCGAAACGCCGATCTCCGCCAGCATAGCCATCAACTCGGCGGCGGACTTGCCGTGCAGATTCTCGGGCGTGAAGTTCGCCTGCGCCACCATTTGCACAGCGTTCCGGGCGGCGTCCTGTTCACGCCAGATCAGCGCGTTGACCGCTTCGACGCGCGAGGGGACGTTGAACACGCGGCAATCGAAAGACGGAATGATGCGTTCGACGCGCTCGGGCCATGCGTTGAGAACGTGGCTCACGCGGCAGATCGGATCGACTTGAGAAACTCAACCTCCTGGGGATGGCGATCGAGGATTTCGATCAAGGCCACCGCCGCATCGCTTGGCGGCATTACGCCGCTCTCATATTTCTGGAACGCGCGCCGGCCGCCACCGATCAATCGACCAGCTTCTTCCTGCGTCAGCTTGAGCCGCTTACGGACCTTGCGCACATGAGCGGCGTAGGCAGCTTTCAGCTCCTGAAACACGCGGTCGGATTCGGCCAGGTCGGCGCTGGAATGGACGGAGTCGCTATGGTCATCGGGATACCAGCCCGGCACGTTGACCACCCGCGTCATCGAGCCGAACTTTACCGCCTGCTGGCGCACTCGGCGCCGCAGGGTCTTGCCGGTCTCGGGATGAATGCGCGTCTTAGTCATTACAGACCTCTTTGAATGACGTGAGAATGACGTCGATCAGCGTCTCGCCCGCGAATTTCAGATATAGCGACCGACCGTCCCACAGCATGTTGTAGGTGTCGTGCCATATCTTCGAGTTGGGCGGACTGTGCGCCGTCTCCGACTTGATAAAGTCGCCAAGCTCCAAATCCCGCACCGCCTCAACAATGTCTTCCAGCGAATAACCCATAGCGCGTGCACCCTCGACAGCGGTGCGCGTGATTTCCAGGGTCTCCACCCGCGCGAATTTCGCTTGAACCGCCGCCAGATCGTGGTGCGGCTTTCGCTTGATCGCCATAATTAGATACACCTTGAAGGTTTATTTTTCAAGTGGGCTGCAGAGGGGATCGGCGCCTGCCGCCACTCCTTAAGGAGCCAGACGGGCCAGAACCGAAGTTTGCGGGCGTTCGCCGAACACGATGGACCTACCGCGATTCCCGCCCGTACTCGCTGGTCGAACCGTGGGTGCGCTTGGCGGCCCATTCATCGAGCACGCGGTCGATGTAGCGCACCAGGCGCGGGCCATATTTGACGAAGGGCGGGCCTTCGCCGGTAACGCGCCAGCGATTGAGCGTGTGCTTCGATAGCTTCAAACGCGACGCGGCTTCTTCGACGGTGAGCAAAATATCGGCGGACATGCGTTGTCTCCTTGTCGCTTGCAGCATCGAATTCAACGCCGCGCATGCGTTAAGGAAAACGCCGCTATCGCGCGCTCACCAGCGCTTTCTTCCGACGTTTGAAAACATGATTTGGCGGGCAAGCCGTGGGCCCGTTTCCTTGCGTTTCCGACGCGGCTCAAGCTGGCTCGCGAAAACCCTCGCCGCCCGCCCTTGGCCCTTATTGTCCCATATTAGCCCAGCGCCACAATTCGCGCGGGCGAAGAAAACTGGACTCCGCGGCCCAGCGGAAATCGAACCCAATTCAGCGCTTGGCGCTGTTGTCGTCCAAGAATTTTTCGAGATCGGCGGGGCGGTAGGCCACCAAGCGCGCGCCCCGCATCGTCCATTTCGGGCCGATGCTCTTAGCGCGCCAATTCTTCAATGTGCTGACCGACACGCCGAGATATTGCGCCGCCTCGCCTGGGTTCAACACCACTGGTCGTTCAAGCGCCTCAGAACGCGGCGCCTTTGCCTTCGACACATTCACGCGCGGCTTGCGCGCAGCCGCCGGCGCCGCGACCTCCAGCGCATCGAACAAGCCCATCTGGCGCGGGTCGATATTCGCCTTCGCCGTGCGTTTTGGCTTTCGCTTCGCGGGCGATTTCGATTTCCTCGCCTTGACCATTGACCCTGCCTCCCGCTCTGCGGCTCAAGCCGAAGCCAGCAAACGCGAGGCCAGATTTCAGCGACCGAGGCCCAGCCCGAGCCCGCGGCTCAGTTCGAGTTCCTTGGCAAGCTGCTTCGGGGCGATGAGTTCAACCGCCTTGGCGCCGCCGCGCTCCACCATTCTGACGCCAACCTGATCGCCGATTCCGATCTCCTTGCCTGCCTTGAGCGCGAGCAGTGCGATATCATCGCCGCGCCCGATGATCGCGGTGCGGCCGGCAAACAAGTGCTTCACCTCGCGCACTTGCCACACCCGCTCCGAGTCTAGCGGGGGATCGAATGTGAGATCGCGATAGACGAGCCCATGTTCGCGGGCATGCGCAAGGCCGGCGCGGTCCAATTCGCCCGCGCGCAACGCCTCGCGCGCGCCGTCGCGGAAATAGAATTTGCCGCTTTCGCTGCTCACGCCCCAGCCCTCGCGCTCCTGATGCTGGGCGCGCTCGCCAAGCGCTGTTTCAACACGCTCAATGCGCGGCAGTTCCCGCTTTTGCCCTCGGGCGATGCGGTCAAGCTCGCGGTCAAGCAAGGTGTCGGCGCGCGCCTGCACTTGCGCCTGCAGCGACTTTGCCGAAATGATTTCGATCTCGGCGCCGCGCCCGCCGGATTTCAGCGCCACGATAGATCCCTGCTCCAAGCTCTCGATCTCGCGCATGCCGGTGTTGAGCAAGACGCGGCCATGAGAAGGGGACTCCACCACCAGCAGCGCGCGATCGGGATTGTCGCCGCGTGGGCCCAATTCCTTGACCTCGCCGACGACGCCGCCAAGCTTGGGCTCATAGAGCCGCCCGCGCGCCAGTTCGCGGCGGATGTCTAAGGGCCGCGCTGCTTCCAGCCGCTCCAGCCAATCGGGTTCAAAGGCAAGCACGTTGCGCCGGGTCTCCTGCGCCAAGCCCATCGCTTCCAATTCACGCGCCCGGGCGCGCAGAGCGTTGGCGAAGTCCGGCGCTTGACCCCGCCCCAGCTCTTGCAGCCGCACTTCGCGGCTTTCGTTGAGTTCTGACTCCAGCGCCCGGTCCAAGCGATTGAGACTGCGCGCTTGCACTTCCCGGTCGAGGCGCAAGCGCTCATCGGCGATGGACCGTTCGCCAAGGATGCCGGTGGCCACATCGCGCGCGGCCTCACGCAAGCCATGGGAAACGTAGTCACGCGGCAGCAGAAGCTCGGCCCCGTCCCGGCGCACCCCGCGTACGATCACGTGCACATGGGGATTGTCGGTGTTGTGGTGGTCGACCGCCACCCAATCAAGCTCCACGCCGAGGTCGCGCTCCATTCTCTCCATCGTGCTGCGGGTAAAGTCCTTGCGGTCGCCGTCCTCGCCGACCATGCGCGCTCCGCTCTCTGGCGCCAGCATGATGCGGAAATGGCGTTTGTCGTCGGCGCTCCAATCGTGCAAACGCTCGCGGGCGTCCTCGGCGATGTCGCGTTCCTGGTCATAGAAGTGACCGCGTTCGCCCTCGCGCGCGGCCCCGTCGCGCTCCAGATAGTGCGCGTGCGCCATCAACTTGCCGCCGCCTCCGGCGCTGCCACCGAAGCCATGCTTGTGGAAGCTCACTTTGGCGACCACGCGTTGGCGTTGATCGCCGGCGAATCCGCGTGCGTCGGTGGCAAACGTTGGAGACGATGTGCGCGGAGCGGCGCCCTTCATCGCCTTGGTCAGTCGCGCGCCGAGTCTGCCGCTGGTTCCACCGCGTTCGCCGCGCGTGCGGCCGATGCGGGCGCGAAATTCATCGTCGCGCAGCGGTGCGTCGAACTTGGGTGCGTGCAATTCCAACATGTCCGAGTTCCTTGCGCCAACTCGCCCGCGGGTCGTGAGACAAGTTGCTTCGCCCGCGCCCAACTTGTCGAAACCCTAGCAAAACCAAGCTCTCGGCGCAACAATAACTTGCTCTTTATCTTGCTGTACACCTCACTTTCTGCCACCATTAAAGTATTGGATAAGTTAATACTAGACACGGCAAGTCATGGGCGTTTGGTGCAACACGAAGCAAGAGCGGCCGGGGCTTGAAAAGGCGGGGAAAGTTGCCAGCGGCCCACGCCCAACTTGGATTTGCGGCGCTGTGGAGGCTTGCCGGTGAGCATGTGGCTGGCCTGGGCGCGCAACGCTCTGATCGCTTGGGCGGCGCTGACGCTGTTCGCGGGCGCGGCCACGCACTTGCTCGCCGCGATCTTCGGCTATGCCGCGCATTTCGGTGAGCCGATCGCATATTGGTACGGCCATCCGCTCTACGATCCGTGGCGGTTTTTGAGCTGGGGCTTGGAGCTGGCGGCTGCCCGACCCTGGATCGCGCTTCTGTGTGTTGTGCTTGCGATGACGTTCGTGCTGGCGGCGTTTGCGGTGCTGGTGTTCGCACGACTGATGCCGCCCGTCGTGCTTGCGGCTCTACCATTGCGCACAGGCTTGGCGCGCTGGGGCGTTCTGAGACAACAAGGGCTATTGGGGGCCGATGGATTGGCTCTGGGCGCCGTGCGTCGTCATTGGTTGGCGAGGCCCGACATTGTTTCCGCGCCTTCGGGAAAGGTGCTCATTGTCGGCGATCCCCGGCACACCGACGATGCCCTGCTCGCCGCCATTTCCTCCTGGCGCGGCGCTTTGGTGTTCGTCGATGCGCGCGGTTTGGCGCTAAAGCTTTCGCGAAAGAACGTGATCCGCTTTGCGCCAGGGCGCAGCGATGGCGCCAGCTACAATCCGATGTTCGCCATACGCGGCGGGGTCCTTGCCTGGGCCGATACCCTTCTGTTGGCTCGCTCGTTTCTCCAACCCTGCGATGACGCGCTTGCCACCGCCTTCGCAGTCCTGGTGCTCGATCAGCTGCTGGCAGCGCCGCTCGAACACCGAAACCTGGCCGCGATCCGGCAACGCTTGGCTGAGCCCCATCGCGCGCTCGCCGACATTTGCGCTGCTTGGAGAGAGGATCAGTGTTCAGCGCCGGCGCCGCACTGCGAGATCGCCAGAGCCGTGCAAGCATGGCGTACGCATCCCAATGCCACGCTCGATCGTCTCGCGGAGACCGACGCCGCGCTCGCGCTGTTCGCCGACGGCACACATGCGCAAGCGACGGCGGCGCATCAATTGCGTTTCGCCGATCTCGTCGCCGGCGATGGCGCCGAGACCTTGGTGATTTCACCCCCGCCAAGCGAAACGGAACACGCCGCGCCTCTGATCACGGCCATGTTGGCGCAGCTTGTCATTGAATGCGCCGCCGCGCCCGACATCGATCAGTTCGGGCGCGCCAAGAAACGTCAGCTGCTCGTCGTCATCGACGCCGACATGAGCGCGGCGCTCGGCGCCGTTCTCGGCGGCGCGGCGCTTCTACCGCACCATGCATTGCGCAATGGCTGTCGCCTCCTCGTTCAGGCGCGTTGCGTCGCACGCGCTCCGTCGGCTGCCTTCGACGCCATTGCCGCCATCGGCCCGCAGAGCGAGCCGACATCTGCTAGGCTCTCGGAATTAGGTGGGAGCGTTCCCACCTGGAAGTCCCTGCAATCCTCGGGTCCGGACTGGAAGGAGATCGCATTTCCGACCTGGGAGCGCACCTTACGCCCGATTGTGCCGCGTCGCGATTTGCTTGGCGCGGACGCGGGCGACGCCTTCCTGTTTCTGAATGGCTTGGCGCCGATCCGCGCACGCGTTGTGCACGCGAAGGCATGCCAAACCACCTTCATCAAGGCCGCCGAGTTGGCGCCCGCCGCCCATGACTGGACAGCGTCGCCGCTTGGCCGCGTTGAAGCCTCGGCGCCAACACCCGCCGCGCCCGCCCAGCCGATCGGCGCGCAAATCCGCAAGGCGCTTACACGCAAGGCGCCGCCAACCTCCAAGACCAAGGCCAAATCGCCGTGACCACAAAACGCCAACTCACCTTGCACTTCGACGCCGAAGTCGTTGCCGCGATAGAAGCTGAGGCCGCCAAACGCGGCCTCAATCTCTCGCGCGCCGCCAACGACGCGCTGCGGCGCGCGTTGATCGATGAAGCCGGCGAGGCGCTGGCCGACACTGTAAAGGCGCGGCTCGATCGCCTCGACAAGCGCGACCACGCCCGCGCTCGTGAGCTGGCGCTGATCAAGGAGATCGTGCTGTTGTTCGTGCGCGTGTGGTTTGAATATGCCGGCACGTTGCCCGATGACGATCCAGACGCCAGCGCCAATGCCGATGTGCGGTTTCAGGGGTTTCTGGACATGCTGGCGCGATAGGATTTTAGCAAATTGCTCGCATCGGCGCGACCACCAACGATCACCCCTGGCGCACGGCGGATGGGCGCTGGCTCAGGACCGCTACTGAAACAGCAGATGCGGTCAGCTGCGCGGCCGAGCCGGCCCAAACGTCCGTGCGGCAGGAAGTCGAGCGCGGTGCAATCGCCCGCTCTGGAGCATTGCACCACGCCGTAGCCCGGCACGCCAAGCAACACGAAGGTGTCAAGAAATTGCGGGAACAGGCTCCGCGAAATGGCGCTTCTGCGCAGCGGCTTGCTCGCCGCCGACCCGCCCGAAGGCGTAGCGGAGGTCAAGCGATTGAGCGCGTCAAGTTCTCAGGCCCCGCCCGTGACAACTTTGGCGGTGCGATTGCCTGCGGCATCGTAAGTGTAGGTCACGACGTTTCCGTTCGAGTAGATGGCACGTACGAGCCGCCCCTGGGCGTCGTATTCATACTGTGTGGTTCCCGCACTCGCGTTTGCGATCGGTGTGGCGGCAATGACCAGTGTTGCCAACGCGAGCGCGAGCAGACGTTTTAAAGACATCAGGGGCCCCATTGCATAAATTTCTTGCACGGCTTGACTCCAAGCAAACCGCGATCCTACCGTCGCGTCAAGCGGAAATGGAAACTGGTCATGGCGCGCAAGAGCACGGTGATCGTCACGCGTTTGATCTCTGCCGCGATCGCCGCGATCATCTTGTTAGGTCTAGGCGCTGCCTCAGCGAGCGCTCAAGTCGCGCCGCCCCCGGTTCGGACCGCGACCGACGCCAATGGGGTTGATCTTCTCGACGGAACGCTGCGGTTGGCCATGCCGAGCATTTCGGTCGGCCAACCTGGCGCAGGCGGCCTCGTCTACACACGCACCTACGACAGCTCCGCGCTGACATGGCGGGACGCTTTCGCCGGCGGCGTCCAACGGACCGGAAACTTCAATCTACGCAGGGCGGTGACGCTATTCGGCCGAACATACGTGTTTGGTCCCCCCGGCGCAGGATATCCACCACTAGAAGCTGACGGATCCACGCTTACCTTTGACGCCACAACCAACACCTACACGCTGACGACGCCAGACGGCGCGGTCGCCGTGTACTCCAAAACACTTGCTGGCACATCACCAACGGTGGCGGACGAAGGCCGCATCGTTTCCTACACCGACCCAGGTGGCGTGATTACTACTTTCACCTACACAGTTTTGAATAGCGGCACGCAACGCCTTCAATCGATCACCAATAGCCTCGGCTACCAGATCGCTTACCGGTATCAAAACAATGATCCAAGCACAGGCGGACTGACTCTGCTTGAGGTGATGGCGATCAACAATTCCATCGATTATTGCGCGCCTAGCGCCAATGGTTGCGCGGGAATGACGCAAACTTGGCCGCGACTCACCTTCGACGCCGCCACGCCAACGACGGTAACCGACGTGCTCGGTCGCGTCACGCGGTACAGCTATGCTGGTGGCCGCCTTAGCGGGCTGCGCCGGCCGTCAAGCGCCATTGACAATGTGACATTCGCATATGCGAATGGCAGGGTTGCGAGTGTAAGCAACGGTACAGGCAATTGGACATATGCCTATGTCGATAATCCCGACGATACGCGTACGACGACCGTCACCGATCCATTGTCGCATCAGCGCGTCGTCGTCAGCAACCTAGCCACCAACTTGGTGCAAAGCGACCGTGACGCGCTCAATCGCACGACCAGCTTTCAGTACGATTCCAGTAGCCGCATCACGCGGGTTACGCATCCCGAAGGCAACAATGCCCAATTCGTCTACGATGGGCGCGGCAACTTAACGAGCACGACGCACGCAGCGAAGGCCGGCTCGGGCCTCGCCAACATCGTCACCAGCGCATCCTATCCGACGACATGCACAAACCAGCGCACATGCAATCAGCCCACGTCCGTGAGCGATGCGCGCGGCAATGTCACCGACTTCACTTACGATCCCACGCACGGGGGCGTTCTAACCATCACCGCGCCCGACCCCGACGGGGCGGGGCCAGCGGTGCGCCCGCAAACGCGCATCGCTTACCAACAGCTCAGCGCCTATTACAAGAACAGTTCTGGCGCGATTGTCGCTGGGCCGGCGCTGTGGCTGCCCACGGAAATCTCCGCGTGCGCCACCACGGCCTCCTGCGCCAATGGCGCGGATGAAACCCGCACCGTTATCGATTACGGCGCCAATGGCGTCGCCAATAATCGGCTTCCGGTCGCCACGACCGTCCGTGCCGGCAATAATGCTGTCTCCGCCAGCTCCAGCGTCGCCTACGACGCCATCGGCAATCCCATCACCATCGATGGCCCGCTCTCGGGAACCGCCGACACCACGCGCACCCATTACAATGCCGCGCGCCAAGTCATCGGCGTTGTCGGGCCCGATCCGGATGGCGCGGGGGCCTTAAAGCCGCGCGCACAACGCTTCAGCTACAATCTCGATGGCCAGGTCACCAGCTTGGAGACCGGCACCGTCAACGCCGTCACTGACGCTTGGCCCACGACGTTCGCCGCGCTTGAGCAAGCCACGCTCGCTTACGACGCCATCGGGCGCAACACGCGCCGCGATTTCGTGGCGGGTGGCGGCACGCAGGCGGTAACCCAATACAGCTACGATAGCGCCAATCGTCTGGAATGCGCGGCGCTGCGCATGAATCCGGGCGTGTTCGCGAGCTTGCCGGGGAGCGCTTGCACGCTCTCCACGCAAGGCTCGAACGGCCCTGACCGGATCTCCCGCAACACCTATTCCAATGCCGATGAGATCGCCTCGGTGACCTCCGGTTACGGCACACCCTCCCCGATCGTGGAGGCGACGAGCACCTATTCGGCCAACGGCCTGCGCGCGAGCTTGGCCGATGGGGCGGGCAATGTGTCGGTGTTTGTCTATGACGGCCACGACCGGCTCTCGCGCCTGCGCTATCCCAACGCGTCGGGCGGGGGCACCAGCACCGCTGACTATGAGGAGTACAGCTACGATGTCGCCGGCAATGTCACGCAGACGCGGCGCCGGGATGGGCAACTGATCGGCGCGAGCTATGATGGGCTGGGTCGCGTGACGCTCATGGATGCGCCGGGGACGGCGAACGACGTGAGCTACGCCTACGACAATTTCTCGCGCCAAACCGGCGCGGGCGCGCTCAATTATGCCTACGACCAGCTGTCGCGGCTGACGAGCGCGGTGGCCGCGCAGGGTACATTGAGCTATCAGTACGATGCCGCCAGCCGTCGCACGCGGATGAATTGGCCGGATGGGTTTTACGTGACCTATGATTACGACCTCACCAATGCGATGACCGCGATGCGCGAGAATGGCGCGGCGTCGGGCGCGGGCGTGCTGGCGAGTTTGGCGTACGACAATCTCGGGCGTCGCGTGTCGCTGACGCGCGGCAATGGCGCGGTGACGGCTTATGCGTACGATGCGGCGTCGCGGCTGCAAACTCTGACGCAGGATTTGCCGGGCACGAGCTTCGATCAGACCTACGGGCTCAGCTACAATGCCGCGAGCCAAGTGACGCAGCGCAGCGGCTCGAACGCGGCCTACGATCTCCCCGCGCCAGCCAACACAACCACGACTTATGCCGATAATGGCTTGAACCAGTACACGAGCGTCGCGGGGGCCACGCCCAGCTACGATGCGCGCGGCAATCTCACGGCGCTAGGCGGGGCGACGTATGGGTACGACATTTTCAACCGTCTGATCTCGGCCACGCCAGCGGGCGGGGCTGCGGCAACGCTTTCCTACGATCCCGCCGGTCGCCTGGCGCAGGTCGCGGGTGCGGCGACCACGCGCTTCTTGTACGATGGCGCCGACATGATCGCCGAATACAACGGCTCGAACGTGTTGCAACGCCGCGCTGTGCATGGCCCCGGTGTGGACGAGCCTTTGGTCTGGTACGAGGGCGCGGGCACAGCCGACCGCCGCTATCTGATCGCGGACCAGCTGGGCTCCATCGTCGCGGCCAATGGCAATACGACCGACATCTATTCCTACGACGAGTATGGCCAGCCCAATGCGTGGACCGGCGCCCGCTTCCGCTACACCGGGCAAATGATGCTGCCCGAAGCGCAGCTCTATCACTACAAAGCCCGCGCCTATCATCCAGGCCTGGGCCGCTTCGCCCAAACCGATCCCATCTTGTACGGCGGCGGCATGAATGTGTACGCCTATGTCCGCAACGACCCGGTGAATTTCACCGACCCAAGCGGGTTGAACCGGATGCCAGACGAAGAAGAAGAGATTATTGTCACCGGGCGCCGGAGGTGCACGTCGAGCCTCAACTGTGACGTGATTTCGGGGAGTCCCCTCACCATAATCATCAATGACCCCGTGCTCTCGGCGGCGCTAATGCGCAATGCGGGGACAGGGGAAGTCGCGACGGCTTCTCCGCCGCAGGCGGGCGATCAGGGATTTGTTTGTCCATCGCAGGAGCAGGTGCAGCAGCTACAGAATCTAATTACCGTAGGACAAATGTTCGAATCCACGGGCGGGCTGGGAATGGTCGCGGGCTTGGCTATGCAAGCTGACCCGCGTGCAGCGGTGGGCGGAAGGGTATTGTTCGGTGAATCTGCCGCTATGGCGGCAGCCGGCGGCGTAGTCTCGAGTACAGCGTATGTGCGGCTCGCAAGCCTGGGGCATGAGCAAGATGCAGCGAATGCATTGATTGCGGCGCAAATTGCTGCGTACGCCCCAGCAGCGCTCCAGCCTTTCGTGGCTCAGGTAGCGCAGGACACGTTGTCGTACTTCCAAGGGGACACAAACCTAAATACGTGTCCATGAGAGCTGCCTGGATGTTTAGAAGATACACAGAACTCGGAATTGGGGCGTTCTTGATAGCCACGGCGATTGCGATGCCGTTCATTTGGCGCCCTCCACTTGTGATCCTGCCATTCCTAATCGCTGCGCTCGGGATGTGGCTTATGGTTGGCCCGCAGAGACTGACCCGACAACGTGAACAGGCGCGCGCGGCCCTTTCTTCAGTCTTCGCAGCGGATCGTCAACTTGGGGCACGCTATCATTTTCTGACGGGCTTGGTAGTCATCGGTCGGGCGACCTTGGTGATCTCGGTAGTCATTGGTGTTGCAAGTATATTAGGCTGGACAGGGCGAGGGGCACCTCTAAGTATATGGGTGGCGATCATGGGCGGTATTGGCTGGCTTACCAGCACCGTCGCGAAAGTCGCGCAGGCGGGCATTGAAGTCGCAGCGTCAAGAGTTTCTGATCAGGCTAACGTTCCGCCCCCGTAAGCAGGTAGAACAGCAGCCAAAGCAAAAATGTTACCGTCACTACAGTCCCATACGTGGGAGGCCTATCATCAGGTTGGTTCGCCACGGTCCAACATAGCAGAACACGGCAAGCTACAAAAGTGGACGCGGTGACGGGTAGTGTCTCAGTTTGAATTTTTCCGGTAGGTCCGTCGCGGGCGCCGCGCCTGCTTACGACACGCGCGGCAATCTCACGGTGCTAGGCGGGGCGACGTATGCGTATGACATTTTCAACCACCTGACCTCCGCCACGCCTGCGGGCGGGTCTGCTGCGACGCTGGCCGCTGGTCGCCTGGCACAGGTCGCGGGTGCCGTGACACTCAGTTACGACGCCTTGGGTCGGTTATCACAGTCTGCCGGTGGGAGCACATCGCGCTTTCTGTACGACGCGGAAAACATGATCGCGGAATACGATGCCTCGAATGCGCTGCAACGCCGGTATGTCTTCGGGCCGAACGTTAATGAACCCATCGTTTGGTATGAAGGCGCCGGAACCGGTGATCGGCGCTACTTGATTGCCGATCCACAGGGCTCGATCGTGGCCGTCAACGGCGCCGCAACGGCGATTTACGCTTATGACGAGTACGGTGTCCCCAATACCTGGAGCGGACCGCGTTTTCGCTACACCGGCCAAATGGCGTTGCCTGAGGCTCAACTCTATCACTTCCGTGCGAGGGCCTACCATCCAACTCTCGGCCGCTTCCTGCAAACTGACCCGCTGGGTTATGCGGACGGGGCGAACTTGTACGCCTATGTTTCAAATAGGCCAACTTCCGCCGCCGATCCCAGTGGGTTGTGTGAGACTTACACGGGCTCTCGCATTTGCGGCAACAGCGGCGGCTTCCTCTACATCTACTACATCTCAGGCGCCGCGCCGCTTTCAAACTACCAACACGGACAACAAGCGAAGAGCATGGTCATCTGCGGCGCGTCGTGTGCTGGTCTGCCGCCTGGGTTTCAGGACCTTAGCGGTTTGGGGAGCGATTTCGACTCCGCAGTCGCCTATCTCACTCGCATTGGCCAGACTTTTGGAGCTCTCATCAACAACGTCTCGAACATGCCATTTGTGGACTCCCCCCTCGAGTTTGGCGGCTTGATCGGGCGTTACGGCGATACACTGGCGGCGTCGCCATTGTCGGGCCTTACGACGTTTGCCCAAAACCTGCCCGGTTACAGCACTCTTATTGAGGACCGCTATCCAGACTTCCAAACCATTTACACATGGCACTTCCACGTCGACCCGGGCCGATACGGAAATGCGGAGATCTTTTATGGATTCAGCTCGAGGGATGTCCGGACATCGGCGATGTCTTCGCTTCCTGGCGCTTTTGTTGTGATGTCGGATCGCGTTCTTTGGATGTCAAGCCATGACGCGGTCGACGCTGCCCCCAGCAGACGTCCATTCCCAGGGACAATTGTTAGGAGATGGTAGCCGCGATGTTTCTCATCAAGCGTACAACAGTCATTGTAGCCTTATCGCTGCTGACCATTGCGGCGTCATTAGCGGGGTCCCGTGTCGAGGAATCGCGCGAGCAGATTACAGCGGAGACAGCAGATGGTCGGGTGAAGTTCTTTCTCGATACCGAGGCGATAGAGATCGCATACAATACTTACTGCGGGCACCCAACCTTACGTGCTGAATGCGACGCGCTGGCACGTTACACCATTGAAGTGTATATGACCCGCAATGGTTCAGGGCTGTCTTTTTTGCATGAAAGCTTGCGACGCGGAGTTGCGCCGACCGACGTGAGCCAAGCTTTCTTGTGTGTTACGTCAGATCAGGGGATTCTGTGCAACCCCGAGAGCGAATGGGACCCGCCAATAGTTCAACGTCCGTGAGCGCTGGCGCTTCGACTACGCGCTTCTTGTACGATGGCGCCGACTCGTGAGCGCGCGATCCGGATGGTGGGCGAGCACGCCCGTGATTATCCCTCGCAAGGGGCGGCGATCGTCTCGATCGCGGCCAAGATCGGCTGCGCGGCGCAGGGTGACGCAGGCCGAGCGCGATCGCGGCGAGCGCCGGGTTGGCGCAGATCGCCGGTGCATCGACCACGCGCTTCCTCTATGATGGCGCCGACATGATCGCGGAATACAATGGCGCGAACGCGCTGCAGCGCCGCTTCGTGCACGGCCCGGGCGTGGATGAACCTTTGGTGTGGTACGAAGGCGCCGGCACAGGCGACCGCCGCTGGCTGCTCGCCGATCAGCTGGGCTCGGTGGTGGCGGTGACCAATTCCAGCGGCGCGGCGACAGCGATCAATGCCTACGACGAGTGCGGAACCCCCACCGCGACCAATTCCGGCCGCTTCCAATACACCGGACAGATCTGGCTCCCCGAAGCCCAGCTCTACCACTACAAAGCCCGCGCCTACCTCCCCTCTTTGGGCCGCTTCGCGCAAACCGATCCGATTGGATTTGGCGGGGGCATGAACCTCTACGCCTACGTCGGCAACGATCCGGTGAACTTCATTGATCCGTGGGGATTGGAACGCTGTCTGCCCGAAGACGGTCTCGATTGCATCGAAGTGACGGGTGTGCGGCCTGACCGCTGGGGCATCGCCTATGTTCTGCAACGGCTGCGCGAAATCTTCGAGCCAATCTTGAGCGCCAGCGGCGAGGCCACTGCTAAGGCCATCGCGCCCGTCGCGCAAGCCGCGCAGGTCGTTGATGAGGCGACGCAGTGCCAGGTTGTCGCGGTGGGTGGAATCGCGGCGGCAGCGGGCGGGCCGCTTGGCGTAACGTTGGGCCTTGGCGGCTATCTTGATCGTGCGAGCGGACGCGCCGGGTTGTACGGCCAACTGGGGACTGCGACAGGGGGCGGATATGAATATGGGGGCAGCGCCGCCGTCGCTCCCGCAGCTGGTTTCTTCGGGCAGTCGGGAGGAGCTGGACCGAGCTATCGGCTGGGGCCGGCGAACGTGACAGTCAACGCGAATGTGTCGCCGCAGCGGAGCGCCAATCCCATTGTTTATCCGAGCGTCGATATCACCGCAGGCCAAGGCACGGTGTACAACGCGCCGAACACAGCTAGCCTCAGTTCGGCACAAGTCGCTCCCGCCGACCCAAATTGCCCGACGCCGTGATGATTGCAGGCGATGGATATATTGTCGTTTTCGACATGGCGAGCCAACCGTACCGCGACTGGGTCTGGGCTTTTTGGCCCGTGTTCATGGTCTTTGTCTTCCTCTTCGCGCGGTGGTATTTCGATGATGCCTTTGGTAAGGCGTTCGCGACATTGTTGGCGGTCTTTTCGTTCGCACTGGCGCCCGTCGTGGTTTGGGGTTCATGGTATGAATATCGTCGCTTAAGCGGCGCGTTCGCGCGTGGCGAGTACCAAATCCTTGAAGGGCGCGTGACGAAATTCCAACCGGACCCGCCCGACCGCAGGCGGCCGCAGTATTTCGAGGTTGGCGGCCATCGATTTTCCCAGTGGGGTCCCGAGAAGACGCCTGCCTTCCACCGAACGTTTCACTCCGGCGGTCCTGACCTGACGGGCCAGTGCGTGAAAATCAGCTTCAACGAGCGCAATGAAATCCTCTGGCTCGGCATTCGCCGCTCCGGTTGCGCTGATGAGCCGGTCGCCGCCGATATTGGCCCGCGTGAATAATGGCCGATGACCGCAGAACCGGCCCTTGAAGCTCACCTAGGGCTACGACTTTCGCGCCAGGGAACCACAGCCCACGCTGACTACGGCTTGAACCAGTACACGAGCATTGATTCTGGCGCCGCAGACGCGCCGCCGCGACGGGCAGCTGATCGGCGCGACGTACGATGCGCTGGGGCGCGTGACGCTCATGGATGCGCCGGGCACGGCGAACGACGTAACCTACGCTTACGACAATTTCTCGCGCCAGGTGGCCGCGGGCGCGCTCAATTATGCCTACGACCAGCTGTCGCGGCTGACGAGCGCGGTGGCCGCGCAGGGGAGCGTGAGCTATCTCTATGACGCGGCTGGGCGCCGCACGCGGATGACCTGGCCGGATGGGTTCTATGTGACCACCGATTACGACCTCACCAACGCGATGACCGCCATCCGCGAGAATGGCGCGGCGTCGGGCGCGGGCGTGCTGGCGAGTTTCGCATACGACAATCTCGGGCGTCGCGTGTCGCTCACGCGCGGCAATGGCGCGGTGACGGCGTACGCGTACGACGCGGCGTCGCGGCTGCAAACTCTGACGCAGGATTTGCCGGGGACGAGTTATGACCAGACCTACGGGCTCTCGTACAATGCCGCGAGCCAAGTCACCCAGCGCAGCGGCTCAAACGCGGCCTACGATCTCCCCGCGCCGGCCGGCGGCGGCAACGGGTATGTCCGCAACGGCTTGAACCAGTACACATCGGTGAGCGCCACGCCCGGCGGAACGGTCACGCCCACTTATGACGCGCGTGGCAATCTCACGGGCTATGGGGGCGCGACGTATGCGTATGACATCTTCAACCGTCTGATCTCCGCGACACCCGCGGGCGGGGCCGCGGCGAGCTTGAGCTACGATTCCGCGGGTCGGTTGGCGCAGATCGCGAGTGCATCGACCACGCGGTTTCTGTACGATGGCGCTGACATGATCGCGGAATACAATGGCTCCAACGCTCTGCAACGGCGCACTGTGCATGGGCCGGGGATCGACGAGCCTTTGGTCTGGTACGAAGGCGCCGGCACGGCTGAACGGCGCTATCTGATCGCCGACCAGCTGGGCTCCATCGTCGCGGCCAATGGCGCCGCGACCGAAATCTACGCCTACGACGAATACGGCCAACCCAATGCCTGGACCGGCGCGCGCTTCCGTTACACCGGGCAAATGATGCTGCCCGAAGCCCAGCTCTACCACTACAAAGCCCGCGCTTACTTGCCGAGCTTGGGGAGATTCGCGCAGACCGACCCGATACACGACGCAGGCGGGACCAATTTCTACGCATATGTTGGCAACGATCCGATCAACCACACCGATGCAACCGGGCTGTGCGAGACCGAGACCGGCTCGCGGATTTGCGGCGGCGGAAGCGGTGGAAGCCCTCTATATATCTATTACATCAGCGGAACGGCGCCGTTATCCGCGTATGAGGCCGCGCAACAAAAGGCGTTCACTGACGCCGCCGCGTGGTCGATTTTGTTGCAATCGTTTGGCATTGCAACACAGACGACTGACCCACAGTTCGATGACTACGGAAACGAAGTAATTGTTGTCACTGCCGCGCGACTGGAGAACGCGAGCATATCGGTCAACAATAACCAGTTGCTCGCAGATGCGGGTGTACTCTTTGTCTTCATGACGGAAGAGAGGTTTGAACACATTGCCCGTTTTCACAATCCATACCGGACTGAAGTTATTGCCCATTCGGATCAGCCGGGCCGGATTTGGACAGTCGCGCGGCTTGGATGCGCTCGCCGACACGCTCCACCATCGCCTGCACGGGATCGTCGCGGAGGTGAGCGTAGCGCTGCGTCGTGACGGCTTTCTTGTGCCCGAGGGCGCGTTGCAGCACGTAAAGGCTCTCGCCTGCCTCAACCGCAAAAGACGCAAACGAATGGCGAAGGTCGTGCATGCGCAGGTCCGGCATCTTGGCTTGGGTTCGCACCTTTCGCCAAATGCGATTCATGGCGAGCGTGTGTCCGACTTCGCCGCGTTCGGCAGGAAAAACATACTCCCCTGTCGCGCCTCGCTTGAGCGACTCAAGCTCGGTGATCGCCATGGAATTGAGCGGCACGCGTTTGGGGCCGTTCTTGGAGCGCAGATCTGGAAGGGCGAGCGCTTTGCGATCAAAATCGATCTCTGCCCACCGCAGGCCGATGATTTCCGTTTTGCGGCAGCCGGTGAAAATTAACAACCGAATTGCCGATGCATGCCGCGATTTCAGAGTTCCGCCTGCCTGCAATTCGTCGAGTGAATTGAGAAGCGCAACAAGTTCTGCCTGCGTCAAGAACCGCTCGCGCGAGCCCACCTTCACGAGTTGAACGCCTTTCGCGGGGTTGGCGCGAATAATGCGCCGCCCGACGGCCCATTGGAGCATTGCCGCCAACGTGATGAGCGTGCGACGTGCGGTCCCGGCACCGCCCTTGATGATGGCGCGACCGCGTTTGACTGTCTTCTCGTCGCGGGAGGTTTTGCCAAGCACTACATCGCGCTGAAACTCCGCGAGGTCAGTGGAGGTTAGTTCGGCAGCAATTCTTGTCCCGAGGAGTACACGGACGTGGCGGTTGAGGTTGCTCTTGTCGATGCTCCAGGTCGATGCCCGCTTGTTGGGCTTATCGACCGGCCCCTCCGTCAGGTACGAGTCAATAAGTTCTGCAACGGAGATCGCCGTCCGCCGCTCGGACTTCCCGGCGGCGGGGTCCTCGCCCTCCCCGGCAGCCCGGAGGATCGCGTTCGCCTTCAAACGCGCGCTTTCGGGCGTCCAAGGCGACCCGTGCTTGCCGATCGTTGCCCATCGGAAACGGCGCCCATGGCGATAGGTGGCCACATAAGTTTTGGCCCCGGAAGGGCGAACTCGGATTCCGAAGCCTTTGAGCTCGTCGTCCCAGACAACGTACTCCTTTTCTGCAGGCGCAAGTCCATCGACGGAACGCTTGCCAAGACGTGGCATGGGCGAATTCTCCAACCGTTACGGCCACATCGTATGGGTCCGGCCCCGATTTCCAGCTAGCATATAGCTAGCACGTGGATAGAAATCCGCGCCATCAAAAAGAATCATCTGACAACAAAACATCTCAAAAACACGTTCAAAAACATGATATTATACGAGACGTGACCAAGCGTGACAAACCACGAAAACCTGTTAGAATTTGTTTGACATCGTAGGGGTCACAGGTTCGATCCCTGTCGCGCCCACCATTAAATCAAAAGCTTACGTGTTACGCCAGACAACGGGCTCGAAGTTCGAGCTGGCTGTGAGATGCTGGGGCAGCGTCAGGGCGGCACCGCTTCGGCAAACAAATCAGTGTTTTGCTGTGGCGCTAACCGAGCGAGAATTTTCCGGTTTTGAACGGTCCAGGAAATTGGAAGCAGGTCAGAAGGCGCTTTGGGCCGCCGCGAAATCCCCGGATGTGCCGTGAGGCAAGACGCCGCGTTTATTGTGAAGGCGCCGCCGGCCGGCAGCGGTCCGGGGAGTAGTTCCTATTGCCCCAAAGGGCCGGACATTCCATGCCCCATACGCCGCCGCGTGTCTGGCGCGCACCGGCTTCCTGAGCAGCGTAGCCCCCGCAACTGTAGCGCGGCCAATCGCGTGCCCAGCCCTGCTCGACCATCAAGGCGCCAACGTCGCGACCGCGCACCTGGCACACCGCCACCTCGCGGCCATGGCGATCCACTTCGCGCACGGTACATGTAAGCTGGCGCCGGCCCACGATCTCCCTCAAGGCGTCACGGGCTTGTCTGCCAGGGCGCACTTCGCCACAGGTCGTTTTGCGTCCTGGCGCATCGATGCCCCAGAGCACAATGCGATGCTCTCCTATCGTGATGCTGTCGCCGTCTCGCACCGTGGCGCGGCCAGCGATCACGGACGCCGCTGGCTGCGCGGGTTGCGCTTGTGCTTGCATCGACGCAACCACGGTGCAAGCCGCAAGCACAAACCCAATTGCCGGCCAAATGAATTTTTCTTGGCCGCGCAACAATGAGCGTTCTCGTACACTTTTCGACCGGCGGTCGCTCATATCACCCTCAAAGCTACGGTTTGCTAGAAGTTTAGCTGCGCCCGCGCTTCGACGACATCGACTTCGCGATCTTGCAGCGGAGTCACGCCATCGACTTCGGCATGCACATAATTGGCCATCAGGCGGAAATTGCGGCCAATGTACCAATTGGCGCCGGCGGTGACATCGTCAGCCGTCCCGCCCGTGGCGGCGTCCGCCAAGTCCAACGAACTGACGCGCACCGCGAGTTCGAGCGCGCCCCAGCTATTGCTTGGCTCGGGCCCTGAGAACCCCCCGCCGCCATAGCCATGGGATTCGCCGGTGAGGATCCACCCGACCTGGGCGTAGTAGCCGTTGAAGCTCAAATCCGAACCAACGCTGCGCTCAATGTCAGTTGAGATGTATTGGCCCTGGAAGAGCACGGGCCCAACGGAATAAGCAGCCTCGAAATTGTAGCTTGCGGAGGTATCAACGCCGGCCATCGTCCCGGTGCTGACAATTGTGGAGCCTAGCGAAGCTTCAGGGCCGGAGCTGATGCGGCGGGTGTCGCCGACGTCAAACTCACGCCGCTCAAGGCCTAGACCCAGATGCAGCGTTTGATTGCGCTGCTCAATGGGGTTCCAGGCGCCTCGAATTGCTACGCCTTGGCCTTTGTCGGGTTGGATGTTGTCTTCCACATCAATGGCGTCGCCGAGGTATGCGCCCGAGAGAGTGATGTGGCCGCCCTCATAGGTGGCCCCGAGGCCGACGCCAAAGCCTGGCGCCAAGGCGTGCGCAAGTGAGCGCTCCATGAACATGGTGTCGTTGGAACTGCCCATGTCTTCCATGCTGAAGGGGGCGATAAAGTTGCCCGCCTTCATGTTGAACTCATCGCTGAAATCGTAGCGCAGCCAAACATTGCGCCAGCCTCCGCCATGGGCGAATTCGCGATCGACGCGAAGGCGCAGGTCTTCGAACAGCCTCACGCTCAGCTCCAGCCGGGCGCGGCGGATTTCCTCGTCGTCTGTCGTGACGCCGCCGTCGTCGATCGAGGCTGCGTCCAGGTGTAGCCTGCCGCCCAAGCCGACGCGGAAATTACCGTCCTCGGAACGATATTCGAAGCCAGTTTCCGAGGCGCTGAAGCCTTCGTCTTCGGCATAGGCAACGCCTATGCTTGAAGCGCAGCACAGCGTCAGAGCGCCCAGGGCGTTTCGCAAATTTTTCGACATGGAAGTTTTCCCCTCTTAGGCGCCTGATCGAATAGGCGATATTCCCGAATCCGCCGCGAACCGCTCGAATACGAGGCGCGGCAGCTCCGCCTTTTCGACCGATTCCACAAAACTATGTCCTACCAAAGGAAGCGTTAACAAGCTCACCGACGCACTTGCCAACACCTCGTTGGCGAGCCCCTTCATCGCGTTGACCCAGTTGCGCGCGCGCTCCACACGGGTGTGTCCCTGCGCCCGGTCGAGACGCTTGGATTGCCGCAGAGAGCCATCGCGTTCGGTGTCAAGTTCGCCCACCATCACATGGTATCGCACGCGCAACATGCTGTGCGGATCGAAGCTCAGTTCCGAACCGCCCGTGTCCAGACCGTAAGGATAGGGGGCGTTTGCGACCGGAAAGGTATACCAACCCGCAGCCGCCAATACCGCTGAGGTGACGCGGCCCGGGTGCGCCATGGCAAAGCGGTGCGCGAATTGGGCGCCTCCCGAATAGCCGAACAATAGCACCTTCGAGGCATCGGCTGACGTGAGGCGCTCGGCGGCGTCCATGATGTCGAGTAACGCTAGATCGCTGCGGGCGAAGAGCTTGGGGTCCAGCAATTGTTGATATTGGCCGTAGCGCTCTTTGCTGAACAACGGCGCCGCAACCACAACGCCATAGCGTTCGGCTTCCTCCATCAATCTGTAAGCGTGGGCAGCGGCATTACGCGCGATGCCATGCACCGAGATAACCAGGGGAGCACCAGCGCGCTCTGTCGATGGCCGATAGAGAAAAAACTCTCGCGGGCGGGGTCCCGGAATTTCGTGGTAGGCAAGCTTTCGCGCCACAGACACGGCCTCCCTGGCGCTGGTTGGGACTATCATGGCGCCACACCTTTTCCCGGCCGGTCCGCCTTGGCGGCCAATCCCATATCGATGACGTTTGCCTCGCTCTGAGCAACGGGCAGAATCTCGACGCGTCCGGCCTGAATGCGCCAATTGGTGTGCGCGACTTGGTGAAACGCCGGCGCGGTCGCCGCCATGAGTACGGTTCCCGGATACTCATTCAGTGCCCTAGCAATGCGCGCCGCCGTCTCGGCATCGAGATGAGAATCGACGCCGTCCAAGATCAAGACCGCCGGACTGCCCACCATCGCCCGTGCAATCAGCAGGCGCTGGGCCTCGCCGAGGGCGAGTTCCGGCGCACCATCGCCCAGGCGAGTCTGCTCACCAGCCTCCAAGCGTTGGAACACCGGCGCCAGATTACAGATATCAACGACGCGCGCGATTTCCTCAGCTGAGGCGTTGGCTGCTCGATAACGCAAATTCATCGCGATCGAGCCACGCATCAGCGGCGCGCTTGCACTCGCAACCCCAATCCGCCGCCGCAGGGACGGCAAGGAAACACGGCGCAGATCGCGGCCGTCCAGACGAACGCGCCCGGCATCGGGATCACGCAGGCGCGCGATGATGGCCAAGAGGGTTGACTTGCCCGAGCCGCTTTCTCCGACGAGGTTGACAATCTCGCCCGGCCGCGCGGTCGCACTGACCTTTCTGAACAAGCCTTTTGCGGACACAGATTCCAGCGCCAAGCCTTGATGCTCGCCGCGCAATTTCCGGGTCGCCTCGCCTTGCGGCACCGAAGGTTCGATCGCCAATGCGCGCTTGACCTTTGCAAACGAAGCTTGGGCGCGCCGCCCCAGGTCGAAGGCGATTCCAAGATCGCGAATCGCGCCCGCGAGCAGTCCGGCGATGGAGATCGCAGCTGCAATCGTTCCTATCGACATCGCTTCGCGCTGGCTTTCGACCACACCTATCACCAGGGTGCCCGCCACCAGGGCGGCGGCTGCGAGATGCACGATGGCCGACATCGAGCCCGAGACGGTGGCAAGGCGCAGTCCGGCGGAGAGCAGTGCTGTGCTGCGCTTGTCCAAACGCGTGGCCTCGCGCGCAAATCGGTTGAAAGCTTGCACGGTCTGCGCCGTACGTATGCTGCTGCTAACGAAGTTCGCAACCGCGCCACGCTTGGCGCGCGCGGCGCGAATTGCCGCCGAGAGCGGGCCGCTGAGCCAGACGATGGCGATCGCGGCGACCAGCACGATCGAGCCCGCGACCGCCGCAAGCAATCGGCTCTGCAGCGCCATGATCGCCAGCAAGAACGCCAACATGATGCTTGCGGAGATGAGGCGCACGAGGCCGTCGCTCACCCACTTCTTGATCGCGGTTAGGTCGCCCACGAACGGCAATAATAAGCCACCCTGCTGCTTTTGGTTTAGCTTGGCGGCCGATGCGTGCATGATCCGCTCGAACAATTCCGAGCGAACTTCCGCCACATAGCCAAGGCCAAGTTTTTCGCCAGCCCAAGTGCGATAGATTTCGAGCCCGGCGGCGCACAAGGCGCCGCCAACGAAGACAATCGCTATCATTGCGGGCGAGAAAATTGCAGCCGCCGGTTCCGGCGCCAGCAACGTATCGAACACCATTTGCACGCACAGAGCAGCGACCGCCGCCAGCGCCGCTTGGCACAAGCTCGCCACGATGAGCGTTCCCAGTAGCGGTCGCCTTCGCTTGGCGGCGATTGGGATCACGAAATGAGACCCAGGGGCCCGCGCGAAGGGTTCGCCCGTAGGCATAGTTTGGCTGCGTAATCTGGGTCCGCGAATGCCTTAGTCGGGATTACATCGACGCAGGCTGAGGTCCGCGCCTCGCTCGTCGCCAGCGGCGAAGCCGTCAACAATCCTGAAACCGCGCGAAGAGGCAAATTGCGCGCGCGCAGCCACTCGACGCCAGCGTGAGCGCCCATTGAATCGGCAGCAGCAAGGAGGAGTGCATCGATGCGCGAGCTAAATGACGAGGCCGGATCTAGAAGCGCCGCCGTCTCTCGCTGCAACAGACCATCGGCGATCTCAACGACGACGATGTCGGCGCCCATGTCCTCAAGGTGCGAAACCAGAGTGTTGGCGGCCCGATCAACCGCCGCAACGTCAAGCCCCGCTGTGGTGCTATAGCCAACGTCCGTGAAATCGACAGCGTGGGCGGCGCCCGCATCGACCATGCTCCAAAGGTCGCCCCCCGAACCAGTACCCGTCACTTTGCATGCACCAACGCGAACGCCGCTCAGACTTAATCCCCGGATAAGGTTCGCCGCGAGCGTGGTCTTGCCCGCGTTCATGGACGTGCCGACAATTGCGACGACGTTTCGAGCAGCTGGCCGGCGCGCCGGACGAGAAAGGGCGAACTGAAGCAGATTGAGAGGCGAGCCATCCGCCCCGACCAGCACGCCGCTGGGTGAAATTTCGGTCGGCTTGCGGGTCTGCGCGTGCCGGGCGAGCATCTTTGCCGCGATGCCGCCGCCGGCGACCAAGTGACAGGGCCCGAATTCTTTCGGAACGACGGCCTCGAACTGATCGGGCGCGTAACGCTCACCATAGGCCACGACGATTTCATCGCCGACGTAAAGCTGGGCGCGTCGTCCGTTCGGCGATTCGATGCGGGTGTGGTGGCCGAGTTCTGTGACGGTCGCCAAGATCAAATCGCCTGATCGCGGCGTGTGCTGGCGAGACAGGCCCCAGGCCTGGGTCAAGTCGGCGCGGCGCGTGACAAACGCCTTTTTAGCTTGTTCGAGCCTTTCGATCAGCGCAACGCGTTGGCCAGGTGATGCAAACTCAAACGTGGTTGGTGCGGTCTCGGCCAGTGCCTCTGCGTCGTACACGATGATCCCCACTCCGTTGTTCGACCGCCCGCGCCGGCCTGGTCTTGCTAACAACCCATAGCGGTCGGTAAAGCATAGGCCGACATTAGCTTTGGCGGCCTTTCAACGGGGTTACTACGCTCACCTGAGAACTTTATTCCATTGTCCAACTGACAATTTCCGGGCAGCCAAGATGACGAAGATTACAGCGCTTTTTGGATCGGCTCGACGCCCTAAACCAATCGGGAGAAAAATGCCCGAGGAAGCTTGATTCAAATCAACGACGACCTTGCGAGGCCTTGGCGCGGCGCTGTCCGACGGTGATCTCGCGCGGCGCGCAGCTTCTTCTGCGAACCTTGGAGCGCCAATGCATTTAGAGTTAGAGCAGGCTGGACACCTATGACTTCCAAGCGCGAGAGTTCATAGGCCGCAACGGCTCGCTGAGTCGGCGAGCTGCTTCAAGCGTCCGCACATGTCCGAGCTGGCGTCCGCCAGTGGCGCGATCACTGTGAAGTGGTTGGCGTTCTCGATTTCCTCGTAGCGTGTAGCGACGCCGGCTTCACCCCACGCGCGGACGATGGTCGCGCTTTGGCGCAAATATTCATTGCTTTCTTCGGCGCCGACGACGGCGTCGAGTGTCTTGCCAACTGGCGGTGGCCAAAACATTGGGCTCAAGCGTTCCGCCTCTTCTTCGTCCATGCGGAGCGCGGCGTTTATGCTGGTTCCCACGAGCGGGCGCAGATCGAATAGGCCAGAGATCGCGAAGGCGGCGTGAACATACGCTTGCGTCGCCAGCATGCAGGCCGCGAGGTGTCCGCCGGCGGAATGGCCGCTCACGACAACGGATTTGCCGGTCTCGCGCGCGAGCTCGGCGCACGCGGCGCTGATTTGCGCGACGATATCGCCGATGCGCACGCCGGGACAGAGATCATAACTCGGCACCGCGACGCTGACACCAAGCATGTTGAGGCCGCGCGCCATGTGGCTGTAGGAACTCTTGTCGGTCGCCTGCCAATAGCCGCCATGCACGAACATGATCGCTGGGCCTTGGCCGGCTTCAAAGAAATCGAACACGTGGCGTTCGCCGGCGCCATAGGCGATCACGCGCGGCGGTTTAGCTTCGCGCCACGCCGCCGCGTCGCGCGGCCACGCAGCCATGATGGCCCCATGTTCCGGCACGCGCGCGCGGTTGTTGTATTCAACCTCGTAGTCGATGCTCATTCCGAGTCCGGATAATCGAAACCGGGCCATTTGGAGCCATAGAGTTGATAGCCGAGGATGGTGTAGGTTTGCGCGACATGGGGATTGGCGCGAATACTCTCGGTGACAACCTTTTGGATGGTGTTGAGATCAGGGTGCTCGATACGCACCAGCAGATCCCATTCGCCCATGATCGAATAAATATCCATGATCTCGGCTACGCCGTCGCGCAGTGCATTGCCGACAGCCTCCGGCGTCGCGCCGTGCACGCGCACAAACACAAACAGACTATGATCGGCCATCGCACTTAGGTCCTCGCGAAAGATCGGCGACGATAGCAGGAATTCGCCGCGCTCCAATCACGTGGGCGGCACGGCAAATCCAAAGAAAAAGCCGCGGACCAGAGCCCGCGGCTATAAGGTAATATAGGGAGGAAACGCCCTACAGGGCGGGAGCAGCATCGCGAAACGCTGCAACGCAGCAAAACTAGGTTGCGGCGCACAAAAGCGCAAGGCCAAGCTCTGCATTCCAGCCTTTCTATCCCATCAATAATTTGATTATGTTGCCTTTTATTTCACGCCATGTCATATTGCAGACGCTCACATCCGGTAATGGATGGGTCTTGCCTGCGGAATCGGCGCGCTTGCCGTTGAAGCGGGCGCCAGTCACGGGCAGAACCCCGGGCTTATCCACCAAGTCAGACCGCTCGATCGGAAATCCGGTGCTCAGCGCCCTGCCCAGAGAGAATTCCAATGGCCGAGCGCCTTCGTAATCTCGCGATCATCGCCCACGTCGACCACGGCAAGACCACGCTGGTGGATCAGATGCTGACCCAGGGCGGCGCCTTCCGCGCCAACGAAGCGCATGCCGAGCGGGCGATGGATTCCAACCCCCAAGAGCGCGAACGCGGCATCACCATTCTGGCCAAATGCACCTCGATCCTATGGGGCAAAGGGGAAAGCGAAACCCGGCTCAATATCGTCGATACGCCAGGCCATGCCGATTTCGGCGGCGAGGTCGAGCGCATTCTCGGCATGGTCGATGGCTGCCTGCTGCTGGTGGATGCGGCCGAAGGGCCAATGCCGCAAACCAAATTCGTCTTGTCGAAGGCGCTGGCGCGGGGCCTTCGTCCTATCGTCGTGCTGAACAAGGTCGATCGCCCCAACGCCGATCCCGATGGCGCGCTCTCTGATATCTTCGACATGTTCCTAGCGCTCGGCGCGAGCGATGCTCAGGCTGATTTTCCCATCCTCTACGCCTCGGGAAAAGAAGGCTGGGCGGTGAAGGACCTGAAGGACGAGCACAAGAACCTGAGCGCGCTATTCGATCTCATCGTCACCCATGTGCCCGAGCCCGAGCCGGTGAAGAAGCGCGACGAGAAGTTCGCGCTCCTGGTGACGATGCTCGACGCTGATCCCTTTCTGGGCCGCGTACTCACTGGACGCATCGAGTCCGGCCATATCAGCGTTGGCGAGACGGTGCGGTCGATATCGCGCGATGGCAAGGAATTGGAGCGCGGGCGCCTCACCAAGCTGCTCGCCTATCGCGGCCTGAAGCGGATTCCAGTGGATCGCGCCGAGGCGGGCGATATCGTCGCCATCGCCGGATTGGTTGGCACGACGGTGTCTGACACGGTGGGTTCGATCGAACTTACCAAGCCTATCCCTGCTCCACCAATCGACCCGCCGACGCTTTCGATCACCGTCTCCATCAACGATAGCCCGCTCGCGGGCCGCGCCGGCGACAAGGTGCAAAGCCGCGTCATCCGTGACCGCTTGCTGCGCGAGGCGGAAAGCAATGTCGCCATCCGCGTGACTGAAAGCCCCAGCAAGGATGCGTTCGAGGTCGCGGGTCGCGGCGAATTGCAATTGGGCGTGCTGATCGAGACCATGCGCCGCGAGGGCTTCGAGGTCTCGATCTCACGGCCCAAAGTGCTGACGCGCGAGGAAGACGGCAAAACCCTTGAACCGATTGAGGAGGCGGTCATCGATGTCGATGGTGAATATTCCGGCATCGTCATCGAGAAGATGAGCTTGCGCAAAGCCGAACTTGCCGACATGCGCCCGTCTGGCGGCGACAAAACCCGCCTTGTGTTTCACGCGCCCTCGCGCGGTCTGATCGGTTATCATGGTGAATTCCTGACCGACACGCGCGGCTCGGGCGTAATGAACCGGTTGTTCCACGGCTGGGCGCCTTGGAAGGGCGAAGTCCCCGGTCGCCGCAATGGCGCGCTGATCTGCAACGACAACGGCCAGTCCACCGCTTTCGCGCTGTGGAATCTGGAAGATCGCGGCAAGATGTTTATCGCCGACGGCGAGGATGTTTATGCCGGCATGATCATCGGCGAGAACTCGCGCGGGGAAGATCTCGACGTGAACCCGCTCAAGGGCAAGAAGCTCACCAACGTGCGGGCGTCTGGTAAAGATGAATCGATCCGGCTGACCCCCCCGCGCAGAATGACGCTCGAACAAGCCATCGCCTGGATCGAGGATGATGAATTGGTTGAGGTGACGCCGGCCGCCATTCGCCTGCGCAAAGCCTACCTCGACCCCAATGAGCGCAAACGCGCCGCGCGCGCGAAGGAAGCTAGTTAAACACAGTGCACCCGTCCGTCTCTTTTCGACGCAAACTTCGCGTTGCAGACTTAACGCGCGGGAACTAGGCGCCCACAAACAGGTAAAACGCGCCCAAACAGCGCGGCGCCCGTCTTGCTCCTCCCTTTTCGCATAACAGGCGGGCCCATGGGGGAACCGCCGCGAATAAGGGCGCACACCATGGCTAACGCCATAGACCTCCACGTCGGCAAGCGGCTTCGCCGCCGTCGCCGGCTTCTGGGCCTCACCCAACAACAATTGGCTGAGTCCATCGGCATTCGCTTCCAACAAATCCAAAAATACGAATGCGGCGCCAACCGCGTCACCGCGAGCCGTCTTTACGAACTTGCCGTCGCACTGAACGTGCCGGTCAACTATTTCTTCGAAGGCCTGCAAGCCGCCGCCAACCCGGCAGTCCCGGGCGCGCCGGCCAACGACCGCGATCTGATCGCGGCCGATGTGCTCAGCCAAAAGGAAACGCTCGAACTGATCCGCGCTTATTACAAGCTCGGCGAACGTCCGCGCCGCCGCCTTTTGGACCTCGCCAAGGCGCTGCAAGACGAAAACACCGACGCAGCCTGAACGCCAATCCATGGGGACCGGGGGAAACGGGCTCGCCACAATGGCGGGCCCGTTTTTGCTGTGTTAATTGCGGCACGTGACCCAACACGACATTCCCCGCTTTCTCGCCTTCGCTGACACGCTGGCGGAAGCCGCGCGCGCCGCGACTCTCCCCTATTTTCGCGCGCCGCACGCCGTCGACAACAAGGGCGGCGCGCACTTCGATCCCGTGACCGAAGCTGATCGGAGCGCCGAAACGACGATGCGCGTGCTGATTGAACGTGCGTTTCCCGAGCACGGCATTCATGGCGAGGAGTTCGGCGAAACCGCCGGGACAAGCGGCTATCAATGGGTGCTCGATCCGATCGACGGCACCCGCGCCTTCATCGCCGGCCTGACCTCGTGGGGCGTGCTAATCGCGCTCAGCTACGAAGGCCAGCCGATCATCGGCGTCATGGATCAACCTTATCTCGATGAGCGTTATCGCGGCTGGAATGACGGAGCGAACGTCTCAATGCAGGGAAAGACGCACGCGCTCAAGGCGCGCGCTTGCGCGAACTTGAGCGAAGCCATCCTCTCCACCACCGACCCGTATCTTTTCCATGGGCCGGAGGCTGACGCCTTCGCACGCGCGCGCCAAGGCGCCAAGCTCACCCGCTATGGCTACGATTGCTACGCCTACGCCATGATCGCCGCCGGCCACATCGATTGCGTTATTGAAAGCAGCCTCAAACCCTTCGACATCCAGGCGTTGATCCCGATCCTCCGCGGCGCCGACGGCGGCGTGTGTTCGTGGGATGGCGGTGATGCGAGCCTGGGCGGGCGCGTGCTGGCTTGGGGGGACGCGCGGGTGCGTGATGCAGCACTGCTCCTGCTCCGCTAGAGCTTAGCCGCAGGTCGCGCTCCAGGTGCTGTCTTCACGCTGCAATTGGGTAAGCGTTTTCACTTCGCCCGAGAGACCGGCGCCGACATTGTAGAACGCGTTTGCGCTCGCGGTAGGCGCTTCACGGCCATACACGCCGAGAGCGAAAGGCGCGCGGCCGGGAGCAACAACGCGATAGGCTTCGTTGTTCTCGCCCATACCCAAAGCGTAGCATCCCACCATGCTCACCTCGGCGCCGCGGCCACGCAGCGCCTCCACGATGTTGTACGGGATAGGTTGGCCAGCTTCGCTCCAAAGGAAATTCAGACTCGGCCCGGCGCGATCGACCTGCACACTCAAATTCCCACCCATCCGCCCGCTGGCGATCAATGTGCCCTCCGGGCGGGCATCCCATCGCACCATGGTCAGGCGCGCGCGCAGCGCTGCTGGATCGGCGCCGCCAGAAACCGGCACGGTGGCGAGGATCGCCTCGGCCATCGGCTCGGATGCGACGACCATTTCCCATTGCTGCTGGCATTGCCCCGGCGCCCATTCACCCGCCCGCGGGTTCTGCGCGATCATGTCAGCGGTGCAGCGCGCGATGTAATCCGCTTGCGCTCCAGCGGCGCCCTGAGCGACCGCGGTAGATGCAGAGCGCCCACAACCGAAAAGCGTCACGGACGCAGCGATGATAAAAGCGATACGGCGCAAGTTAGCCTCCCTGTCATTTGCTTGGCGCAATGTGCGCCAAAATCGAGCACAGGCAACCGCCTCCCCGGCAGCTAGCGATAAAACTCGGGGCGCCGATCCCTGAAAAACCCCCAAGCCGCGCGGTGTCGATCCAAGAAATCCAGGTCGAAGCTGTGCACAAGCACGCCTTCATCCCCGCGCTCGAAACTCTCAACCAAATCGCCGCGATGATCGGCAACGAATGACGAGCCATAGAATTTCTGCCCGCTCGCTTCCGTGCCGATGCGATTGGCCGCCACCACCGGGATGACATTTGAAACGGCGTGCCCCTGCATCGCGCGGCGCCAGGGATCGCGCGTATCGAGTGACACATCGTGCGGCTCCGAGCCTATGGCGGTGGGGTAGAACAGCACCTCAGCACCCATCAGCGCCATGGCGCGCGCGGCTTCGGGAAACCACTGATCCCAGCAGATGCCCACGCCAATGCGCCCGTGCGCTGTGTCCCACACCTTGAAGCCGGTATCGCCGGGGCGGAAATAGTATTTTTCCTGATAGCCGGGACCATCTGGAATATGGCTCTTGCGATAGGTTCCGAGCGATTTGCCGTCGGCATCGAGGATAACGACGGAATTGTAGTAAGCTGGCCCGTCACGCTCGAAGATCGACACTGGAATGACAATTCCGAGTTCCCTGGCAAGCGGCGCAAGCGCAACAACACACGGATGCGTCGCCGCCTCGTGCGCCGTCGCGAACCATTTTTCCTGTTGCGTCGTGCAAAAATACGGCCCCTGAAACAGCTCGGAAGGCAACACCACTTGCGCGCCCCTGCTCGCGGCTTCGCGAATGAAGCGCTCGGTCTTGGCGATGTTGGCGGCCAAGTCTTCGCCGTAGGAGGCTTGGATCGCGGCGACGGCAATCGTGCGAGCCATCACGCCGGCTCCTGTTGAGTGATGCAGTGGAACGAGCCGCCGCCGGTTAGAATCGCGTGCGAGGAGAGTCCCACGATTCTGCGACCCGGGAACAAAGGCGCCAACGCGGCCAGCGCGTCGTCACCGCTGTCCGAATAGATCGGAACCACCACAACTGAATTGCCGATAAGAAAATTCATGTGGCTGGCGGGCGCCGGATCGTCGTCCTCGTCCAGCACCAGACCCGGCGAGGGAATGCGCACGACTTCAAGCGTGCGCCCGTGTGCGTCCTTCATCGCCGCCAATGTCAGCGCGATCTCCTCCAGCACCGCGGCATTGGGATCGTCCTTGCCACGCGGCGACTGGCACACGACGCGCCCCGGCGCGACGAAGCGGGCGAGGTTATCGATGTGTCCGTCAGTGTGATCATTCATCAGGCCCTCGTCGAGCCAGAGCACTTTTTCAACGCCCAATGCGCGCTTCAGTTCGACTTCCGCGGCGGCTTCGGTCCAGTGCGGGTTACGGTTGGGGTTGAGCAGGCATTGCCGCGTCGTCAGCAGCGTACCCTCGCCATCCATCTCGATAGCGCCGCCCTCGAGGATGAAATCATGGCGCCTGAACTCAACGCCCGCGGCCCGCGCGACAAATTCGGCGACATCGCGATCGTGGGGCAGCACGTATTTCTCGCCCCAGCCATTGAAGCGAAAACCGTGTGCGCCTTCGTCCGCGAAAATCGGCCCGGTGTCGCGCAACCAAATATCGCCAAACGCCGCCGGCACGATTTCGGCGCTCTGCCCTAGCGCCAACCTGGCCGTGGCTTCGGGCTCGCGCCCGTTGGCGAGCACCTTGATACGGTCGCCTTTCCCGCCATCGGCGAGCGCGCGGACCATCGTGGCGACCTCGGCGCGCGCAAGCTCAAGGTCCGCGCCCCAAAGCTCGGCGGCGGAGGGCCAGGCAGTCCAGATCGCCTTATGCGGAGCCCATTCCGGGGGAATCGTACTCATGCGCGCACCCTTAACCCATGTGAGCAACGCCAGATAGGCGATGCGGCGCGGCGTGCAAGGGCTGCCTCCATTGTGGCGCCTCCCCAAGCCATGGGCTAAAAGAAGCGGGGGATTTCCGAGACGCCGATGACGCCAACCCGAAGCACCGCCTTCGACCGCACGACGCTCGCCTTTTTGGCCGTGTTGATCGCCCTCACCTGGGTCCGGATTGAGCTACTGCGGCTCAATCCGATCGGACTCTATTATGACGAGGCCCAGTATTGGATGTGGTCGCGGTCGCTGGAATGGGGCTATTTCACCAAGCCACCGCTGATCGCCTGGGTGATTGCCGGCACGACGGCGCTGTTTGGCGACGCCGAATGGGCCGTGCGCCTCGGCGCCCCGCTCGCGCATGCAGTTGGTGCGTTGGCGATATTCACGCTTGGGCGTGCGATGTATGGGGCTTGGGCCGGCTTTTGGAGCGGCATCGGCTGGCTCGTCATCCCCGCGGTATGGTTCTCCTCCGCGATCATCTCCACCGACGCGGTGATGCTGCCGTTCTGGGCGATCGGGCTGCTCGCCCTGTGGCGGCTCGCCACCACCAGGGCATGGGTGTGGGCGATTGTGTTGGGCGTGGCTGTCGGCGCCGGCGCGCAAGCAAAATACGCGATGCTCTATTTTATACCCTGCGCCGCGCTCGCGGCTTGGCGTCTGCCCATGGTGCGCCAAGCGCTGGCGGGTGGACGCGGGATCGCCGCTGCGTTGGTCGCGCTTGCGCTGGTGGCCCCAAACCTTGTTTGGAATGCTCAGCACGGCTTTGTGACAGCCCAGCACACCGCCGCAAACGCACGCCTCGATGCGGCGGATCTGTTCAACTTCGACGAACTATTCGAGTTTCTGGGCAGCCAAGCCATCATCGGCCCGCTGATTTTTCTTGCGTTGCTATGGCTCATTTGGCGCGCGATGACGCGCGCCGCTAGTCTCACGGTCGAAGACAAATTCCTGCTGGCCTTCATGTTGCCGCCGTTTCTCTTTGTCAGCATCATCGCCTTTGTCTCGCGC
Source organism: Terricaulis sp. (assembly GCA_040080805.1). GTDB lineage: Bacteria > Pseudomonadota > Alphaproteobacteria > Caulobacterales > Aquidulcibacteraceae > Vitreimonas. Next base: position 33,156 of record JBEBHQ010000011.1, on the reverse strand, counting down.
GCGAATGCAAATTGGGCCGCCGTCGCCTACCCGGCTGCGCTCCTTTGGGTTACGGGAAGCCTACTGGTTTCGGCGGGAGGCCGCCGCTTCTTCACCGCCGCAACCCTCGCCAATCTCATCATCGGCGCGGGCTTCACAATCGTCGCGTTCCATCCATCGATTTCGAATCAGCTCAAGGGCGTGCGCATGTCGCGCGCATGGGACGAAACCGCGCGCGAAATCGCGTTGCGTGCCGTCACGCAGCCTGGCGAAGCTCCGTTCACCGCCGTGCTCGTCGATTCCCGCGCCACCTATTTCGAACTCAACTATTATTGGCGCCACGCCCGACGCGCCGGCGCGCCGCTCCCGCCGGTGCGCATGTGGTTGTTGCATTCAGAAGCACGCAACTCGGCCGAAGCAATCGATCCGATGCGGCCCGAAGAAGGCGGTCGGGTGCTCGTCGTGCACTTGACGCCGGACTATCTGCCTTTTGTGGCTGGCGATTTTACGGTGTTCCGCACGGTGGAGCACCTCACAATTCCCCTCGGCGGAGGGGTCAATCGCGAGTTAGAGATTTCGGTCGGGGAGAGTTTTGCGCCAGCACCACGCGATGCGGCCTTCGAGGAGCGTGTTCTCCGCCGCGGCGAAGACTAAACCGACCAGGCTGAGCTAGTCGAACTTCGCAAAGGGCGTTCCACCCTGCTCAGCTGAATTGGCGTGGGCGCGAAACAGCGCAAACAATTCGCGGCCCATGCCACGCTGGTTGGCCGTGAGATCAAGCTGCACTGGCGTCCGCTCGAACCAATCGGCCGGCGCCACGACATCGAGCACGCCCATCTCCGCATCGACGCGCACAATGTCGTCGTTACGCAGCTTCCCCAGCGGCCCGCCCTCGGCGGCTTCCGGCGTCACGTGGATCGCCGCCAGCACCTTGCCGGACGCGCCCGACATCCGCCCATCAGTGACCAGCGCCACATTGAAGCCGCGGTCCTGCAGCGCGCCTAGAAGCGGCATCAGTTTATGCAATTCCGGCATGCCATTGGCGCGCGGCCCCTGCCCGCGCACAATCACAACGCAATCGCGGTCAAGCGCACCCGCGCCAAACGCCGCGCGCACCTCCGGCTGGGAATTGAACACTAGCGCGGGCGCTTCTACGACGCGCCGCTCCGGCGCCACCGCCGACACCTTCACCACCGCGCGCCCCAACGGGCCTGACATCACGCGCAAACCACCATCGGGCGCGAACGGCGCACCGGCGCCGCGCAACACGCTGTCATCGGCGCTCAATGTGGTCGCGTCGCGCCACGCCAAGGTCTCGCCGACGAGGAACGGCTCTTGGGCGTACGCGCCGAGGCCCGCGCCAGCGACGCACGTCACATCTTCATGCAATAGGCCCGCGTCGAGCAATTCGCGGGTCAGGAACGCCATCCCACCGGCGGCGTGAAAATGGTTCATGTCAGCCGAACCGTTCGGATAGATGCGCGCCAGCAGCGGCGTCACCCGCGAGACGTCCGCAAAGTCATCCCATGTGATCTCGAGGCCAGCCGCCGCCGCGATCGCCGGCAAGTGGATGAAGTGATTGGTTGAGCCGCCGGTCGCCATTAGGCCCACCATGGCGTTGACGACGGCGCGCTCGTCCACCACGCGCCCAATCGGTCGGTAATCATCGCCGAGACCAGTAATCGCCGCCGCGCGCTTGGCGGCCGCCGAAGTGAGAGCTTCGCGCAGCGGCGTGTTTGGATTGATGAAGGCGGCGCCCGGCAGGTGCAGGCCCATCAGCTCCACTATCAACTGATTGGAATTGGCTGTGCCATAGAACGTGCAGGTGCCCGGCGCGTGATAGGAGGCGGCTTCCGCCTCCAGCAATTGCTCGCGTCCGACTTTCCCCTCGGCGAAAGCTTGCCGCAGCGCGGCCTTTTCCCGGTTCGGCAAGCCCGACGGCATCGGCCCCGCCGGCACAAACAGCGCCGGCAGCCACGGGAACCGCAAGGCGCCGATCAGCAAGCCCGGCACGATCTTGTCGCAAATGCCAAGCAGCAACGCCGCATCAAAAGCGGCGTGCGAGAGCGACACCGCCGTCGAGAGAGCGATGACATCGCGCGAGAACAACGACAGCTCCATGCCGTCGAAGCCTTGGGTTACCCCGTCGCACATCGCCGGCACGCCGCCCGCGACCTGCGCCACCGCGCCCGCCTCGCGGGCCGCCGCCTTGATACGCGCCGGATACGTTTCGTACGGCGCGTGCGAGGAGAGCATGTCGTTATAGGCGGTGACAATGCCAATCGCCGGCCATCGCCCCAATTTCAACATGTCCCTGTCGTGCGCGGGGCATCCAGCAAAGCCGTGCGCGCGGTTGGCTTCCGCCAAACGCAAGCGTGCGGGCTCGCTCGCGTCGTAGCCGTCGATCAGATCGAGGTATCTCCGCCTCCGATTTGCTGACCTCGTTCGGATGCGTTCCGTGACGGCGGCAATTGCTGGATTGAGCGGCGCGCTCATTCGGGATCCCACCAGGCTCGACCGTCACGGTCGAGCATCAACGCGGCAGCCGTCGGCCCGCTTGAGCCAGCGGCATAGGCCTGCGGCTCGCCGCCCACCTCGTCCCAGGCAGCCAACAGCGCGTCGGCCCAAGCCCACGCCGCGTCCACTTCGTCGCGGCGCATGAACAAGGCCAGGTTCCCGCGCACCACATCCATCAACAGACGCTCGTAGGCGTCCGGATAGCGCAACGTGAACGTATCGGCGAAGGAGAGATTGAGCGGAACCGGCTTGACGCGCAGCCCGCCGGGGCCCGGCTCCTTCACATTGAGCCAAAGCCGCACGCCCTCATCGGGTTGGAGCCGCAGCACAAGGCGATTGGGAATCGCGCCTTCGGCGCCAAAGATCGCCACCGGCGGCGTCTTGAATTGGATCACGATCTCGGAGCGGCGCGCGCCCATGCGCTTGCCGGTACGCAGGTAGAACGGCACGCCCGCCCAGCGCCAATTGTCAACCTCGGCCTTGATGGCGACGTAAGTCTCGGTGCGCGAAGGCCGACCTATCTCCTCGGCGTAACCCGGCGCCGGAGCGCCGCCAACCAGCCCCGTACGGTATTGGCCGCGCACGGTTTTTGATGCCGCCCCCCGCGCATCAATGCGCTTCAGAGCTGACAGGACCTTGAGCTTTTCGGTGCGGATAGCGTCTGCATCCATGGAGTTAGGCGATTCGAGCGCGACCAGGCAGAGCAATTGCAACATGTGGTTTTGCACCATGTCGCGCAGCGCACCGGATTTGTCGTAATAATCACCGCGCCCTTCGACTCCGATCTCCTCGGCCACCGTGATCTGTACATGATCAATGGTCGCGCGCGACCAAACCGGCTCCACCAACATATTGGCGAAGCGCAGCACCAAGAGATTTTGCACCGTCTCCTTGCCGAGATAATGATCGATGCGGAAAGTGCGATGTTCGTCAAACACGGCGCCCACGCCATCATTGATCTCGCGCGCGGACGCGAGATCACGCCCGATCGGCTTCTCGATAACGATCCGCGAAGTTGGCGTCGCCAGCCCCGCTTCGGCGAGCCGGCGAGCGATAGTGACGAACAAGCTCGGCGCGGTCGAAAGATAAAAAATACGCACGTGACCGTCGCCGTCCGCCAGCGCATCGGCCAAGGGCGCCCACTGACCCGCGGGCGCTGTGGCGTCAAGGCGCACATACTCGACTTGACCAAGGAATTCCTCGAACTTAGCTTCGTCAGCCTTCACGCCCGGCGCGAACTTCGCCCTGCCCTCGCGCAGCATTGAGCGGAAGCCGTCGGTATCGAGTTCAGCACGGGCGGCGCCGACAATGCGCGACCGCGGCGAAATCTGACCATCCACAAAACGATGCAAGAGTGCGGGGAACAGCTTGCGCAAAGACAGATCGCCCGTGGCGCCGAACACCACGAGATCGAACGGTGGGACAGGTATGAACTCAGCCATGGGCGCAACAAACTCGAATTTGCCTCAAATCGCAAATGCCTTGGCTCAGCGCCACACCATTGTCATACTCCTTGGGAAGACGTTCCGGAGCCAAGTCGATGCCGCGCATGCTGATTCCCGAGGAAGTGCTGGGCCTGTCGCCGGTCATGCCGGTCGTCGTTTTGGACGACGCCGGGGCGGCCGGCCCGCTCGCGCGCGCACTGCTGGCGGGCGGAATCAAAACCGTCGAGGTGACACTGCGAACGCCCGCGGCGCTCGACGCGATCCGCGAAATAGCGCGCGCCGCGCCCGAGCTCGTCGTGGGCGCAGGCACAGTGCTAAACGAGGACGACCTGGCCGCGGCAGCTGAAGCCGGCGCGCGTTATGCGCTCTCGCCCGGGGCCACGCCAGATCTCCTGCGCGCGGCGCGGAACGCGCACATTCCCTTTATACCCGGCATCGCAACCGCCAGCGAAGTCATGGCCGGCCTCGCCTTCGGCTATCGTTGCTTCAAGTTCTTCCCAGCCGAGAACCTCGGCGGACCAGCCGCGCTGAAGGCGCTTGGCGCACCGCTGCCACAGGCGCGCTTTTGTCCAACCGGCGGCATCAGCGCCGACAAAGCGCCGGCCTATCTCGCGCTTGACAACGTGCTCTGCGTTGGAGGCTCCTGGATCGCCCCCTCCGACAAGATCAAGACGGGCGACTGGACCGGCATCGAAGCGCTGGCGCGGCGGGCGATGGCGTTAGGCTAAACCTAAAAAAGCCGGTCGCGCAGCGCGTACCAGAGCATACCGAGCACGTGCAGCGGCGCGCGCAGTTTGGCGCCGCCGGGAAATTCCGGAGGCGCAATCGACGCCAGCACATCAAAGCGCTCCGCCGTGCCAGCCATCGCCGCGGCCAACACCTTTCCCACCAGCGCCGGAATGAGCGCGCCCTGGCCTGAATATCCATGCGCGAAAAACAAGTCGCCCAGCCTACCGATATGCGGCATGCGGCTCATGGTGATGGAAACAAGCCCGCCCCAGGCGTGCTCGATGCGCACGTCGGCGAGCTGGGGAAACACACGCAGCATGTGCGGGCGCACGAAGGCGGCGATATCGGTCGGCGGCGTGGGCGTGTAGCGCTCGCCGCCGCCAAAGATCAGTCGACCATCGGCGCTCAACCGAAAATAATTGACCACGAACCGGCTATCGCTCACGGCAAGATCATCCGCGATGAGCGAAGCGGGATTTTCCAACGGCGCCGTCGCGACCAAATAATTCGCAACCGGCATGATGCGGCCGGCGATACGCGGCTCAAGGTCATGTAGCAGCGCATCGCACGCCAGCACGCCGTAGCGCGCATGCACGACGCCAGCTTCAGTTCGCGCCACGACACCTTCTTGAGTGTCCAGGTTGATGACCCGTGAGCCCTCAAACAGCTTGACACCCGCTCCGCGCGCCGCTTCCGCCAAGCCAAGCACATAATTGAGCGTGTGCAGATGCCCCCCGCCGGCATCCAACAAGGCGCCGTGGGCTTCTGGCGACTGAAGTATTGCGCGCGTCTCGTCGCGGCTCAGCACACTCGCGTGCTGATAATCCATGATCAGAGCCAACGCTTCCGCCTCCGCGCGCATCCAGGCAAGGTCGGTCGGCTTGGCTGCGGCGATCAAGTGGCCGCGCGTGCGCAGATCGCAGATTATGTTGTGCTTGGCGATCCGCTCCAGCGTCAGCGCGCGCGCTTCAAGCCCGAGATCGAACACAACGCGCGCTTGCGCCGCGCCATAACAGCTCACCAATTCAGCAGCGCCCTTGCGCCAGCCGGGAATCAACTGGCCGCCATTGCGCCCCGAGGCCCCCCAGCCAATACGGCCGCCCTCAAGCAGAATAACGGAAAAACCCCGCTCGGCGGCGTTCAGCGCCGCGTGCAAACCAGTATACCCCCCGCCGATGACAACGACGTCGGCGTGCGCTTCGCCGTGCAATTTCGGCGCGGGCTCGAATGGATTGGCGGTCGCGGCATAGTACGAACGCGCCATGCCGAAATCGGTGTTCACTTCACACCTTGAGCAAAAGGTGGTCGCGCTCCCACGAGGAAATGACGCCCGAGAACGCCGCTAGCTCATGCGCCTTGATGCGCTGGAACGCCAAGCAGAAATGGTCACCCAGCAATTCACGCACGGGCTCGCAAGCAATGAAACGGTCGAGCGCTTCGTCCAGAGTGCGCGGCAGGGTGCGCGCCTTGTTGTAGGCGCTGCCTTCGATCATGGTCGAGGGTTCGAGCTTGTCGCGAATGCCGATATAACCGCACACCAGCGACGCCGCGAGCGCAAGGTAGGGATTGGCGTCGGCGCCCGGAAGGCGGTTTTCGATGCGGCGGTTTTCCGCTTGCGAGATCGGCACCCGCAGACCGCAGGAGCGGTTGTCATAACCCCACTGCAAATTGATCGGCGCCGAAAAATCCGGCCGCATACGGCGGAATGAGTTCACGTTCGGCGCGAACAACGGCGTGACGTGATTGAGGTATTTCTGCAAACCACCCACGAAATGCCGGAATAGGTCAGTGTTGCCGCCGGTTTGGTCAAGCGGCGCACCAAACAAGTTCACACTGGTCTTTGCATCGACGACCGAGATGTGCAGGTGCATGGCGCTGCCGGGTTGATTCTCCATCGGTTTTGCCATGAACGTCGCGTAGACGCCGTGTTTGAGCGCCACTTGCCGGACAATGCGTTTGAACACCAGGACTTGGTCGGAGATATGCACGGGATCGCCGTGATTGAAATTGATCTCCAATTGCGCCGTGCCGCTTTCGTGAATCATGGTGTCGAGATGGAGCGAGGCCGCCTCGGCATGCTCGTAGATGGTCTCGATCAAATCCTCGTATTCCGTGATGGCTTCGAGACCATAGGGCTGAGGCGCCGTTTCCGAACGACCCGAACGACCCGTGGGAGGCACCAGCGGCAAATCCGGATCGGTGTTGACCTGGGTGAGATAAAATTCGAGCTCCGGCGCCACCACCGGGCGGAGCCCATCTTTCTTGTAGAGGTCGATCACTTTCTTAAGCACATGGCGCGAAGCGATGTCGTAAGGGCGGCCATCGGTGTGATAGGCGTCCGCAAACACGAATGCTGTGGGCGTTTTGTAGCCTGGCGCGACGCAAATGGTTTCGATGTCCGGGCGCAGCACGACATCGGGATCGCTCATGGAGGTGATCTCGTCGGCGTCGTCGGCGTACTCGCCCGTCACCGTCAGCGTGTAGACGCTTGAGGGAATCCGCAGTGACCCATCGCGCTCGCTTTGCAGGAATTTTTGCGCCGGAAACACCTTGCCCCGAATGACTCCGTTTACATCGGGCACCAGGCACTCAACCTCGCCGATGCCATTGTCCTTGATCCAGGATGCGAAAGTCTTGCTCATGATTCACTCAGTTCGCGCGATTTGCATTGGGCGCAGGCGAATGCGCCGCGCCGCGGGGCGGTCTTGGGCGCGCATGAAGTTCTTTCAAACGAGCGCGGCGCGCCTGGAAGAAGCAACAGCCGAAATCTGGCCGCTCGCGTGCCGCACTCATCGCCCCTCGATTGAGGGTTGCGGGAGCGCATAAGTCACCTGATAGAGCATTATGAGTGGGCGCGGAGGTGCAAGTCAAGCGCCGCCCACGCGCCATCGGCCCATCTGACGTCGCAATTGCGCGGCCATGGCGCTCCCCTCGGCGGCGCGCATTTGATACAAGTGCGCGAACATGGGCCTCATTGCTCGCTCCGGCATCGTCGCCGGAATCGACGTCTAATCAATCGGCCTTCAGGGCCCTGAGCGCGGGCTCGGTCTCACGCAATGAGCGGGCGATGATGCCGATCATACGGTCGATCTCGGCGCGCGAAATAATGAGCGGCGGACACATCACGATCGAGTCGCGGATGCCGCGCACCATCAGGCCATTCTTGATGCAAGCATCGCGCACGATCGGGCCAGCTTTACCTTCCTTGCCGGTGAAGCGTTCGTTCGTGCCGTGCTTGGACACGATCTCGACCGCGCCGATGAGACCCAGCGAACGCGTTTCGCCAACAAGCGGATCATTGTCGAGCTGTTTCAGCGCTTCCGCGAAATACGGCCCGATGTCCTCGCGCACGCGCTCGACCAAGCCTTCCCGCTCGATAATCTCGATGTTCTTCAACGCCACTGCCGCCGCCACCGGATGACCAGAATAGGTGTAGCCGTGGACGAAATCGCCGCCCTTCTCGCGCAGCACTTCGACAATCGCGTGCGACACCCCAACAGCGGAAATCGGCAGATAGCCGGAGGACAATCCCTTCGCCATCGGCACGAGATCAGGCTTCACGCCAAATTGCTGAAAGCCGAACCATTCGCCGAGCCGGCCAAAACCGGTGATGACTTCATCCACCACCAGCAGAATGCCGTACTTACGGCAGATCGCCTCAACACGCTTCCAATAGCCCCTCGGTGGAATGATCACGCCGCCAGCGCCCTGCACCACTTCTCCAATGAAAGCGGCGACGTTCTCGGGGCCGACCTTGAGGATGCGATCCTCGATCTCTTGCGCCGCGCGCGCCGCAAACGTTTCTTCGTTTTCACCGTACCCTTCGTTGAAGCTGTACGGTTGCATCACATGCTCGACGCCCGGGATCGGCAAACCACCGATCGGATGCATGTGCTTCATGCCGCCAAGGCTGGCGCCGGCCATGGTTGAGCCATGATAGGCATTCCAGCGCGAGATGAAGACAGAGCGCTTGGGCTCGCCCTTGACGGTCCAGTAATGGCGCACCATGCGCATCACGGTGTCGTTGGCTTCCGATCCTGACGAGTTGAAAAATACGTGCTGCAGATCACCGCCGAGTTTTTCCGCGAGTTTCGCGGCCAACATCACTGTCGGCGGCGTCGCGGTCTTGAAGAACGTATTGTAGAATGGCAGTTCCTGCATTTGCTCCGAGGCGGCGCGCACCAGCTCTTCGCGGCCATAGCCGACATTGACGCACCAAAGCCCCGCCATGCCATCGAGGATCGCGGCGCCGTCGCCATCATAGATCGTGCACCCATCGGCGCGCGTGATGATGCGGCTCCCACCGAGGGCTTGGATCTCACCGTAATTGGCCTGCGCCGGCAGATGGTGCGCGACGTCGAGGCGGCGCAGTTCGGGGATGTTGTAATTACGGGCCATTCGCTGATCCTTTAGTCCAACGCTCCCCGGAGCGCGAATCCGGGGTCCATGAATGTGGCGAACTGCGGGGCTCCTGAGCTCGCACGTTCGATGGGCCCCGGCTCGGCGCCCGCTTCCGCGGGCTTGGCCGGGGAACGGTGAGACGCTCGGCGCGTCATGAACCCGCCAACCTCTCTCCCCGCAGCGCGCGTCCTAGCAGATTGAAGAACACTTGGCTCTGCGGATTTTCGTGCGCTTTCCATTCGGGGTGCCATTGCACCGCCAAAACCGGCGCGCCGTTCACTTCCGCGGACACCGCCTCGATGACTCCATCCGGCGCGGTCGCTTCCACCTTCAGCCCCGCGCCCAGTTTTTCAACGCCCTGGTAATGCACACTGATGATGTCGAGGTTGTCGCGGCCATAGGCTCGTTGGAGCACGCCGCTGGGTTCGAGCTTCACCGGGTGAACGTGCCCAAACATTTCATCAAAACTGCCCCCTTTTGGCGCGTGATGCGCCAGCAATTCGGGATGCTCGGCCATGTCGCGCCGCAGGGTGCCGCCGAAGGCGACGTTGAGTTCTTGAAAACCACGGCAGATGCCAAACACCGGCTTGCCGAGGTCGAGCATGGCGTCGATCAGGCGTGCCGTCATTTCATCTCGCGCGGGGTCGAATGGGCCGGGCGCATCGTCAATCGCTTCGCCATACCGCGCGGGATCGAGGTTGGACGGCGTTCCCGTGAGCAAAATGCCGTCGAGGCGCGGGGCAATTTCAGCCGCGCCGAACAAACTTGGCATCGCCGGCACGAGCAAACCTGCGGCGTCAGCGTAAGTGAGCGCCGACAAGATGTAACGCGTCATCACCGCTTGCGCGGCTTGGCCGCCAATGTCGCGATTGCAGCAGATGATGCCGAGAACGGGGCGCGCGTCCGTGGTGCTCACGACAGCAGCACCGCCGGCGAGCACGCGTGCCAGGCTAGCCACACCGGCTCATCCCAAGTGAAATCCTCTTGGTCGTAGCGCGTGAGATTGGAGCGAAATGTCTTCACCCGGCGCCCGCTTTCCAGCTCAATTTCGAAGATGGTCTCGCTGCCGAGATAGACGATGTCGCGAATGATCCCTGGCACGACATTGCTTCCCGCCGGAGCGTCCTCCATCTTCATGGCCACCGAGCCTTCGGCCCGTTTGTGCATTTCGATTTTTTCCGGCCGCAACGCCACCCAAACTGTTGATCCCTTGGCGCCCGTGACGCCATGGTCGAGATAAACCGGCGCCGCCAGTTCGGGCGCGCGGACAATGGCATGATCCTGCTCGTCCTTGTCGAGCACGCCCTCGAACATGTTCACCGAGCCGACGAAATCAGCGACAAAACGTGAGTTGGGAAACTCGTAGAGATCCGCCGGCGTCGCCACTTGTGTCAGCACGCCTCGGTTCATTACCGCGCAGCGCGTGGCGATAGCCAACGCCTCGTCCTGGTCGTGCGTCACCATGATGAAGGTGATGCCGACCTTCTCCTGCAATGAGGTGAGCTCGGAGCGCATCTGGTCGCGCAGTTTCGCGTCCAGCGCCGACAATGGTTCATCCAGCAACAGCACACGGGGACGCTTCACCAGCGCCCGCGCCAACGCCACGCGCTGGCGCTGGCCGCCGGAAAGCTGGTCGGGCATGCGATCGCCAAAACCGCCAAGCTTGACCAGATCCAGCGCCTCGTCCACACGCCGCTTGATCTCGCCCGCCTCCACCCCATCCATCTTCAAGCCGTAAGCGACGTTGTCAGAGACCTTCATGTGCGGGAACACAGCGTAGGACTGAAACACCATGTTCACGGGCCGCTTGTTCGGCGGCAGCGCGGCCACGTCCCTGCCGTCGATGAAAACGCGGCCTTCAGTCGGCGTCTCGAAGCCCGCAAGCATGCGCAGCAGCGTGGTCTTCCCGCAGCCGGATGGACCCAGCAAGGCGAAAAACTCACCCTCGCGAATTTCCAAATTAACGTTTTCAACCGCCACCACCTTGCCGTAGCGCTTGGTGATGTTCTCGAAGCGGATGATGGCGTTTTCCTTCACGTGCGGCGCCGGCTTGGCCGCGGGCGTGTTGGAGGGCGCGGCGTCGGTCATGCTCAGGCTTTCTTTTCCTTCGGTTCCTGGCTCTGCATGTGCAGCCCGACCGCGGTGAGAACAACAGTGACTACGATAAGGATGGTGGAAGCCGCGTTCACCTCCGGCGTCACCGAAAAGCGTAACATCGAATAGACCTTCACCGGGAATGTAATGGTGTCCGGTCCGGCGGTGAAGAAGGTGATGACGAAATCGTCAAGGCTCAACGTGAACGCCAGCAGCGCCCCGGCGATTAGGCCCGGCTGCATGTGCGGAACCAGCACGTCCCAGAACGTGCGCCATTCGCTGGCGCCCAGATCCTTGGCCGCCTCCTCCAGCTCGCGGTTGAATGAGGCCAGACGCGCGCGCACAACCGTCGCCACGAACGGGAACGCAAACGAAATGTGGGCGATGGTGATGGCGCCCAGATTAAGCGGCCAGGGCAAACCTTGCGGCCACGGCATCACACGCGCGAAGAACACCAGCATCGCCACGCCCATGCAGATCTCCGGCACAACGATCGGCAACGCCATGCCGCCTTCGACCAAAACCTTGCCTGGAAAACGGAAGCGCCACAGCATCACCGCCGACAACGCGCCCAGCACAACCGACACGATGGTGCAGATAAAGGCGATGGTCAGCGAATTGGTGAACGCCTGCAGGAGCGAGGCGTTGTTGAAGGCCTTTTCGTAATAGTCGAGCGTAAAGCCCTGCCAGACGATGTTGCGCCGGCTGTTATTGAACGAGAACACCATCAAAGTGATAAGCGGCAGGTACAAGAACAGCAGGGTCGCGCCGACGATCACGCGCAACGGCCATTGCCGCATGTATTCAAGCGGCCCCGGCTTCTCCTTGATCTCGCGCGCCATCAGCCCCTCCGCTCAGCGCGCTTCTGCACCATGGCCTGCAACGCGATGGCGATGAAGGTGAGATACATAAGCAAGAACGAGAGCGCCGCTCCGAACGGCCAATCATTGGCCCGTTTGAATTGCCGCTCAATGACGTTGGCGATCATTTGGCTGTCGGTGCCGCCCAACAGATCAGGCGTCAGATAGGCGCCAAGCGCAGGGATGAAGGTGATGAGAATCCCCGAGGCGATGCCGGGCGCGGCCAGCGGAACCACCACGGACATGATGGTGCGCATATGCCCGGCGCCGAGATCGAGGCTCGCTTCCATGAGCGAACGGTCCATGCGGTCGAGCGCGGAATAGAGCGGCAGCACCATGAACGGCAGGTGCACGTACACCAGCCCCACGACCACCGCGAAATTATTGTACAGCAGCGGCAGAGGCTCGAACTCACCAAGCGGCTGCAATCCCGCGAACGTCATCAAGCCGCTGGCATTGTTCCACAGCCATTCGATACCGAAGTTCACGTACCCATTCTCGCGCAACACCGCGATCAGGGCGTAGGTTCGGATCAAGAGATTGGTCCAAAACGGCAGCATGATCAGCAACAACAACCACGCCTTCGTACGCGGGCTGGCGAACGCGATCGCCAACGCCACCGGGAAGCCGACCAGCAGGCACAGCAAAGTCGTCACCGCCGCGACAACAATGCTTTTCCAGAAAATGCCGAGATAAAGCGGCTCCAGCGCGCGAGTATAATTGGCGAACGTGCCGGTAAGATCGATCGTCGTCGGGCCGGTGTTTTCGCCGAACGAATAGGCCCAGATCACCGCCATCGGCACGAGGAAAAACAGGAGCAGCCAGCCAACGGGCGGCACGGCGATCGCCGCGAACGCCGCCTTGGCCTGTTTCCAAGTTTGCTCCACCTTCCTCCTCGCGCTCTATGCGGCGTTGATGCGGGTGAAGATCTCCTCGTACAACCGCGAGCGCTCGTCGCCCTCGAACGCACCGTACTCACAACTGGCCATCACGTCCGCCGGCGGGAAAATTACTGGATTGGCGCGGTAGCTCTCGGGCATCAACGCCCGCGCGGCGCCATTCGGCGTTGGATAGAGAATCGTCTCGGAAATGTGTTTTCCGGCTTCGCCGTCCAGGATGTAGTTGATGAGCGCATGCGCATCATCTGGATTGGGCGCGCCGGTGGGGATGCACAAGCAATCGTTGTTAAGAAGCGTGCCTTCCTGGGGTATCACGAAGCCGAACTGATCACCACCTTCCGCAGCCATGATCTGGGCGATGTCGCCATTGTATTCGATGACAAGATCGACCTCACCGGAGACAAGCAAGTCCTGCCCATCGTCCTCATGGAAAGCTTTGACGTGCGGCTTTTGCCGGATCAGCATCTGCTCGATTTCCGAGAGCATCGCGTCAGGGATGCCATTGACCGAATGGCCTTTGTACTTGGCCGCCAACCGGATGAGATCAGCCGATTCAGCGATCAGCGCGATCTTCCCGGCATGACGGTTGGAATCGAACACCCATCGCCACGAGTTAGGCACGCCATCGACCGCGGACTTGCGGTAGCCAATGCCAAGCGCGGTCCAAGCATAGGGCATGGAGAACCGGCGGCCCGGATCGTACGCCGCATCCTGGAAGTCTGGCAGCAAGTTTGCCTTGTTGGGAATCTTGGAATGATCCAGTTCCTGGATCATCTGCGCCTGGGCCATTCGGGTGACGTACTCATTTGACGGAACAATCACGTCGTACCCCGGGTTGCCGGCGCGCAACCGCGCAAACAACTCGTCATTGTTGGCGAACAGACTCATCTCAACTCTAACGCCGGTCGCCGCTTGAAAATCCGCCAGCGTGTTCTCGCCGATATAAGTGTCCCAATTATAGAAATTGACGACACGCCCGCCGCCTTGCCGGTTACAGCCCGAGAGCCCGCCGGCGAACGTTATGCCCACGGCCGCGGCGCCAAATTGTTGCAGGATGGAGCGGCGCGAGGCGCCCCGGAGGTATTTGCCCTTGGCCATATTCGCCCTTCCCTATCTGTGCATCGGTTTCCGCGGCGCCCCGATTATGAACGCTTTGTTACGGCTCCTAACAAGCACGCAAATACCAGTCATAATCAACATCTGAGATCACACTTTGGAATCTTTCTTGTTCGGTCCGCTTGACGATCGAGTACATCCGCACGAAACGCTCGCCCAAATAGTCCTTGAGCAACGCGGACTCGGCGAAGCGATCCACCGCCGCGAACCAATTGACGGGGATTTTCTCGCCCGACGCCTCGGCCTGCGCATAGCCGTCGCCGACGATGGCGGGGCCGGGATCGATCTTGTGCGTCAGCCCATGGTGCACCGCAGCAAGCAATGCTGCGAGCGCGAGCGCCGGGTGCGCGTCAGCCCCGGCGACGCGGTGCTCGATGTGGCGCGTGTTGGGCGCGCCGGCGGGTACGCGGAACGAGACGGTGCGGTTGTTGACGCCCCAAGTCGGCGCCACCGGCGCGTAGGAATTGGCCTTGAACCTGCGGAACGAATTGGCGTTGGGCGCATAGATCGCCATCGAGTCCGCCAATAGCGCCTTCATGCCGCCGATCGCGTGCTTCACGGCGGGCGAACCCTCGGGCGCCTCCGACGCCATGATATTCTTGCCCTTCACATCATTGACGCTGACATGAAGGTGCATACCTGAGCCCGCCAAGTCGGCGAAGGGTTTGGCCATGAATGTCGCTTCGCAACCGTGCTTGAGCGCCACGCCCTTGGCGGCGCGCTTGTAAAGCACTGCATCATCAGCCGCGCGCAGCGCATCGGCATGGTGCTTCAACGTCAGCTCCAATTGACCCGGCGCGTACTCACTGATCGCGCCTTCAAGCGGCACGCCCAACGCATCCGCCGCAGCCCAGAGATCGCGCAAAAATGCCGAAGCCTCCTCCACTTCGCGCAAACCATAGACTTGGTGCTGCGTCGGGCGATCACCCGTGAGCGGCGACGGCGGCAATTGAATTTTGCCATTGGCGGTACGGCGGGCATCGACAAGGTAATATTCCAATTCGCACGCGACCACCGGCACGAGCCCATCCGCGGTGAAGCGATCGATGACGCGTTGCAGCACATGGCGCGGATCGAGGTCGTTCGGCGTGCCGTCGAGTTCGTACATCGAGAGCGCCACTTGAGCGACATCCGCCCCCAGCCAAGGCGCGGGCGTCAGCCGTCCGGCAATCGGCTTGGCGATGCGGTCGGCGTCGCCATCTTCCCAGACCAGGCCAGTGGCCTCCACGTCCTGGCCGGTGATGTCATTGACCAGGATCGAGCCCGGCAGGAACCGCCCCTGCTCGAACACCGCCATGATCTCGTGCCGGCGCAAACGCTTGCCGCGCGGCACCCCGGCCATATTGGTGAACACGATCTCGAAGAACTGAATTTCAGGGTGGGCGTCGAGGAAGGTCTTGGCTTCTTTGGGGTCGGCGATGCTCATGAAGCGCTTTCTTGGACGAAGGAATCTATGGCGGCGATAAGCCGGTCACTCTGTTGGCCCGTCGTGGCGGGAGAGACAAGCATCATCATATGAAACGGCGCGATCAGGATGCCGCGATTGATCAGATAGAGGTGGAGTGCGTGGTTTAGGTCGTGCCGCGCCAGCGCCTCGCGCATCAGCGCCGCGTTCCTGGGGGGCTCAGGCGCGAACACGATTTCCGCCCGCGCCCCCACGTGCACGACGCACCAGGGCAGCCCGCGCGCGGCGATGAGCTTGTTCAGCCCCGCGACCAGATAATCAGCGCCCGCGAGCATCGCCGCGTAGGCCTCCGGGGTCGCCACCTCACGCAACGTCGCGCCGATGGCGGCCAAGCCCGCCGCGTTGCCGGCGAGCGTGGTGCCTATACCCGAGCGCCCCGCTCCGCGCGGCGCGTCGGCGATGCGCTGCGCAAAATCGGCGCTTACCCCCCACACCGCCGCCGGAAAGCCGCCCGCGATAGCCTTGCCAATGCAAAGCGCGTCGGGCTCAAGCCCCCACGCCTTGGTCGCCCCGCCCGGACCGGTCGATAGCGTATGCGTTTCATCGATGATCAGCAGCGCGCCGCCCAGCTTCGTCAGCGAACGCAAGCGCGTGTGAAAGCCCGGATCAGGCAAGATCATACCGCAATTGGTCATCGCCGGCTCGCACAACACCGCCGCGACATCGCCCACCGAAAGCGCGGCTTCCAGCGCGCCCAAATCGTTGAACGGCACAACGCGCGTCGTGCGGGTCATGTCGTGGACTTGGCCAACGAGGCCGCGATCCATGCGCGTGCGCCCTTCGCGCAACTCGACAAAGCAATCCTCGACCATGCCGTGATAAGCGCCGTCGAACACGATGATCACCGGCTTTTGCGTCACCGCCCGCGCCCAGCGGATCAAAGCGCGGTTGGCGTCGGAGGCCGAAAGCGTGGCTTGCCAGAACGGCAGCCCAAAGCGCGCGGCCAGCATCGCGCCAACGTCGGCCGCCATCTCCGTCGGCAACATGTAGGTGGTTCCGCGCCGCGCCTGCTCGGCCACCGCCCGCGCCACCGGCGCCAGCCCATGTCCAAACATGCCCGGCGTGTCGCCCAAGCAAAAATCATCATAGACGTTATCGTCGATATCGGTCAGCGTCGCGCCCTCGGCGTCCTCCACCACGATCGGAAATGGGCTCGCCCAATCACGCATCCAGTGCATCGGCGCACCGGAGAGCCAGTGCGCCGCGAGCGCACCCGCTTGCGCGGCGCACTTCGGGTGCGTGGTGACGAAACGCTCCGTCTCGCGCGCGATGAGGGCGGCAAGGGCGGTCACGACTGCATCGACACAAAATAAACTCCGTCATTCCGGACGCGCAGAGCGCGATCCGGAACCCAGGGGCAAACGCACAGCGCCTTACAATCCCCTGGGTTCCGGGTTCCGCCTTCGGCGGCCCCGGAATGACGAAGTCTGTTGATCATTGCTCAACTATGGACCGCCGCCGCCCTCACCGGCAATGTCCACACCAGCCCCGAACGTAGCTTGCGCGAAACCCGGTGCGCGCGAGATGTTCGTCGTCCCCCCGACCCGGACGGGCGCCTGCGCGCCGACTTCGGCGATGGGCTTCATGATGGTGATGGATTGGGCGCCAGATGGCTTGCTCACGACGCGCGTAATTCATCAATTCGGCGACAGCGACGACCCCTCAAGCCCCCATTTCGACGACCAGGCGCCACCGTTTGCGCGCCGGGAATGGCGCACTTTGCCTTGAGGCGCGATTTGCTCGGAATCAAAACCCGCTCCCCCAACCTCCGCTAATGAAACAAGATAAAGGGGGACGTATGCAAACCGAACATCTTGACCACGCGCTCAAGGAAGAATTCGCCGGCCACGGCGACACCATCCACAAACTCAAGGTCGCCAATCCGCACTTCAAGACGCTGATGGAGCAGAACCACGCGCTTTGGACCCAAATCCAAAACATCCAGAACGGCGTGACGCCGGCGGAAGACGCAGTGCTTCACGGCCTCGAAAAACAACGGCTCAAGCTGCTGGACGAAATCGCCGCCCTGGTGCGCGCCGCCGAAGGCTAGCGCCGCCCCCTTGCCGGGCGGGGCGACACGGTTCCACAATGGCGCATGCCTAACACCGCGCGCCCCAATTCACTCGATTCCTTCTGGATGCCGTTCACGCCCAATCGGGCGTTCAAGGCCGACCCGCGCATGGTCGTGCGCGCCGAAGGCATGCATTATTATGCGCCGGACGGTCGGGCGATCCTCGACGCCACCGCCGGGCTTTGGTGCGTCGCCGCCGGCCACGGGCGCCCGCGCATCGTGCAAGCGATCCAGCGTGCCGCCGCTGAGCTGGACTACGCTACCAATTTCAACCTCGGCCACCCCGCCGCGTTCGAATTTGCCAACCGCCTAGCGGATATTTTGCCCGATGGCCTCGACCGCATTTTCTACACCAACTCGGGCTCGGAAAGCGCTGACACTGCTCTCAAGATAGCGCTGGCTTACCAGAAAGCGCGCGGCAAAGCGGGCAAGTATCGCCTCATCGGCCGCGAGCGCGGCTATCATGGGACCAATTTCGGCGGCATTTCGGTGGGCGGCATTGTCCGCAATCGCATGACCTATGGGCCGATGGTCGCCGGCGTGGATCATTTGCCGCACACGCTCGGCATCGCGCGCAACGCGTTCTCGCGCGGCGAGCCGCCGTTTGGCGTTGAATTCGCCGATGCGCTGGAGCGCATGGTGCAATTGCACGATGCTTCGACCATCGCCGCCGTCATCGTCGAGCCGGTCGCGGGCTCGACCGGCGTGATCATGCCGCCGAAGGGCTATTTGAAGCGCCTGCGTGAGCTGTGCACCAAGCACGACATCCTGCTCATCTTCGACGAAGTCATCACCGGTTTCGGGCGCCTCGGCGCGCCGTTCGCGTCGCAATATTTCGACGTGAAGCCCGACATCATCACCATGGCCAAAGCCATCACCAACGCCGCCGTGCCGATGGGCGCGGTAGCGGCTTCGCGCGAAATTTACGACACCATCCTCGCCAATGCCGATACGCCAATCGAACTCTTTCACGGCTACACCACGAGCGGCCATCCCCTCGCCTGCGCCGCCGGCCTGGCCACCCTCGACACCTTCCGCGACGAGGGCCTGTTCAAACGCGCCGCCGAACTCGCGCCCTATTGGGAAGATGCGATGCACAGCTTGCGCGACGCGCCCCACGTCATCGACATCCGAAACTTGGGCCTCATCGGCGGCATCGAACTCGAACCCCGCCCCGGCGCGCCCACGCAGCGCGCGCTGGAAGCGTTCAAGCTCTGCTTCGACAAAGGCGTGCTGATCCGCGTGACCGGCGACATCCTCGCCTTCTCCCCGCCACTGATCATCGAGAAACGCGAGATCGATCAGATCGTGGACACGGTGCGCGGGGCGTTAAAAGAGATTGCCTAGGCATAGGTCCCCACGTTCACGCGCGTCAGAAATGGCGGACTAGGTTAGTCCAGATCCCCTTTGTTGACTTCGACTTTTCCCCTTCGCTGTTCGTGGCGCTCCGCTCCCCGCGTTCGGGTCTTCAAGAGCTGCGCTGATGATCTTCAGCATCGCGCGAGGTGCAGTGTTTCGCCTTTGCTAGCAACGCGGGGAGTGTTAAGGACGCGCCCATGACGAGATGGGGCAAGGCGGCTGGCTGCGCCGCAATTCTTCTCTTTCAAAGCTGCGTCCCAGGCGAGATCGCAACGATCACGTCGCCAACTCTTCTAGTCGCCTGGCGCGCTGCTGGCGCTGTCCATCAACAACAATTCGCATCCGAAGGAGAGATCGCCTGCATTCCCGTCCCGGTCGGAACTGAGTTCAAGACTCTAGGATACGAAGCATTTCCACGATGGACGAGCATTCCACTCAACCCTGACAGTGTTCTGGTGCTTAACGTCAGCGCCGCATGTTACGTGGAGTCGCTTAGTCAAGAAGACATCCTTGTCGATGGTTACGTATTCGAGGCCAATGCCCATCCGAGGTGGGTGAGGCCCATTGGCGAAGGTCAATGGCAAATACACTTGGAGCGGACCGCGCAAAAAATCGCCACCAGTTCAGATCGTCGGCGTATTGTCAGTGATGCGCGCAGTCTCATGCAAAGCATGGACATCTTTTGCACCACTTGCGATCCAACCCGGTCGCCCGACCCCTTCACGAGGATAATTCGCAAGGATGTGTCCGAAGAAGGACTGCCGCCCGAGTTTTTTGAGCGTTGGGGGGATTCATCCGCAGGCGTTTGCCGACGCTCGCGCCCCATACCGATCCCTGGATTCATCGAACAAGCTGGGTTGGAAGAGCGACACCTTTCGACTTGCACTCGACTGCGTCGCGAGGACCCTCTCGACCCTGATATTTGGCCCAGCGACCAGCGTTGCGACGCTCTGGCCCCGCGGCTTTCAACTCTAGCGCCAAACGCCTCGTCTACGACCGATGATAGGATATGGCGTCGCAGCGAGTTCGCAGACCCCCTGCCTATTGATGGCTGCTCGGTGGTGCTCGATGAGGCGATAGCCTCATTTAGGCGCGGGTCCGCTGCCGGTGACTTGCGCCTATATCGATCTGTGAGTTCGACATTCACGCTCTATGCGGGTGAGGGAGTCGGAATCCTGCAGCTGTATGAACGCGGGCCTGTGGACCTGCGGCGGGCGCGTCTGGAACTAGCACCATGATCCCCCGGCATCACCCACATCGAGCTCACAGTTCGCGACAGTCGCCGCGTCGCGCCACTCGGACGCGCGGAGCGCGATCCGGGACCCAGGGGCAACGCACTGTCCCGCGATCCCTGGGTTCCGGGTTCTCGCTCCGCGAGCCCCGGAATGACGGACGCCCATTGCGCGCACGAGCGCGGTCGTTCCGTGGCGGCCGAGGTGACTAACCCAGCGCCTCGCTCGCCTCGATCCACGCCGCCTCCGCGCGTTCGAGCGCGCTCATCGCATCGGCGCGTTCGCGGCTGAGCGAAGCGCCGCGCGCGGGGTCGCGGGTGAACAGCGCTGGATCGGCGAGCGCCGCGTCGATGCGTGCGAGCGCGTGCTGGGCTTGCTCCATCTCCGATTCAGCAGCATTGAGGCGCTGTTTCAATGTGTAGGTGGAGGCCTTCGGTTTGGGCGCGTCGGCTTTTGCGTTGGCCGCCTTGCCGCCGCGCTCGTTCGGGCGATCGGCTTCCAGCACCAGTTTGCGATAATCGTCGAGATCGCCTTCGTAGGGCCGCGCCCGCGCGGCGTGCACCAGCCACAGCCGGTCGGCGCAGGCCTCCGCCAAATAGATATCGTGCGTAATCAGCAGCACCGCGCCGGAATAATCGTTGATGGCGTGGATCAAAGCTTCGCGGCTATCGATATCCAAGTGCGAGGTCGGCTCGTCCAGGATCAGCACGTGCGGCTTAGCGTGCGCCATCAGCCCCAGGAGCAAGCGCACTTTCTCGCCGCCGGAGAGCTTCTCCACCGTGGTGTCGATCTTCTCGCGCCCAAAGCCCATGCGCGCCGCCAGCCCGCGCTGCTTGGCCGGGGCCCAATCGGGCTCCAAATCCCGCACGTGTTCGAGCACGGTTTCGCCGGCGCGGAGTTCGTCGAGCTGATCCTGGCTGAAATAGCCGATGTTCATCTTGCCCGACGCGGTGCGCCGCCCCGCCAGCAGCGGCAATTTTGCGGCGATCGATTTCACCAACGTCGTCTTGCCCTGCCCGTTGGGGCCGATGATGACGATGCGGTCGTCGTGATCGAGCCGCAGCGACACGCCCTTCAGCACCGGCTTGCCAGCGACATAGCCGAGGTCGCATTCGTCCAGCACCACCAGCGGCGAGGCAAGCTCAACCGGATCCTCGAAATGAAACGGCGCGCTGCGCTCTTCGAGCGGCACGGCGATGTCCTGCATTTTTTCCAGCTGCTTGATGCGGCTCTGCGCTTGCCGGGCTTTGGACGCCTTGGCGCGGAAGCGATCGATGAAGGCCTGCAAATGCTCGCGCTGCGCATCCTGCTTGGCCTTCATGCCGGTGGCCAAGGCCATGCGTTCGGCGCGCTTGCGCAGGTAGGCATCGTAACCGCCGACGAAAATCTCAAGCTTCTTGTCGTCCAGCGCCAGCACGTGCGTGACAGAGCGGTTGAGCATTTCGCGGTCATGGCTCACCACCACAACCGTGTGCGGATAACGCTGCAGGTAATCCTCGAGCCAGGCCGCGCCTTCAAGGTCGAGATAATTGGTCGGCTCGTCGAGCACGAGCAATTCCGGCGCCGAGAACAGCACCCCCGCCAACGCCGCGCGCATGCGCCAACCACCGGAAAATTCTCGGCACGGCCGGCGCAAATCGTCTTGCGAAAATCCAAGCCCCACCAGGATCGCCGAGGCGCGCGCCTCGGCGCTGTAGGCGTCGATATCGGCAAGGCGCATGTAGATATCAGAGATGCGCTGAGGATCGGTTGCGGTTTCGGCTTCCGAATTGAGCGCTGTCATCTCCTCGTCGGCGGCCAGCACGATATCGAGCAAGCCGTCGTCCACGGGCGGGACTTCCTGGGCGACGAACCCCATCCGCGCGCCGCGCTGCAGCCGGATCGATGCATTCGGCTTGCCGACCTCCTCGCGGATAAGGCGCAGCAATGTCGTCTTGCCTGTGCCGTTCTTGCCGATCAGGCCGACCTTCCAGCCAGCCGCAATGAAGGCGGACGCGCCGTCAAACAACGCCCGCCCGGCAATGCGGTAGGTAAGATCGGAAATTTCCAGCATGAGCGCGCAGGGTTAGAGCCGCCGCGCGCGCGCAAAGCAAGGGGCGCGCGGCGTTTCTATCGCCCTCGGATCGGAGCGACCATTTCACCACGATCTTGGCTTACCACCCGCACGTCCGCCCGCGGTTTTGCTCTTCCAACCATGTCATCAGCGGTTGGAAATAGTGCACCATGGCGGCGCCATCCATTTGCCGCGTGCCGGTGAAGGCTTCCAGCGCGTCCGGCCACGGGCGCGATTGGCCCATTTCCATCATACGATTGAAGCGCGCGCCGATTTCGGAATTGCCGTACACGGTGCAGCGATGCAGCGGGCCAGTCCAGCCCGCCTGCTGACACGCGGCTTCGTAAAACTGGAACTGCAGCACGCGGGCCAGGAAGTAGCGCAGGTACGGCACATTGTTGGCGATGTGATATTTCGCGCCCGGGTCGAAGGCGTCGGCGGGCCGCTCGCTCGGCGCGCGGATGCCTTGGTATTGCAGGCGCAGACGCTGCCATTCCGAATTGTATTGCGCCGGCGTCACCTGGCCGCGAAACACGCGCCAGCGCCATTGATCCACCGTGATCGCAAACGGCAGGAAAGCGATCTTGTCGAGCGCCTGGCGCATCAGCAATGCGTTATCGGCGGCGGCGTTCGGCACTTGATTTTGCCGCAGCAAGCCGATCCGCACCAGATAATCCGGCGTAGCGTTGAGCGCGACAAAATCGCCGATAGCTTCGTGGAAGCCATCATTGGCGCCGTTCTGGAACAAGAAGGGCTGTTCTTGATAAGCGCGCTGATAATAATTGTGTCCGAGTTCGTGATGGACGGTCTGGAAATTATCGGCGTCGATCTGGATGCACATTTTAATGCGGATATCGTCACGCGAATCGAGGTCCCAGGCCGAGGCGTGGCAGACCACGTCGCGATCGCGTGGGCGGGTGAGCTGCGAGCGCTCCCAGAAACTGTCCGGCAATTCCGCGAGGCCAAGCGAGGTGTAGAAGCGTTCGCCGGTTTCGGTGAGCCGGCGCGCATCATAGTTTTGGCGCACCAGCAATTGGGTAAGGTCATAACTCGGCCCGCGCGTTTGCGGGACCACGATGTCTGCGATGTTGCCCCATTCCTGCGCCCACATATTGCCTAGAAGATCGGCGCGGATCGGTTGTTCCAGCCCCTGCACCGCGTCGCCGTAGCGGGCGTTGAGCCGCGCGCGCGTGTAGCAATGCAATTGTTCGTAGAAGGGCTGCATCTGCCCCCACAGGCGCTCGACTTCACGCTCCATCTCGGCGGGCGGCATATCGTAGTTCGACAGCCAGTAATCGCCGACATTCGGATAGCCGAGGTCGCGCGCGCCTTCGTTGGCGATCTCGACCATGCGCGCGTAGTCGCCCGCCATCGGCGTCGCCACCGCGTGCCACTTGGTCCACATCTCGGCCAGATTGGCCGGATTGCGCTCCGTGCCCATTAAGGTTTCGAGATCATCCAACGACACTTGGCGGCCCTGATAATCGATGCGGCCAGTGGAGTAAGTGGAGGCCATGCGCGTGTTGATGGCGGCGAGTTCGTCGGAGGCGCCTGCGCGCTGCGGGGCGGGCAAAGTCAGCGACAAGCGCAGCAGATCGATCTTGCGGCGAAGGTCCGCGGGGAGCTCCATGCCTTGAAACCGCGCCGCGCCGCTGGCCAAGCGCACGCGCGCTTCAGTGCCGGCGGAGTCAGAGCGTTGCTGCAGCCATTCGGTGTCGAAATTGATGTAGGTGCTGTAGAGCCAAGCGATCCGGGCCTCGCGCTCCGACATCGCCGCCAGATCGCGCTCGGCATCGGCGATGAAGGCTTGCGCCTCCGCCAATGTCGGCGTCGGCGCGCTGGTCTCGGCGGGCGCCGGGACATCGGCCGTGGACGCGCACGCGGCGAACGCGGCGATGGCGATCCAGGATGCGGCCATTCGGAGCAATGGTTTCGCGAGCATTCTTAGTCCCCCTATTTTCGCCGGATACCGAGCGCCCTGCTTAGTGTTACAGACCTTCAGCAGCCAGCCACTCGATGCCGTCAGCCGACATCATGAACACCGCCGCCTGCTGGGGACGCGCCCCCACGGCGGCAAAGAAACGCTGCGCCACATCGTTGCCAACGCCCGTGGTAATCGCAAGTTCCCGCGCGCCCAAATCGCGCGCCCGCCGCGCCACCGCGGACATAAGCTTACGCGCCAGCCCGCCGCGGCGCTGCTCGGGGACCACGTAGAGCTGGCACAAGACCAGGCTGGGGCATGCGCGGCGTACGTCATAGCTTTTGGTGATGATGGCGTGGCCCAAGATCGGGGCTTGCGGCTTTGTCTGAGCCACCCAGGCCTCAAACAGCGAATTCGCGCCAAAGGCGTGCAGGCGGATGCGGTCGGCATCCAAACCGGATATATCGCCATCCTCGGCGGCGGCGGCCCCCGCAAGCCTTGCGATCGCCTCAGCGTCGCGCGCGATGGCGCGGCGAATATGCACCCGGGCCTCCATTGTTGGTTTCATGTAAGCCGTCTAGGCGCACTCAAAGCAAGCGAAAGCCGCGCGCTTAGAGATCCATGCCGGGGCCAATCGGGCGATCTTCGTGTTCCTCCCAGGCGGTTCCAGGCGCGCGGCGCGAAACCAACGCGCCAACCAAGGTCAGCACCACGACAACGCCGACAGCCATCAGGAACCAAAAGAACATCACGTGCTCCGGCGCCAACGGGCGCGCCGTCAGCCAGCCGCTGGTCTAGCGGCTAGGTCCGTGTTTTTAGCATGGATTTTTCGTGCTTTCGAGCCCAATCCACACCCGGTCAGAGGCCCCCGGCGCGCTAGACGCGCACCGCCTCCGCCACGCGGAACGTCAGCGCATCGCCGCCGGCCTCGCGGACGGTGACGTATTCGCCCGGAAACAGCCGATGTGAGCCCAGCTTGACCAAAGGCTCCTCCGGGCCTTCGTCAGCTTCATCGTACCAAACATACCAATTATCGCCACGATGACGCAGCCAGCCGTCGGCGGCGGTCTCATGGGGATGGAAGCGGCGCACGGTGCATTGATCCTTCTTTTCCCGCCACAGCGCGGGATCAAGTTTGGAATCCGCGTCCAGCGGCGCTTGGATCACGTAACCGTGGCCGTCGTCGCCCTCCGGGAAACCAGCGTCGGGGTTGCGCCCCAGACGTAAAATCACACGCGTCAAGCCGATCATGGATGCTCCTTCGGGCGAACCTGCTTATCCAACCAGGACTCTGGCCCTACATTGAGCCAGCGCAAGAGGAGGTTCCATGGCGCGCGCACCCCGATCACAGCCGGCCCCCTCGAACGCCCCGCGTGCCTGGCAACGTATGCTATCAGGCCGGCGGCTCGACCTGCTCGACCCCTCCCCACTCGATATCGAGATCGAGGACATCGCCCATGGTCTTGCCCGGGTGGCGCGCTGGAATGGGCAGACGATCGGCGCGCACGCCTTCTCGGTCGCGCAACATTCACTGGTCGTGGAGGAGATTTGCCGCAAGCTGGCGCTCGATTGGGACAAGAAACGCCGGCTCATGGCGCTGCTGCATGACGCATCTGAATACGTGATCGGCGACATGATCAGCCCCTTCAAGGCCGCCCTCGGGCTCGATTACAAAGCGTTCGAGGCCAAGCTGGAAGCCGCCATCCACCTGCGGTTCGGCCTGCCCGCACATCCGACGCCCACCGAAAAGGCCACCATTAAGCGCGCCGACCTCATCTGCGCCTATTTCGAAGCGGTGCAGCTGGCGGGGTTCTCCGAGGCTGAAGCCAAGCGCTTTTTTGGCGCGCCCCCGCGCGGGCTGAAGCTCACTTTGACCCCAGCGCCCACCGCCCAAGTGCAGGAAGCCTTCCTGAAACGCTTCCGATCACTGCTCGATCCGGCCTAAACTGCGGGTATGGCCATTATCGTCTGCCCCCTTTCGCGCGCGCCCGACATCGCGCGCGACCGCAAACCCTCCCACGTTGTCAGCCTGCTCGACCCAGGCTCGGCGTTTCCCTCGCTCGACGGTTATGACGACGGGCGCCATTTGCGCCTGCCGATCCATGACATCGAAGCGGAGGCGGAAGGACGCGACGCTGTCGATCCTCGCGCCATGCGCGCCATCCTCGACTTCGTCGCCCGTTGGGAACGCGACGATCCAATCTTGATCCATTGCTATGCCGGCATCTCCCGCTCGACCGCAACCGCCTTCATCACCGCTTGCGCCCATAACGACCAGGCCGATGAAGAGGAGATCGCGCTCACGCTGCGCGCGGCTTCCTCCACCGCCAGCCCCAATCGACGATTCATCGCCTTGGCCGACGCCGAACTCGGCCGCGGCGGGCGCATGAGCCGAGCCATCGACGCGATCGGACGCGGTCCCCATTGGAGCGAAGTCGGCGAAGCCGTGCCGTTCAGCCTGCCGGCGCGATTTGGAGGATGAGTCCAAGCGCGCGCATCGTCATCGGCCTCTCCGCCGTCATCGTCGCGGTGACTGAGGAGGCGCCGTTCGTGGTCACGACGCGCGATAGCGCCGGCGCCTCGCCTGGACTGCCATTTGGCCCGTTCGATCCAGCCGGCGACCGCACGCTTGAACTGTCCCTGCGCCATTGGGTGAGCGAGCAAACCGGCTTCGACATCGGCTATGTCGAGCAGCTCTACACCTTCGGCGACCGCGACCGCGAGGCCCCGCTCGCCGACATCAAAAGCGCGGGCCCCGACCGCGTGATTTCCATCTCGTATCTCGCGCTGACGCCCTCGCGCGCTGTGCTCGACCGTGTCGGCGCGCACTGGCGTTCATGGTATCATTTCTTTCCCTGGGAGGATTGGCGCGACGGCCGCCCGCCCCTCATCGACGACGTAATCGCACCAAAGCTCAAGGCCTGGGCTGACGCCGCGCGCGACAGCGAAGAACAGAGCCAACGCCGCGCGCGAACGCGCTTTGCCTTCGCACTGGGCGGCGCGGTGTGGAACGAAGAACGCGCACTCGAGCGCTATGAATTACTCTACGAAGCCGACCTCGCGCCCGAAGCCAAGCGCGACCGGGCACGCTTTGAAGGCAAGTCACAACCCGCCATTGTCGCACTTTCAGGGCTGGGCGAGCCGATGGCGTCGGACCACCGCCGCATCCTCGCCACCGCCATAGGGCGGCTGCGCGCCAAGATCAAATATCGCCCTGTCGTGTTCGAGCTGGCGCCTGACTTATTCACGCTGCTCTATTTGCAGCGCCTGGTGGAATCGATCGCCGGCCTTGAGCTGCACAAACAGAACTTCCGCCGCTTGCTTGATCGTACCGGCCTGGTTGAAGGCGCCGGCGCCTTTGACGCCAGCGCAGGCGGGCGCCCGGCTGAGCTTTTCCGCTGCAAACGTGAGACCTTGAGCGAACGCCCGGTCGGCGGCGTCCACGTCCCCGCGCCACGCGGGGAGTAACTAGCGCAGCGGCGTTCCGTTGATCGCGATCCAGCGCGCCTCCAGGCGCACGATGCCGGCGCCGTCCGTGGGCATTTCGATGGTCACCGGGGCATACATGCCGCTTGGCGTGCGTGCGAACAGGAAGGTCAAAGTCGCCGCTTCTTGGGGATCGCCGAAACCAGCAATCGGACGAAATTGCACGCTGCAGCGTTGCGCTTCGCCGCGATAGGCGCGGGTGTTGACGTTGACGCGCCCGTTCGGCGCGAACACGAAATCGAAGCGCGAGCGGCCGTCCATATAGACGCGCATGGTGCGCGCGCAGGGCTCGCCGGCGGCGGTGGCCATCGCCGCGATCGCGGTGATCTGGTCGATGACGCCGCGGCGCTGCGCGGCTGTGGCCGGGGGATCGCCCATGCCCATGGCGGGCGTGGCTACGGTCTCCACGTCCTCGGCGGTGAAGCTGGCGCGCACCAGGCGGCCGTTGGGACGATCCTCGCGCCGGCGCCCGCCCTGGTGCTGGTAGGCGGCGGGGCGCAAGGCCCCGTCGGCGGCGACAGCGCCGCGCACGGAATAAGTATAATCCTGGCTGCGGTTGAGCGTCGCCCCGATGAGGCCCTTCATTTCACGGCTGGCGCTGGCCTCGTAGGCTTGGCCAGTTTGGCTGAAGCGGTAGGTGAAATCACCGGCATTCATGCCCCTGGCGATCACGTTGTATGTAACTTGGAAGCTGCGGCTTGCCGCGGGGGCTGCCGCCGGCGCCTGGGCGCCAGCCGACCCGGCCAGGGCGATCAAACCCACAATGGCGGCGGCAAAGGACTTCATCTGCGCGTGCTCCAATTTAACGCCCTACCCCATAGCCGCGGCGGGCTGATCAACAGATGAACCAAATTGGGCTGTTTCATGGAAAGGCACTGCCACCGGCGGTGTCTCAGTTTGAAAATGCCCGCCACCGACCGGAAGCGGTCCCAGGGCAGCCAGTCGCGCCCGTGCCGTCATCGGGCAAAAGCTCGCCGTTCACTGCCATCTGGCTTCCGCTTCGGGACGGCGCAGAGCGAAACTCCGTTCTTGGATGAACCAAACTAGCGGTTCGCTGGCAGCATAATTCTTCTATCGGATGCGTTCGATCCACAACCCTGACGGCCGCGGGCTTCCAATTGCGTTGCCGCCGATCAAAAAAACTCCGTCATTCCAAGCGGCAATTGCGTGCCCAAAACGCTGGGCTGAGGCTTGTCCGACTACTTCCCATTGCTCGGCGCCATTGCGTAAGACCAGAACTGGGTGGTCGGCGCCCGATGATTGGCCGTTGGCGTCGGCGGGAGAGGACCCGCCCGCAACGTAGATCGCGTCATCGTAGGTCGTCGCTTTGGCGCCGGACATGGCATGGGGCAAATCAGGCGCGCGGCGCCAAGTGTTGGCTTCAAAGTTCCACGCCCATACAGTGTTGGACAGGGATCTGCCGTCGTGTCCGCCAATCACGAAATACTCGTTTCCGAGTTGCGTGCACGCGGCGAACTGTGTGAGGATTCCTGCGGGTGCGTCCATCCAGGTCCAGCGCCGGTCCGCAATTGAGTACCGAAGTAGCCGCGTCGCGGTGACGTAGGGCGACATGAATGGACGAGGGCTGCGTTGCTGCTGGCCGCCGACCACGTAAACGTTGCCACCGCTGGCGAACGAGCAATGACCGTACGCCGTCGTGGGCATATTGGGCAGCCGTTCCCACGAATCGTTGGCGATGTCGTAGACGGCGAAAGCGCGACTGAAGCCCGTGGAATACGCTTGCGAATATGCATTCAATTGATGTGAAACCAATGCCGAACCGCCCGACACATAAATGCGCCCGTCCCAGAAGGCCGCCGCATTGCTGTTGCTGAAGATAACATCTGTCGAGATGCGCGTGACCGAACGCGTGCCTAAATTGATCTTGTAATTGTCCGTGACCGGACGGGTGTTGCCTTCGTAGCTGATGAGGCCGCCAATGACGAAGACGGTGTCGTCTTGCAGGACCGCCGCGAACCCCTGATGTGTCAAGCCGGGGTGTTCGAAATTTGATTGTGCGCACGCAACGGATGCGAACAAGAAGAAGAGCCCGACAACGGGTAAGCAGCGGAAGATGCGCAGGAGCGGATTGATCATGCAGAGGCTCATTTCCTTACTCGACTACTATGCCTAGCGCATATGCAGAAGGTAACAAAGCTTGCTGGCCGGTCGTTGTTTGCTTTACGGTTGGGGGGCGCAGCGGAGGGCTCGCGTCAGTTTTTCGCTTAGCGCGTCGTTGCTACCGTTTGTAGGATCATCCGGCAGGAATGGGCCAATCCGGCTCTGATGGCCACGATGTTACCGGCGGCAGGGCTGCCCAAGACCTGCCGTTCCCGGCAAGGTGGCGGCCCCCGGGGTTGGGCCGGAATTCAAACCGAGACACCACCCGCCGCCCCTTGTCTTGACCCCCCGGGGCGTATCGCGTATGCGTCCGCGCTTCAATTTTCAGTCCATCGAGAGCCAGAAACCCCATGTCCCGCCGCTGCGAGCTGTCCGGCGTCAATCGCCAAATCGGCCACAAGGTCTCCCACTCCAACATCAAGACCAAGCGCGAGTTTCAGCCGAACCTCGTGGACGTGACCCTGGCCAGCGACGCCTTGGGCCGCGCCTTCAAGCTCCGCATCACCGCCGCCGCGCTGCGCACGGTCGATCATCGCGGCGGGCTTGACGCCTATCTGCTGAAGGCCAGCGAAGATGACCTCTCGGTGCGCGCCGCGAAAATCCGCCGCGACCTGAAGAAGAAGCTGTCGGAAACCGCGGCGGCTTAACTGCCCTGGGCCACATCAAACGCAAACAGCAACGTGCGCTGACGCTCGCTGAAATTGTCGTCCGACAAGATGTAAAGCCGCACGGCGCCGTCGGGCGCGCGCACAGCCGAGACCGCCTCGAAATTGTCGATCGGCATCGGCGGGACTATCGACGCCAATAGTTCCGCGCCCACCTCGCCCAGCGCCTCCTCCCCGAAACGCGTGATCCGGGCGCGCGCGCCGATAACCGGCGCGTAGAAGCGTTCCAGCGCAACGAAACCGCCCTCGGGCAAATGATCAAGACTGGTCAGCGAATATCCACGCTCCAAGGCATAAATGCCAATCGGCGCGACCGGTTCTCGCGCATCGAGCGGCGCGCGCCAGAGCGGCGTCGTGGGCGCGCCGCCGCCTTCCGCGCCGATCAGCAGCGCGCCGTCCGCTGTCGCCGCCATCGCTTCGAGGCCGACATTGTCCGGCAGGCTCGCAATCTCGCCGAGCCTGGGCCCGGCAATCGCCGCTCCAAATGGGCCATCGCGATTTAAATCGTAGATGCGGATGCTTTGAGTCTGCTCGAAGCTGACGGCGAAGCGTCCGTCGGGCAATTGCGCAAGCCCTTCGGAATCACCAGCGCGCTTATTCGGAAACGGTTGGCCGCTCTCGTCGCGCATCAGCGCCGTGCGCATGTCAGCCACGCCAATGAGCACGCCCGCATCGTCAAGCACTAGGCGCGCCTCAAACCAATCGCCATTGTCGCTGATGGCCACCAGGCGCCCATCCTCAAGCACTTCAAGCCCGGACAAGCCGCCAAACAAGGGGTCCTCGGAGCTGAGCGCCAGCCCGCCGCGAAACAATAATTGGCCAACACGCGCTTCGCCAAAAACCACCGGCGCCGCGCTCACTTCAACGGCGCGCCATTGCTCCGCGATCGGCGCATCCGCCGCCGAGGGCGCACACGCGCCCAAGAGCGCGGTGAGCGCGCAAGCGATGAGGCCCCGATGCATCACGCCATCGCCCGAGCGCGACTCTCACGCGGCGACCGCGGCGCGCGCGCTTCCCGCGGCGTTTCGTCGAACAATTCGGCCAGCTTCTCGGTCATGGCCCCGCCCAATTGCTCGGCGTCGGTGATGGTGACGGCGCGGCGATAATAGCGCGTGACATCGTGGCCAATGCCGATGGCGATGAGTTCCACCGGCGAGCGCGTTTCGATCCACTGGATCACGCCGCGCAAATGGCGCTCAAGATAATTGCCCGGATTGGCGGAAAGCGTGGAATCGTCCACCGGCGCGCCGTCGGAGATCACCATCAGGATGCGCCGTTGTTCGGCCCGCCCGATGACGCGGTCATGCGCCCACATCAAGGCTTCGCCGTCGATGTTTTCCTTGAGCAAGCCCTCGCGCATCATCAAGCCGAGATTCTTGCGCGCGCGCCGCCATGGCGCATCGGCGGATTTATAGATCACATGGCGTAAGTCGTTGAGCCGGCCTGGCTGCGGCGGGCGGCCCGCGCCGAGCCAATCTTCCTTCGCCCGTCCACCCTTCCAGGCGCGCGTGGTGAAGCCCAGAATCTCTACCTTCACCCCGCAACGCTCAAGCGTGCGTGCGAGAATATCTGCGCAGAGCGCCGCCACCATGATCGGGCGCCCGCGCATCGAACCGGAATTGTCGAGCAGCAGTGACACCACCGTATCCTTGAACGGCATGTCCTCTTCCTGTTTGAAGGAGAGCGCCGACATCGGATCGGTGATCACTCGCGTCAGCCGCGAGGTATCAAGCACGCCCTCTTCCAGGTCGAAGGTCCAGGACCGGTTTTGCTTGGCCAGCAAGCGCCGCTGCAAACGATTGGCGAGCCGCCCAACTACGCTTTGCAATGGCTTCAATTGCTGATCGAGATAAGTGCGCAGCCGCGCCAGTTCTTCGCCGTCACACAGATCCTCGGCGGCGATCTGCTCATCGTGGGCGCGGGTGAATACTTTGTAGTTGGCGTTGGGATCGTCCGGCGCGTTGCGCTCTTTCGGGCGCATGGGCCGATCGCCCGGATCGTCTTGCTCGGTGTCCTCGCTGTTGTCCGCATCGTCATCGGTTTCGATAGTCGCCGAACTGTCAGGGTCCATGTCGCCTTCGATCATCTCCAGATCGGAGGGCGCTTGTTGTTCCTGCTCGTCTTCGCCTTCGGAAGTGTCCGCTTGCGGGGGCGGCTCTTGGTTGTCATCGGCGGGCTCGTCCTTGTTTTCCTCCGCGCCAAAGTCCTCGCCCAAGCCAAGATCGGTGATGACGTCGCGCATCAGCATGGAAAATTCGCGCTGATCGCCGGCGACAGCGCCCAGCTTGTCGAGCACGGCGCCCGCTTCGCGCTCGATTTCGGCGCGCCATGAATCGACCAGCGCCTTGGCGTTCGGCGGCGGCGCAAGCCCCGTCAGCCGTTCGCGCACCATCAGCGCCACCGCCTCCGCCAGAGGCGCGCTGGTGCGATTGCTCATGCGCGCGGCGCCTTTGCGTTCGAGCGTGTCGGTGAGCGCGGCGGTGAGATTGCCGGCGACGCCCTTCATTGCGTTGGCACCCAGCGCCTGAACGCGCATTTCCTCGACCGCGTCAAACACCGCGCGCGCCTCGGCGTTTTGCGGACGCAATTTCGCGTGCTGCGCGTCGTCATGGTGCGCCAGCGTCAGCGCCAGCGCGTCGGCCTGGCCGCGAATGCGCTCGGCTTCCGGATCGGTGAGCACGCGCGGCGGATGCGGCAACACGATCCGTCCCGGCGCGAGCTTCGGCCCCTCCGCCCCAAACGC
>JBEBHQ010000010.1:0-105977 GCA_040080805.1 Terricaulis sp. | reverse complement strand
CGGCGTGCGAGGCATGGAAGGAAGAGCTTGAAAGACGCCCATCGGGGGCGTTTGATGCGGCCAGGATTCCAGTCCCCGCTGGATGAGAAACGGGGGTCACGTCATCGCACTTCAAGGCGCAGACCCAAATTCCTTCACCGATACCGGAATCGATCCGCCACTTGCGGACTTCAGTCCTTATCCCGCCGAGTTCTCGCCGCGAAACGTGGCGCGAGAGTGATCCGGACTTCGCGGCGACGCGCAAGCGCCGCCGCATTGCGTGCGGCACAATTCCAGCGCTCGCCGCTGGGCACGCAGTTGGTGTTCCCGCCACCGACCCGCCGACCACGATCATCGGAGGGTTTTTGGTTGGTAACAAACGGCCCGAAAGGGCGTTGTTATAGGCCCGCCACCACTCGGCGTTCCTGTTTCGCTCCGCGAAATTATTTGCCGACATGGCCGCCTAAAGCCATCACTGCAACCCAAGGACTCTCTCCAAAGCGGCGGCGTCGCGCTTACGCGTGTTCATCGAATACAATGACGCGCCGTGATGAATGTTCACGAGGAAGCGGGCGGGGCGCCGCGTTTGCCCTGGCGGCGAAAGCGGATGCGGTATGGGATAAGCACGAGGCCGGCGATGATCGAGAGCAGCGTCAGCCAGCTTACGATTACGATCAACGGGTGATTGAAGTCTTCATGGTTTCGCCAATCCATGATGTGCAGCGCCCAGAGCGTGTCATAGAGCCGCCAAAGATCGGAACGCCGAGCCGTGACCGCGCCGGTATTAGCCGCGACATAAACACTGAGACCGCCGTCGGTGAAGTTCAGGCGCCAGGCTGGCAAGGCGCCGCGATACTCAGCGCTTTCTGTGGTGACGAGTTCCGCGCTTTGTGGCGCGGCTGCAAGCGTGATGTGGGCGCGAGCGATGCGCGTGGCCATCGCTTCATCAAGAGGAGAGAGCCGTTGCAGCGTGCCCGCCTCAAATAGCGCAGGCGGCGCCTCGGGAAACTCGGCGACGATCATGTCGCCGCTGGCGCGGCGTTCGATCGTCAGTTTGACAGGCGCGCGGCCTTGCTCGTCGCGAATTGTGTTGAGATCGCCGAGGGCGGCGAGGTTCGGCGCCGCGACCTGCGCCGGCCGGATCAGGTGTTCGCTCCGAATCTGTTCGATCGGGAAGATCGTGAAGAAGAGACCGCTCACGGCCCAGAACATGACCTGGATGCCGACGATGAGCGCCAGCCATTTGTGTACGAACGAAGCCAGCCGCGCCAATGTCATGTTTCTCCCCCACTGAGCCATTTAGTCTAGATCACATCTCGGGCGGACCTGTCATGGTCGTCGCCCAACCGACGAGGCCAAGCGCGGTCATAAAAAGCAGAGCATCGAGGGTCAGGGTCCGCGCCAGCAATACCCTGCCGCGCACCGGTGAGTCCTGGAGCGCGGCGGTCACGGTAAATTTGTTGAACGCGCCGAGCCCGAGCGCGACCGAGGCCACGATCAGCTTGGCGATCAGCAATTGCCCGTAGAAGCTCCGAACCGCAGCCTCAACGCTGCCCGCCAAGCGCCAGAGTAGCCATACGCCCAACGCAATGAGGATCGGGATGGCCGCAACAGCGAAGACGCCGAAGCGCCGGTTGCGCTCGAGCAGGTCCTCGTCGGTCAGATCGGATCTCGGCCAAAGCGTGATCGGCGCGGCGAACCAAAACGCTGCGATGAGTGCGTGCGCCGCCACAGCCCAGGGCGCGAAGCCGGCCGGTTCGAGCGCTTGTGAATGGCCGGTGAGCGCGAAGGATGCGGCGATAGCTAGCGCCCCAATCCCCATCAGAAGTCTGGGCGCGAAAAAGAACGAAAGTGCGAGCGCCGACGCGCCACCCGTCATCGCCAAAGCGGCAGGCCCCTGGATCCTCCATGTCCACACAAAGTTGGCTTCATTGAACGCGTCGGCGATGCCCACGCCGAGCTGCGCATTGATGAGCAGGAGACGCGTGGCGCAGAAGGCGAAGGCGATCGTCGCAACGACGGCGGTAAGGTCGAGTGTCGCCTTAAGCCGTTCGCCCTCAACGATTCTAAGCGCGCTGTGAAGGGCAAGGCCGCTAGCGGTGAGCGCCGACGCGTAGAATCCGATCTTAACTAAGAAGAGCGACCCAAGGAGCGCGTCACCTGCCATCGCTTGATTCAGCCGCCGGCGATGATGAAATGCACGGCGCCCGGCATGGCATGACCGTCTTGAGCGATGGTGCGCCACGACAACGTGTAGGCGCCGGCCTGCAGTGTGGGCAGCGGGATTGTGTAGCTTGTCGCCATCTCGCGCGGCGCCGTGAAGGCCAACGGAACCTCCTGGCCGGTGACATCGGTGAGCGTCACATTGGCGAGGCCGGTGTGGCCGGAGAAAACGATGGTGAAGTTCCGCGGCGCCTGCGCGAGGCGCGCATTATCGGCGATGCTCATTTCCCGCACGCTGGTGTGCGCGAGCGCTGGGGCGGCGGCGGCCAACGGCAGTGCCGCGGCGGCGAGGGCGATGAGGAGACGGTTCATATCGATTTTGTCCTTGATGGTGAGCGCGTGGATATGTTGCCTAGTGCACCATATAACGAACGATGCCGTTCATGACGCGATTGTCGGCGCCGGTCGCTGTCCATGTGATCGTGTAATTGCCGGGCGAAAGCGCCGGCAGCCGCACGGTCACGGTCGCTGCGGCGTCTACCGCCGGAACATCAACGGCGAGCGGATCGCCGCCTTGGCGCGTGACGACGAGACTGGTCAGCCGCATTGGCTGTGGAAATGTCGCGCTGAAGTTGGCGGGCGGCGCACCCATTGCGCCATCGGCGGGCGTGGTCTGAACCGCGTTGGCCTCATGATGGCCCGCGTGTGCGTCCGCTTGGGCCATGGCCATTGGCGCGCTGGCCAGAAGCGCAAGGCCGGTCGCGATGGCGATAGAGAATTTGCGCATGGGAACTCCTGTTGGCCTAGCTGTACTCTTAAGAAGGTGGTTGCGACGCCTCATCAAAACCAGGTGCGGAGGCCGACGACAACGCGGGTCGCATCTGCTTCGTCTCCGCGTGCTTCAAGCAGATTGCGTGTTTCGCCGACCCCGCTGGTCCATTCCACGCCTATATAGGGCGCGAATTCGCGGCGGATTTCGTAGCGCAGACGCGCCCCGACCTGGACGGTGGAGACGCCCGCGCCGATCGCAAATTCAGGTATGTCTTCCGCGGACAGATTGATTTCCGCTCGGGGCTGTAGGATGAGCCGCTGAGTTACGCGAAGGTCGTACTCAGCTTGCGCCCGCGCGGTAAGTTCTCCGCGATTTGACAGGAAAACCGCAGCGTCGACGTCAAACAGATATGG
This sequence comes from Terricaulis sp., assembly GCA_040080805.1. GTDB lineage: Bacteria > Pseudomonadota > Alphaproteobacteria > Caulobacterales > Aquidulcibacteraceae > Vitreimonas. The sequence continues at coordinate 102,650 of JBEBHQ010000010.1, read as the reverse complement.
CGCCAAGCCCTGCACGCCGAGCACAAGGTCGGTGCGGTCACCCTCGGGACGATAAGTTTGGCGTACGCCAGCCTGGACATCGAAATAGGGTGTGACGGCGCGGCTGTAGAGGAGCTGGAGCTCGGCTTCCTCCGCCTCGGCGTTGAACGCGCCTTCGCCCTCGGATTTCCACCAGAAGCGATGGATGTCCCCGCCGTACCAACCTTGCGCATCCCAGGAATAGCCTTCCTGGTCGTCATCAAGCGTTGCTTCGAGTTGATCGAAGATGACCGCGTGCGTTATGATCTCGCCGTTTTCGATGCGCAATTGCTCGCGTGCGCGCGCCATCACGGCCGGATCGAAATAGAGGTCGGCCGCGTGCTCCACACCAGAGCCGGCGGCAGACGGTGGCGCTTCCTGCGGGCCAGTGTCGCTCGCCTGCGACATGTCGTGGCCTGCGTGTGGATCGGGTGTCACGGCTTGTGGCGCGGGGACCTGTTCAGTTTGGTGTGCCGAATGATCTTGCGCGGCCGCCGGTGCGATGGTCCCCAGAAAGATCGGCGTGAGGGTGGCGGCGAGGAATCTCACGACGCGGCTCGGTCGAGCGGACGGATGGTGACGACATTGAACATGCCGGCGTGCATGTGTAGCATCATGTGGCAATGGAAGGCCCAATCGCCTGGATTGTCGGCGGTTAGATCGAACGTGACCCGCCCGCCCGGGGCCACGTTCACCGTGTGCTTCAGCGGCTGATGGCCGGGATGTCCGTTGACCAGTTCGAAGAAGTGGCCGTGCAGGTGGATCGGGTGCGACATCATCGTGTCGTTGACCAAACTGACGCGCACGCGCTCGTTGTGTTCGAAGCGGATCGGCTCAACCACTTCGCTGAAGCGGCGCCCATCGAACCCCCACATGTACCGTTCCATGTTGCCGGTCAGATGAATTTCCATCATGCGTGAGGGCGCGCGCATGTCGCTATTGGGTGTGAGCGCGACGAGATCGGTGTAGACGAGGACGCGATGGCTGACGCTCTCAAGGCCCACCGGTCGCTCGGCCAAACGGTTCTCCGGCATCGGTGAAATGCTTTGCACGCCCACGCCGACCGCCATCTCGGGCGGCGCGTTCGCTGAGTCTCGCATATTCATGGAGCCATGATCCATGTCGCCATGGTCCATGCCGCCCATCCCCATATCGCGCATGGTGAGATTGGGGATTTCCCTGAGTGGCGGGACTTCCGCGCTCATGCCGAGGCGCGGCGCCAAAGTCGCGCGTCCCAAACCCGAGCGGTCGATAGCTTCCGAAACGATCGTGTAGGCGCGGTCCTCGGTCGGCTGGACAATCACATCATAGGTTTCAGCGATCGAGATTTGAAATTCATCCACCGCCACGGGCCGCACGTTTTTGCCATCGGCCTGAACAACGATCATTTCAAGGCCGGGGATGCGGACATTGAAGATCGACATCGCCGAGGCGTTGATGATGCGCAGCCGCACGCGCTCGCCGGGCCGGAACAGTCCAGTCCAATTCTCCTCTGGCCCGTGACCGTTGACGAGATAAGTATAGGTCGAACCGCTGACATCAAGAATGTCGCGCGGGTCCATGCGCATCGAGGCCCACATCCGCCGGTCGGCGGCGCTCATGCGGTCCTGGCTGTTCAGCAATCCGGCGACCGTCGTGCGTTGATTGTTGAAGTAACCTGGGCTCTGCTTCAGGCGTTCAAGAATTTCGTGTGGATGCAGGAAGCTCCAGTCGGACAACACCAGCACATGCTCACGATCGTAGGCGATTGGATCGGAATTGGCGGGATCGATGATAATGGGGCCAAAATGTCCCATAGCTTCCTGCAATCCCGAATGGCTGTGATACCAATAGGTGCCAGCTTGCCGGATCGGAAACTCGTAGACGAATGTCTCGCGCGGTCGAATTCCAGGAAAACTGATGCCGGGCACTCCATCCATCTGGAACGGCAGCAGAATGCCGTGCCAATGGATCGAGGTGTCTTCATCGAGGGTGTTGGTGACTGACAGCCGGACGTTTTGGCCCTCGCGCAGACGCAGCAAAGGCGCGGGCAGCATGTCGTTGACAGTGATAGCGTGGCAGGTGCGTCCGCCAATACTAAAAGGCGTATGTCCCACGCTGAGTGCGATGTCGGGGCCGGTGAGGGTCGCCAGAGTGGGGGCGAGGCCGGCCGATCCTGTTTGCGCCCAAGCAGGCTGCAAGGCCTGCAGGCCGATCAGCCCGCTGCCCGCCGCGGCTCCCTTGAGAAGCGTTCGCCGATCTAGATGCACGTCCCGATATCCTCGCTCACCCGATGAATACGCGCGGAACACTTCTATCCCTCGTTAATATCTGGCGAAATGTTGAGCTCCCGTGCGAGCGCCGCCCGGGCGCGATAGACGCGCGTCTCCACCGCCTTGGCGCTGATGCCAAGCAAGGCGGCGGCGTCCTTGTGCGATAAACCGTCCAGGGCGGTCAGCACCAATGGTTCCTTGAGGGCGGCGGGCAGCTTGGCGAAGGCGGCTTCGAGCGCCGCCAGTCGCGGCTCATCTGTGTCGGCGCTTATCTCGGTGGCGGCCTCGACGCCCGGTTCGTCAAGGCTGCGGGCCGTGAAGAAGAAGCGCCGCACCGAGCGACGGCGCCCCCAATCACGGCATTTGTTGAGCGCGATCCGACGTAGCCAGATCTCGAAAGGGCGATCGGGGTCGAAGCGAGAAAGGGACGCCCAGGCGGCGACGAAACTCTCCTGAACCAGGTCGTAGACTTCGTCGGCGTCACCAACATAGACGCGCACAAAGCGGTAGAGCTTCTCTTTGTGGCGGCGCATGAGCGCGGTAAAGGCGCGTTGATCGTCTTGAAGCGCGAGCGCAACGAGTGAGGCGTCGTCGCCCTCGTGCGGCGCAGAACTCATTGCGGATCGGCGGTCAGCGCGCCGACGACGGTGTCGTCAAAGGCAGCCCTCTGCTCATCGTCCAGCACCTCGCGCATGGCGAACACATGGGCGATAGTCGCAGTCTGCAACCGCCCCATGGCGTCGTGAAAATGTTCGACCGCCGCCGTCACGCGCGGCCCGTAACCGCGCTCTTCGCGAATAGCGGCCGCGAGTTCGGCATTGGCTGTGCGCATTTCAAGCTTGATCGCGGACTTTCGGGCGGCGAACGTCTCTTCCAACGTCTCTATCCGTATCCGCTGCTCGGCGCTGAGATTGAGGCGCTCATGGACCAATTCATGTAGCGATGGTGTGGTCGGACCTGGACCGAACATGCGCATGCCAAGCCATACGCCGCTAAATCCCGCTGCGAGCGCGACAAGGGCGGTGATCAGCAGGCCGCGCGGCGAAAGCTTCACTCACCGGACTCCAGCAACGTCGAGGGCGCGTAAGCTGAATGCAGGGCGAATGGTGACGGATCGACCGCCGCCTTGGCCGCGGCCGCCCCGCCGGCAAAAACGCCGAAAGCGAGCATGGCCGCGGCGACGCCGGCGCGCCAACTCCAAACGCCGCTCTGGGATTGCGATTGATCTCGGCCAATGCGCTTCCAGACGTGCGGCTCCATTTGGTCGAGCTGAGTGTCCAGCGGTTTGGAGCGCAGGGCGGTGAGGAGGGGGGATAAGGCGTCTGTCATCTGACCAATGATACGCACGGATATGTCGCATCCCTCAAGCGACATCGAACGAGGGATTGGCCGTTAATGCGCGTATAGACAGTGGACGAAGGTCCACAGCTGGGAAAAGCCCATGAAACACGCCAGTTTGAGCCGGCGCGCATTGGCCTTGGGCGCGCTTGGAATGGCGACGCTTTCCGCCCGCGCCGCCGCGGCGAGCGAGCACGAGCTTCGCGTGTGGCGCGACGCAGGCTGCGGCTGCTGTCGCGGGTGGGTCGAGCGGATGCGGCAATCGGGACAATTCCGCGCGACCATGACGGATGAAGCCGACATGCCAGCCTTGAAACGCCGGCTCGGCGTCCCGGACGATCTCTTTTCCTGCCACACCGCCCTGGTCGAGGGCTTCGTCATAGAAGGTCATGTGCCGGTCGCGGATATTCAGCGTCTCTTGTTCGAGCGCCCCGCTGGTATCCGAGGCCTTGCCGTGCCGGGCATGCCAATCGGGTCGCCGGGCATGGAAGGGCCCAACATGGGGCGTGAAGCGTTTGACGTTGTGGCATTACACACAAACGCCAGGCGCGACGTGTTCGCCCGCTACCCGGCGCGAGAATAAAAGAGGAGTGGAGTCATGCGTATTGCGATAATTTCAGTGCTGTCTTCGATCGCCCTGTTGGGTGGGTGCGCGACGGCGGGAATGGGTCATGGCCGGATGAGCCATGAAGAGATGATGCGCCATTGTCAGATGATGGAGCAGCATGCCGCCGCCGCGCAGCCGCAGGGAACGCCCCCAGCGAGCGATGCAATGGGTCACGGCGCGATGAGCCATGATGGGATGAGCCATGATGGAATGAGTCACGAGCAAATGATGCGTCATTGCGAGATGATGCAGCGGCAGCAAGCGGCGCCCGCCGCCGCGCCGCCCGCCGCGCCGCTCCCGCATTGAGCGCGGTCGAGGCTTCGGGCGCGCGCGGCGGGCTTGATCCTGTCTGCGGCATGCGCCCGAAGCCCGATACGCCTCACCGCGTTACGCATGAGGGTGAGGACGTCCTGTTCTGCAGCGTTGGCTGCAAGGCAAAATTCGAGGCCGATCCGGCGAGGTACGCTCAAGCCGTCCTCGATTGCCACACTCACGCGGAAACGCCGGTTGATCCGACCAGGGCCTCCACTGCCGCGAAGTGGACCTGCCCGATGCACCCCGAGATCGTGCGGGATGGCCCCGGCTCGTGCCCGATTTGCGGCATGGCGCTCGAACCGAGAATGCCAAGTGCGGATTCGGGCCCAAACCGCGAACTGATCGAAATGTCACGCCGTTTCTGGGTGGGCGTTGCGCTCGCTCTGCCGGTGCTCGCGCTCGAAATGGGGCGCCATCTCCTCGCTATTGATCGTCTCGTGCCTCCGGCGTTGAACGGTTGGCTGCAATTCGCTCTGGCCACACCTGTTGTGCTGTGGGCCGGCTGGCCGTTCTTCGAGCGTGGTTGGGCCTCACTGCAAACGCGCAGCCTCAACATGTTCACGCTGATCGCGCTCGGTACGGGCGTTGCTTGGAGCTACAGCGTCGTCGCGCTGTTTGCGCCGGGGCTGTTTCCGCCTGAATTCCGCGATGGGCATGGACGGGTCGCAATTTATTTCGAGGCCGCCGCTGTCATTACCGTGCTCGTGCTCCTGGGACAGGTGCTTGAATTGCAGGCGCGAGAACGCACCGGCGGCGCCATCCGCGCGCTGCTCGATCTCGCTCCGAAAATGGCGCGCCGCTTGCGCGACGGCGTCGAAGAAGAGGTGGGGCTCGACCAGATCGTGGTCGGCGACCGTCTGCGCGTGCGGCCTGGCGAAAAGATTCCCGTTGACGCTGTTGTTGTCGACGGGCGTTCGACGATCGACGAATCCATGGTCACAGGGGAATCGATGCCCGTGACGCGTGAGGTGGGCGCGCGCGTGATCGGCGGCACGCTTAATCAGACCGGCGCCCTGGTGATCGAAGCTGACCGCGTCGGCGCTGACACGATGCTGTCGCGCATCGTCCACATGGTGGCTGAAGCGCAGCGCTCGCGCGCGCCGATTCAGCGCTTGGCTGACAAAGTCTCGGGTTGGTTTGTGCCCGCAGTGATTGGCGTCGCCGTGATCGCCTTGATCGGCTGGTGGGCTTTGGGACCGTCGCCCGCGTTCTCGTACGGATTGATCGCCGCGGTCTCGGTGCTCATCATCGCGTGTCCGTGTGCGCTGGGGCTCGCGACGCCGATGTCGATCATGTCGGGAGTTGGGCGCGGCGCGCGCGCCGGCGTGTTGATCAAGAACGCCGAGGCTCTGGAGCGTTTCGAGAAAGTGGACACGCTGGTCCTCGATAAGACTGGAACGCTAACCGAAGGCAAGCCGGCCGTGGTTGCTATTCACGTGGCGCCAAATCACAAAGAAGAGGAGGTGTTGCGCCTCGCGGCCAGCCTGGAGAATCGCAGCGAACACCCGTTGGCTACTGCGATCGTCGCCGCGGCGAGCGTACGCAACCTTGCGCTGGAAGAGCCGACGGAATTCGACTCCCCGACCGGCAAGGGCGTGATCGGCGTCGTCGGTGGACGTAAAGTGGCGATCGGCGCCGAGCGTTATTTGAACGAACTCGGCATCGACACCACTGCGCTCAGTGCGCAGGCCGATGTGCTACGCCGTGACGGCGCGACTGTCATCTATGCGAGCATCGACGGCCAGATCGCTGGCGCCTTCGGGATCGCCGATCCGGTCAAGCAAACGACCCGCGCGGCGCTCGACGCGCTGCGAGGGTCGGGGCTGAAGCTTGTCATGCTGACTGGCGACAACCGCACTACCGCCGAAGCCGTGGCGCGCGGACTCGGCATCGACGCAGTCGAAGCGGAGGTCCTGCCCGAAGAGAAGTCACGCATTGTTACGCGCCTCAAGAATGAAGGCCGAATCGTGGCCATGGCCGGTGACGGCGTGAACGACGCGCCCGCACTCGCCGCCGCCGATGTCGGCATCGCCATGAGTGGTGGAACAGATGTCGCGATCGAAAGCGCTGGGGTGACATTGCTGCACGGCGATCTTGGGGGCATCGTGCGCGCGCGTGCGATCTCGCAAGCGACCATGCGCAACATCCGCCAGAACCTGTTCTTCGCCTTCGCTTACAATGTCGCGGGTATCCCCATTGCAGCAGGGGCGCTCTATCCGATTACCGGTGACCTTTTGTCGCCGATGATTGCCGCCGCGGCCATGGCGCTCTCCTCGGTGTCGGTGATTGCGAACTCACTCAGGCTTGGATCTATCCGGGTTTGATTTGGGCAGGGCGCGGAGGCCTATTCTCAGCTTGAGGGGCGCTAGCGGCGTGCTGGTCTGACGGCGATCGCTTCGATCTCGATCAGAATGTCTGGCCTGCCCCAATCGGCGCCGGGTACTGTGGTGCGCGCCGGCGGTCGGGCGCTAAAGCGTTCTGCGTAGATTGCGTTCATGCCCGCCATGTCGCTCGCGTTGCGCAGAAACACGGTCGTCTTGACGACATCGCCGAGTGACAGCCCGTTGGCGCCAAGCAGCGATTCCAAATTGGCAATCGCCAGTGTCGTTTGGGCCCCGATCTCCGGCGTCGCGAATGTTCCTGTTGTGGAATCAAAGGCGACGATTCCTGAGACGAACACGAAATCACCCGCCGCTACTGCTTGCGAATAGGGGCCGAGCGGCGCCGAGGCGGGGTCTCGTAGGAGCGCGACGGAGGGTGGGGTCGCACAAGCCGTGAGCCCGACCGCCAAACAAGCCGCCAATAGAGCCCTTGCCCTCATTCGACTTTCCCCAAAAGCACGTTAAGCAGATGATCGATATGGATCGTAAATGGCGCCATTGTGATTGTCTATGACCGGATTGGGGGGTAAGATCGCCCGCTGGCGGAATTTGGAGATCGGTATGGACGGGGCGACACCCCCTATGGCCGCGACGCTTTTGGCGGCGCCGACATCACGCTGGAAAGACAAGGATTGTGCTGGCGGAGGCGAGGCGGAGCAATTGATCTATCGCTCCCGGTTGCTGGGCGCGGACTTGGCGGTCACCAATTACGGCGGCGGCAATACCTCAGCCAAGATCAGGGATCACGATCCCCTGACGGGCGAGCCGGTAAATGTGCTGTGGGTCAAGGGGTCGGGAGGAGATCTCGGGACCATCGAGGCAGGCGGATTCGCCACCCTGGATCTCGCCAGAATTTCCGAACTGGACGCGCGCTACAAGAGTGTCGAGCAAGAAGACGCGATGAGCGGGATGCTCTCGCATTGCACGTTCAGATCTAATCCGCGGGCGGCCTCGATCGATACAGCGCTGCACGCTTTGCTGCCTTATGCGCACATCGACCATATGCATCCGGATTCTGTTACTGCCTTGGCGGCCGCCCAGGACGGAGAGGCGCTTACGGGGGATGTGTTTGGCGGCGAGATTGGATGGCTGGCTTGGCGGCGGCCGGGATGGGAGCTTGCGCGCCAACTCGCGGCCTTGGTGCGACGAGACCCCAATTTGCGGGGCGTCGTTCTAGAGAGCCATGGCCTGGTTACTTGGGCCGAGAGTGCCCGAGCTTGCTACGAAAATACAATCGCGACGATCGCAGCGGCTGCTGACGCACTGAACGCGCGACTGGCGCGCAAAGCAGCGTTCAGCGGGCGCGCGGTGGCGCGGTTCGAGGATGAGGACAGGCGCGCCAAGGCAAGTGAGCTTCTGACCGCGCTGCGCCCGATGGTGGGCGCCGCCACGGCCAAGACCGCGCATTTCGTAGATACCTCGGAGGTGCTGGAATTTGTTTGCTCGAACGATCTGCAGCGCTTGGCGTCGATAGGCACCTCTTGTCCCGACCATTTTCTGCGCACCAAAATTTGGCCGCTCGTGATCAGCTCGAATAGCAGTCGCCCAGAGATGCTTGCGGCGGTGGAGCGCTATCGGAATGGGTACTTGGCGTATTATGAGCGATGCCGCCGCCCCGATAGCCCCGCCATGCGTGATCCGAATCCGGTGTTGGTCGCCTTGCCCGGCTTGGGACTTGCGTCCTTCGCTAAGGACAAAGCCACGGCGCGTGTGGCGTGCGAGTTCTTCGTCAACGCCATCAACGTCATGCGCGGCGCGGAAGCCGTCTCGCGATACAAGGGCCTCCCCGAGCAAGAAGCCTTCGACATCGAATATTGGTTGCTTGAAGAGGCGAAGCTCAAGCGAATGCCGCCGCCTCGACCCCTTGAAAGCCGCATCGCGCTGATCACGGGCGGCGCGGGCGGCATTGGTCGCGCCGTCGCCGAACGCTTGCTCGCGGACGGCGCCAATGTGTTCCTTGTCGATCGCGCGGAAGAGTCTTTGGCGGCGGCGATGTCACACTTGCGCGGGCGTGGCGGCGTCGATCGCGTGGCTGGGGCTTGCGCCGACGTGACGAATGAGGTGCGCATGCGCGAGGCATTTCGCGCATGCGCGCTTGAGTTCGGCGGGCTCGACATCCTTGTCGCCAATGCTGGCCTCGCCGCTTCCGCACCGATCGAAGAGACCTCGCTCGATCAATGGCGCGAGACATTCGCGGTGCTAGGCGATGGTTATTTTCTGGCTTCGCGTGAGGCGTTCCGCGTGATGAAGGAACAAGGCGGCGGCTCCATCGTGTTCGTGGCGTCCAAAAATGCACTTGCCGCGACGCCGGGGGCGGCGGCTTACGCTTCGGCCAAAGCCGCCGAACTGCACTTGGCGCGCTGCTTGGCGCTCGAAGGCGCCCCGCACAACATACGCGTGAATGCCGTCAATCCGGATGCGGTGTTGCGCGGGTCCCAAATCTGGAACGGCAATTGGCGCGCCGAACGCGCGGCCGCGTACGGCATCGGGGAAGGCGATCTTGAAGAGTATTATCGCAAGCGATCCTTGCTTCAACAATCCGTCCTGCCGGAGGACGTAGCCGAGGCGGTGGCGTTTTTCGCAAGCTCCAAATCCTCGAAATCGACCGGCAACATTCTCAATGTTGACGGCGGTAATGTGACCGCGTTCACGCGTTGATGCCGGGGCGCGCGACAGCCAATGCCCACCGCACCCTTCATCTGGACAAGCAAGCAGGCGATCGATCCAGATGGTTTCTTCGCCGCGATACGCGGCGTCGGGCCGCGTACGGACGGACTCAATCGCTGGTTCTTGTTTCGACGGCGCTTTGACCTCGATTTCGATCCCGATGCCGCGGCGATAAAAATAACGTGCGATGGCAAGTACCAGTTGTTCGTGAACGGCGCCCGGTTGGGGCGAGGACCTGTAAGGTGCTCGCCTCTACACCAGCGTTACGACGCCTACGAAGGCCTGACTTGTTTTCGCCGTGGGGCCAACACCGTTGGCGTACTCGTACACACCTACGGCATCGACACGGCCTTCTATGAAAGCGTGTATGGGCACTGGCGCTCGACCTTTGGCGACGGAGCGCTGTGGCTCGAGGGCAAGGTGTCCGGGCGTGGCGTGAGCGCAAATGTCTCGACAGATGGAGAGTGGCGCGCATTGGAATGCGATGCGTGGCGGCGGGATACCCCGCAAGTAAATACTGGCTTGGGATTCGTTGAGGATTTTGACGCGCGCCGTTTCCCCGAGGATTGGCTGGACGCAGCGTTTGACGACGGCGCTTGGGATTGCGTTCAAGTTCTGATCGCTGGGGGCGGTGGACCGGAGGCGCGGTTTGGCGGCGCTGTCACGCGGCCTTTCCCTATACTCAAGCCATCTTTGATGCCGCGTCAGGCAGAGGAGATCGTCGCGCCCGTCCGTTTGGTGTGGGCGCGCGAGGCTGAAATTGTTGATTTGCCGATTGCACAACAGGCCTACGAAGAGCCGCTTGGGCCGGCGAGTCCGGAACGCTTCGCGCTCTGTGCTCCGATTCTGGCGGGCGGCGCCGACATCGCGACCGAGGAAGGGCGCGGCGCTGTGTTGCTGTTCGACTTCGGTGAGATTCAAGCGGGCCGCCCGCGCATCGAAATTGATGCCAAAGGCGGAGAAGAGTTCGACATTGTCGTGTCGGAGCGATTGCCTGGAGAATACGAGGCGGGTGGAATCGCGGCCGATGCCCGGATTGAGCGCAAACCGTTCCTCGGACTGGACGCGCATGTCGCGCGATATGTTGCGCGCTCTGGAGTGCAAACTTTTGAGACCTTTGAGTGGGATGCCGTTCGTTGGCTTCAGCTCACGGTCCGCAATGCGTCCGCTGGCGTGCGGGTCAAAAATATCTCGGTGGTGACGACGCGCTTTCCGGCTGTGCGGCGCGGCCATTTTGAGTGTTCCGATCCGACGCTGACGCGATTGTGGTCGCTCGGCGCCAGGACGATCGAACTCTGCACGCATGATGGGTGGATTGACTGCCCATCGCGTGAGCAGCGGCAATGGCTGGGTGATGCGACGGTCGAGCACTTGGCCGGCGAGGCGGCGTTCGGCGCCGATATTCACGTGCTCAATCGCCACTTCTTGTTGTCGGCGGCTGAAAGTCAGCGCACGGACGGATTGCTGGAGATGTTTGCGCCGGGCGATCATCGCCGATTTGGGTGGCTTATTCCCGATTTCACGCTGCAATGGCTCTTCAACGTCGCCGATCATTTTGACTATTCGGGCGACCGCGCGCTGTTGCGGGAGGTGTTCCCAACAATTCTAAAGGCGCTTGGCTGGTTTGAGTCCTTGCAAGGAGAGGATGGGCGCATCGCCGACTTGCCCTACTGGCACTTTCAGGATTGGGCCGCGGTTGGACGAACTGGCTACGCGACGGTGTTGAACGCCGAATTGTTGGGCGCGTTCGCTATCGTTGCGCGTCTGGCGCGCGAGCTTGAGTGGACCCAGGAGGCCGCGCGCCTGGAGGCGAAAGTCACAAGCCTAAAGCGCGCCCTCGAATCGCATTGGGATGAACAACGCGGTCTTTACGTCGATAGTGTGAATCCAGCGACTGGTCTGCGCGAGGCGCGCTGCTCTCAACATGCGAACGCGGCGATGATCTTGTGGGGCCAGCTGGGTCACGAGCGGACCAAAGGCATCGCCGCTCAGATCGGCGACCGCGCGAAACTCCGGCTGACGCCAGCGCCGCCCGTGACGATGAGCGGCGACCCATTCGACCTGACCACTGACATCGTGCTCGCCAACACGTTTTTTAGCCATTTTGTTTATGCGGCCCTCGCCAAGGCAGAACGGTTTGACCTTGCGCTGGCGCTGATGCGAGAGCGTTTCGGCGCTATGTTGGCGGCGGGCGCGACCAGCCTTTGGGAGGGTTTCGAACCGCACACGAGCTTGGCGCATGGCTTTTCTTCGACGCCAACTTGGCAATTGTCTCGTTACGTACTCGGCGTAGCGCCATGTGCGCCAGGCTTTGCGCAAGCGCGCATTGCGCCTTATTTGGGCGATCTGGAGTTCGCCAGAGGCGTTCATCCGACGCGCCTTGGCGATGTCGCGGTGGCGATGCAGCGTGCGGGCGCCTGCATTGACATCGAAATATCTCTCCCCGGCGCCATGGAAGGCGTGCTGGATCCGCCGCCAGGGTACCGCTTGGTGGGAGATACGCGGCTACATCCCGGATCGAATAGACGTCAGATGCAAGAAATCGGTCCGCAATTGAGCGAAGGTGAACGCGATGCGTCAAAGTGAGCGGCGGCGGGAAATTCTCAATCGACTGACGCAAGAGCCGTTTGCGTCTGTGCAAGAACTACAGACTCTGGTGGGCGCCTCCGAGGCGACCATCCGGCGCGACCTCAGGCGGCTGGCTCAAGACGGCGCCTTGAAGCGTGTCCATGGCGGTGTCGAACGGCCGGAAACGCAGGCGTCTCACCTCGCCGGCACGCCGCTCGCACGCAACAAACAAATCAACATTCCGCAAAAACGCGCGATCGCGCGCGCGGCGGCTCGGCTGATCGAGCAGGGCGAGACGCTTGTCATTGATGGTGGTTCGACGACATCGCTCCTGTGTCCATTCTTGGCTGATCTTGACTTGCAGGTGCTCACCAATTCACTGCCGATCGTCGAGCAATTGCTGTTCTCTCCGAGGACGCGCCTCTTGGTTCCGGGCGGGGAGGTGTTCCGGGAGCAAAACATCATCCTTTCGCCTTATGAAGAGGATGGTACGGCGGAGTGCTTTGCTTCGAAAATGTTGATGGGTGCGCAGGCGCTCTCGCCGATGGGGCTGATGCAAGCGGATTCGATCCTGATCCGCGCGGAACGCCGGCTCATGGCGCGCGCGGAGAAACTCATCGTACTCGCCGATAGCTCCAAGTTCGAGCGCAAGACCGGGCTGGTCTTGTGCCCACTGAGCGAGATCGACATTGTCGTTACCGACGCGGGCGTCAGCGCAAAGGACCGCGCCATGTTGGAAAAAGCCGGTGTGCAAGTCGTTGTCGCTTCGAACTAGCCGCCCTGGGATGCCGCGTGATGCCTGACGATTCGACCAAGCAGTATTGGCGCAGCCCGCCAGCATGAATGGACGCCAATTCTCCGAGCTATGGCCGAGTTATCTTGAGCAGCCGCATGCTTGTCTGGATCAGCTCCGTGAGCGTGGGGCGATGGCTTGGGACGCATCACAGAACCAGTATTTCTTGGTTCGCCACGGCACGGTGCGCCGTGTATTGCAGGACCGCACGCTGCTGCGCGACAGGTCGCGGGCTGGCGCCGGTACGGCGGTAGCAAGGACGTACGATGCGCCGCCCGAAGATATTGTTGAGCGAAAGAACGGCGCTCAGGTGCTCATCTTCAAGGACGGCGAAGACCACGTTCGGCTACGCACCCTTATTGGCGGCGCGTTTCTTGCGCGCGTACGTGAAGCACGCCCGGTGGTTGAGGCGATTGTCCGCGATGCCGTGGCTGCGTTGCCAACGACCGGCGCGGCCTTTGACCTTGTGGCGCAATACGCCATTCCCATTCCTGTGCGCGTGATCGCGACGTTGCTCGGCTTGCCTCCCGGCGACCACACCAAGGTGCGCGCTTGGTCCGAGGACTTGGCGCTTGGCTTTAATCCCTACCGTACAAAAGAAGAGGACGGGCGCCGCTGGCAGGCGATCCGCGAGATGCTCGTCTATTTTCGGGGCAGGCTGGAGGTTGCGAGGGTGGCGAAGACGCCAGACCTTATCTCCGATTGGGTGTCGCTCAGCGAGCGAGGCGCGCATCTGAGCGAGGCGGAAATCGTAGACCATTGCATCATGATGCTGACCGCCGGCAACCTCTCGACGACGGACCTTATCGCCAACGCCGCGTTGGCGATTCTTCGCGACGGCGGCCTTCGAGACGCGCTCGTGCACAACAACGGCCTCGTTGGTGCGATTGTCGAGGAATCGCTTCGCGTGGATCCCCCTGTTACGACCACCGATAGAATTGTCGCGCGTGACGCCGCTATCGAGGACTGCCCTTTTCGCGAAGGCGACGTTCTCACAACCTCTCTACTGGCGGCGAACCACGACCCAGCCGTCTTTGTGGATCCCCATCGCTTCGACGCCATGCGCGCCGAGCGTCCACATCCGGCGTTTGGCGCTGGCGCCCACATTTGCCTCGGCGCTCCATTGGCGCGCTTGGAGGGGCAGGCTGCAATCCTAGAATTGTTCACACGTTTCCATGATCTCCAGCTCTTGGACGAAAGCGTGCAATTGCGTCCCGTGCCGGGCCATCGCGGGCCACAGCGGCTCATGGTGCGTGGCTAACCCCGGCCACCGAGCGAGCCGCCGGAGCGCGCGTTGCCGAACCCGCAGGAGTGATGAGCGGTGCTGACGATCAGCGTTCAGGGGAGAATTCTATCGCCACGCCCTCGCTGCGCAAGAAGGAGATGACTGAGGCCGGATCGCGGTGGGTCTCGGCGAAGTGCACGCCTGCTGGACGTGAACTTCCCCCGTTGATGCCCAGTGTGTGTTCGATCTGCGCCACCGCGCCGAGCGCGGTGAGGTGCGTTTGCCCTTGCGGATCGCTCACCGAGGCTTTGATCTGTTGCGCGGCGCCTGCTTCGTCACGGCCTTCGACTTCGATCACCATTTCATGGCGCGCGCCGGGGCCGGGATTGTAGAGCAGCGAATGTCGCAGCTTCTTGAACATTGGCCCGCTGATCGCATTCCAAATGCCTGAGCGGATCAGCAAAGCCATGAGGCCGGCGGTCCCGGGATCATCGTAAGTGATACGAATCCCCACGCTCCGCGCGCCGGTCGCATAGGGCAAGATGACACCGTCGGGCGTGGAGAAGCGGTGTGTGTGCAAGCGTGCGCCGCTGGGGAATTGGACTTCCTTCGCATCTGAAAGCGGTTTCGCCGCTATCCATTGTCCGCCCTCGAATGCCTGGAAGGATTCCGCGAGTCGATCCGCGTACTCGACGGAATTCGGTCCAGCTTTGTCCTTCAATGCGTAGAGAATGCTTAGGTCGATGCGGTCAACGGACTTGAGCGACGATGCGAGATGCGCCGCGATCAAGCCGGGAACACCCGCCATCCAACTCGACGCGAAGACGACGGGCGCGCGCGGCGCCAGCGCGGTCGCCTCCACAATTGCAGGCATGAGACGCTCGGTCCAGCGGGTGATGTCGAGATAGGGAAGTCCACGGCGAATGGCGGCGCGCATCAGCGCGTTGGTTGGATCGTTCACGGCTGCGACAAGAATGCCGATGTCGTCCGATACGCTCGCCAAGGGATCGTCCTCGG
Source organism: Terricaulis sp. (assembly GCA_040080805.1). GTDB lineage: Bacteria > Pseudomonadota > Alphaproteobacteria > Caulobacterales > Aquidulcibacteraceae > Vitreimonas. Next base: position 87,469 of record JBEBHQ010000010.1, on the reverse strand, counting down.
TGGTGTCAATCCGCGCTCCCCGCGCCGAGGAATAGGCGCGCGCACACGCTTTCGCCGTGTCCAACGAGCGCCCGGCGACGATCAGCGGCAATCCTGGATGCCGCTTTGAAAGCGCCTCCGCAATCTGAGCGCCGACAACGCCGTAGCCGCCAACGATCAAGGCGGACCCCGCCGCGCGGCTTGGTGACGTTGAGGCTGTCATGGTCGCTCCGTTCAGCGTCAGAACAGTAATGGTACGAACGTACCAGCGCAAGCCTTCCAGGCCTCAGGCCTGCTCTATGATCGTGCGGACCAGATCGCGCAGGTTCTGGTCGAAACCAGAGAGGTATCCTCGGCGAGCCTTGCCGAAGCCGCGAAAGAGCGAGGCGCCTTCCAGCAACGAAGCCACCAACGCGCCCGCCTTTTGGGCGCGCAACCGAGGAAGGCGGGGTCGAATCTCGCAGATGATGTCAGCCACCGTGTTTACGTATGTCGCATAGAAGTCCGTCATCACGGCTGCTGCTTGCTCGTCGTGGGCTGCGAGGGCCCACAATTCCCAAAACAGCAAGCAACTATCAGCTCGCTTCTGATCGGCGAGCACGTAGTCGATCGCCGTCGCCATCTTTCCCTCAGGTGATAATTTAGGCTCTGTGCGCCAAGGAACCGCACCTCGTTCAAATTGCTGGAATGCACGATCAAGGGTGGCGCGGACTAGATGCGTGCGAGTCGGGAAATAGTGCTGGAGATTGCCTATCCCCACCCCGGCGCGTTGAGCGACGCTGCGTATGCTCAATGCCGCGTAGCCTTCTTCGATGACGATCGAGATCGCCGCGTTCAGAATCTCGTCAGCCCTGTTCGTTGCCCTCGGAAGTTCCCGCCTAACGTTGCTCATGGCTTTTCTTTAGGTCACCTTTGCCTTGGCGCGGATCTCCGCCTTGATCTCTTCAAAGCGCGCCTCGGTCAGATCGTAGCGCGAGAACGCCAGCATGGTCGCGACCCAGAGGCCAAGCGGGAGCGCGGCGTAGATCAGCCGGATGCCGGTGAGGGCTTCGCTGGGCTGTGCGCCAGGCGCGCCGCCGGGAATGAAGTGGATCGCGGCAAGCGCGAGGCTCACAAGAAAGGCGCCGCCGGTCATGCCCAGTTTGCGGCAGAACCCCCAAGCGCCGAAGATGGCGCCTTCGCGGCGCAAGCCGCTCTTCAATTCATCGACCTCCACCGTGTCAGGCGCCATGGCGTTTGGGAACAATTGTGTGGCGGCGTCGCCGGCGCCCGCGATGATCAGGACGACGAGCAAAATGGTCGCCTGGCCGGGCGCAAGAAACAGCGCGGGGATCGCCATCGCCGCCACCAGCGTCAGCCCGCAAAAATATCCCAGACGTTTGCCGATGCGACGGCCGATCATCATCCAAATGGGTGTTGCGATCAGCGCCACGAGGCCGCCAGACGCCATGAACAGCCCAGCTTGCTGGGGATGCACGCGCATGACTTGCGTGACGAAATAGATGAGCGTGGTGGCTGCGGCGCCGATGGCGAGATTTTGCAGCAGGAACGCAACCCAGAGCGAGCAGAATGATTTGTTTTCCAACACCGCCGCGATTTCCTCGCGCACGCTGAAGCGCTGGGGCGTTTGTTCGATGCGCGGCGCTTTGGCGGTCGCGAAGAACGCCCACAACCCCGTAACCAGCATGAAGACGCCGACGCAGAGGCCCAGAAGCCGGAAACCATCGGTCAGACTATTTTGCGAGCCGAAGATGAGCGGCGCCGAGAACGCGGATAGGACCCCGCCCAGCCGCGCGGCGAACATCTTGTAGCCGGTGAGGGAGGTGCGTTCCTTGTAAGAATCGGTCATCTCCGCGGCCATTGCCGAATAGGGCACTTCGTAGATCGTCACCGCCGCGTTTGAGGCCATGAAGGCGGCGACGAGCAAGCCGACGCGGAGCACGAGGGGGGCGTCTGGGGGCACGAAAAAGACGGAGGAAAACGCCAACCCGAGCAAGGGCGCGCCAATCAGAAGATAGACCCTACGTCGCCCCACGCTGGAGCGTGTGCGGTCGGAAACGGCCCCCATCAAAGGATCGGCGAAGGCATCAAGCAGGCGGGGAATGAGGAGGGCGAGGCCCGCAATCGCCGGCGGAATGTGCAGCGCTTCCGTACAATAATAGAGCATGAAGGCCATCTGCAGCACGACGAACGCCGCTATGGCGAGTTCGCCGATGGCCCAGCCCGCCTTGATCCCGAAGGGCAGTGCGGTTGAATTCTCGCGCATACTCAGCCTCGCACTCGAACGCCCCATGGGTGGGGGCGCGTACGGTCAAGATGCGTGCAGAAACGATCAAAGGCAATCAAAAAACTTGACGGACCTTGCGGGACTTTGCTTGGGTGGTCGGCGTGGAATGCGGTTGAGGCGCCGCACGGAGGCCGCGAGACGATGAGCACAAAACCAGCGCCGGCGCCTCTCGATCATCTCCTCGATCCGGAGATGGTTCCGATTGTGTGTCGGATGCGCGAGCGCATGGCGTCCCGTGTTCCGATGACCAGTATCGAGCCATCGCTGATGCGCGCGCGCGCCGCGGCTGACTTCGCTGCGTGGAACGAAGAACCGCCGCCGATGGCGGAAGTGCGCGACCTTACTATTGACGCCGCTCGCGGTGTGCTGGCGCGTCTCTACGTGCCCGCGGACGCGAGCGAAGCCGGCGGTCTGCTGGTTCACTTCCACGGCGGCGGCTGGGTTATCGGTGACGTCGACTTCGAGGACAGAGCTTGCCGCAGCGTGGCGCTTGAAAGCGGCGTGCGGGTGCTGTCTGTGGCCTATCGCTTGGCGCCGGAGGTGAAGTTTCCCGATCCGATAGAAGATTGCGTCGCGGCGGTTAGCTGGGCGCGGGAAAAAGCAACATCATTGCGCGTCGATCCTCAGAGGATCGCTCTCGGCGGCGCTTCGGCGGGAGCAAACCTCGCCATGGCGGCGACTCTGATGATGCGCGATCGCGGCCTGCCGCCGCCTAAGTGCTTGGTCCTGCTCTACGGCGTCTACGCGATGCGCACCAACACGGAATCCTATCGCCTCTTCGGCGAAGGAAGTTACGGGCTGGGAGCGGAGGCGTTGGATTTCTTCATGTCGCTCTATCTGCGTGATGAAGCTGACCGCGCCAATCCGCTCGCTTCACCGGTTCTGGCGGATCTCAGTGGATTTCCGCCTGCTTTCATCGCGATCGCGGGCATCGACCCTCTGCGTGACGATAGCCGAGAAATGGCCGGTAAGCTGCGCGCCGCGGGGGTGGCGGTCGATGCGAGAGAGTACGAAGGGGTTCTTCACGGCTTCACGCAGTTCGCGCGCGACAGCGCACAGGGGCGCCGTGCGCTCAGCGATGCGGCGGCGGCCTTGCGGGCCGGTTTGGCGTGAACCGGGCAGGCGTCACAGGCTCCAGCGGGCGCTGGGCGGATCGGTCCTATCGGCGTATCCTGATCGATACGCACATTCCCGATTGGGACCCGGCATTTCTCGAAAAATTCGATGTTCCGACGCTGCTCGGCGCGATCGAAACATCGGGCGCGCAAGCCGCCATGGTCTATTTTCAGTCTCACGTCGGGCTTTGTAATTGGCCCACCGCATCAGGCGTGATGCATGGTGGTGTGCGTGACTCTGGCGTATTGGCGAACCTGATCGAGGCGTTGCATGCGCGCGACATCCCCGTCTGCGCCTATTACAGCGTTCACTTCAACAATTGGGCCTATCTGGCGCATCCCGATTGGCGCTTCGAACAAATGACGCGTAACGGAATGGGGCCATTGCCTGCGGCGCGTTACGGCCTGTGCTGCTCCAACAATCCGGACTATCGGGCCTTTGTTCGCGAACAAACGCGTGAGATCGTCGCCGGACACGCGGTGGACGCGATATTCTTCGATATGATGTGGCAGCCGGGCGTCTGCTGCTGCGCGCATTGTCGGGTGCGTTTCGAAAGTGAGACGGGGCGTGTGTTTCCGGAGCGGCTGGATTGGCGCGATCGCACTTGGTGTGACTTCCAAGCCGCGCGCGAGCGTTGGACTTTGGAATGGGCGACTGAGCTGCGTGCCCTCGTGCGAGAGCACAAGGATATTGACGTCTATCACAATTTCGCGATGGGCGTCGCCAATTGGTCGCGCGCGCAGAGCTTCGAATCCGCGGCCGCACATGATTTCCTCGGCGGTGATTTCTACGGCGGGCGCGATGAACAATTGGTCGTTTGCAAGCTCATGCTGAACCTGTCGGAGCGCCGCCCGATCGAGTTCATGACAACAGTAACGTGTGATCTGACCGCGCATGAATCGCTCAAGAGCCAGGAAGAGCATGACCTGCTCGCGTTCGCGGCGATCGCTCACAATGCCGCGTTTCTGGCGATCGCGGCGTGCGACCCAGACGGGTCAACCAATCCCGCGGTCCTGGACACCGTCGCGCGCTCCTTCGCAAGGATAGCGCCGTATGAGCCGTTTCTTGGCGGCGTTCCAGTGGACGAGGTGGCTGTCTATTTCAGCAGCGCCTCGAAGATGAATTTCGCGGACGATGGGGCGGTGCAGTGTGAGCTGACGACATCAGGCTCTACCGATTATCCGCATTTTCATGCTGTTCGTGGCGCGTGCAGAGCGCTGCAGGCGGCGCACATTCCGTTCGGTGTCATTACACGCAAGCAGATTGGCGAGTTGGCGCGCTATCGTGTTGTCGTGCTGCCAAATGTGCTGAGGATGGACGATGAGGAGTGCGAGGCGGTCCGCCGATACGTCGCCGAGGGCGGAAAGGTCTATGCCAGTCGCCTGACTTCGCTGACCGATGCTTCGGGTGCGCGCGGCGAGGACTTCGCGCTGACAGACGTGTTCGGCGTGTCGTTTGAGGCGGAAGAAGAGGGGCGCTCGATTTATATTGAGCCAGCTTCCGAATGGGTGCGCGAGGCGCTGGCGCCGCAGCGACGGCTATCCCACTCGCTCGATGCGCGAGCGCGCACGGGCGCGCTGAGGGTCAAGGCGGGCAGGGGCGCGGCACTCGCAACGCTGACGCTGCCCTTTGGACATCCGCATCCTGGCTCCGTGGAGGACCAGTGTTGGTCCAGCATTCATGCCTCGCCTCCTGGTGTGTGGCTGGATGCGCCGACGCTCGTGCGCAATGCTTTCGGCGCCGGCGAAGCAATCTATGCGGCGGCGGACATTGAGGCCGGGCAGGGTCAGGCGCTGTTCTTGGCGGCGATCAAATGCCTCCTGGGTGCGCCGCCGCTACGCATTGAGACGAACGCCCCCGCGTGCGTCTGGGTGACGGCATTTGAGCAGGACGAGCGCGTGATTGTGTCGTTGCTCAATTATCAATCCGAGACGCCGGTGCTTCCGATTGAAGCCCTCTCGATCACTCTTCGCCCGCGAGACGGGCGCTCATTTCGGCGCGCCTATCTCGCGCCGAACGGGCGTGAGCTTGCCCTTGAAAAGGTGAGTGGAGGCGTTCGCATCCGGGCGCTGCGGCTGGAGGTGTTTGCAATGATCGTCGCTGAATACGAGTAGGGGACAGGCATGATGACGCGGGAAGCCCGTGATGTACGCGCCTTGCGCACGCTGGATGCAGGGATAGAGGGCGCGGTCGATGCCGCCTTGGAGCGTGGCCGCGGTCTCTTGCGGCTCGCGCCATGTTGGGTGCCGCGGTCGTTCTTGCATCCAGGCAGGCGGTTGAAACTGGACCCTCGAGACCTTTACGCGTTCGGGCTGCATCGCGGCGGCATTGACGAGAGGTGGTTCGGCTCCACTACCGAAGCCGCGAACGAGAACCGCACCGAGGACGAGGGTCTAAGCTATGTCGTTGACGGCGATGTGAGGTTCACGCTGCGGGCCGCAATTGCCGCGCGCGGCGCGGCGATCATTGGCGAGCAACTTTGGACGCGCTATCGCCGCTGGCCGGTTTATTCCAAGTTCTTCGACAATATGGGGCCAATCCCCCTGCACATGCATCAGGATGAGGCATTCGCGCAACGCGTGGGGCGGGAAGGAAAACCCGAAGGATACTACTTTCCACCGCAGATGAATCAGGTCGGGAATGCGTTTCCGTACACGTTTTTCGGATTGTCGCCCGACACCAGCAAGAACGATGTCCGCACCGCGCTGGAGATGTGGGCGCGCGGCGACAACCGCATCCTTGATCTCTCGGTGGCCTACGCTCTGAGGCCGGGCGAGGGGTGGCTAGTTGGACCGGGCATACTTCATGCGCCTGGCTCCTTGTGCACATACGAGCCGCAATGGGGCTCCGATGTGTTCGCTATGTACCAAAACCTCTGCGAAGGACGGGAGGTGTCACGCGATCTCCTCGTGAAGGATGTGCCGGATACGCACCGTGACGATCTCGACTATCTAATTGAGCAATTGGACTGGGAAGCGAATGTCGATCCGAACTTCAAGGCAAACCACAACCTAAAGCCAATCGCCGTCGCGGAAACGGCCGCGGAAGGTTGGATCGATCGGTGGGTCGTCTACGGCCGGGTGCGCGGTGAGCTCTTGTTCACAGCTCGCGAATTGACGCTCGAACCGGGCGTCAAAATGACACTGAACGATCCGGGCGCATCGAGCGCGATCGTGGTGCAAGGGGAGGGCAGCGCCAATGGGTTGGCGATTTCTTCGCCGAGCTTGATCGGGTTTCACGACATGACGCGCGATGAATTCTTCGTTACGGAGCCCGCAGCGCGTGCGGGTGTCACACTGCAAAACACGTCGCAAACCGAGGCGCTCGTTGTTCTCCGGTATTTCGGGCCAGACACCGACCTCGCGGCGCCGGACGTTGGCGCGGCGCGCAAACTCTCGGCGCGGTAGAGGTCATTGACCCGCGCGCGCGACGAAACGCGCTGGGGAGATCGCATCCGCAGTTACGCCGCGGCGCCGAATTTCCGCCGGAAGCTCGCCCCCCGCCACCAATGCCGCCGCGCAATGCGCAGCGGCCGGCGCCGTCTGAATTCCGTAACCACCTTGACCTGCCAGCCAGAAAAAGCTCTCAACATCCGGATCGAACCCGATGACGACAGTCATGTCAGGCGCAAACGTTCTGAGGCCGGCCCAGCTTCGGCTAACGCGCTGCACTACGCGGCCCGTCGCGCGCTCGAAACGATCAACCGCAACCGCGACGTCCATGTCTTCCGCGTAGGCGTCACAAGGCTCCACCGGCCTTTGATCCGCAGGCGACAGCAATATCTGTCTGCTCTCGGGCTTGAAGTAAAATTGTTCATCGACGTCAATGACCACGCACCGCCCCAGATCGTCTTGGCCCGGTGGCAACGGTATGGTGCACATGGTTCGCCGTTTGGGTGTCAGGGTAATCCGAGAACAGCCTGCCATATGACCCACTAGTTCCGCCCACGCACCAGCCGCGTTGATGACAATATCGGCCTCGAAGACGGTGTCGCCGGCCTCCACCCGCCAAACACCTGCCCCTCGGCGGAGACTGTTTACGCGCGCGGACAACTGCAACTTTGCGCCGAGCTTTCGTGCGCCTCGCAGATAGCCGGTCAACAGCGCATGCACATCGATCTCACACGCACCCGGTTCCCAAACACATGCTGATACATAATCAGGGGCCAGCAAGGGTGATGTTCGCCGTGCGAAGGCGCCATCTTGGCGCTCCACCAGCCCTGTCGGTCGCACCTCCTGATAGAAGCGCTCCAGCGATTGGATTTGATCATCACGAGCGACATAGAGTACGCCGCGCTGGCTCAAGAGGGCCTCGGTGCAAAAGTCACTGGGGGGCTCCTCAAAAAAGGCGCGGCTCGCGGAAGTCAAGCCTCGCATCGTGGCGTTGCCGTAGAGTTCCGTGAAGAATGCCGCCGACCTTCCTGTCGCGTGAGCCCCTGGCTGGTCCTCCATGTCGAGCACAATTACGCTGGCCCCATGCGCACACTCGTACGCCGCCGACGCACCGGCGATGCCAGCGCCAATTATGAGAATGTCCGATCGGCGATGATCCACGACCGCTCCTTGCATCAAGAACGACGCCGCAGAGCGCCGCCAAAGCGAGCTGCTTCCCAATGGGCCAAGCTGGTTTCGGCGTCTACCCCTCGGCGCGCTTGTGACCGCCCGCCTCATAGATCGCTTCGAGCGCGGCAAGATTTTGCGCAATGTCATCGCCCTCAGTCGGCAAGGGCGCGCCCGAGCGGAGGGCGTGAGCGACCGCAGTCAATTGATGGAAATAACTTGTTGTGCTCACGGCGGTTTCCTCGCGCCAGCCCGACTCGCCATGAAGGCGCCACCGTAATTCGTGGCCCATCTGAGGCGCGATCGGATTGCGCACGAACAGTTCGCCACGTTGCCCGGTGAGAATGAGCGTCGTCAGGCGGCCACGGTCATGGGGAACCATTGAGCAACGTAAGCTCGCGTCAGCGCCATTTGCGAGTCGGAATTGAACCAATGCGGATTCGTCCACACCGCACGCCGCCATAATGATGTCCGCCGTTACGATTGTGAGCTCGCCGCCAAGTGTGCGTAGCCAGTGCACTGGGTAGCAGCCAAGGTCCATGAGGGCGCCGCCCGACATGGCAGGGTCCCAACGAATTTCGCCGGGTCTTTGCGGCACAGGTACGTCAATAACCGCATGTGCTTGCTTGAGAACGCCAAGTTCGGTCGCCGTGATTGCAAGGATGCGCTCGAAGAGTGGGTGATAGCGATAGTGAAAGGCCTCGATGAGACGCCTCTTGTTCGCTTTGGCGCACTCGACCATCCGCCGTGCAGCTTCTGATGTGGGGGCGGAGGGCTTCTCCAGCAAAACGTGTTTTCCCGCCGCAAGCGCCGCGATAGTCCAGGTTTCGTGCAGGGGGATCGGCAGGGCGTTGTAGATAAGGTCGACGTCGTCGCGCGCAATCAATGCGTCGTAAGATGCCGCCACGTGGGCAATCCCGTGCGTCGCCGCAAAGGCGCGGGCGCGCTCTTGATCGCGCGCCGCGACCGCGACAACCTCAATGCCGCTGACGTTCTTGGCGGGTTCAAGGATGGCCAAGGGGGCGATGCGCGAAGCGCCGAGCAGCCCAATGCGCAACGTCATTTGAATCCTTAAGTCTCGCGCGCAAACTCTCGCGCATGCAGCCAAGCGGCATGTTTGACAGGTTGTTTGGAGTTGTTCCAGGCCGCCAACATCTCTGGCGCCAAAGCATTTAGTTCGGCAAGCATTGCGTCGCTGGCTGTGCGCACAGTGAGCTCAAGGCGGTGGCCGTTGGGGTCAAAGAAGTAGAGCGACTTGATGATGCTGTGGTCGGTGGGGCCGATAGTGTCGATGCCAAGCGCCTTCAACTCCACCGCCGCCTCCGACAGCGCGCGTTCGTCCTCAAGTTCAAAAGCGATGTGCTGCACCCATGCGGGGGTGTTCGGGTCCCGACCCATGGGCGGCGAGTTCGGCAACTCAAAGAATGCGAGAATGTTGCCGTTACCCGCATCAAGAAATACGTGCATGTAGGGGTCTGGTTCCTTGGTGGACGGGACGCGATCCTCGGAGATGGCGAGCAAGAAGCGCATGCCTAAAGCGCGCTCATAGAACTCCACCGTCTCCTTCGTATCGTTGCAGCGATAGGCGACGTGGTGAATTTTCTGTATCCGCATATGGCTGCTCCTGCTGCGTTTAGGCCGCCTCAATAACACCGCGACGTACTTGATCGCGTTCCATGGATTTGAAAAGTGCGGTGAAATTGCCCTCGCCAAAGCCTTCGTTGCGCTTGCGCTGAATGATCTCGATGAAGATCGGGCCGATGAGTGTTTCGGTGAAAATTTGCAGCAGAATGCGGAGGTCGCCGCCTTCAGTGGAGCCGTCGATGAGGATGCCTCGCCTCTGCATGTCGGCCAGCGGCTCGCCATGCTTCGGCAGGCGCTCGTCCAAATCCTCGTAATAGGCGGAGGGTGGAGGCGTCATCATGGGTACATTGGCGCGGCGCAGTCGATCGATCGTCTCGTAGATATTGTCGGTGGTCAGCGCGACGTGCTGGATGCCTTCGCCATTGTAGCGGGTGAGGAATTCTTGGATCTGGCCGGTGCCGCGGGACGATTCTTCATTGAGCGGGATTCTAATCTTCCCTTCGGGGCCTGACATCGCGCGCGAATGCAGGCCGGTGTATTCGCCCTTGATGTCGAAATATCGAATTTCGCGGAAATTGAAGAGCTGGGTATAGTAGTTCGCCCAGTAATCCATCCGGCCCTTGAACACATTGTGGGTGAGGTGATCGATCTCCTGGAGCAGGCAGCCCTCTGGGTGGCGCTCGGCGCCGGGAATAAAGTCGAAATTGACGTCAAAGAAACCATCCGCGCCGCCGCGCTCGTCGCAAAGATAGATGAGCGCGCCGCCGATGCCGCGAATGGCCGGCAATCTCAGTTCTCCAATTCCACACCCAATCTCGGCTGGCTCGCCCCCCCGCCGCAGCAATTCCTCGTAAGCGCGCTTGGCGTCCTTGACCCGAAAGCCCATGGCCGACGCCGAGGCGCCGTGCTCGTGGGCAAAATGCGCGGCGGGGCTGGCCGGCGTTTCATTGAGGAGGAAGTTCACGCCGCCTTGGCGGTAGAGTTCCACGCATTGCGAGCGATGCCGGGCCACCAGCGAAAAGCCGAGCGCCGCGAAGGTCGTGCGGATGGCGTCGGCGGCGCCCTGGGCGGGCGCGAATTCGATGAATTCAAAGCCCAAGGTGCCGATCGGGTTTTCTGCTTCGGTCATGGCGATCATATCCGCTCTTGAAGGGGGGGACTCTGCATCAATTGTGTGGGGAAAAAGGTTCAATAGTCGTCGTCATTAGGAGATAATTGGCACAGATGTTTCATATGATAGTTCTTTCCGGGAAAGGAGTTCGCGGTGCCCCTAACGCGTTCCGACTTGACGCTCTTATCGCTCGTTCAAGCGAACGGCGCGCTCAGCCACGCAGAACTGGCCGAGCGCGCCGGCATGAGCCGATCTACCTGTTGGCGGCGGCTCAATGAGTTGCAGGACGCCGGGGTGATCGAAAGGCGCGTTGCGCTGCTTGATGCGCGCGCCATCGGGCTGTCCCTGTTCGCGATGACGTGGGTGACCATGCAGGAGCACAATGACAAGGTCCGCAAGGCCTTTGAAACGTTCCTGCAGCGTGTGCCAGAAGTGCTGGAAGCCTATTCCACGTCTGGTAACTGGGATTACCTGCTGATCATCGCCGCGCGCGACATGGACGCCTATGATAGGCTGCTGAATGGAACGTTGCTGAGTCACCCGAGTGTACGCACAACAAGCACAAGCTTTGCGTTGCGCCGGGTAAAATACACCACGGCTTTGCCGTTAGATGGCCTGGCGAAGTAGTGTTCGAGGCCGAGGGAATCCGGGGACTGACGTGGACATCGCTGCGCTGGAGGAGCTGACGGCGGTCGCCGCGGAACTGGGCGCTGACCCGCTCTTGGTCCAAGGCGCGGGCGGCAATGCATCGGTAAAGATCGGCGATGGGCTTTGGGTGAAGGCGTCCGGGACCTGGATGCGCGATGCGCAGCTGCACAACATTTTCGCGCAAGTTTGCTTGGCGCCGTTGCTCGCCTTGCGAGTAAACGGCGACTTCGAGGCCATGGACGCGCTCCTTCAAAGCGGCCGGGCGATCGATGGGCTTCGCCCTTCGATTGAAACCAGTCTGCATGCGATTATCCCCCATGCCGCGGTCGTGCACGCGCATGCGGTCAATAGCGTTGCTGTGTCCGTGCTTGCGGACGGTCAGTCGCGTTTCAAAAACGCAATGGGGCGTGACATGCGGGGCGTGTTCATTCCCTACACCAAGCCTGGCGCCAAACTGGCGAAAGCTGTCGCCGAAGCGTTGGCGGTTCACGGCCCGGCCGATGTTCTCCTGCTTCAAAATCACGGCGTGGTGGTTGGAGCGGATCGGCCGGGCGCGGCGGGGGAGTTGCTTCGAGAGGTTGAGCGGCGCCTGATGTTACCGGTACGCTCGTTGCCAGCGCCCGACGTCACGGTCGGGCGCGCGCACGAAAACGAAGCCTTTTGCTTCGCCGAGGCGCACAGTGGCGCCGCGCTCGATCCATTCTTGTTTGAGGTTTTGACGCGTGCGCCGCTGACGCCGGACCAAGTTGTCTTTCTGGGAGGTGCGGTCGGCCGGGCCGCGCTCACTGAAGAGTGCGCCGGCCCGGCGCCATTGATCTACAAAGCGGGTGTCGGCGCGTTCAGGCGGCGCGACTGCACGCCGGGTGTTTTATCAATGATCGACGCCTTACTTGATGTGGCGCTCCGCTTACCGGAGGGCGCCGAGGTTGTAGGGCTTGCCGCTTCACACGCCGCTGAACTGCTCGACTGGGAGGCGGAGAAGTATCGCAAGTCTCTCGACGTGTCGGGCGCATAGACGTTTCAGACGATGCCAGCGCCGAGCCCCACGGCCTTCCGCTCCTGCGCTTTGCGCTCGCGCCAATTGCTCTGACGATAGAAATCCAGAACGTCGATTGCTCCGCCCGCTTCGGCGCGCGCCATGGCGAGGATCGGAGCAACGTCCACCTTGTACGCAGCGCGCAAGGCCTGAAACGCCATCATCGCGTCGTTGCGTTCTTGAGCTTCGTGCAAGGCATCGCGGTCCACAAGCGCGGCCTTAGCGAACGCGGAGACAATCGCCTCCGTGGAAGAGAGGAGGCTCTCGATTGGATCTGTCACGTTGTGGGATTGATCGATCATGTAGGCAGGCGTGAGGCCGGCAGGCTCCCTCGCGGCCGCTTCCGCGAGTTCATTGAACACTAGGAAGAGCTGGTGGGGATTGATCGAGCCAGAGTCGAGATCGTCGTCGCCATATTTGCTGTCGTTGAAGTGAAAGCCGCCGAGCTTTCCAACGCGGTGCAGACGCGCGACAATTTGTTCGATGTTGACGTTCGGCGCATGGTGTCCAAGATCGACGAGGCATTTTGCCTTCGCGCCGAGTTCCTGTGCGGCCATGAGCGAACTTCCCCAATCGGAAATCACCGTGGAGTAAAAGGCGGGTTCAAACAATTTGTGTTCGAGCAACATCAACCAATCGTTCGGCAATGCCGCGTATACCGCAGAAGCGGCGGAGATGTAGCGGTCGAGCGCGCGGGTGAAATCTTGTTGCCCTGGAAAATTTGAGCCATCGCCGACCCACACTGTAATCGCGCGTGACCCAAGCGCCTTGCCGATCTCGATGCAGTCGATGTTGTGCGCGATGGCTTGTTCTTGCACCGCGGCATCCGTCGCGCTCAAGCTGCCGTTTCTGTAGGAATGCGTTTGCGTCGGCTGGTCTTGAAACGTGTTTGAGTTGACCGCGTCAAAGCCCAATCCTAGTCCGTCAGCCTTCTCTTTGAGGGCGCGATAATCGCTCGCGCTGTCCCACGGAAAGTGCAGCGAGACGCGCGGCGTGGCGCGGCTCAATTGCTGCACCACCGCGCAATCCTCAAGTTTCTCATGGATGTTGGTAGGCTCGCCGGGAATAGCGAATTTGGCGAAACGGGTTCCGCCGCGGCCGGTCGCCCAAGAGGGAAGTGCGATCGAGAAATCCAGGACGGCGCGTTTTACCCTGTCCGCTTCGAGACCGCGCCGACGCAATGTTCGCGCTAGAGCATGATAATCCTCCCCGAGCGCGTCGCGCCGTTTGGAATTATGGGCTTCGATGGCGTCCTGGGAGAGGGGGGCCTGGGTCACTTCTGCCATCCATTTGGCGGGACTTGACGATACGTGCGCGAACGTGATCGATCCTATCAGACCGCGAAGGCGTGTCCACAACGGAGCGAGACGATGAACGACCGCATGGTCGTTGTGCTGGACGTTGGAAAGACCATGGCGAAGGCTTCGCTGTGGGATGAGGCCGGGGTCCTCGTGCGGCGTATCGTGCGGCCCAACGCGCACTGCTTGTCCGGTGAATATCCAGCGCTGGATGCGGCCGGTATCGAAGGCTGGCTCGGCGAAGTCCTGAAGCAATTTGCGGGCTTGGGACGTATCGGCGCGATCATCCCCGTCGCGCATGGCGCCGCCGCGGCGATTATTCGCCATGGCGCTTTGGCGGCGCCGCCCATGGATTATGAGTACGAGCCGTCTCAGGAACACCGTGAAGCCTATCGCGATCAACGCGACGCCTTTTCGCACACGGGCTCTCCCGCCATGGGCTTGGCGCTGAACCTGGGCCAGCAATTGCATTGCTTGGAAGCGATCCGACCAGACCTCTTGACTGGAGATTCCGTGATCCTTCCCTGGCCGCAATATTGGGCTTGGGTGTTGTCGGGCGTCGCGGCGAGCGAGGTGACGAGCCTTGGCTCCCACACGGATTTGTGGTCGCCCGTGCGCGGCGGCGCCTCGGACATGGCTGCGCGCAGGGGATGGGCGGCTCGCCTCGCGCCTTTGCGAGAAGCGCGCGATGTGCTGGGGCCGATCTCACTGGATTGGGCGAAGCGGACGGGGCTGCCGGGCGATGTGCAGGTTTATGCGGGCCTGCATGATTCAAACGCCGCACTGCACGCCGCGCGCGGATTTCCAGAAATCGCGGACCAAGACGCCACCGTGATCTCAACCGGTACGTGGTTCGTATCCATGCGCTCGCTTGGATCGGAAAGCACATTCGATTTGGAAACGCTGCCTGGCGATCGCAATTGCCTGGTCAATGTTGATACCGAGGGCCGGCCTGCACCGACGGCGCTCTTCATGGGGGGGCGGGAAATTGAGCTTCTCGGCGGCGCGGACATCGACGCGCCCGAGCGCCAGAATCCAATGATGGCGGCGATTCATGAGGTGGTGAACCAAGACATCATGGTGCTGCCAACCATGGCGCCGGGCACGGGTCCATTTCCCAACGGTCGCGGCGGCTGGGCGCGCGCCAGAGCCGATGCGAGTGAAAGCGGTGCGGCGATCGCCCTGTACGCCGCCCTCATGTGCGACGTGGGACTGGACCTCATTGGCGCCCGCGGCCCAGTGCTGATCGATGGCAGGTTCGGCCAATGCGTTCCGTTCGCACGCGCGCTGGCAAGGTTGCGGCAAGATGCTCGGGTCTTCGTGGGAAGCGAGGAGAGTGACGTTTCATTTGGCGCGCTGCGCGTAGCGCGACCCCATTTGAAACCGAACATCGCCCTCCAGGAAGTGTCGCCGCTTGGGCTCGACTTGAGCGCCTACCGTTCCAGGTGGCGTGATCGGGTTTCGGCGCCCTGAATACTGGCGATAATGTCTGGCCCGAGAGCACCGATACGAGTGCGGCCAAGGAGCGCCATTGCTCGTTGCAGTTCGGTCGTGAGGATGTCGAGCGCGCGACTGACGCCAGCCTCGCCAAGCGCCGCGAGACCCCACAGATAGGGGCGCCCGATCGCCACCGCGTTTGCGCCCAGCGCGAGCGCCTTGGCGATGTCGCTGCCACGGCGTATGCCGCCATCGAGAATGATCTGGCCCCGTCCGGCCACTGCGTCGGCAATCGGTCTTAGGAGATCGATTGTCGCGGGCGCCGTGTCGAGCTGACGTCCGCCATGGTTGGAGACCCACACCGCATCGGCGCCGATATCGACGCACTGAGCGGCGTCGCTTGGCCGACCCACACCCTTGATCGCGAAGGCGCCGTCCCATTGTTCGCGCATCCATGCCGCGTCGCGCCAGGTCACCGTGCGGTCAAATTGGGTGTTGATGAAATCGACAATGCTGCCAACGCCACCCGCGATGTGGGCGAAGTTCTCGGCGCGAATCGGCGGCGTGGTTGTGAGATCAAAGAGATAACCGGGACGCGCAAGGGCCTGGGCTGCTGTGTGGACGCTTACCTTTGGTGGAATCGAGAAATGATTGCGCGGATCGCGCTCTCTGTTGCCGGCAACCGGCGCATCTACGGTCAAGATGATTCCGGCGAATCCCGCCGCTTTGGCGCGCTGGAGGATCTCGCGAACCAAACCGCGATCCTTCCAGACATAGATCTGAAAGAGCTTCGGGCCTGGTGTCTCTTGCGCAATGTCCTCAATGGCAGTCGATGCGAGCGTGGATGCCGAATAGAGGAGGCCGTGCGCATGCGCCGCGCGTGCAACAGCGCGCTCGCCGGCGCGTGGATTGAAGAGCCGCGAGGAGGCTGTGGGCGCCATGATGATGGGCGCGGAGACCGCTTGGCCCAACACGGTGGCGGATGTGTCGATGGCTGAGACGTCCGTCAGGACATCCCAAAGAAGTTCGTAATCCCGAAATCGCTCGCTATTGCGGCGCAGCGTGATCTCATCGTCGGCGCCGCCGTCGATATAATCGAACACCATGCGCGGCAACCTACGGCGCGCGTGCTCACGAAGGTCGGCGATTGAAACGGTCGGCATCGGTGGACTGGACTACGCAGGCCTTGGCCATACAAGCGGGAAATTGGCGCCTTGCGGCTTGTCTCCAGTTCGAAAAGTGAGCGGCTCGCGCAAGAGGGCGGCGAGTTTTGGATGGGCCAGAAAATTCGCAGCGCTTTCGTCGAAAACGGCGTTCTCGCCGACATAACGCAGGGCGAGCGCGCGTCTGCGCCGATGGGGGTCGAGGTTGCCCGGCGACCAATGGAAAACGAGCGGGTGGTGGGCGATGACGTCGCCCGGTTCCATCTCGCAAGTGAGGATGTCGGCGTTGGGCAGAAATGAAGTGGTCGGCGGAAACGGCGGAAGGCCGGTAGCATTGAGGATCTGAGCGAAGCCGGAGGATTTGCCAAAGGGAGTCGGCGCGTAAAGAATTCCGGGTTTGTGCGAGCCTTTGACGTAGCGCATCGCGCCGCTTGCTGCGGTTACGCTATCGAACGGGACCCAGAGTGAGAGGATGTCGTCGCCACGCAGCGGCCAATAGGGAAGATCTTGGTGCCAAGGCGTTTCCTCCTTGGTGTCGGGCTCCTTGACCAAAAGCTGATCGTAGAAGAGGCGGACGCTTTCCCCTTGTAGCAGCGCATGCGCGATTTCCGGGAGCGGTGAGTTGCGGGCGAAGTCCGCGAAGTCGGGATCACGCATCCAGACGAGGAAGTCGCCGAGGAAGCGGCCTTTGCCCTCGGCGTACTCCACCGCGGCGGCGCCAGGGGCGCCCAGCGCTCGCTCGACCGCGCCGCGCATCCGCTCAATCCAAGAACTCGGGATCAATCCCCGCAGCACGATTGCGCCGTCATTTTGGTAGGCGGTGCGTTCGGCCTGAGTAACCGCGCGAAGGGGGTTCACCGGGTTCGCCATCTTGGCCTGCGCGTTGAGCTTGCTTCAAAAAAATTGGGGCGCGGTGTGAATTTGCACGCCGCGCCCCAAACACACGGGAGGGTGCTCAGAACCTGACGCTGACCGATGCGCCGATCGACCGCGGCGGACGCGAGGTCACGAGGCCGCCGAACAGCGCGCGTCCAACAAGCGGCGCGCCGCCGATACCGAGTTGGCCGCGGACATAGTCATATTGTTGGCCTGGGTCTGGCAGGAAGACGCCGGCGAGGGCGGAATCTTCCTCGGTCACGTTGTTGGCAAAGATGCGCAGCGAGACGTTGTTGAAGTCGAACCCGGTGCGCAGATTGACGATGGTCGCGTCGCCGACAAAAGCGTTGGCTGGCTGTACCGAACTTTGGTCGGATTGGTAGGCGAAATCGATCCGGTTGAACCAGTCCACGTCGGCGCTCACCGGGAAGATATATTGCACGGAAGCGTTGGCCTGCCATTCCGAGACGTATTGCAGGCGGGTGCCAGCCAGATTGGGATTGATGCCGATCAACCCCAACAAGGCGAAGTTGTATGAGTCATAAGCGGAATCGGTATAGGCGACGCCCGCGTTGAGTTCGAGGCCGTCCATGGGACGCGCGCGCATTTCAAGCTCGGCGCCGCGGACGGTGGTGGCCCCGGCATTGACGTTGAGCAGCGCGCCGGAAGCGCCGATGGCGCGCACGATTTGATCGGACCAATCGATCTGGTAAAGCGCGCCGTTCAAGACCAAGCGACCCCCATACCAGGACGTCTTCGCGCCGATTTCGTAGTTCCAGGCGGTCTCGGGATCGTAAAGCCGTTCGCTCGGAATGGGCGAGCCGGCGACAATATTGGTGTTGAAGCCGCCGACTTTCACAGCCTGCGCCGCAGACGCGTAGAGCAGCACATCCTCGGCCGCGTCGAATTCCACGGTAACGCGCGGCACGAAGTTCTCGAAATCGCGCGCGTCCACAAAGGTCAAAGTCGCGGGCCCGGGCGGAGGGTTGAGGAGGCCGCCGACAGCGAGTGAATCGACGCTCTTGGTTTCATTGGTCCAGCGGCCTTCAGCCGACACACGCAAGCTATCGGTAATGTCGTAACCGATCTGACCGAACAGCGCGAAACTATCGGTCTCTTCGTGGACGTCGCTGCGGCCTCCGCCCACGAGCCGGCGCCAAGCGCCGAATCCAGCCGGAAAGCCGGATATGATGGCGAGCGCGTCCGCACCATAGGCATTATCGACATGGGTGTCGCTGCTGACCGTGTAGTAGTATCCGCCCACGAGCCACGACAGCCGGCTGTCGCCAGTCGAGGCAAGCCGAAACTCTTGGCTGATGTCATAGAGATCGACGAGCGTCGTCTGATAGTTTACGCTTGCCGCCGTGTAATCGCCATCGACGGCGAAATCGAGATGCAGATCGTTGAAACCGGTGATCGAGGTGAAGGTGAAATTGTCACCCTCCCACTCACCGGTGAACGAAAACGCCCCCAGTTCGCGGTTATTATGTCCGGGGGTAACCGCAAACGTGTCCGATCCCCGCAATTCGCCGGTGAACATCTGGAAGCCAGCGGGTGTCGGCGGGCCTTGAAGGAATGTGGGGAACGAGTTGTTAGCCGCGAAGCGGAGCGGGTCGTCACCGTCCTCGGTGTTCTGATAGGCGGCGCGCAGGCGGAAGGTGATTGCGTTGGTGGGGCGCGCCTCCAAAGTCCCCGCGATGACCGTGGTCTCGCGGCTGTCGAGATTGCCGCCAGTCAAGCTGTTCTCAAAATAGCCGTCGCTGGAATTATGTGTCGCGCCAATGCGGAAATAGAGATTGTTTTCAGCGATTGGACCGCTCAGCGAGCCGCGCAAGCCCATCGTGTTGAATTCGCCGTAGCTGGCTTCAAGGCGTCCCTCGAAATCGTCAGAGGGTGCGCGCGTTATGATATTGACCGCGCCGCCGAAGGTGTTGCGCCCGTAAAGCGCGCTCTGGGGGCCTTTGACCACCTCAACGCGCGCCACATCGTCGCCCAGCGTCGCGTCCATCATCGCGCGGGACGAAACATAAACGCCATCGATAAAGAAGCCGACATTCGGCTCGCCGATCGTGGTTGACTGCCCGCGGATCGTTGGTGTCGCGGCGCCGCCGCCAAACAGGGGCGCGAACGTGAACCCGGGCGTCATCAGCGCGATGTCTTCGATATTCTCGATGCCAGCGTTCTCGATCGTTTGGGCCGTGAACGCGTTGATCGACAACGGCACCGACTGCAGGCTCTCTTCGCGTCGGCGCGCCGTCACCACGATCTCGTCGCTTGCTTCGGCGCCCTCCTGCGCGTGCGCTACCCCGACGGGGCTCGCCCAAATCGCCGCCAAGGCCGTCGCTCCGAACAAACCCAGACCAAATGAACGCTTCTGCCTGCTCATAATTGTCCTCCCGTTCGACTTCCTCTGGTCGATGATCAAGGTTACGCGTAATTGATCGAACTGTCCATATTCCGTCACAAACGATCAATATCGGGCAAACTGGCCTCGCTACGAGTTCCCTGCTTGCGGCCCACAGATAGTAACATGTGCAACTATAGCTAAATGTGTCAATACCATTGCGAAGGCCCTTCGAGCTATCTGGGGCGACAACGGCGGCGGTCACGCGTCTGGCGTCGTCTTCAAGGCAAATGAGCCCCACTTCGCCTTGGAGCGAGGGGTGAGCCCAATTCGGGGAGGGTCAGGAGTATGGTCGCGGGCGCTGAGATGAGAGTTGGGGGCGCCGCGGACGCCTGGCGAATTGGGCTGTTGTGCTTTTTCGTGACGATGTTCGAAGGCTTCGATCTGCAAATCATAGGCGTGCTTGCGCCGGGCATCGGTCGCGAATTGGCGCTCACTCCGGTGGCCCTCGGCGGCGTTTTCGGCGCGGCGACGCTGGGGCTTTTATGCGGCGCGCTCGTCTCTGGATTTTTGGCGGACAGAATTGGGCGTAAGCCCACTCTTGTGGTGTCCATAGCTGTGTTCGCGGCTTTTACGTGGGCGACCTCGTTGGCTCAAACCGCTGACCAGCTTGCGCTCGCGCGCTTGCTTACCGGCGTTGGGCTTGGCGGTGCGATGCCTAGCATCGCCGCGATCGCCTCTGAAGCGGTCGGGCGAAAAAATAACATAGCGTTTGTCACCATAATGTTCGCGGGAATGCCGTTCGGCGGCGCGCTGTCCGCGCTTGCGGTGGCGCTTTGGCCGGGTGAGGTTTCTTGGCGAGCGGTGTTCGAGATCGGCGGCGGCGCACAAGTCGCGCTCAGCCTGGTCATCGTTGCGTTCATGCCCGAGTCGCGGGAGTTCTTGCGCGGTAGGGAAGGGACCCAGGAAAAGGGCGCGATCTCACCCGAGCCAGTCATCTCGGCGGAAGGAAAATTCTCACCAGCGCATTGGGTGGCTATTGGCGGCCTGTGCATCGCGTTTTTCTTTACGTTACTCAGTTTGCACTTCTTTCTGAATTGGTTGCCTTCGATGTTGTCCGCGCAGGGGTTCAGCGGTCGGGAAGCGGCGTTCGTGTCGTTTGCGTTTGGCATGGCTGGCGTTCTGGGCAGCCTCGTCGTTGGTTGGCTTGCGCAACGTGGTCGGGGCCGTTTGGCGATGTTCGCGGCCTATGCGGGCATTGCGCTCGCCTCGGCCGCGCCTGGCATATTTGGACCGGGCCTTGCGGGCGCGTTGGCGGTTGGCGTCCTGGTTGGTTTCTGTTTGGTAGGCGGGCAGATGACCCTTTACGGACTAGCGCCTGGCTTTTTCCCGAGCCGCGTTCGCGGATTGGGCGTGGGCGTGACCATTGCCGCCGGGCGGTTCGGATCATTCGTCGGGCCAACGCTCGCCGGAGCGCTCTTGGGTTTGGGGTGGAGTCAGCGCGATGTGATGGCGCTCAACGCGCCAGCTGCATTGTTGGCGGCTTGTGCGCTTGTTGTCGCGGTGTCGCTTGCCGGGAGTGGGGTTCAGAACGAGGCCTAGTGTGGCGATTCAGAAACTCGCCAGGTGATGATGGAGGGCTCGATGCGAACTTCTGGTTCAGGGCACTAGCGCCTCGTCATTCCTTGGGCGCCAAAGAGCGCGCCTTGGCGCAGATCGTCTGCAGCAATCCCATAAGCATGCGACGTTCGTCGGCGGACAAATCCTCGAGAAGTTGGTCCTGATAATTGAGCGCCACGGGAACAATTTCCTGATAGGCGGTTCTTCCATGCGCGGTGAGGTGCAGGTCGAATGCGCGCGCGTCCGTCTTTGATTTCGCGCGATCTACCAATCCTCGTCGGCGCAAGCCTTGAATGGCGCGGCTCACCGTGACTTTGTCCATTGCAGAAAGCGCGACGATGTCTTGGGCGGTCATCGGGCCCTCGGCGCCAAGTGTGCAGAGCACCCGCCATTGCCAAACGGTCAATCCAAAGCGCGCCCTATAGGCGCCGCCAATAAGGTTGGACACGGCGTTCGCGGCAACGGTGAGGTGATAGGGAAGGTAATCGCCGAGGCGCAGCAGCGGCGTCAGGGGTTTCCGTTGGGGTGCACTCATAACTTGGGTTCCCAGCGAACGACTTCTTGGTCGATCTTGCCGAAAATGGAGACGCGTTTTTTATTGAACATCTCAATCTCCACTCGGTCTCCAGGTTGGAGAAAAGGTGTGTTGGCGCTTCCATTTGCAATTTCTTCAACAGCGCGCAATTCCGCGAGGCACGAATAACCAACCCCGCCCAAATCCACTGACGCTCCAGGCCCCCCGTCGGCGCCGCGATTTGAAACCGTGCCCGAGCCGATGATTGTGCCGGCGGAGAGGTTCCTGGTACGGGCGGCGTGGGCGATGAGCGTTGGGAAGTCAAACACCATGTCCACGCCTGCGTTGGCTTGGCCGAGCTGGCGGCCTCGGGCGCGAACGCTAAGGGGCAGATGCACCCGCCCCTCGCGCCACGCGCCGCCGAGCTCATCAGGGGTGACGGCGACAGGTGAAAACGCCGATGCCGGCTTCGATTGCACAAATCCCAAACCCTTGGACAGTTCGGGCGGAATCAAATGCCGCAGTGATACATCGTTCATAAGCATGACCAAGCAAATGGCGTCGGCGCAAGCGTCCCTCGTGGCGGTCATTGCGACGTCAGTTGTGATGACAGCCACCTCACCTTCAAGATCCAAGCCCCATTCTTCGTTAACAAGCGGTATGGGATCGCAGGGGCCAAGAAATGAATCGGAACCGCCTTGATACATCAGCGGATCGGTCCAGAAACTCGCTGGCATACCGACGCCACGCGCGCGCCGGACAAGTTCAACGTGATTGACGTACGCTGAACCGTCGAGAAACTGGTGCGCGCGTGGCAGCGGCGCGGCGCAGGCGCGCGGTTCAAAGGGCAGCGTGGGGACGCGGTCGGCGGCGATGTCGTCACTAAGTTTGCGGAGCGCGGGCTCGCACGCGCTCCAATTGTCGAGCGCGCCCTGAAGTGTCGATGCAATGGGTCCGGCTAGGGCCATGCGGTCGAGGTGTCCCGACACGACGACAAGACGCCCATCGCGCCCGTGGGCTAGAGACGCCAGTTTCAAGGTCAGGCTCCACGCGTCTGCTCATTGCGCGGTGACGACTATATAGTTACAAATGAGACTAGTCGAGAAGGTGGCGGCCCAGCCCAGACCGAGCGGGCGCCCCAAAGCGAGGTGGGGTATGAAACGCAGATATTTCTTGATTGGGGGCGTCGGGGCGCTGGCGGCCACGGGCGCCGTCGTTGCCGGCTTGCAGGACTTGCGGCGAGACGAGGCGCCTTTAGGTTTTGAGCCGGACGCGCGTTTTGTTGAGCAGGCGCGCGCGC
This sequence comes from Terricaulis sp., assembly GCA_040080805.1. GTDB lineage: Bacteria > Pseudomonadota > Alphaproteobacteria > Caulobacterales > Aquidulcibacteraceae > Vitreimonas. Next base: position 64,597 of record JBEBHQ010000010.1, on the reverse strand, counting down.
TGTTACAGCGGCGCCCCGCAATAGATGTTCACGCACACCCGGGCCGAACCTTTGTACGCGGCGCAACTGGATTGAGCCCAGCTTTGATCGCGTTCTCCGCAGGCGGAAACTTCGAGACCAACGCCTTTGACGACATGCGCGCCGGGCTTGTCAGTGGCGGCAGCTTTTCATTGGTCGCCGATTTTCAAACCCTTGACCTGCAAGGCGAGGGACTCGCGTCCACGCGTGAGTTTTCACCTGGCGAGGCGCGGGCTAGTTATGAACGCCAGCTTGCAAACTTGCGCGCGGCGACCGCGGCGGGAAGGGCGGTTTTCGTCGCCCAGCCCGCGGATTTCGAACGCATCAGAAACGAAGATGGCGTAGCTGTGTTGGTGACAGTGGAGGGCGCCGACTTTCTCGACGGTGATATCGCCAATGTCGCCCGCTCGTTCGAAGATGGCGTTCGCTCAATAACGCTGGTCCACTATCGCCCAAACGAATTGGGAGACATTCAAACCGCGCCGGCGGTGCGCCACGGGCTGACGCCTTTTGGCGCCGACGTTATCCGCGAGATGGATCGCCTTGGCATGGTGGTGGACCTCGCGCACGCCGCTGAGCCCGTCGTTTCCATGGCGCTGGAGGTTGGCGAGCGTCCGATGATGTGCTCGCACACGCACCTGCAAGGTCACGGCGCGACGCATCCGCGCTTTTTGAGTGAAGCCTTGGCGCGTGCGATCACGGAGCGCGGTGGCGTGATCGGCGCCTGGCCCGCTGGAATCGGCGCGACCACCATGAACGATTATGTGGATCGCATATTCGAACTCAGCGAGGTGCTTGGGCCTGACCACGTCGTGATGGGCACTGACATGGACGCCAACTACAAGCCCGTGTTCACCAGCTATCGGCAGATGCCGCTCCTCGTGTCGGAATTGTTGCGGAGGGGATATGGCGAGGACAACGTCGTGAAGTTCGTAGGCGGCAATTTCCTGCGCGTATTCGAGGCGGTTTGGGCGGGGAGACAACCATGAGCAGTCTGTACGCGCGGCGCGGCGTGATCGCTTTGTTGGGAGGCGCTGTGTTCGCACCGCAAGCGGGTGCTCAAGCAGTGGCGCCTGCAAGGTATCGTTCGCCGGAGCAGAGAATGCGCGAGTTGGGTATCGAATTGCCCGATGCGCCACGTCCAGTCGCGACATACGCGCCGTTTCGGCGCGCGGGCCGAACGCTCTATCTCGCCGGTTTGGGGCCGGCCAATCTTGGCAACGAGGCGGCGCGTGGCCGAGTGGGCGCCGAACTGAGCGTTGAGCAAGGCTATGCAGCGGCGCGCGCGGCGGGTTTGAACGTTCTCTCGCTTCTACGAAGCGCTTGCGGAGGATCGCTCGATCACGTGACCCAATGCTTGCGCGTGGGGGCGTTTGTCGCGAGCGCTGACGATTTCCATGATCAACCGCGCGTCGCCAACGGGGCGTCTGACCTATTTGTTGAAGTGTTTGGGCAGGCGGGGCTGCACGCGCGCTTTGCGGTGGGCGTCAACACGTTGCCCTTCGATATCCCAGTTGAAATCGAGTCAATCTGGCAAATTCGCGCTTAGAGGCGCTCTTCGCAATTGGAAGGCCTGTCCAACTCCAACGACGCCTGCTTCCGACTCCCGATAAGCAGCATTGCGCCGCTTCAGCTACCACGGGCTCAAGAGCATCTCCAAGAACCCCCCAAACCGCACGTCGGCGTTGGCGCTGGCGGCGGGGTCGTCGTGGGGCAGGGCGCCTGTATATTCAAATCACACCCGTTGGGCGCCGCGTGCCTGGCCTTTGCCGCGCATTCGCGATAGCGCCTGCTCACCATGGCGAGAACTCAGGCGGCGGAGTACGATGAGCGGCGAGGACGTATCGTCGAGGCGGCGGCGCAGCTCTATGCGCGCGACGGCTTCGTTGGCGCTTCAGTGTCGGATTTGGCCGAGGCTTGCGGCGCCTCGAAGTCGGCCATCTATCATTATTATCCGTCGAAGGAAGACATCCTCTACGAGGTGATGATCTCACACGTGCGCGGGTTGGAGGCGGCGGCGCGCACAGCTGTCGCTGGCGAGGCGGCACCCGCGCGCAAGCTCCGCGAACTCGCGCATGCCTTCATGGCGCTCTATGTCGGCGCTGCTGATCGGCATAGGGTGCTGCTCAATGAAATGCGCCATTTGCCCAAGGCCCGCCGCGCCGAGATCGTCGCCGCGCAACGCGGCTTGATCGAAATCGTGCGCAAGCTGCTGATGGAGATCGAACCCTCGCTGAAGCGCAAGCGCGGGCAAGCGCTCGCCGCGACCATGCTGTTCTTCGGCATGATCAACTGGACCCACATCTGGTTTGATCCGAAAGGCGCGATCAGCGCCGGCGCGCTGGCGGAGATGGTGGTGGATTTGACATTGGGAGGGTTGGCGAAAGTGGGCGAGTAAAGCCGGGCCTCATTGCTCTGATGCAGACTGCGTTCCGACCTTTTTCCATTCCATCACTAGAAACCATGGCGCCCGCACATAGTCCGCCGCGCGCTGCGTCGGCGCGTCTGGCGCCGGCGCGGGTTCGTCGAAGTGCGTCAGCACAAGCCGTTGGGCGAGTAGCAGGCGCATGTACGTGCTCAACGGGCGGTGGTGGTTGACGATCCGAATGCCGCGCCACGCGGTCCAGAACGAACGTTCGCGCAGGTAATCGTCAACAGGGTAGTGCTTCTTCTTGCCAAGCGCGCTCGTAACCCAGCCGCTCTCGCCGCCCGCTGTATTGAAGCCGTTCAGATTTGCAATCAGCAAGGCGCCGCCGGGCCTCAGTACCCTTGTCATTTCAGCGATCGCGTTGGGCACGTCTTGGATATCGATGAGAGAATTATAGGCAATCACAAGATCGAAGACATCGTCTTCGAAGGGGATCGCTTCCGCCCTGGCCTCGACATATCGCCCGTCCGGGTCGCGCTCTTGGGCGGCCTTGATCATCGCCCGGGTCGGGTCAATGCCTGTCGCGTCCACCCCGTGCGCGCGCAACATTCGGCAGAAACGTCCTTCGCCACAGCCGACATCAAGTGCTGAACTCGGCGTCCTCGCCAAAGCGCGCGGCAGCATCACCGGATCAAGGACGTATCGGCGACCGAAATCGCCGTGCTCGCCCATGTCGGCAATCCACGCCGCCGCCGACTTTTCCCAGCCATTGCTTTCGGACATGACCTAATTGTCGTAGCTCAGCGCCACGCCTTCGCCGACCGGGGTGGCTTGGCAGGTAAGCACGTAGCCCTCCGCCAATTCCGCTTCCGACAGTCCGTAATTCACTTTCATCTCGACCTTCCCAGCCGTGACTTTCGCGCGGCAGGTGGCGCAGACGCCGCCCTTGCAGGCAAACGGCGCGAGCAGGCCGGCGGCGCGGACATTGTCGAGGATGGAGTGCTTTTCCGGATCGAACGTCACGTTTACGCGGCGGCCGTTCAGTGTCACGCTCATCTTCAGGCCAGCGGCCTTTTCCTCCAGCGAGCGCGCCGCCGCCGCTTGCGCCGCGGAGAGCGGCCCGGCGGTGAAGCGCTCGATCATAATGCGGCTCTTGGGCACACCTCGCGCATGCAGCGCTTCTTCGATCGCATCCATCATCGGGCCGGGGCCGCAGATGAAGAACGCGTCGATGCTCTCGGGCGTGATCAAAGTGGAGAGGATGTCCTTGCACTTCTCTAGATCGAGCCTGCCATTGAAGAGCGCGATTTCTTCTTCCTCGTCTTCGAGAAAATGAAACACGGAAAAGCGATCAATGTAGCGATCCTTGAGGCCCGCGAGTTCTTCCTGGAACATGATCCCGGCGGAGACGCGGTTGCCGTAGCAAAGTGTAAAGCGCGCGTGCGGTTCGGTTTCGAGCGCGGTTTTGACCAGCGAGAGGATCGGCGTGATCCCAGAGCCGCCAGCGAACGCAGCGTAGTGGCGCCGCGCGTTGACATCGAAGGTCCAAGTAAAACTTCCATGCGGGGCCATGACATCGAGCGTGTCGCCTGCCTTGGCTTCTTCATCGATCCAACGCGAGAATACGCCCGCGCCAATGCGTTTGATGGCGATCTTGAGCACGCCTTCCGAAGGCGCCGAGCATAGCGAATAATTGCGCCGCAATTCTTCTCCGTTAAAGGCGCGCTTCAGCGTCAGATGCTGGCCGGCCTTGAACGCAAATATGGGCTTCAGCGCATCCGGCACGTCAAAGCGTATCGATACGGCGTCAGGTGTTTCGCGCTTGACCTCGGCGATGCGCAGGGTGTGAAAATCGATGTTCATCAGTGACACTTGAATCTGTCGAAAGGTTCGGCGCACGCCTTGCAACGCCACAGCGCCTTGCACGGCGTGGAGCCGAAGCGGCTAAGTTCCTCGGTGTTGTCCGAACCGCAGAGCGGGCATGTCGCGGGCGCATCGTTCTTGAGTGCTGATGCGTCCGCGCCTTTGGGCGGCGGGGCGATTCCGTACACGCGCAGTTTCTCGCGGCCCTCGTCGCTGATCCAATCACTTGACCAGGGTGGGGACAGCGTGGTGGCGATGGTGACGTGGGCGAAGCCAGCTTCATCGAGCGCCCGGCGGATCGATTGCTCTATCGCGAGGGTCGCGGGGCAGCCGGTGTATGTAGGCGTGATCGTTATCGCGTGCTCACCGATTTCGCGTACAATGCCGAGATCAAGCACTGACACGGCGGGGATTTCCGGGTCGGGGACGTTGGCGAGGATTGCGCGTAGCTGTCGCTGAGTGACACGCGCGCATTCTTCGCCGTCGCATGAGATCGCGCCACTGCCGTTGTGCGCGCGCGTGTCACTCAACGACACGCTCACCACGTCGCGCCCGGATAGGCGCGCTGCAAGAATTGCATCTCGCTTAGCAGATGGCCCAGATGCTCGCTGTGATGGCCGTTGCGCCCGCCGAGGACTGGACGTCGCGCGGGGGGGCGTGCGAGCGCGGCGTCGGCGAGAGCTACATCCACTCGCGCATCCCACGCCGGCCGCAGCGCGGCTTTGTCGATGGCGATGCCCTGCTTGAGCAGCGCTTCATCGATCGCATCCATAACGAACAGCTCATCGACGAAGCGCCACATCCAGTCGAGGCCTGCCGCCATGCGCGCCTTGCTCTCGTCCGTGCCGTCGCCGAGGCGCGCCACCCAGTCGGACGCGAGCCGCGCATGGTAGATGACCTCCTTCACCGCTTTGGCGGCGATGGCGGCGAGGCGCGCATCGGATGAGCGGGTCAGCGCTTCGAACTGCAATTCCTGGAAGTGCGAAAATAGAAATTGCCGGGCTATAGTCTGCGCGAAATCGCCGTTGGGTTGTTCCACCAATAGGCAATTGGTGAAGTCGAGCACGTCGCGATGGAAGGCCAGCACGTCGGCGTCGCGGCCCTTGGCCTCGGTTTCCCCCGCCACGCCAAGAAAGAGCGTGGCTTGGCCGATGAGATCGAGGGCGACGTTCGCGAGCGAAAGATCAACCTCCAGCGCCGGTGCGTGGCCGCACCATTCGCCGAGACGCTGCCCAAGGATCAAGGAATCATCGCCGAGCCGCAACGCATATTGGGCGAGGGGGGAGAGCTTCGCCATCAACTCACGCTCCCCGGACGCGCGGAGTGCGATCCGGGGTCCATCGATGATGCGAACTCCGAGGCTCCGGCGTTTGCCGCAACCCTGGGCCCTGGCTCGGCGTCGTGCTGTGCACGACTTGGCCGGGGAGCGATGAGGCATAACGCTAACATGGATCAGATGTGCTTGATGTGAGCGGGGATCGTGTAGAAGGTGGGGTGGCGATAGATTTTGTCTTCGGCCGGTTCAAACAGCGCCGCCGCATCGCCCGGATCGGAGGCGGTGATCTTCGAAGATTCTACCACCCACAAGCTCACACCCTCCATACGCCGGGTGTAAGCGTCGCGCGCGTGCTCAAGCGCCATCGCGGCGTCGGCGGCGTGGACGCTGCCGGCATGGCGGTGCGAGAGCCCGCCCTTGCCGCGCACGAACACTTCCCAAAGCGGCCAATCTTTTGCGTCGCTCATGCCGTTTACTCCGCCGCTAGTTTCGCCGCCGTGCGCTTGGCCGCGTACGCATGGGCCGCTTCGCGCACCCAAGCGCCATCTTCCCACGCTTTCACCCGCGCGGTCATGCGTTCCTTGGCGGTTGCGCCTTCGCCGCGCACCACGGCGTAGAATTCTTCCCAATCGATGGCGCCGAAATCATAATGCCCGCGAGCTTCGTTCCATTTGAGCACCGGATCGGGAACCTTGAGGCCAATGGCTTCAGCTTGCGGCACGGTGACATCCACGAACTTCTGCCGCAACTCATCGTTGGTTTCGCGCTTGATACGCCAGCGTATGCTTTGCTCGGTGTTTGGTGACTTGTCGTCCGGCGGCCCGAACATCATGAGCGAGGGCCACCACCAGCGGTTCATTGCATCCTGCGCCATGCGCTTTTGCTCGGGCGAGCCGTCGGTCATCGCCATCGTGATTTCGTAGCCCTGGCGCTGATGGAAGCTCTCTTCCTTGCACACCCGCACCATGGCGCGCGCATAGGGGCCGTAGGAGGTGCGTTGCAGCGGCACCTGATTCATGATCGCCGCGCCGTCAACCAGCCAACCTATTGCGCCGATATCGGCCCAGGTGAGGGTCGGGTAGTTGAAGATCGTGGAATACTTGGCTTTGCCCGAGTGCAGCGCTTCGATCATTTGATCGCGCGACGTGCCCAATGTTTCCGCCGCCGCATAAAGATAGAGCCCGTGCCCGCCCTCGTCCTGCACCTTGGCGAGAAGGATCGCTTTGCGGCGTAAGTTGGGCGCGCGTGAGATCCAATTGCCCTCCGGCAGCATGCCGACGATTTCCGAATGCGCATGCTGAGAAATCTGGCGCACCAAGGTTTTGCGGTACGCCTCCGGCATCCAATCTTTCGGCTCGATGAACTCATCATTGGCGACGCGCGCTTCGAACGCCGCCGCGCGCGCGGGATCCTCGACCGTCATGGACTCGAGCTTGTTCGCGTTCTTGCCGCTCAGATCTGTCGTGTACATCGGCGCATGCTCCGAGCTCATTCCTATAATAACCCGACCGAGCGGTCAATTAATCCACCGCCGCCGGGCTCGCTCCCACAAATTGACCGACCCAACATTCTATCATAGGCCAAGGCGAAGACGTGAGGCTCGCGCCATGGACTATGAGACCATTCTGTTTGAGCTGAAAGACGCCGTCGCACGGATCACGCTCAATCGCCCGGATCGGCTCAACAGCTTCACCGTGCAAATGCACGACGAACTCTCGCGCGCGCTGGAGCTGGCGGTTCAGGGCGGCGCGCGCGTGCTGGTGCTGACCGGCGCCGGGCGCGGGTTCTGCGCCGGTCAGGATTTGTCCGATCGCGCGGTGGCGCCGGGCGGCGGCGCCGATTTGGGCGAGTCGCTGGAGCAGCGCTACAATCCGCTCGTCCGCCGGCTTGCGAGCCTGGAGCTGCCGGTGATCTGCGCGGTGAACGGCGTCGCCGCCGGCGCCGGGGCCAATATCGCGCTCGCCTGCGATCTCGTTATAGCCGCGCGAAGCGCGAAATTTATCCAGAGCTTCGCCAATATTGGCCTCATCCCCGACAGCGGCGGCACCTGGACGTTGCCGCGCCTTGCCGGCCAAGCGCGCGCCCTGGGCCTGGCGCTCACGGGCGAGGCGCTCACCGCCGAACGCGCCGAGGCGTGGGGTGTGATCTGGAAGTGCGTCGATGATGATCACCTGGTTGCTGAAACCGGAGCGCTCGCCGCGAAATTCGCCGCCGCGCCGACGGCGGGCCTCGCCGCGACCAAGAAGCTCATCCGAGAAAGCGGCGCGCGAACATTCAACGCGCAGCTCGACATCGAACGTGACGCGCAAAGCGCTTTGGGGCGCACGAGCGACTACAAGGAAGGCGTGGCTGCATTCCTGGAAAAGCGCGCGGCGAAATTCAGTGGCAGCTAGGCGACGGGCTGTCGCCGATCTTGCCCGAGAGGGGAAGGTGGCTCGCGGCGCCGCCGCGAGACGGAGCAAGGCGCTTCATGGAGTAAATGATGAAACCCATCACCCTGCTGAACTACGCCGAAGGCCATTGGGTCGCGGGCGCGGGCGGGCTTGCGGAACTGCGCTCGGCTGTCACAGGCGATGTGGTCGCGCTGACGTCGTCGCAAGGATTAGACTTCGCTTCCATGGCCCGCTTCGCGCGCGAGGGGGGCGGGCCCGCACTGCGTGCGCTGACGTTTCACGAGCGCGCGCGGATGCTGAAGGCGCTCGCGGACGCGCTGTCCGCGCGCAAGGAAGAATTGTACGAGCTTTCGTACAATACCGGCGCCACCAGGGCCGACGCGTGGATCGATATAGATGGCGGCATAGGCACGTTCGCGGTTTATCAATCCAAGGGCCGGCGTGAGCTGCCGAACGAAAAAATTCTCATCGACGGCGCGGTTGAAGCGCTTTCACGCGGCGGCGCCTTTCAGGGCTTGCACGTCTACACATCGCTGCAGGGCGTCGCCCTCCATATCAACGCCTTCAACTTCCCAGTGTGGGGCATGCTGGAAAAGCTCGCGCCCACATTGCTCGCCGGCGTTCCCGCGATCGTGAAGCCGGCGAGCGCGACAGCTTACCTCACCGAAGCCGCCGTGCGCATCATGATCGACGCCGACGTGCTGCCGCCGGGGGCGTTGCAGCTCATCGTCGGCTCGACGGGGGATTTGTTCGAGCATTTGTCGATGCAAGATGTCGTATCGTTCACGGGTTCGGCCAGCACGGCGGCGAAACTCAAGAGCCATCCCGTCATCATGCGCGAAAGCGTGCGTTTCGTCGCCGAGCAGGATTCGCTCAACGCTTCAGTGCTTGGCCCGGACGCAACACCGGATGCGCCTGAGTTCGAACTCTTCATCAAGGAAGTGGCGCGGGAGATGAGTGTCAAGGCCGGGCAGAAATGCACCGCCATTCGCCGCGCGTTCGTGCCCGCGCACTTGCTCGACGCGGCGCAAAGCGCGCTGCAAGCGCATTTGGTGCGGATCAATGTTGGCGATCCGCGCGACAAGGATACGCGCATGGGCGCGCTGGTTTCGCTGGCTCAGCGCGATGATGTGCGGGCGAAGATTAGGGACATATCGTTGGACGCGGAGATCGTGTTCGGCGATCCTGGCGCCTCTCCAGTGAGCGAGAGGGGCGCCTTCATGTCGCCCATTTTGCTGCGCTGCGAGCGCCCGTGGGAGGCGCGCGGCGTGCATGACGTTGAAGCCTTCGGGCCGGTTTCGACATTGATGCCCTACAAGGATGGCGCCGACGCCATCGCGCTCGCCAATCGCGGCAAGGGCTCATTGGTGATGAGCGTGTTCACGCACGACGATGATTTCGCGCGTGACGTGGTGCTGGGCGCCGGAAGTTTCCATGGTCGCCTCGCATTCATTGACCGCGAGAGCGCCAAGGAATCCACCGGCCATGGCTCACCGATGCCGCACATGGTGCATGGCGGCCCAGGCCGCGCCGGCGGCGGTGAGGAGCTGGGCGGCATGCGCGGGGTCACGCATTATATGCAGCGCACGGCGTTGCAGGGGCACCCGCGCGTGCTTTCGTCGATTGTACGACGCTATATCGCCGGCGCCCCGACGCAAGCTGCCGACCCGCACCCATTCCGGCTCAAATTCCACGATCTTGCCATCGGCTACCAATTGAAAACCAAGGCGCGCGAAATCAACTTGGACGACATCGAGCATTTCGCGCATTTTACGGGCGATACATTTTACGCGCACATGGACGAAGCGGCTGCGGCCGCAAACCCATTGTTCGGCGGGCGCGTCGCGCATGGCTATCTCATTCTCGCGTTTGCCGCCGGCTTGTTCGTCGATCCCGATCCGGGGCCAGTGCTGGCGAATTACGGGCTCGATAATTTACGCTTTGTTAAGCCGGTGAAGCCGGGCGAAGCCATTTCGGTTGCGTTGACTGTAAAAGAGAAAACGTTGCGCAAGCCGGATCAAGGCGAAGTGCGCTGGGATGTCTTGGTCACGAACCGCGAAGGCGAAGCCGTCGCTGCGTACGACCTTCTGACAATGAATGCGGCTTGAAGCGCGGGCGCGGGTCGCGGCGGAAACCTCAAATTAACGATATTCAACGTACCGCAGACGCTAGCGATTGCGCGCGGCTCGTTCTGGGCGCGCCGCACCGATTGAGGCGGAGCGAGAAAATTATGCTCGACAAAATCAACAGCAAGATGTCGATTGGCGCTCGGCTCGCGCTGGTTTCCGGCTTGTTCGTGGCCTCCTCAGCGGTGGTGACCTCGCTTCTGGTCGGCAACGCGACCAGCCAGATTGATTTTTCGAAGAAGGAAGGCGCGGGCGCCGAATATCTCACGGGCGTGTGGGGCGCTATTCGCTCTGGGAGCGGCGTTGATCAGGCCGGCGCGGAGCAATTTAGCGCCGCCGCCGCCGCTTCCGCATTCCAGAACGCACAAACGGATTCGGAGCGCGTGACAGCAGGCTTGGCGCTCATCACCGCGGTCGCTGATGGCTCCAACCTGACGCTCGACCCCGATCTCGACAGCTTCTACGCCATGGATGCGGCGACCGTGAAAATCCCGGCGCTGCTGAGCGCGGCGCTTGAACTCGAGCGCGTTGTGGCGACGACCAGCGCCGATCGTGAAATCATGCTCACCGTCGCCGCCAATCGCGCTGAGGGCGCGTCCGCGGCTGCGGTCGCTTCCATGGAAGCGGCGATCGCCAACAATGCCTCGGGTGAAACGCGTCAGGCGCTGACGGAACCTGTATCCGCGATCAACGCGGAGACCGCCGAGCTTATCGCGGCCGCCCGCGCCGCGGCCCCGGGGGCCGAACTCGATTCCGCGACATTCGAGGCGTCCACAGACGCAACTTGGCGCGCTACGGCGGAGGAATTGTCCCGCCTTCTCGATATGCGCATAGCCGGTAAGCAATCTGAGCTCATGATGCAGCTGGCGCTGGTGGCGCTGTTCCTGGCGGTAGCGGGCGCATTGGCTTTCCTGGTGTCAAAGGGCCTAGTTGGCCGGTTTGGCGCGCTCACGGCAACCATGGATCGCCTGCGCGAAGGCGATTTCAAGGTCGAAGTCCCTTTCACAAATGACGGCCACGAGACCGGCAAGATCGCCGAAACGCTGCAGTTCTTGCGCGATGGCATGGTCGAGCGAGTCGAGGCCGATGCGCGCCACCTTGAAGAGATGCAACTTGGCGCGGAAGGTTACATCAAGGCGATATCGCGCGCGCAAGCAATGATCGAATTCAAGCCCGACGGCACAGTTCTTGCGGCGAACGAGAATTTTCTGAATACGCTGGGCTACCGCCTCGACGAGATCGTCGGGCAGCACCATTCGATGTTCGCGCCGCCTGACTATGCGCACAGCCCCGAATATCGCGCCCTCTGGGACAAGCTCAATCGCGGCGAGTTTGTCATCGACAAGTTCCTGCGCATCGGCAAGGGCGGCAGGGAAGTGTGGATACAGGCCTCCTTCAACCCGATCATCGACAAGAACGGCAAGACCGTAAAGGTGGTGAAATTCGCCACCGACATCACTGCGCAGGAATTGCTTGCGCAAGAGGCGACATTCAAAAGCGCCGCGTTCGAAGGCTCCAACGTGGCGATGATGACCGTCGATCGCGATCTGAAAATCACCTACATCAACGAATCCACCAAGAAATTGCTGACCGACAACGCGGCGGCGTTCCGCGCCATCTGGCCGGGCTTCAATCCCGACGCGATGATCGGCGCTTGCATCGACATGTTCCACAAGAACCCGGCCCACCAGCGTCAGCTCTTATCGGATCCGTCGCGCTTGCCCTATCGCACGGACATCTCAGTTGGCGATCTCAAATTCGCGCTCAATGTGAGTGCGGTGTTTGATGCGAGCCGCAAATATGTCGGCAATGTTCTACAATGGGATAATGTCACCGAGGCTCGGTTGAACGCGGGCATGCTGCAGGCGCTTGGCCGCGCGCAGGCGGTCATCGAGTTCAATCTCGATGGCACGATCACCAACGCCAACGCGAACTTCTGCCAGACGCTTGGCTACTCGCTCGAAGAAATCAAAGGTAAGCACCACAGCCTGTTCGTTGAGGCCGCCTATCGCCAATCGCCGGAATATCGCGCGTTCTGGGAAGCATTGGGGCGCGGCGAGTTCCAGGCGGCCAAGTATCAGCGCATCGGCAAGGGCGGAAAGCAGATCTGGATCCAGGCCAGCTACAATCCCATCGTCGATGGCAACGGCAAGCCGTTCAAGGTGGTCAAGTTCGCCACCGACGTGACCCAGATCGAAAACGACCGCATAGCTGCCGAGGCTGAACGCGCCGCGCGCGCCGCCGAACAAAACACAGTCGTCACCTCGCTGGCTTCGGGCTTGCGGCAATTGGCGGAGGGCAACCTCACCAGCCGCATCGACACGACGTTCACTGCGGATTACGAACAGTTGCGCTCCGATTTCAATGAAGCCATGGGCAAGATGCAGGAGGCGATGAAGTCAGTCGTCGTCAATGCGGGCGGCATTCGCACTGGCGCTGGCGAGATCAGCCAGGCGTCCGATGATTTGTCGCGCCGCACTGAGCAGCAGGCCGCGAGCCTCGAAGAAACGGCGGCGGCGCTGGATGAAATCACCGCCACGGTCCGCAAGACCGCCGAGGGCTCGAAGCAGGCCAACGCTTTGGTCGCGACAACGCGTTCGGACGCGGAAGCCAGCGGTCAAGTGGTGCAGGAGACGGTCGCGGCGATGGCCGAGATCGAAAAATCCTCGAAACAGATTTCCCAGATCATCGGGGTCATCGACGAAATCGCCTTCCAGACCAACCTGCTGGCGCTCAATGCCGGCGTCGAAGCGGCGCGCGCGGGCGATGCGGGGCGCGGCTTCGCGGTCGTTGCTTCGGAAGTGCGGGCGCTGGCGCAGCGCTCTTCCGAGGCGGCCAAGGAAATCAAGGGCCTTATCTCGGCGAGTTCGCAGCACGTTGAAACCGGCGTCGATCTTGTCGGCGACGCGGGCAAGGCGCTGCAGGGCATTGTCGCCAAGGTCAGCGAGATCAGCGGTCTGGTTTCGGAAATCGCCGCTTCGGCTCAAGAGCAGGCGACAGCCCTTGCCGAAGTCAACACCGCCATCAACCAGATGGACCAGGTGACCCAGCAGAACGCGGCGATGGTCGAGCAATCGACCGCCGCCAGCCATTCGCTCACCCAGGAAGCCGACGAATTGATGGGCCTGATCGCGCGCTTCCAGACCGGCGCGCCGACCGTGCAGGTCAATGTCGGTCACGCCAAGGGCTCGGCGGGCAAAAGCAAGCCGTCGGGACAACCAGTTGCTCAACAGCGCCAGCGGGTCGCGCAGTTCGCGTCGAGCGGCTCAACCGCGCTGAAGGGTGATGACGATTGGCAGGAATTTTAGACGCGGAACGGAGCCGGAAAATGCGGCTGCCTCAAATTCTCGATCTCGGCGCGGCAACGCCGCTTTGGGCCAATCTGAATGGGGCGCGTAGTCAAGCGCTCCAAGTGGATGCGTCCGACGTGGAGCGGCTGGGCGGGTTGTGTCTGCAAGTCTTACTCGCGGCGCAAGCGCAATGGCGCGCGGACGGTGTTGATTTTTCCATTGTGAACGCGTCCGCGGCGTTCGCAGAGGGCGTTCGGCTCATGGCGGCAAACGATCTCATGCCGCAGGAGGTGGCCTCGTGAGCAAGACAATTCTCACAATCGACGATTCACGCATGATGCGCGAAATGCTGCTGATGGTGCTGAAGGAGGCCGGCTTCAACGTCGTTCAGGCGGAAGATGGCGTTGAGGGCCTTGAAGCGCTCGCGCACACGATGCCGGACGTTATCATCACCGATATCAATATGCCGAGGATGGATGGCTACGGCGTCATCGAGGGCGTCCGCCAAGACCCGAGGCATCGCGCTACCCCGATCTTGGTGCTGTCCACCGAAAGCAGCGCGGAGAAAAAGCAGCGTGCGCGTGAAGCCGGCGCCACCGGCTGGATCGTCAAACCGTTCCAAGCCGACACGCTCCTCGACGTCGTTCGCCGCGTGTCAGTCTAAAGGTCGCAGCACATGGATCCGATGGACGCAATCAAGGCAACCTACTTTCAGGAGTGCGACGAGCTGCTCGCCGCCCTGGAGGAGGGCTTGCTTGCGCTCGACGCGGGCGAGGGCGACAGCGATACCATCAACGCGGTGTTTCGCGCCGTGCATTCGGTCAAGGGCGGCGCTGGCGCGTTCGGCTTCGAGCCCATGGTGGCGTTCGCGCACGTGTTTGAAACCGCGCTCGATGCGATGCGCTCCGGCAAGCTTGATCCTGACGGCGATGTGCTGAAGCTCATGCTGCGCGCGTCGGATGTGCTCGCGGACCATGTCGCTGCGGCCAAGGGGCAAGGCGTCGTCGATGAGGCGCGCGGGAACGCCATGGCTGAGGAACTAGAGGCGCTCACCGCCGTCGATCTCCCCGCGCCCAGCGCCGCCGGTGAGCCGGAGGGCGATGAATGGGGCTTCAAGCCGCTGCAATTCGATGTCGCGGACTCCGCGGAGGCGAGCGGCTGGCAATTGATCATGCGTCCGACCGCGGCCATGTACGCGAAGGGTCATGACGCGCTTTTGTTCCTGCGCGAGCTTGGACGGTTGGGGCCAATCGACATCACTCTCGACGCGTCAGGCATTGCCGACTTCGCAACACTGGATCCGGAAGCCTCGTATCTGAGTTGGGCCGTCAATCTGCCGGCGAGCGTCGAAGAAACCGCTATTCGCGATGTGTTTGATTTCGTCGGCGACGATTGCCCGATTGCCCTCACGCGCATCGAAGCCGCCGCGTCGGAATCGGCGCCGCCAATCGATGTCGAGGCCTTGCTGCGCTCGGTGCAACCTCCCCCGAGCGAGGCGCCTACGCCAAGCGCCGCGGCCACCGAGGACAAAGCCGCGGTAGGTGAGAAGGGAGGCGCGAAGGCGGTTGCGGCGGGCGCGACTATTCGTGTCGATCTCGAGCGCGTCGATCGCATGATCGATCTTGTGGGCGAGCTCGTGATCAACCAGGCGATGCTTGCGCAGCGGGTCGCCGAAAGCGGTCTTGCGCGTTCCTCAACCGTCGCCATTGGGCTCGATGAGCTGGAACAGCTCACGCGTGAAATTCAAGATAGCGTCATGGCGATCCGTGCGCAGCCGGTGAAGTCGGTGTTTCAACGCATGCCGCGCTTGGTGCGCGAAATCGCGGGCTCGACTGGCAAACAAGTGCGCCTAGTCATGGATGGCGAAGGCACCGAAGTCGACAAAACCGTCATCGAGCGGCTTTCCGATCCGATCACGCACATGCTGCGCAACGCGATCGATCACGGCGTTGAATCACCGGAAGAGCGCGCCGACGCCGGCAAGTCGGAAGAGGGCACCGTACGATTGGCGGCGCTGCACCGGTCAGGGCGCATCGTCATCGAAGTGTCGGATGACGGCAAAGGCATCAATCGTCCACGCGTGCGCGAGATCGCGGTCAAGAAGGGCCTGATTGCGACAGACGCGAGCCTGACCGACGATGAAATCGACAACCTAATCTTCCTGCCGGGCTTTTCCACCGCCGCTTCGGTGTCGAATATTTCGGGCCGCGGCGTCGGCATGGATGTCGTCAAGCGCTCAATTCAAGCTTTGGGCGGACGTATCGCCATCTCTTCTCAACCCGGCAAGGGATCAACTTTCACATTATCGCTGCCGCTGACGCTCGCGGTGTTGGACGGGATGGTGGTGAGCGTCGGTGAGCAGACTTTGGTCGCGCCGCTTACCGGGATTATCGAAACGCTGCGGCCCAAGCCGGAAGAAGTGCGCGCTCTAGGGCCGCACAGCTCAGTTCTGGCGGTGCGCGGCGCGCACGTGCCGCTGATTGATATTGGCGTGGCGCTCGGGCAGCGGACCACGCCAATTGACCCCACCAAAGGGGTTGTCTTGCTAGTGGAAAGCGAAGTCGGCGGCCGTGCGGCGCTCGTGGCGGACGAAATCCAAGGCCAGCGGCAAGTTGTGATTAAGAGCCTTGAATCGAATTTCCAACGCGTCGATGGCATCGCGGCGGCGACCATCCTCGGCGACGGACGTGTTGCGCTCATTTTGGACATAGAAACCCTGGTCGAAAAGCGCCTGAGCGAGCGGCGCGAAGCACAACCATTGGCGAAGGCGAGTTGATCCATGGACAACACAGAATCCTCAAATGACATCCGCGAGTTGATTTCCTTTCGCATCGACGACCAGGAATTCTGCCTCGACATCATGGCGGTGCGCGAAATTCGCGGCTGGACTGCGGCGACGCCGCTGCCACATTCGCCGAGCTATGTGCGCGGCGTGATCAATTTGCGCGGGGCCGTGCTGCCGATCCTCGACCTAAAGGCGCGCCTGGGCCTTGGATTGGTGGAGCCCAGCGCGCGCAGCGTGATCATCGTTGTCCATATTGGCGACCGCCTTGTTGGGCTGCTGGTCGATGCCGTGTCCGAGATATTGGCCGCCGAGAAGGGGTCAGTGCAGCCGACGCCGAATGTCGGCTGCGAAACGGTCAGCCGCTTCGTCCGCGGCATTCTCGCCATCGAAGGGCGAATGATTTCGTGGATCGCGTTGAACGACATTCTGCCAGAGCAACAGGAAGCGGAGGCAGCTTGAGCGTAGCCGCCGCCCCTCGTAAGCGATCGGAGCCGCTGATCGAAGGCGAATACGCCTTCACGGCGAAGAACTTCGAGCAGATCGCTTCGTTTCTGCGATCGCAGAGCGGCATCGTCTTGAACGAGGCCAAGGCCACGCTTGTCTATTCGCGCCTGGCCAAACGCGTGCGTAAACTGGGACTGCAGAGCTTCGACGAGTATTGTGAGTTCATCGAGACGCCAGCCGGCGCCAGCGAACGCAACGAAATGCTCGCGGCCCTCACCACCAACGTGACGCGCTTCTTTCGCGAACCGCATCATTTCGATCATTTGCGCCAAAAGACATTTCCGCGGCTGATGGCGACGGCCAAGGATGGCGGTCGTGTGCGCATATGGTCGGCGGCGTGCTCAAGCGGCGAAGAACCTTACTCCATTGCGTTGACGCTGCTGGATGTGTTTCCGGACGCGGCTCGTTATGACGTTCGTATTCTCGCGACTGACATCGATCCCAACATCATAGCCAAGGCCAAGGTCGGGATCTATCGCGACGAGGCGGTGTCGCCGATTCCGGCCGGCTCGCGTGAGCGATGGCTCAGCCGGGATCGCGACAGCGTCGACAAGAAGTGGCGGGTGAAGGATGAAGTTCGCGACCTGATTACGTTCAAGGAGCTCAATCTGATCGGCGATTGGCCGATGCGGGGAAGCTTCGATGTCATATTTTGCCGCAATGTCGTCATTTACTTTGAAGAAGCGACGCAAGTGTTCTTGTGGGGCCGGTTCAAGAAGGTCCTGGCGCCCGAGGGCAGGCTTTACATTGGTCATTCCGAGCGCGTTGACGATCAAGGCTACGTTAGCGACGGTTTGACAATTTACAAATTGGCCGGCGGGGGCCAGCGATGAAGCCAGTACGTGTTCTTGTCGTCGACGATTCGCCGACGATCCGGGGGATCATCACGGCACACTTGCGACGCGATCCCAACATCGAAGTCGTCGGTGAAGCGGGCGATCCAATCGAGGCGCGCGGCGCCATCAAGGCGCTCGAGCCCGATGTGCTTACGCTGGACGTTGAGATGCCAAAGATGAACGGCATCGAGTTCCTTGAAAAAATCATGCGGTTGCGGCCCATGCCCGTGATCATGGTTTCGACGCTGACCCAGGCGGGCGCGGCGATTTCAGTTGAAGCGCTCGAACTGGGCGCATTTGATTGTGTCGGGAAGCCCGATTTCGAGGGGCTGGCGGAGAAGGTCAAGACCGCGGCGCGCGCCAAGTTGCGACCGCTTGGGGAACGCGAGCGACCCTCGGAGCGCCGCGGAAATTATCGTCCAGGCAACAAATTGCTTGCGATCGGCTCTTCCACGGGCGGCGTCGAGGCGCTGCTTACCATGCTGTCGTGCTTTCCGGAAAATTGTCCCCCGACATTGATAACCCAGCACATGCCGCCTTCGTTCACGTCAAGTTTCGCAACCCGGCTCGACCGGACTTGCGCGCCGCGCGTGCAGGAGGCGACCGAAGGTGCGCCGATCCTGCAAGGGCACATCTATCTTGCGCCCGGCGGCGCCACGCATCTTGAAGTGCAAGGCGGGGTGCAGCCGCGTTGCAAACTGACCGACGGCCCCACGGTGAACGGTCACCGCCCGTCGGTGGACGTTCTGTTTGGGTCGGTGGCGAGCATTTACGGACGCCGTTCGGTTGGAATTATTCTGACGGGAATGGGACGCGATGGCGCCGTGGGGCTGAAACAGATGCGCGACGCCGGCGCTCATACCCTTGGGCAGGATGAAGCGACTTCGGTTGTCTACGGCATGCCGAAGGCGGCGTTTGAGCTGGGCGGTGTGGAGCGTCAGGTGTCGCTGAGCGGCATTGGCCTTGCGGCGCTTGATTTGTGTGCGATTGAAATGAGGGGGGCCGCCTGATGCCAGCAGCCGCGGCGATCAAAGTTCTCGTGGTCGATGACCAGCTCACCATGCGTGCGCTGATCCGGTCGGCGTTGCAGGAGATCGGCTTTAGGGACATCGCCGACGCTGGCGATGGCGAGGAGGGATTTAAATCCCTCCTGGCGCGGCCTGCCCATCTCGTGATTTCGGATTTCAACATGCCGAAGCTCGACGGACTGGGCTTTCTAAGGGCCGTGCGTGCGCACGATGCAACCAAGAAGGCCGCGTTCATCATGCTGACCGGTCGCGCGGACAAGGAATTGGTGCAACGCGCGATGCAGTTCGGCGTCAACAACTACATCACCAAGCCGTTTTCACCGGCTTCGCTGCGCGTGAAGATACAGGAAGTTTTTGGTCCACTGACATGAATGCAGCGCAGCCTCGTCCCACGCC
This sequence comes from Terricaulis sp., assembly GCA_040080805.1. Taxonomy (GTDB): domain Bacteria; phylum Pseudomonadota; class Alphaproteobacteria; order Caulobacterales; family Aquidulcibacteraceae; genus Vitreimonas. Next base: position 45,714 of record JBEBHQ010000010.1, on the reverse strand, counting down.
CGAGATTCGGGAGCGCATGGTCCACGTGGTCCAGGGCGAGTACGCCGTCGTGTCAGAACCGGGCATCGTGCTCTCCACGATTCTAGGCTCGTGCGTCGCGACGTGTCTTTGGGATCCGGTCGCTGCGGTCGGCGGCATGAATCATTTTCTGCTGCCCGGCGACGAAAGCTCCGGCAGCGATTCGATGAAGTACGGTGTCAATGCGATGGAATTGCTGGTCAATGGTTTGCTGCAACGCGGCGCGTTGCGGAGCCGGATCCAAGGCAAGTTGTTCGGTGGCGCCCACGTCATCCGCAACTTCTCCGATATAGGCGCCAAGAACGTGGAGTTCGCGCTGAAATTCCTGCAAATGGAAGGCATACCCTGTGTCGGGCAGAGCATGGGCGGCCCGCAGGCGCGGCGCATTCGTTTCTGGCCGCTCACCGGTCGCGCCGGGCAGATGTTGTTGGATCCGTCCAATGCCGAAGTGATCAGCGCGGAGCGCGCGCGGCCCGCGCCGGCGCCGGCCTCGGCGGCGGGTTCGGTCGAATTGTTCTGATTGTGGCGATGGCCAACCTTCGCCCTCAGGCCCCCGAACCAGAGCCGCAACTGACGCCGGTTCGCGACGTGTTTTCGGCGCTTGCCGAGGAGCTGGAACGCGCGCGCAGCCTCGGGCTTCGCGTGGAAGGAGCGATCTGCGCCATCGCCGTGCGGTCATCGATCGATGGCTCAGTTGTAAGCGAGTTGCAGCAATTGGACGCTGTGCTTCAGCACATCGCCGCATTGCGTGACTTCGCCAGCGAGCTGGCGCGCCAGAGCGTGGGTGTGGGCGAGGTGGCGACAGCCTCGGCGCTTGAGCGTGTCACCCTCGGGGAAGTGAGGGTTCGCCTGGGTGGGCGCTACCTCGACGGCGACGATCCCGACGATAACTGGGAAATGTTGTAAGGAGAAAGGATGAGTACGATGGATCCAAATGCCAAACTCAACCTTTCAAAGGCCAGCGTGCTGCTGATCGACGGCAGCGCGCACTCTTTGGATGTCATGGCGCAGATTATGAAGGGCTTTGGCGTCGCCGAAGTGCATCGCTGTGTCAGCATTGAAGAGGCGGATAAGAACGTCCGCGGCAAAACTTTCGACCTCGCCATCGTCGATCCGAACGTCGGCGATGGCGCGGGTTACGAATTTCTGCACGCACTGCGTCATTCCAACGGACCTAATGCGTTCGTGACGGTTATCCTTGTCAGCGGGCATGCGCGGGCGACGGACGTTGCGCGCGCGCGGGATGTGGGCGCCAATTTTTTCGTGGCGAAGCCCCTCACCCCCGCCGTCTTGTTGCAGCGACTGATGTTTGTGACGCGCGACAAACGACCGTTCGTCGAGGTCGGTAAATATATCGGGCCAGATCGGCGCTTCAAATTTGAAGGTCCGCCGGCGGGGAGCGACGGTCGCCGCGAGAACGACCTTCAGGCGCCCCTCGGCACAGCCGATGAGCCGAACCTTTCACAGAACGAGATCGACAATTTCATCAAGCCACAGCGGGTAATGATATGACGGTGGTCCGGAAATTTGCGCCCGATGTGCGGCTGAAGAAGCTCTTGGTCGAGCCGGGCGGAATGAGCGCCGCGCAGGCGCTCGACCGCGCGTCGGGCAATCTCGAGTCCATTCGAGAGGCTTGCGAAACGGCTATTGATGCAAAAATAGAACATCTGATGGAGTTGGTGCGCTCGCAAGAGGCAGGCCGGTTCGACGCAATCTACCGCGTTTCCAACGAAGTGTTCGCCGAGTCGGGCGCGTTCGGGCTGGCCGAACTCAGCGTGGCGGCGCATTCTCTGTGTTCGCTGTTGGGCGCGGGGGATCAAACCAAAGTTCCGACCGCGGCGATCGTGGTCCACATTGATTCGATGCGGTTGTTGCGAAAGCCCGATTTGGCTGGCGATGCGGCTGCGCGCGGGGCGGTGCTGGCGGGGTTGCGCAACATGACCAAGCGGCTCGCCACGCAAGGATAGGTCAATCGCGTTTGCGTATGAGCCCTTCCTGAGCTGTCGAAGCCACCAAGACACCGTCGTCGCGATAGATGGCGCCGCGATTGAAGCCGCGCGCGCCGGAGGCCGATGGGCTGTCTTGGACGTAGAGATGCCAGCGGGAGAAGTTTGTCGGTCTGTGAAACCAAATCGTGTGATCGAGGCTCGCCGTCTGCACGCCAGACATCCACGAAACGCCATGCGGGCGCATCGCCGTGCCGAGTAATGAATAGTCCGACGCATAGGCCAGCAACGCCTGGTTCATGACGATATCGTCGCCGACATCGCCGCGCGCGCGGAACCAGATTCTCTGCTCCGGCGCCGCCGGCTTGGGGTCGCGCATGCTGACGGGCTGGATCGCCCGCATTTCGATGGGCAGTTCTCCGCGCCAATGGTGAACGTTGTCGGGCTGATCGGCGAATTCGGCGCGCAGGCGCTCACGTTCCTCGATCAGCTCAGTCGGCGCCGATGTTGGCGGCATCGCGCTTTGGTGGTCAAAACCCGTCTCGGGCAGTTGAAACGAGCAAGCCATGTTGAAGATCTGCACGCCTTTTTGGATGGCGATAACGCGCCGAGTCGTAAAGCTCCTGCCGTCGCGTGAGTGTTCGACCTGGTAGAGCACCGGCAGGTTCGGGTCGCCGGGGCGGATGAAATAGCTTTGCAGCGAGTGGCAGGGCCGTCCCTCGATCGTTTTGTAGGCGGCGAGTAGCGCCTGCGCGACGACTTGGCCGCCAAAGATGCGAAAACGCTCCTCGGCGGGGGAGCGCCCGCGAAAGAGGTTCACCTCGATGGGCTCAAGCGTCAGTATCGCGATCAGTTCATCCATGGACATGCCGGCAGCCCCCGAGGTCGCTTAAAGTGGCCTGCGCCTCCAGGCAAGCGGGGGCGGGCGCTTAGCCCAGCGCGCGCGCCGCGGCGTCGATGCGCGCGCCAAGCATGACGGTGGAGACAGGTTTTACCAGATAGCCGTCAATTCCGAGCTTGGCCGTTCGCTGGACAAATTCAGCATCGGCACGGCCAGTGACCATGATCACCCTTACCTTGCTCAGCGCCTCATCGCCGCGGATTACGGTGAGCGCCTCGACCCCGGTCATGCGCGGCATTTCGCCGTCGAGCAAAACAAGATCGATGGTCTGGGCGCGAAGCTTCGCCAATGCCTCGACACCATCTGCGGCGGTGTGAATGTGTTGGATGCCCAAGCCGCGCAATCCCGCGCAGAGCAATTGGCGCATGGAATCCTGGTCATCGACAACGAGAACACGAAGTTGTTCGCGAGCGGCCATGGCGGTTTCCGGCGCGATATGTTCGCGCGGGCACAACGTGAGCTTCGAGGGTAAACAAAAGATGCACTGAGGTCACAGCGTGTGCTTTTGGGGAGCGCCTCTTTAGCCCTGCCATCGTGTTTGCGTCCCGAAAGGCACAATTCGATTTTCGGCGTCGTGGCCGATGTTGGCGTGGCCCAGAAACGCGATTCCGGCTTTGCCGCACCAGTGGCGGGCGATGTCGACTTCAGTAGCGCCGCCGGGAAAAGTTCCGGCGTTGGAGAAGCGGCCAAGCTGAATGCCAGCGACACCTTGGCCACGCAAATTGCTGGTCAGCTGGAAGAGCGCCAAGTCGACTTTGAATATGTCCTCGTCGATGTCTTCCAGCATCAGTATGTGCCCCTTCAGGTCCAGCGCCGGGGGCGTTTGCAGCAGGCTGCACAGCACGCTCAAATTGAAGGCGACGACGGGAACATTGGGGGGGATCGAAGGTTCAAATCCTCGCAGGTCGCTGTCTACCAGAAAGGCGAGCGCTCGGCTTATCGCATTCCCGCCGTTTTCGCGCTCGACATCACCCGGCATTGGGCCGTGAACGGGGCGCCCGATCCCACTCTTGTACAAGGCGGCGAGTAACGCGCCTCCGTCACTGTACCCAAGGTAGGTCTTCGCCGCCGCATCATTGGAAAGCGATTGGACAATCGTTTCCGCAATTCTATTGGCGCCATACCCACCGCGCGCGAACCAGATGGCGTCATAGCTCGGATCGTTCGCTACTTCGAGGAACGCCGCGGTGCGACGCGCGTCGGAGCCCGCAAAATGCCCGACCCGTTCAAAGCATTGTGGATGGAAGCGAATATCGGGCGACCGCTCACCGTACAGGCTGTTGGCCTGCGCCAACACAAGTTCGCCGACCCGAGTCGTTATCGGCGAACCTGGCGCGACTACGCCGATTTTCCTAGTCGATTTTGCCATGGGCTCTCGGCGGGAAGGGCGCGCGACTCATATCGCGAGCTTCCGTTCGTATAAATCGGGGAGGTCGTTTTCCAAGAGCACGACATCGTCGCCGCGCAGGTTTTGATCGAGCCACGCCTTGGCTTCCGCGAAGGACCCAAATTTGAGGGGCGCGCAGGGGCCTTGTTCGACGGCAGCGACGAACGTGGGAATGCGTTCCGGGCGCACCGCGATGACAAGGTCCGCGTTTCGCGCCGCGCTCTCACCGAGCTTCCCGTGCAGCTGGTCGTGCAGCTCTCCTAGCTCGACCATGCCCGGCGTCACCAGGATGCGCCGCCTCTTGCCTTGGCCGAGGATCGTCAGCACCTCCAGCGCCGCCTCGAACCCTTTTGGGTTTGAATTGTAGGCGTCGTCGATCACGATCGCGCCGTTGCTTTGATGTTTGACTTCCAGCCGGTGCTTGGTTTGCGGCGCCGTGCGGAGCGCGGCGACGACGCGTTCCGGCGATACGCCGACGGAAACCGCGGCCCCGAAAGCGACCGCGATGTTCCCAATGTTATGGGCGCCGAAAAGCGGCGCCTCGATGCGGAATTCGCCGCCGCGCCAGGTCAGCGTCATATCGAGACCCTTGGCGGAGGCCGTCCATGTTTTCACGAAGACATCGGCGCCGTCGCGCTCTCCGCAGACAACAAACTTGTCGCGATGCTTCGCGACGAATGCGCGCGCGTAAGCTTGGTCAAGAACGCTGTCGTGGATGATCATGAGACCGCCGGGCTTTTGCAGCACGGATTCCGCTAGCTCGAATTTCGCCCTGGCGACTGTATCGAGCGTCTTGAACCGTTCGTAGTGCGCCTCGCCGAGCGCCGTAATAATGCCGACGCTTGGCGGCGTGAGGTCGCACAGTCGCGCGATCGACCCCGGACCGTAGGCGCCCATCTCAACGACAAAGTTGCGGCAATCGGCGGGCAGGTTTTCGCGGATCACACGCGAGATGCCCATGGTCGTGTTGACGCTTCCCGGCGTGATGTACGCGTTGTCCGCCAGCGAGAGGATGTGCCCGAGCGTGTGCTTGACCGATGTCTTGCCGAAGGATCCGGTGACGCCGATGATGGCGGGGTTGATTTCGCGCAGCCGGCGCTTGGCGTCGTTGAGGAAAAAAAGCTGCGTCCTGCGTTCGAGGGGCGAGAGCAAGAGGTTTGCGGCCGCGAGCAGAAGCGGCGGCATCTGCACGCCGATCAGCCAACCCCAAATGGGCGCATACAGGGCGAGCAGGACGCCGACGCCAAGCCCGAGCGCCAGCGACACGCGAAAGATCATGGTCGCGCGCTGGGTCATCACCAGCGGCTTCTTGCCGACCATGCGTGGGTCCGGCTCCATTATGGCGACGCTCGCCATGGCGACGGCGCAAGCCAAGGGCCACACCCAACTGGCATTCCATTGGGCGCCAGCGAAACTTAGCGCGGCGATCGCGGCCAACGGAAAAGTGGCGCGCGTATCCACGGTGCGGGCATCGCCCACCCAGCGCAAGAATCGGTTGTTGTCGTATTCGTCTTGCTGGAAGAAATGCAAAAAGCGCGGCAGCCGGCGATACAGGAATAACCCGTACGCGAGGAACGCCGCGATTAATCCGAAGAGGCTCAATTCAATTGCTCTAAAAATGCGACGAGGCGCTTGACCACCAAATGACGCCCGGCGCCCAAAACGGAGTAATGGTCGTTGTTCGGTAGAATGCTGAGCGTCGAATTGGGAATCAGCCGCGATAGGCGCTCACCGATGTCCGGCGGCGTCTCGGTGTCGTTCTCTCCGTAAATCAGCAAGCAGGGACAGCTGATCTTGCGCGCCACGTCCGTCAGGTTCTCGTTCACCACGCTCACCAAAACCGAGCGCATGGCGCCCGCGTTTCTATAATCGGCGCTGCCCATCCGCGCTCTGAGCCACTCAAAGGGGGCACCCGAAACGGGGAGCATGCGCAGCAATTTGAACGCGCGGATGCGGATATGGTGCTTGGCCGTTTGCAAAGCCGTGCGCCGACGCGGCAATCCCGCCGATGCGACGAGGCACAACCCCGACATCACCCCTGGGTGGCGCGCCGTCAATTGGATGCCGACGCGCCCGCCAAAGGAGTGGCCCACCCAAACCACCTTCTTTCCAGCGAACGCAAACGAACTCAGCAGCTCAAAGCAAGCGTCCGCATAATGCTGCGTCCCCCAACCTTGCGGGGGCGGGGGCGAGGCGCCGAATCCGGGAAAATCGAGCAGCACATGGGCGGCGTCGGTGAAGGATGAGGCCGTGGCTCGAAACGCATTCAGATCCTGCCCCCATCCATGTCCCCAAATGAAGACGACGCGGGCGGTCTCAATCGGCGCGCCGCACACCTCATAGTGAATAGCCGCGCCGTTCGCCACAAAGACAGCGGAGCGCTCAAGAGGCTTGGGTTGGGGGATCGACATAGCCGTACCACGCCCCCTCTGGGGCCTCTCTCTTTAAGACAATCAAATTGTGAACATACATTTGATTGCCCCAGTCGAAATGCCAATACTCGAGGGGAAAATTGACGAACCCCTCGGCGCCCATGGCCCAGTGAAGTAAGCGACGGTTGTTTAGGGGAGCGTGTGTGTCCTCGACTTGGCCGGCAGCATACGCGCGCTCCAGCGCATCGCTGTGGCTAATCGCGCTCATTTCGTCAAACGCCGCGCTCATATCCAGAAGTTCTCGCGATTCAATATTCCGGAGCGTCAAGTCGAGCGCGGCCCCCGTCGTGTGGGTGGGCCATGTGGTCGGATCGCGGCGATCGAGGCGCGTTGGGTCTGAAACGTAACGAAGCACCTGTTCGCGCCGCGCTTCGGGGTCGGCGCCCGGCATATCGCGCGCTGCCTGCAGCTCGAAAAATTCCCAGAGCGCCCGCTGGGTGTCGATTGGCCGGTAGCCATCCCACGCAAAAAGCTCGACGCCATGGGGCGCGAGCCGCTGATTGACTTGCGCGAGCTTTTCGGCGACGCCGCGCCGGGCCCACACCTCGGACAAGCTCCCTCGAATCGCCGAATTATAGGGCCAGTTCTTTCCGTCAGACCGCGCATAAAAGCTCTCGCTCGCGACCCGGTAGTCCGACACACGCACAAGCGGTTCAAGGTCACGGGGGTCGCTGCGTTCAAAGGGCACGTTGTTGTAGGCGCCGGCATTGCTTGGCCAATCAACGATCGGAATCTTGAACTCAGCAAGAGGGATGTTATGTTTCATTTTTCTTGTGATAGCATAGCTCAACTCGAGCGCAAGCAACAGGCAATACAGTGAGGATGATGTCTCGATGAGTGCAGGTAGAAAGAAGGTTGCTGTCTTCTTGGGCGGTCGTTCACCCGAACATGACGTCAGTATTGTTACGGGCCTGCAAGTGCTCAGCGCCATTGATCCCGAGCTGTATGATTCGTTTCCGGTTTATGTTTCCGCCTCCGGCGAGTGGTTTGTCGGCGATGCATTGCGTGATCGCTCGGCTTACATTCCCAGCGCTGCCGATTTTGCGAAGCTGACGAAAGTCACCCTCAACATAGGCGCCGGCGCCAAGCCTGCGCTTGTGCCGGCAACGGCCCGCCTCTTGGGGCGCGAAGCCAAAATTGAGTTCGACATCGCCATTCCGGCTTTTCACGGGGCGTTCGGTGAAGACGGTTGCATCCAAGGCATGTTCGAGTTCGCCAGCGTTCCCTACACCGGCATGCGCGTGTTGGCGGCGTCGGTTTTCATGGACAAGGTCATCACCAAACAGGTGCTGGCGGACACTGGCATACCGCTTCTGCCGACACGCAACATCGAGCGACCGGCGCGTGGCCTGCTGATCATGCCCGAAGAGCTGATCACGCTTTTGGGCGAGGTTTCCTTTCCGTGCATCGTAAAGCCAAGATGTTTGGGCAGCAGCATCGGCATATCGAAGGCCAACAATTGGGAAGAACTCGCCGCGGCTCTACCCGAAGTGTTCAAGCTCGACCGTAACGCGATCGTCGAGCCGTTTGTGCCGAATTTGGTGGAGTACAACATTTCGGTTGGCCGTTTTGACGGCGTGACAAGGGCATCCGCGATCGAGCGTCCCAAACACGTATCTGAGTTGCTGGACTTCAAAGCGAAGTATCTGTCCTCGGATGGTGAGAAGGGCGGAGGCGCCAAGCAACTCGGCAGCGTCAGCGAAGGCATGTTGTCGCTGACTCGCGAAATCAACCCGCATTTGCCTCCGGAGATGACGCGAAACATTCGCGCCTGGGCGATAAAGGCCTTCGAGAGCGTTGGCGGCGCCGGCGCCCCGCGGATTGATTTCCTGTGTAATGAAAAAACCGGCGAAGTCTGGCTGAACGAAATCAATCCGTGCCCCGGGTCCTTCGCCTACTTCCTTTGGGAAGCCGCCGAGCACCCAGTATTGTTCACCAACTTGCTGGAGGGGCTGATCACCGAAGGTGAGGAATTGCACCGGCGCGCGCGCGCGCCGCAAGATCCGACGCCCGAAGCGGCGCGCCTGTTCAAACGAAAAAGCTAGCGGTTCTCCCAGACAAACATCACGCCGCTTGTTGGAAACGTCCAGCCTTCGACTTGGATCTGAAACTCCAACGGATCGGCGGATCCGTCGGGGCTCTTGGTTTCGTGGACGTGCCCGGTTCGCATTCGTGACAGGTAACGAACGGGCTCAAGATTGGTCATGTGAGCGGCTCGCTTGAAACGAACCTCCGGGTTTTGAGTCGGCTGAGGAAGCGCCACCACGAACCGCGTGCAGTTCCGCAATTGCGGCATCTGGAACTCAATGTCCAAACCGCCTTCACTGTCGGCCTTGGTCAGGTGTTCCGTCGTGATGCGCAGCAGCGGCGTCACGCCCTCGCCGTGTTGAATGTCGACCTCATAACCGACAGTGTTTCCAGATAGCTTGGCGCGTACTTCAAACTTAAGCGGCCCCTTCAGCAATTGGACCAAGGCGCCCTTGCTGAGGCCAAGGAGTTTTTCGCGATCTGGCTCCGCCAGCTTGATGACTTCGCGGAAAAACACCTCGTCCCTTTGCATGAGGCGGTCCAATGCGGGCTCGTCAAAGGCGAGGCAAATTTCAAACGGCCCGCGGTGCGATTGTAGATCGCGTCCGACTGGCTTCCTGAGATCGTAGGTGAGGCTCTGCCGCAGCCAAAAATACTTGCTCGTATCCGAAAGGGCAGTTTGGAGGCCCCGCAAGGCTTCGTCTTCGGCGTTGATGAAGGCGGGGATATTGTCGAGCGCCTCTATGTCGTATTTCAGGCCCCGGCGATAGGAGGTGGCTTTATCCATCAGCGGACCGACGACGTTCGCGAACACGGCCCGCCCGGTTTCATCGCCCAAAGTAGCTTCCAGATTGGCGCCGACGAAGTTCTTGCGAACTTCCGGGCTCAGCGTTTGAAACATTTTCGCGTCGCCGCCCAGGCTGAAGGTCAGCGCATCGCGAACTACGCGGTCAAAATTGGTCCGCGACAAAACCTGGTACAGCGCGCCGAAGAAAGCGACGCTTGCGCTGGAGCTTACGATCGCGGTGCGGAGCTCGCGTTCGAACTCGCTGGTGTCCTTCGTGAGATGCCAAAACAGCAAGCAAGCAAAGAAGACCGCGAGAGCCAGTCCGATCATCACCAACGCCCAAAGCAACGCCCCACCAGCCTCGGCGCTCTTTCGCTTGCGTTGAAAGGCGTCTTGGAAACTCGTGCTTTCAGTAACCACTTTATCCCTCCCCCAGAGTGCCGCGCGCTATCCCATCACGACGTCATAGATTGCCGCCGCGCATTTGCCGATTTCGTTCTCGGTTTGCCAAGCGTCGGCCTGTTGGTCGCAAAGAACGGCAATCGCAAACGCCCGCCCTTTGTCGCTGACAATTCCCACATCATTGACGACGCCCGCCAAACTGCCAGTCTTGTGCGCGACCACGGCGGTGTCCGGCAGCAATCTCGGCATTCGCGTGTTGCGGAGATTGTTTTCAAGCGCGGCGCGAACGTCTCGGTATTTGTCCTGCGTCACCAGGCGCCGAAACAACGCGTTGCAGTCGCTGGCGGTGAACACATTGGCCCGGTTCGGCGGGCCCAACTCCGGGTCGGTGAAGCCGGCGACAATTCGCGAGCGCTCCGACAGCCCCGCGCGGTCCATCGTCAGCCGGATTTCCTCCAGCGTCACCAATTCCATCAGGTGAACGGCGAGCGGATTATCGCTGGTGATGAGCGCCAGCCGGCAGATTTCCGTCACCGACAGCGAGGCATCGGCGTCGAAGGCTTTCAGCACCGAGCAATACCGGGTATCGGGCATGGCCCGCAGCAAAGTCCTCGCCGAAGGGTCGAGTTCGCCGCGTTCGATTTTATCGACGATGGTCATGACGACCGCAACCTTCGCGACGCTGGCGGCGGGCATGGCTTGGTCGTCACCGTAGCCGACGCACACAGACGGATCGTGCAGCAATGACCATTCCATTGTTCGGCCTGGCGCAGCGAGGCAAAAGGATTGGACGCACCCGGCGATCTTGGCGAGCTCGGCCGCGTTCAGAGGTGTCATTGGCGACGTGCCTTTCGCCGGCGGTTTAACGGTCACACCATGGACTTAGTCGCGGCGGATCCAGGGGGCCACTATAAAGGGGATTTGCACGCGAGCAACGAACTCGAGAGTCCGAGACGGACGAGGGCGGGTTTCCGTCGGTCAGCGAAAAAGGCGTGGTCGACGCGGCGCGCTCGCTCGCGTAGTCATGGGCCGCGATCTAGGGGCTGATGATGATGGACATCTTTTTCCGCAACGCAGGCGAAGCGTCGGCGCGATGAGTGCAAAGCTGCCCCACACCGCCGCGCCGCCGCCGCCGCACGTGCGCCTGGCCTTGGGTGTCACCGGGCACCGCGAAGACAATCCCGCGTTTGCGGCGAACCGCGCGCGCATCGAGGCGGTGCTTGCGGGCATCTTCGATGCTGTCTCCGCGACGGTCGCCGCCGAGCCTCCCTTGCTCGGACCGCTTGCGCCGACGCGGTTGCATTCCATGCTTGCCGACGGCGCCGATCAGATCGCGGCCCACGCAACGCTCGCGCGCGGTTGGGAATTGGTCGCGCCGCTTCCGTTCGGTCGGGCGCTTAACGAGGCGATCAATGCGCTGCCTGTCAGCGAGAGCGACGGGCGCGCTTTACTCGATGGCGACGCCGCGAAAGACGCTGTTGTGCAAGCGCGCGCGCGGGCGATCCGCCAGCTCACCGAGAAGGCGCGCTGCTTCGAGCTGGCTGATCGCGACGAGTCGATCGCCGCGCATTTCCTGGCCAAGCTTGCCGCGCCCGCCGACATCGCCAAGGCGCAAGCCTTTGCAGCGGAGGCCTCCGAGCGCGTGGCGCTCGCAGCGCGCGTCCTGATTGAACAATCGGACATTCTCATCGCTGTCTGGGACGGCGCGAGCCAAGCCCATGTCGGCGGCACCGGCTACACCATCGCCCAAGCGCTCGACCTTGGGGCGCCAGTGGTCTGGATCGACGCCAACTCGCCCGAGCAATGGCGGGTGCTGCGCGCGCCGGAATCGCTGGCGGCGCTCAGAGCCGCGCCGCCCTCGTGTGAGGAGAGCGCGACGAGTTTGCGGGCATTGGTTCACGCCGCCTTGCGCCCGGTCGAGGCGCGTTTTCCCGCTCACGGCAAACGCCCAACCCATCCCGGGGCCAAGGCGATGGAGCGCGAGGAGTGGCGCGCGCGAAGTAATTTTCTGTGGCACGCCTACCGCCGGGTCGAAGCGGTGTTTGGCGGCGAGAAGGACCGCTCGCCGCTGCGAAACTTGCGCCTTACCTATGAGCCGCCCGAGGCCATCGCGTCGGGAAGCGGCGCTGGGGTCTTGACCGCGGTGAGCACGCTGCCCGGCGCCGATTTGGACTTTGCGGCCAAGATCGAACGTGACGTGCTGCGTCGGTTTGCGTGGGCCGACGGCGTCTCCTCGCATCTCTCGGACACCTATCGCGGCGGCATGGTCGCGAACTTTGTGCTCTCGGCCTTGGCGATTGTTTCAGGCATCGCGTACCTCCCGTTCGCCACCGCTGATAAAGGCATGTTCGCGGCGGTGGAATTTGCCTTGCTGGCGGCGATCCTCGCCATCACCTGGATGGGGCAAAAGCGGCGCTGGCATGGGCGTTGGTTTGAGACCCGCCGCGTCGCTGAATATTTTCGCCACAGCCCGCTTTTGCTTACGCTTGGCGTCGCGCGGCCGCCTGGACGATGGCCGAAGGGTGCGGAAACATCTTGGCCGGAATGGTATGCGCGCCATGGCCTGCGCGACGTCGGCTTGCCGCACATCGCTGTCACGCGGGATTATCTGAGCGCGGCATTGAGCGGGCTGCTCGACGATCATGTCGTACGCCAGCGCGATTATCACCACGGCAAGGCCAAGCGGCTGACCACCGTCCACGGCAACCTCGATCGCCTCTCCGAATTCCTGTTTCAACTTGCCGTAATTTCCGTGGCGGCGTTTTTGGCGCTGACTGCCGCAGCCCAGTTTTCGCACGCGGCGCACGACATTCTGAAACCCGCCACCAAGGTGTTCACTCTGCTTGGCGTGCTCTTGCCGACCTTCGGGGCGTCCATCGCTGGAATCCGTTATTTCGGAGATTTCGAGCGCTTCGCGGCGATCTCGGAGGTGACGGCCGAAAAGCTCGACGCCGTCCATGCCCGCATCAAATTGCTCATGTCGGGCGGGGGGGAGGCGCTCGATTACGGGCGCGTCGCCGACCTCGCCCACGCCGCCGATGATATCGTCGTCACCGAGATCGAGAACTGGCAGGCGGTGTTCGGCGGCAAGCACGTCACCGTGCCCGCGTAGCGCGCGAATTTGGCGTATCTTGACGCTTTCCGGTCTGCTAAGAGCCGAGCCAAGAGGTGGGCGCGTGGCTGACGTATTTCTTTCCTACAATCGAGAAGATCAACCAAAAGCCAAGATCATCGCCGAGGCGCTCGAGGCCGATGGCTTTGAAGTGTGGTGGGACACCGTGCTCCGCGCTGGGCAGACCTATGACGAGGTCACCGAGCGTCAGTTACGGGACGCCTGGGCGGTTGTGGTGCTCTGGTCGTCGCGCTCGGTGCAGTCGAAATGGGTGCGGGCGGAAGCCACGCTTGGAGATCGTAAGTCGGCGCTGATCCCGGTGATGATCGAGCCGTGCGATCGGCCGATCATGTTCGAACTCATTCAAACCGCTGACCTCACGCAATGGGACGGCGATCTGAAAGACACCAATTGGCTCGCTTTCCTTGCTGATGTACGCGAGCATGTGGAGCGCAAGCGCGCAGCCAAGCCGCCATCCGCGCCAGTCGCTGCGCCGCAATCCGCGGCGCAGCGCGCGGCCGCGCCGGCGCCATCCCGGGCGGCCGCGTCGAGCACTGCGCAAGCGCCGCCACGCCGCGCCAAGAAATCAAATTTGGGTTTGCTGTTTGTCGGCGCCGCCTTGCTTGCGATCGCGGCGGCGGCGTTCTTGCTGTTGCCGCGCACACAGGGCGGTGTTGCGCCGCCGGTCGTGCCTAGCGCGCCAATTGAGGCGGCGGTCGCCCCCGGTGCGCGCGATACACCCGCCAGCGCCGAGCAAGCCACCTTCCGCGATTGCGACGAGTGCCCGGAAATGGCGCGTCTTGCGGGCGGCGCGTTCATGATGGGCTCTCCCGCCAATGAGCCCGGTCGCAATGGCTGGGAGGGGCCACAACACAACGTGCAGGTCGCGCCGTTCGCGATCGGCTCGCGTGAGGTGACATTTGCCGAGTGGGATGCGTGCGTGGCCGCTGGCGGCTGCGGTCGTTATGCGCCGACCGATCGCGGCTGGGGCCGAGGCGCCCGACCGGCGCTGATGGTGTCGTGGAACGATGCTCAAGCTTATGTGCGCTGGCTCAGCGAGCGTACGGGCCGCGCCTATCGTTTGCCGAGCGAGGCGCAATGGGAATTCGCCGCCCGCGGCGGAACCGCCACGGCTTATTGGTGGGGGGATCGTTACGACGCCGCTCAAGCGCCGCACGGCCAAACCAGCGAAGCCGGCGCGTATGCGGCCAACGGCTTTGGCCTGTTTGATGTCACCGGCAATGTCGCCGAATGGGTCGAGGATTGCTACGTCAACGGCTTCACGGACGCGCCAACGGACGGCAGCGCCATGGTGCAAGGCAATTGCGGCCAGCGGGTCGTTCGCGGCGGTTCGTGGCGCGACAATCCCCAGTCCCTGCGCATCGCCGCCCGCAGCCGTATCGCCCGCGGCACGCGCGACGGTGGTGTCGGGTTTCGTGTCGCGGCCGCGCCCTAAGCGCCTTGGTCTTGCCCTCGCCAGCGAGGGCGCGTACGAACCGGCCCTATCCTGGGCCCCGGCCCAAGGGCCGCCTTAGCTCAGCCGGTAGAGCACCGCATTCGTAATGCGGGGGTCAGGTGTTCGAGTCACCTAGGCGGCACCAATACCTTCAGCGCACGTCTTCCACCGCAACCGCATCGATCGGCTCGGGCCTTGGTGCGCTTAGTGCGGCGGTTGGGAGCGCCAGCACGGGGCCTAGCGCATCGTTGCCGCCGCGTTCCATGCGTGGATGGATGAGCTGACCGCCGTCGCCGAAAGCATAGACCAGGCGCGCCCAATCATTGTCGTCATACAGAAACGCGGGGCCTTCGGGATCAAGGTCGGACCAATCGGCTTCGCGAGGCGCGCCGGCTGCTTGCGCGAGCCACGTGCGCGCGCCGTTTTCGTCGCCGCGCCCGCGCGCGACTTGCGCGAACAGGATCGAGATGCGTGATGAGGGGTTTTCGCGATAGGCGTCTTCGAGCGCCGCTTGCGCCGCTCCCCAATCGCCGCGCTCCATGGCGAGTTCGGCCAGGATGATTTTGCTCTCGCGGCTGTCGCGGCGTTTTTCCGCCAGCGCGGTCATCCGCGCGGCGCGTGCGTCGCGGCTCTCGCCGGGAACGATGTCACGGTAGGCGTGGGCGATGGCTGGGTGGGGGCCATTTTCCCAGGCTTCTTCCAGGATGGCTGCGGCGCGTTCGCTTTTGCCTTCGCCGACCAATAGACGCGCGGCGAGCGCGCCCGCTGGCGCGAAGGCGGGGGCCATGCGGAAGGCCTTCTGCGCCAGATCAGCAGCTTTGTCGGGGTGACGTTCACGTTCGAGCTTAGCGGCTTGCGCGGCCATCAAAACGGCGCGGCGGCGCTTGCCGATTTTGTCTTCCACCAGCTTGCGCTTATCGCCTTGCTCTAGGGTTTCGATCGCGTTTTCCCAATCAGCGGCCTGCACCGCGAGGTCGAATGCATACTGGAACGGCCACACCGCGGTTTTCGACGCTTTCAGCGCGCCTTCGGCGTGCGCGCGCGCCGCGTTGCGGTCCCCGCGTTTGAGCGCGGCGGCCATCAAGCCCTTGCGGCCAAGCACTTCGGTGTCTTCGTGCTGGAGCATGCCGGAATAAGCGCGCTCGGCCCCGGCGGTGTCGCCGCCGACTTCAGCGGCGCGCGCTTGCAGCAGCATCGCCAAGCGCGGCTCGTCGATCAGATCTTCCGCTTTGTCGGCGTGGCGGCGCGCGTCCTCGAATTCGCCGGCCTCGGCGGCGATGAGCCCCAGTGCGAGCGCTTCCTGCCCGCGGCGCACACGCTGGCGCTGGCTCATTTTCCCAAGCCGCCCCGGCGCATCCATCAGGAACATCAAGAAGCGCAGCAGTGGCAACGCTAACGCCACCAGCACAACCAGCACCAACAATCCAAACAAAGCGCTGGTGGTGATCTCCGTGCCGAACCAGTTGATTTCGACGGTCCCCGCATCGGTGGTGACGATCTGCCACGACGCCAACATCGCCGCGACCGCGACGATCAGCAGAAAAGCAAGACGCAGCATGGCTCAGCTCCCCCGCGACAATTCGGTGCGGACCGCGATCAGCCGCGTATCGATTTCCAGCCGGCGCGCGGCGGCGTCGATCCAAGGCTGCGCCGTGCGCTTCGCGGGCGCGGGGAGCCGGTTGAGCTCAGTGATGGCTTCCGCGAGTTGGTCGGCGGCGAGATGCTGCTCGGCGCGTTCGACAATGCCTTCCGGCGTGTCGCCGGAGCCCGACTGGCGCACCACGATCCACTGCGCGAGCGCCGCCTGGATGCGGCCCCAAAAGCCCGCGCCGGCTTGGCTTTGGCGCGCCGAGCGGATGATTTCATTGTCCAACGTGGCGAAGCGATTGCGTAGTTCTTCCCGCGTTGGCGCGCCGGTGCGCGCGAGCACGCCGAGCGCGGCGACGTTCGGGTCGTTTGGCAACAGCGCGGCCAACGCCGCGTGCGCCGGCTCGAACGGGCCCGACGAGCGCGAGGCTTCCGAGGCGGCCACCACCGCATAGGATGCGCGCGCCGCCGTCGCCGCCGAACGTGCTTCCGCCGCGACTGCCGGCAATTCTTCCTGCAAGCGCCGCACTTCCGTGACCAGAGCTGTCACTTCCTCGGTGGTTGGCATGCGCGTGAGCCGGCTATCGATATCGCGCAAGCCCGCTTGCAGCGCGAACACGCGCGCCGCGGTGCCAGCGTCGCCAGCCTCACCGTTGGCGGCGTGCGAGAGCGGCGTGTTCATCAGTTCTTCGATCACATCCAGGCGCTGATCGAGCGCCGCAGCGGATTCGGGCGTCGCTGCTTCGAGCGTGCTTGAAACCGGCACAAGCGAATCCAGCGCCGATCGCACCGCCGGCAAACGCGGCGCAACCGCGCCGCCCGCCGCGCCGATCCCAGCCGCCAACGCGGCCAACAGCAACGCCGTTCCTCCACCGATGCCGCCCGGTCCGCGCCGCTCGTCGCGATCGGCGGGCTCGTAGTCAACGTCGATCGGCTCGGCGCGTCCGCGCTCTGCGTCGTCGTCTCTGCTCATGGAACTCCCCAGTTTCCCAAGCATTTCCGCTGTTTCGCGACGGAAATGAGTCGTGGGCTAGGCGGGGAACTTAGGGCTCCCGGCGGGGGGGCTCAAGCACTTGCGCCAGCAAGGGAGAATTAGCCGCCGAGAGCGGCCTCAAGCAGGGCCTCCTCGCGCGGGCGGGGCGCGACGATCAGGCGCGCCCAGTTCACCCGCGCCGCCGCTTCCGCGATAGCGGGGCTGAGGCAGGCGGTGATGCGTCGATGGGCGTGGGGTGCGCCGAGGGCAATATAGGTCTCCGCCGCGCGCGCGCTGTGGAACAAGACGATGTCGATCGGAGCTTCGAGAGCCGGCGGCAAGGCCGTCACGGCCTGCGCTTCGTAGGCGACGCGCCGTTCGGCCTCGAAGCCGGCGCCCTTGAGTGCGCCGGCGAGATCACCCGCCGCATGCGCGCCGGAAATGTGCACGAGCTTGCCGCCGCCCGGGTTGAGCGTAGCGCGCGCCAACGCCGCCAGGGCGGCGACGTCGCCATCGGCGGAGCGCACATCGGCAAAGCCCGCATCGCGCGCCGCCGCCGCCGTGGCGTCGCCGACACTCATCGCAATGATGTCGCGCGCCGCGCTCGCGTGCCCATACGCACGCACGCCGTTGCTGCTGCTAAACAACAGCGCCTGCACGCCCGCGAGATTGGTATCGAAAGTGCGCGGCGCGATGTGCAGCAGTGGCGCAAGCACCGGCTCGGCGACCATGGCTCGGAGGCGCGCGGCTGTCGCATCCGCTTCCGGCTGCGCGCGGGTGACGGCGACACGCAAGCTCACGCAAGGTCCGTGATGATGGAATCGCCGGCCTCATCGCGAATTTCCCGCCCGAGGCGGTCGCCGAGTGCGCGTGCCTCGGTTGCGGGATTGGCGCCAAGATGTATCGTCGCCGTGCGCCGCCACCGCGCTGTTCCGTCGGGCGTCAGTGTTTCGCCAATGAAGGAAAGCGTCGCGCCGTTCACGCGCGCCAACGCGCCAATGGGGGTGCGGCACGAACCGTCGAGCGCTCCCAGAAACGCGCGCTCCGCTTCGATTTCCGTTCGCGCGCCTGCGTTTTCGTAAGCGGCGAGCATGTCGCGTACGCGCGTGTCCGTCGTGCGTGCGGTGATCGCGAGCGCGCCTTGGCAGGCGGCGGGCGGGGCTTCTTCGGGATCGACCAAGCTCGCCGCGCGCGCCTGCAAGCCGAGCCGCTTTAAGCCCGCGAGCGCCAGGAACGTCGCGTCGGCTTCGCCGGCTTCGAGCTTCGCAAGGCGCGTATCGACGTTTCCCCGCAGCGTCACCACACCAAGATCGGGACGCGTGAACAAGGTTTGCGCCTGGCGCCGCAGGCTTGCCGTGCCGACATTGGCGCCCGCCGGCAAATCGGCCAGCGTGGCGGCGCTTAGGCACACAAACGCGTCGCGCGGATCCTCGCGCTCCGGAACGCACGCGAGAATGATGTCGTCTGGCAAGCGCGTCGGCAAATCCTTGAGCGAATGCACGGCGAGATCGATGCGTCCTTCCCGCAGCGCCTCGTCCAGCTCCTTGGTGAACAGGCCCTTGCCGCCAAGCTCGATCAAGCGGCGATCCTGGATACGGTCGCCGCTGGTGGTGATGACGACGATTTCCAGCCGCGCCGCCTCAACGCCGAAGCGCGCCGCGAGGTCCGCGCGCACAAGCTCCGTCTGCGCCAGCGAAAGCTTCGAACCACGCGCGCCAATGCGGAAAAGGGGGGTCATGGGGGGAGTGTAGAGGACTCACACTCTCCGCGCGAGGCGCCCACCTCCCCCTCGATGGGGGAGGTGTCAGCGCGCACCGCGCGCTGACGGCGGGCGCGCGCGCGCCGACGGTGAAAGAGAGGCCTCCGAAGGCTCAACCGGCAACATCAGCGGGCCTCACCCCCTCAGTCGCGCACGCGCGACAGCTCCCCCATCGAGGGGGAGCGGGGCGCATTATCCGACGGCGGCAGGGATGGACCGCCGGCGCCCCCACCGGCAAATGCCTGGATGTCCCAGATTTTCCGCCGCTCGCAAGGTCATGCCAACCGAGCGGGGTTGAGCCATTCGCGGTCACTCACGCTGGCCTGCCGAAGGATACAGAACTACCTGTTGCGCGACTGGTATGGTCCGCTCCACCGCAAAGCGGATACGATCTTCTTCCGGCATATAGGAAACGCGAATATCACCCGCGTGTACAACGCCGTCCTGTCCGCGATAAGGGCAGCCGCTGACCGTCCCCGCGTTCCACTCATAGTCGTTGTTGGAAAGCGTCCATCGAAAGGTGGGCGCCCGGCCTATTCTGCAGGCGTCGAGCGCGAGGCCAAAGGTTGGGCGCTCCGTGAGTGCGGCGGCGCGGAACGCTGCGGGATCGACGCCTGAGCGTGCGACGAACCGGAATACAAAGGACGGATCGCCGGCGGACGTGGCCACCCACCTTTCCTCCAATCGTCCATCGTGATCCGTATCTTCGAAGCAGAAGATGTTCGCGCCGTGGAACGCTCGAAACTGCGACAGATCGCAATAGACCTTCCGCAACTCACCACCATCGGCGTTTGCGCTAATTGGAACAGCAGACAGCACGGCGCCGGCGCGCGCGCCCATAGCCCTCCGCCCCACGTCCTCGATCAGAACAATGGCTTCGTCAACGACCAACTCATGCACAGCAATGGGGTCGTTTCGATCCAACAAGCCGCTCATCTTTTGGACGGGAGTGCTCGTGACCCTAAGGGGAACCACGCCGCTCATGCTCCACTGAGCAGACGCCGGAAATGCCGATACCGCCATAAAGCCAAACGCGAGGACGATACGGAAAAGCGCGCGCATATTTTACCCCACTAGCGGCTCGAAAAACTGATGCGTTCCCTACGACAATTACGAGCGGTCGTCCCCGGCGATCTCCCGCCGAATTAACGAGTGGAAGCGAAGGCCCGGTTGGGCGACTTTGCCGCTCAACTGCGCCAACGCCCGCGCGCCCGGCGGCCACACGCGTTTGCTGGCGCCCCGCCGGCGGTCCATATCAGCATTGATGAAGCCGCTCACCATTCTCGGCATCGAGACCAGTTGCGACGAAACCGCGGCGGCGGTGCTGCGCCTGGATGAGAACGGGCCGCACGTGCTCTCCGACATCGTGCTTGGCCAGGCGGCCGCGCACGCGCCCTATAAGGGCGTGGTGCCGGAAATCGCGGCGCGCGCCCACGTGGAGGGGCTGGACGGCACGATCGCCGCCGCCATGCGCGACGCGGGCCTGGCGTTTTCAGAGCTGGACGGCGTGGCCGCGACCGCGGGGCCGGGGCTGATCGGCGGCGTCATGGTCGGCCTGGTGGCGGGCAAGGCCATCGCCTTGGCGCATTCGAAGCCGCTCTTGGCCATCAATCACCTCGAAGGCCACGCGCTGTCACCGCGTCTGGCCGAAGGCGGCGCGACGTTTCCGTACCTGCTGCTGCTGGTTTCCGGCGGCCATTGCCAATTCATCGCCGTATTGGACGTGGGCGTTTACCGCCGCTTCGGCTCTACCATCGATGACGCTCTCGGCGAAGCGTTCGACAAGCTCGCCAAGCTTCTGGACCTCGGTTTTCCAGGTGGGCCCTTCGTTGAGAAGGCAGCTAAAAAGGGCGATCCCAAGCGGTTTTCACTGCCGCGGCCGCTGCTCGGGCGCGAGGGGTGCGATTTTTCGTTTGCGGGTTTGAAGAGCGCCTGCGCACGCGAAGCGGAGCGGCTCGGTGCGCTGAGCGAGCAGGACAAAGCCGATCTCTGCGCCAGCTTCCAAGCCGCCGTGCTCGACATCATCGCTGACCGTACGCGCAATGCGATGGCGATGTTCGATCCGATTTGGGGTGCGCGCGGGCGGCTGGTGGCGGCTGGCGGTGTGGCGGCCAATCAGGCGATCCGGGCCAAGCTCGAGGCGCTGGCCGAGGCGCGAGGCTATGATTTCGTTGCCCCGCCGCTGAAATGGTGCACCGACAATGCCGCCATGATCGCGCTGGCCGGGGCGGAAAGATTCCGGCTTGGATTCAGTGACGACCTGTCATTTCCGGCACGGCCGCGCTGGCCGCTGGACGAGGTCGCCGCCCGCTTGCGCCCCAGCCATAAGCCGGGGCGCAAGGGAGCTAAGGCTTAGGCAACCACGCGCGCGGCAGCCATGATCAACGGCGCCAGCGCGGTGGCGACCAATGCAATAGCGACGATCACGGACAAGGCGCGAGCAGTCGCGGGCAGGTCTTGCGCAGACATTTGAAATCTCCCCACAGAGGCCGATGCTGCAAATGCGAACACCGGTGAGCAGGAGATGGGCTCTTTCGGGCGGC
The DNA here is from genome assembly GCA_040080805.1 of Terricaulis sp. GTDB lineage: Bacteria > Pseudomonadota > Alphaproteobacteria > Caulobacterales > Aquidulcibacteraceae > Vitreimonas. The sequence goes on along the minus strand of JBEBHQ010000010.1, from coordinate 24,383 downwards.
GGGAGAAGCCAAGCTAGCCCAGCCCAGCTATGCATAAATGGAGGTTAATCGTTAATTACGTTCCATTAACGCAGAGAAAGTGCAGGCGCGAAGGGGCGGTCTTCGCGCCCGCAAAAGGGCCGGCGGCGGGCTGGGAGGCCGCGCCGCTGGCGGCAATCAGGCGATGACCAAAGCGGCGATTTGCAGGATCGGTGACGCGGCGACGGCGACCACAAAAGCGGCGGCCAAAACGAAGGCGGTCATGGTCAGTGGGGAGGGGCGGGTGGCGGTCATGTCAGGGCTCCAGGGCTTGTTCGATAACCCAAACTAGCACTGCCCTGGCGAATAAGCAATGAATAAAATCATTTCTATTCACGAATTGCGTATGTTTAATGATCGACGGTCTCGGCGATGCGGGCCTTCCGCACGACCGGTTGATCGGCCCGCAGGTAAATCCCGTTCAAGAGCAGGCTCAAAACCCCTTCGAGTTCCCGCTCAAGCTTGGGCAAGGTGAGGCGGGAGAAAAGCTGCGGCACCGAGAATTTCATCGTCGCCGCTTGGATCATTTCCGCCGTGAAGGCGTGATCGCCGGGCGCGAACAGCCCGGCTTTTTCGCCTTCCTCCAGCAGCGCCGTTAGGAACACACGTTCCAGCGCCAATTGCTCATTGGAGAACAAGGGCCGCTCGCGGGTCAGAACCTCGGCGACTTCGAGGATTTTCGAGTTTTCCTCGAACATGCAGTAGGAATCACGCATCCGCTTGAAGAATATCTCCCGTAACCGCCTGTCGGCGGGCCATTCTTTTTTACGTGCGATGGCTGAGAGTTCGGCCTGTTCGGTGGCGTAGTGCACGCGCGCCATCGCTTCGGCGATATCTATTTTGGCTTCGAAGAAGCGATAAATGTTGCCGGGCGACATATCGCAATCGGCCGCGATCTCGGCCATCGTTGTTTTGCCGTAGCCGTAATGCTTGATGCGGAGCATGGCCGCATGGAGAATGCGGTCCCGGGTATTGGTCTTTTCATCCATCCCTACAGATTACCTGGTTTTGGCTGAACGTTCAATGAAGGATTCAGAATTGCCGTTTGAGACTGTCGCTGTCCTCGGCGGCGGGGCTTGGGGTACCGCGCTGGCTCAGGTCGCGGCACAGGCGGGCCGCCGGGTGACGCTTTGGGCGCGCGAGCGGGAGGTGGTCGAAGCCGTCAACGCCCGCCACGAAAACGCGCTCTTCCTCCCCGGTATCCCGCTCAGCCCGGCGATCAGGGCGACCGACGATTTGGCGGCGGCGGCCAGTTCCGGCTTGGTCCTGGCCGTACCGCCCGCCCAGCACATGCGGAGCGTCCTGCGTGGACTGGCGCCGGCTCTCGCCAAGGGCGCGCCGATCGTGCTCTGCGCCAAGGGCGTTGAGCGGGGCACCTTGGCGCTGATGACCGACATCCTCGCGGCGGAGATCCCGCATGCGACGCCCGCGGTGCTGTCGGGGCCGGGGTTTGCCAAGGACGTCGCCCGCGGCTTGCCTACCGCCACGACGATCGCCAGCCCGGATCAGGCGCTCGCGCAGCGTGTGGTCGCGACGATCGGTCTTCCGACGTTTCGTCCCTACGTCGCCGACGATCTGGTCGGCGCGGAGATTGGCGGGGCGGTGAAAAACGTCATCGCCATAGCCTGCGGCGTGGCGCACGGGCGCAAGCTGGGCGACGGCGCGCGCGCGGCGCTGATCACGCGGGGCTTTGCCGAGCTCACCCGCCTCGGCCTGGCCATGGGCGCCAAGGCTGAGACGTTGTCGGGGCTTTGTGGCCTCGGGGACTTGGTGTTGACCTGCGCGTCGCTTACCTCGCGCAATACGTCGCTCGGCGCGGAACTCGGTGAGGGGCGAGCGTTGGCGGATATATTGGCCGAGCGCCGCTCCGTGGCCGAAGGCGCCGAGAGCGCACCAGCTGTCGTGGCATTGGCGGCGAAGCATGGCGTCGAGATGCCGATTTGCGCGGCGGTTGACGCGATCGTCGGCGGCCGCATCAGCATCGACGAGGCGATCACTGCGCTGCTCGCACGCCCGTTCCGCGCGGAAGGGGCCTGACGTGGTTACGCGTCCGCTTCAGGGTTGGCGGCGGAGTCTTCTTCGTCGTCCTTGCGGCGGCGGGTTAGCATGTAGCCTACGCCCGCGAGACCGATGACGCCGAACGCGACCCAGGGGAACCAACCCGCGAGCCCACCGAATCCGCTTTGGCCTTCGCCGCCCGCCGAGATCGTATCCACGGCCTGAGCCTCGCCCGCCGCAATTCCGGTGACGAGGCCGGGGACCGAATAGGCTGAGACTTGGTCGCTCGCAGGTTGGAAGTCCGCGTGGCGCCGGCCTTCCGGGAACGAGAGCATGGTTTGCAAATCGCCGGCGGCGGCGGCGATTTCGTCCATCTGATCGGCGCTGCCAATTGATGTGAGGCAGGCGACGCCCTGGCGACCGAGCGATTTTTGCTCATAGCGCAAATCTGACGCCGCCGAACCCGGCGCCGCCGCGCGTTCGGCCCAGACAATGTGAGGAGTCGCGGTTTCGAATGCAGGCGCCGCCGCGAAGCCTTCGAATACGCGATTCTGGGACGCGCGCGCGGTGCGCACGTCAGCTTCGAAGTTTGCCTCAGCGAGCCCGCTCGCGGTTTCCGGTTGCACGTAGCCGATGGCGTCATAGCTGACGATCGTAGCCCAGGTTCCGGGGGCGCGGATGTCCGCGTCCGCGCGCGCGAGCAAACCAACCACCGTTCCGCTCGGCGCCGCGGCGCTCGTGCGCTGCATGTAGGCGAAGGCTTCTTCCGCCGAATAGAAGCGATAATTGCGCGGCACGTTGAGCGACATCTCGCCTTCCATGAGCGAGATGGCGCCGGTGCGCCCCACGGGCGCCGCTGTCGTATTCGAGGGCGGAATGGGCGCGGCGCGCACTGGCGGGGCGGCGACATCTGGGCCTGCCGTGCCTGGGCCGTCGGCAAAGGCTGGCCCCGTGGCCAATAGCGCCATTACGGCCAACAAGGCGTGCGTCAGCTTCTTGCGCATACGGAGTTCTCCCTCGCTCGCCCCTGGCTCCAAGCCAAGTGGCGCGGCCCCCAAACGATAAACCCGAGCGAACGATTAACCAATTCTGGCGGCTTTGTCGCCTGCTCAGTTCGCGCACGCGGCGCGAAGCTCGGCGGCGGCATTGGCCATGGCTTCGCCAATGGCGGTACGCCAAGCGTCGAACGTTTGCGCGGTTTGCGCGGCTGGCGGGTAGAGCACGGCGCGCGAGGAATTGACGATGCCGCCCTCGCGGCCTCTCTTTTTTGTAACGAACCCGGCGACCGCATCGCCAGCGCTGGCGCCCTGAGCGCCATAGCCGGGGACCAAGAACAGCGCCTCCGGCAGCACCGTGCGCAGCGCGCGCGCTTCGTCGGGGTAGGTGGCGCCCGCGACGGCCATCAAGCCGGACCAGCCGGCGGCGCCTTTGAGCCGCGCGCTTTCGGGCGCGATCATCTCCGCGGTGCGCCGCCACAAGGGCGCGCCGTTTACGTCCAAGTCCTGCAAGTCACGCGCGCCGGGATTGGAGGTGCGCACCAACACGGCGACACCCTTGGCCGTTCGCTCGGCCAGCGTCAGGAACGGCTCCAGCGAGTCCTTGCCCATGTATGGGTTTACCGTGACGCAATCGGCATCGAACCCTGGCGCGGGTCCGAGCGTCGCGCGCGCATAACCCTCGGCCGTCGTGCCAATGTCGCCGCGCTTGGCGTCGAGGATCACAACGAGGCTAGCCGCGCGAGCTTGGGCGACGAGGTCCTGCGCCAGGCGAACGCCTTCGGCGCCGAACGGTTCGAACAGGCCAGCTTGGGGCTTCAAAACGCCAGCATGCTGGGCGGCGATGGCGATGATCGCTTCGCAGAAGCGGCCAATGGCGGCCACGTTTTCGCGCGCGTCGCCAAACAAAGCTGGGATGCGTTCGGGAAACGGATCGAGGCCGATGCAGAGCGGCGTGTCGTGGCGCCGCGTGCTCTCGATCAGCCGGTCTGCGAACGCCGCGCTCACGTCACCGGTCCGTCGCCCGGGGCGACGCAGACGATTTGCGCGACCGACAGGTCGCGGCGTAGATCGTCCGAACGCTGTCCGTAATTGTCGGGCGTCAGCCGCGGCGCGGGCGTGCCCTCGGCGTCGATCTGCTCGACGCGAAGCAAGCGCAAAATGGAAGATGGCGCGGCGGTATAGATGCGCCCGCGCCGTGCCGATTCCGCGACCGTGACGCCAATCACTTGGCCGTTGGCGGCGAGCGCTGGACCCCCGCTCATGCCGGAGAGCGAGCCGCGCAAGCCCGAGGTTCGACCCAGTTCGGCCCAAACCAGCACGGGTTCCTCCACGTCGTAGCGCCCGCGCGCAACCAAAGTCTCGCGGCCAATCAAGCGCGAATAGACCTCGCCCGTGCGCCCCTGCGGGAAGCCAACATGATAGGCGCGTTGACCGACTTGAAAGTTCCGTTCTGACGTGTCGATGGCCAGCGCGCCCGGTGCGTAATCGGTTTTGATGAGGGCGAGATCGGCGAACAGCGCGCGCTTTACTTCTTGCACGGGGGCCGCGCCTCCGCGCGAGACGATGATGCCGACACGCTGGCAGCCATCAACGACGTGGCGCGCGGTGAGCCACCAGCCGTCCTCGGAAATGGCGAAGGCGCTGCCGAGGCCCGAGGCGACGGGGCCAACCTCGACCAGCACTTCAGGGTCGTAGACCGAGGGCGGCGGCAAGAAGGCGCCATTTTCCTGCTGCGTTTCCGGCAGCGCTTCCGGCGCGTCGGCGCGCTGATCGACGCGGAACAGCACGAACACCACCGCCGCGATGACGATGATGTAGAGCAGCCAATCTGGAATAATGCGCAGCATGTCAGCCGGCCCGCACCATGGCCACGTTGGGATCGGCGATGGCGCCGGCGAGGATCAGCGCGATGCCTATTTTCACGCTCATCAGGAAAATCGCCGCCGCCACGTCGCCCTCGGCAATGCGGCGCGGCAGCCCGCGCAGGAACATGTCGGCGAAGCGGAACGCCAGCAATTGCAACAGCAGCGTGACGACGCCCCAGATCAACAAATCCCAGAGCCCGAAGGCGTGCGCAAGACACGAGCCGAGCGGGATGGCCAATCCAATAACGACGCCGCCGAACGCCAAAGCCGCCGAAGGATTGCCGGCGCGGATCAGGCTCAGCTCTTTGTGCGGCGTCATGATGACGTAAATAATCAGCGCGGCGATAAACAGGCCGAGCGCCGCGCCGAGCTGGATGATGAACACCGGAAAGCCGGCGACAAACGCGTTCACGGGCGCGGAAAAATCCATGGCGGTTTCCTCTTTCGCCGCGAAGGGGCGTAGCGTGCGCTTGCGCTAGCGGTTCCGGCGCGGCGGCGCAAGGCAAGCGGGCGGCTGGACCGAGCGGCGATGAGATTTCGGTTGGGTGAGGATGTTCACGCTTCCTTAGCCGTGGCGGGTTGATTTTCGGGCCATGGCAATGTCGCGGCGCACTTTGTGGTTCGGGCTGTTTGCCGCCATCGCCGGGCCCGCGGCCGCGCAGGGGCACGGCGCGACAACGGAACGCGCCCCCGCCACCCGCCAGGAGCGCCTCACTTCGGCGGAGACCTATTTGCCGATGCCGACCCTCTCGGCTGCCGTGGTGCAGCGGCACTCCACGGCAGGTACGCTCGTCGTCGATATGGGCATCGATATTCCGGACGAGGCGCTGCGCCGGCGCGCGCGAGCCAACGCGCCACGTTTGCGCGACGCGCTGCGGACGGCATTGGCGGCGTACGCCACCACGTTTTATCGCGACCGCACCGCGCCTGATCCGGCCAGCTTGACGCGGCTCATGCAGCAGGGCGTCGATCGTGTGCTTGGCGCCGCGGGCGCGCGGGTGCTGCTCGCCAACATAATCTACCAGCGCCGCCAGGGGGCGTGAGCTCAAACGCCTCGGCAGGCGATCGGCATGACGATGTGGGTGATGCTGCCGCGCAGCGGCGCGCGGTAGATTTGGCGCGGCTCATCGCGCGCCACCACGGTGTCGTTGGCGCCCATGATCTGGCGCTCCACCACGACGAATTCCTGGGTCGTGCAATTGAAGCGATAGTGCAGACGCTCCAGCTCGAAGCGGATGGTGGTGTGTTTGGTGTCGGTTTCGAACTGGAATAATTGCGCCCGCCCGTGACTGGCCTGCACCCAGATGTCGGCGGTGCCGTCGCCGTTGCGGGTGATGGTGCGCTGGTTGAAGTGCACTTCGCCGAGCGGGCATTGATCCGCTGCCGGTGCGTCGCGGGCGCAGTCGCGCTGGCGCGCCACCAATAGCCAATCGGGCAGGTGCTCGGTTGAACCCAAAGTCACCGCTCCCGGGGCGGGCGCGTCGGCGGGCGGGGGGTCGCCGCAGGCGGCGAGGGTCAAGGCGGCGAACGCGAGGAGACAGGAGCGCGACATCTTCATAGCCTTGATCTTGTGCGCCGCGCCGGCAAGGGCAAGTCACATCGCCGAGATGCCGCCATCGACCTTGATTTCCGAGCCGGTGACGAAGCGGCTTTCGTCCGAGATCAGGTAGAGCGCGGCCATGGCCACGTCCCTTGGCTCGCCGATGCGCCCCAGCGGCACCTGGCGGGCGAGCTTGGCCTCGGCTTCCTCCTTGCCGAAGGAAGCGCGGAAGGCGTCGAGGATCGGCGTGTCGATGAAGGTGGGGTGGACCGAGTTGGAGCGCACGTCGAGTTTCTTTTTGGCGCAGTGCAGGGCGATGTTCTTCGACAGCAGCCAGACGGCGGCTTTCGAGGCGTTGTAGGCGGGCGTGTTGTGGCTGGCGATGAGGCCGGCGATCGAGGAGATGTTGACGATCGATCCGGGCTGGTTTTGCGCCAGGTATTTGATGGCGTGCTTGGCCCCGAGGAAAACCGAATCCACGTTGACGCTCATCACCCGCTTGAAATCGGCGAACGCCATTTCTTCGATGCCGCCCTTGCCTCCGGCGATGCCGGCATTGTTCACCAGCGCGGAAATGCCGCCCATGGCGGAATTGGCTGCGGCGAGCGCGCCGATCCATTGTTCTTCGTCGGTGACATCCAGTTCGAAGGCGTGCGCGGTTCCCGGCCCGTGCTGGACATTGAGTTCGGCGGCGAGTTTCTCCGCGCCGACGAAATTGATGTCGGCCAGCGCCACCTTGGCGCCTTCGGCCGCCAACGCTTTTGCGATCGCCGCGCCTAGGCCTTGCGCCGCGCCGGTGATGAACGCCTTCTTGCCCGCGACCCGTCCGCTCATCTGCTGCTCTCCGCGATTTGATCCATGAACTTCGCCAACGCTACGTCTTTTTCCGTCACCCCGCCCGCATCGTGCGTCGAAAGCGTGACATCGACGCGATTGTAGACGTTGCTCCATTCGGGGTGGTGGTCGAGCTTTTCCGCTTGCAGCGCAACGCGGCTCATGAAGCCGAAAGCGGCGTTGAAATCGGTGAAGCGAAAGCTTTTGGCGATGGCGTCGCGGGCGGGGGGCGCACGCCAGCCGTCGAGCTGGGCGAGGGCGGCTTCGGCACCAATCTTGGGTGCGGGCATGGGAACTCCAGTGGTGGCGACACACGTATGCTCCACCGTTTCGCATATTCGCGAAGCGGGTGCGAGTGCGTCTGTGTCACCACCGTAAAAAGGTGGGAGAGCGGGGCGCGCTTTGTGCGTGCGCGCGAGAAGTTAAATCGTGTTGGGTTGCGCCAAGCGCGCCCCGCGCGGTTTGTTGATCAGCCGGCCAAAGCGTGAGGCGTTCGAGGCGCGTTCGGGGGGCCATGCGTTTTCGGTAAGACGGGTGGGTCGTTCGATCGGCGCGGACTCCTCCCGCCATCTTCACTTGCATGAAGGCCGGTTTCCCGGACCGATCCCCGTGACGCTGGGGTTCCGTGTCGCGCTTAGCGCCTTGCTTTCGTTCCCGGCCGACGCGCGGGCGAACCACCATAGTTCGCCTGGAGCCTTCGGGTTTCCTTTCTCCCCGAAGCCGAAGTGCGCGCTGTCGCCAGTTTGCACTTCATCGCGTTCAATCCGCGTCCCGGCAACGTTTGGCTTTGGTGCACCAGCGCCTCCCTAGCCGAGATGAAGCCATGATACGACGAGATGGAACCGGTCGGATAGAATCGCTGGCGATGCTTATGACGCACGGGTTTGCGGGCGAAGTTTGGGGGATAGATGATGTTGTACAAATCCTGAATCCTCGGCGCCGGACCCCCTCCCAGCCTCCCCCTTGCAGGGGGAGGAGCTGGTGGCGCCACCGTGCTTTTCCCCCTGAGATGGGGTCGGCGCTGCGTTCGAGTGTTCGCAAAACAAGACCGCCGGCCCTGAGGCCGGCGGTGAGGTGTTGAGATATTTCAGATCTTAGTGAGCGGGATCGACCTTTTCGTGGCCGCGCACCACTTCGCCCTTGCCGAGCTTCGAGTTCCAAAGCCCGTAGGTGAAATAGACCAGGAAGCCGACGCCGAGATAGATCAGGAAGAAGTTGCGGGTTTCGACTTTGGCCATCAGCGACATGAGCAGGAACAGGCACATGAGCGCACCCAGGACCGACACCACCATCATCACCGGCATCGGCAAATTGAAGGGCCGCTTCATGTCGGGGCGGGCCAAGCGCAGATAGACCACGGTAACGCAAATGATCGCGAAGGCAGCCAGCGTGCCGATATTGGTGAGGTCCGCCAGCCGGTCGAGACCCATGCCTCCGGCAAAGCCCATGGCGAGGAGGCCGACCAGAATCGTGTTCGCCCAAGGCGTCTTGAAGGTCTTGTGCACGTTCGCAAACACGGACGGGATAAGGCCGTCGCGCGCCATGGTGTAGAAGATGCGGGTTTGCCCATAGAGCAGCACCAGCATGACCGAAGACAAACCCGCTATGGCGCCGATCTTCACCAAGGTGGCGAACCACGGCAAACCGATTGCGTTGACCGCCAAGGCGATGGGCGCGGGATTGTTGAGTTCCGTGTAAGGCACGATGCCTACGAGCACGGCTGAAGTCAGGATGTAGAGGATCGTGCAGATAATCAGTGAACCGAGGATGCCGATCGGCATGTCGCGTGACGGGTTCTTGGATTCGGCGCCCGCGGTGGAGACGGCTTCAAAGCCGATATAGGCAAAGAAGATGGTGGCGGCGCCGGCGATCAAACCGCCAATGCCGTACTGCGCGGTATTTTGCGCTGTGACCACGTTCCACAGCGCGTCGCCGATCTGACCCCACAGGCTCATGTCGGCGCCCGGCGGGGGCGCGGGAATTTGCGCGGGAATCAGTGGCTGCCAATTGTCGGTGTTCACGTAGGGCGCGCCGATGACGATGAACGCGATGACCACCGACACCTTGATGACCACGACCACGTTGTTGACCGCCGCCGATTCGGAAATGCCGACGACCAGCAACAACGTCACGGCCGCGATGGCGAGTAGCGCCGGCAGGTTGACAACGCCCGCCACTTCAGCCCCGGTCACGGCGTCGATCGCCATCGTTCCGGGCGCCGTGGTGAGCGCGGCGGGTATGTTGATGCCGTAATCGTGCAGGAAGCTGACCACATAGCCTGACCAACCAACCGCCACCGTGGATGCCGCGAGCCCGTATTCGAGCACCAGCAGCAGGCCCATGATCCAAGCCACGATCTCGCCCATGGAGGCGTAGGAATAGGAATACGCCGAACCCGAAACCGGGATCGCCGCCGCGAGTTCAGCGTAGGCCAGGGCCACCAGTGCGCAGAGCGTGCCGGTGATCACGAACGAGATCATGATGCCTGGGCCGGCGAATTCCGCCGCCGCGCGTCCAGTCAGCACGAAGATGCCGGTGCCGATGATGCAGCCGATGCCGAGGAAAATCAGGTTGAGGGGGCCGAGCGTCTTTTTCAGTTCGCCTTGCGCGTGTTCGGCGTGCATCTGCTCGACGCTCTTGCGAAGGAACAGACGGCCAAGGCCGCCTGGTGCTTTGGTATTTGCCACGTGGAAATCCCCTCCCTGGGTGGTATTGTTGGCGCGGACGCTAGACGACGGGCGCCGGGCTCACAAGCGCTAGTGCGACGGGCGGCGCACCTTGCTCCTCCCCCTGCAAGGGGCGTGTTACACTTGACATACCGCGCCCCAACATATAGATTCCGGTCATGGCCAAGTCTGTCCTTTCCGAAGAGCACTTCCACAACGAAGAAGCAGCGCTCGAATACATCGAAGCCCGGCTTTGGCCGAACGGCCCCGTTTGCCCCAAGTGCGGCGCGACCTCGGAGCACGTCGGGGCGCTGAAGGGTGAAACCACCCGCATGGGGTTGCGCAAATGCTACGCCTGCGACTCCCACTTCACCGTCCGCATGGGCACCATCTTTGAGGCCTCGCACTTGCCGCTGAATCTGTGGCTGCAAGCCATCCATCTCATGTGCGCCAGCAAGAACGGCATTAGCACCCGCGAGCTTCAACGGATGTTCCGATGCTCCATGAAAACCGCTTGGCACCTGACCCACCGCATCCGCGAAGCCATGAAGGACGGCGGCCTGGAACCGCTGGGCGGCGCCGGCAAGGTCATCGAGGCCGATACCACCTACATCGGCGGCAAAGAGAAGAACAAGCACGTTGGCAAGCGCAATGCCGCGAACATTGGCGGCATGGGCAAGCAGATCGTTCACGCCATCGTCGAACGCGATGGCCGAGTGCGCGCGCACCATATCCCGCGCGTGAACCGCGAAACCTTGCGCCCTATCCTTGCCGCGCACGCCGACAAAGCGTCGGCGCTCATGACCGACGCGGCGGGCGAGTATCGCTTGCTTGGCCGCGAGTTCGCTGCCCATGAAACCGTCAACCACCAGATTGACGAGTACGTGCGCGGCTTGGCGCACTCGAACACCGTGGAAGGCTACTTCTCGGTCTTGAAGCGCGGCCTGACTGGCACCTATCACGCGGTCAGCGAGGCGCACTTGCACCGCTACCTGGCGGAGTTTTCGTTCCGCTATTCCAACCGCGCCAAGCTTGGCGTTGATGACGTTAGCCGCGCCGATATCGCCCTGCAAGGCGTCAAGGGTAAGCGGCTCACCTATCGAACAGTTGGTGGAGAACGGGGCGAGGCGACGGCCTAAGCCCCTGCTGACCCGGGTTTGGCGCGCGCTGGCGGACCTACCAGCCGATCCCCAGCTAGATTTCTTCGACCTGCTGGAACCGTAGCGGCGAAGCGGGTTATGCTTCGGCATGACCCGCAAGCCCACCAAGCGTCCGCCCGACGATCCAGAGCAATCCAAGCGCTTCCTCGAAGCTGCGAAGAAGGCTGGGGCGTCGGACGATCCGGGGGCGTTGGCGGGGGCGGTCAAGAAGATTTCTCCGAAGGCTCCGACGAAGCGCTAGCCCAGGTCCTTAAGCGATGCTCCGCGGCCAAAGCTTCTGCGTCCCAAAGCTCGAAATGAACGAGCGTTCCGAACACCAGGTGTTCAAAGTCATCATCAAAAATACGCGCCAACGGATGATCAGTGGCGAGTTCGCCAGCAAGCTTTCTGCTTGTTGCGACGCCGAGCAAATCCGCCGCTTGCAGCATTGGGATGAGCTTGTCGTCACCGAATAGGATGCTGGTGAAAAGCTTTCGACTCATGTCCTTGCGCTGCTTTAGCTTCCGCCACACGCCGAAGAAACGACCAGCGTTCTTATCGCTTTCGTCGAAAGCGCACTCTAAGAAATCCGAAGTGTCCCACGCCTGAGTGTGGTCACCGACCCACCGCAGAACGCGAAGCATGCAAAATTCGTCGGGTGCGACATACTCGCGTTTGCCCTTCTCGTTGCGCGGCAACGCTTTGGCATATGCAACTGGATCGATGCCGATGGCGTATCCGCAAAGCACATGCCCTTTGATGAGTTCAATGAACGGCTTAAGCGTCCGCAGCCGCTCCTCGTAGGTGCGAGTCTCTCCCCTGTGGTCACCTTTTCCACTGAGAAAATCCGAAGTGTGCAGGAACGGCAAACCATGCTCGCGAAGCAGCAATTGCCATCGCGTGGAAAATCCATTCCAACCGTCAAGATCTGAGACCCAGCCGGCCAAATACGAAAAGCCCGGAGACTTGAAATCTCCGCTATCATCAAAAAACGCATGCACTAGGCTAATCCTCAAGCGGCCCCGCCGCCCCATCGGAATCACCTATCACCGCTGTAAAAGTATGCCAAGTGTAACGCTCCCCCTGCAAGGGGAGAAGTATGTCGAGCTAGGCGAGCGCCGCTGGGATCGCCCACCCCCGCCGGGCGCAGGCGGCAAGCACGGTGTTGCGGAGCAGGCAGGCGATGGTCATTGGGCCGACCCCGCCCGGGGAGGGGCTCACTGCCGCGGCGATTTCGATGGCTTCGGCGAAGGCCACGTCGCCGACCAGCTTGGTTTTTCCCTCTCCCTTTTCCGGCGCGGGCACGCGGTTGGTGCCGACATCGATGACGATTGCCCCCGGCCTGATCCAGTCGCCGCGCACCATCTCGGGGCGGCCCACCGCGGCCACCAGAATGTCGGCGCCGCGGCAGACCATGCGCAAGTCGCGGGTCTTGGAATGCGCCAGCGTGACGGTCGCGTTCTGCTCCAGGAACAAAAGCGCGGCGGGTTTGCCCACCAGGATCGAGCGGCCGATGACGACGACATTGGCGCCGGTGAGATCGGCGCGTTCGCTCTTGGCCAGGATCACGCACCCTACCGGCGTGCACGGGCGCAAGCCAGGTTTGCCCAACACCAGCTTGCCGGCGCTGGCTTCGGTGAGGCCATCGACGTCCTTCAGCGGATCGATGGCGGCGAGCACGGCGGCTTCGCTGATGTGTTTGGGTAGCGGCAATTGCACCAAGATGCCGTCAATTTCGGGATCGCGTGAGAGCGCCTCGACACGGGCGATGAGGTCGCCCTGGCCGGTATCGGCGGGCAGGCGAATCTCCTCCGAGCGCATGCCGGCTTCCGCCGTCATCTTTGCCTTGGAAGACACATAGACGTGGCTCGCGGGGTCATCGCCCACCAACACCACCGCAAGTGCTGGCTGCGCCGGCAGCTTCTTCACCGCCGCCGCCACGTCGGCGCGCACCAGCGCCGCAATGGCTTTGCCGTCGATAATGCGTGCGCTCATGCTTTCTCCGCGAATTGGAACAAGAACGCCGCCATCTCAGCCTCGCTTACGCCTTCAACCACCACTGTTTTCATCCGCGCCGTCGTTCCGCGGGTTACGCTGACTTTGCCTTTCGCCACCCCGAGCGCCTTGGCAAGCAGCGCCTCCAGCGCCGCATTGGCTTCGCCGTGCTCCGGCGCGGCGCGCACGCGCGCTTTGAGATAGGCCTTGCCGTTTGCGTCCAGGGCGCGCCCGTCGATGCGGTCGGCGCCGCCGGAGGGCGTCAGCCGCACGCGGAGCTTCGCGCTCAGAGGATCGGCCCGCCGCGCAGCATGCTCTCGATCCAGTAAGAAATGCGACTCTCAAACAAGGAGATCGCCAGCAGCAGCACCAGGACGGACAAGTCTACGCCGGCGATGGGCGGGATGATACGGCGCAGAGGCACGAGCACGGGATCGGTCAAGCGGCGGGCAAACTCCCACAACGTGTTCACAAACGGATTGCGGCGAGAGACCACGTCGAAGGCGTAGAGCCAAGACAGCACCACGTAGACAATCAGCACGATCGAAAACAACCGCAGCACGACGCGCACGAGGTCGAAAAAGATAGAGATCAGGCCAGTTTCCATGCCTCCGTCTAGGCTGCTTCGTGCGGATTGAGCAAGCGCGGGAGCGCCTTGACGCCCGGTTTGGCGCGGCCCTATATCCCGCTCGCCGAAAATGGCGGCTCGCCGCTATTGTCGAGGGCCCGTAGCTCAGCTGGGAGAGCGCTGCGTTCGCAATGCAGAGGTCAGCGGTTCGATCCCGCTCGGGTCCACCAGCCTTCGCTGCTTCGCAGCTACGGCTAGGCAAGCCAGCCTCGAAATTGAGCAGCGAAGGCTGTCTCGCCGAAGCTCCGAAGGAGCGCAGGCGGACTGGTTCGAACCGTTTGCCCCACCTAAATCCGTGTTTTGTCATCTATTAGCGCGTGACGGGGATGGCGGCGCCGGTAACGGCGCCGGCGGCGGTTGACAGTAGAAATGCCGCGACCTTCGCGATGTCCGCGGGCTTTACCCAGGCGCTTGTGTCGGCGCCTGGCATGGCGGCACGATTTTGCGGGGTATCGATGGTGCTGGGTAGAATGCAATTGGTGGTGATTCCGCTGGACCTGGTTTCCTCCGAGAGCGACTCGCATACGCGCATGAGCGCGGCTTTCGAGGCGCTGTAGGCGCTCATGCCGGCGCCGCCCTTGAGCGCTGCGCCAGCCGCCACGTGTAAGAGGCGGCCATAGCCGGCCGCGCGCATTGGCGGCAGCGCGGCCTTGGAGATCAGTAGCGCCGAGAGTGCGTTGAGATCCATCAACATGTGCCAGTGCGCGGCGGCGTCCTCCTCGATGCGGCCCATGGCGAACGTGCCGATTGTGTTGGCGAGCGCGTCGATGCGGCCAAAGCGCGCCACGGCGTCATCGACGATGCTCCGCGCGTCGGCTTCCTGGCGTAGATCGACGCCGCTCAGCGCCAGAAACTGGTCGCCTCCAAGATTGTCGGTCGTGCGCGCGAGCGCTTCGGCGCTTTGATCGGCCAGGACGAGGCGCGCGCCGCGCGCCGCCAATTCACGCGCGATGGCGGCGCCAAGATTGCCCCCGGCGCCGGTGACGATCACGACTTGATTGGCGAAGTCCATGGCGGCCTGTGTAGGCGCATCCACCGCGCGCGCCAATCCATGCGCTTGCGCTCGCCGCTGTCTTGAGGGCATCACTCACACCGGCAAAGGACATCACGCTATGCGAACGCTTGAGGGTAGAACCGCGATCATCACCGGCTCGACCAGCGGCATTGGCCTTGGCATTGCCGAGGCTCTGGCGGCGGGTGGGGCCAATGTCATGCTCAACGGCTTTGGCGATGCAGGCGAGATCGAGGGCATCCGCGCGCGCTTGGCTTCAGCGCACGGCGTTAAGGCCGCGCACCACGGCGCGGATGTGTCGAAACCAGAAGAGGTCGCGGCGCTGGCCGCCGCCGCGAAATCGGCTTTCGGCGCCGTCGACATCGTCGTCAACAATGCCGGCATCCAGCATGTTGCGCCGATTGAGGAGTTTCCCATCGCCAAATGGGAGTCCATCATCGCCATCAATCTTTCGGCGACGTTTCACCTGGTGCGCGCGACCTTCGCCGAGATGAAGGCGCGCCAGTGGGGCCGCATCATCAATATCGCCTCGGCGCACGCGCTTGTCGCCTCACCGTTCAAATCCGCTTATGTGGCGGCCAAGCATGGCGTGCTGGGGTTGACCAAAACGGTTGCGCTCGAAGGTGCGGAGTATGGGGTGACATGCAACGCCATCTGCCCCGGCTATGTGCGCACGCCCCTGGTCGAAAGGCAGATCCCCGACACGGCGCGCGCGCGCGGCATCAGCGAAGCAGCGGTGGTTCGTGACGTGCTGCTGGCGGCCCAAGCGACCAAGCAATTCGTGACCACGAGCCAAATCGGGGCGCTGGCGATGTTCTTGTGCACCGAGGGCGCAGCCCAAATCACCGGCGCGGCGTTGCCGATGGACGGCGGCTGGACCGCGCATTGAGGCCCTGCCGCCGGGACCCCTCCCAAGGGTCCCTGTGATCTGGTTGGGAAGCGAATGCACGCTGATCAAGGCGGCCTGGGCGCCCGGGGGCTCCGGCTCCACTACGGCAATGGCTCAATTCTATTCCATTCGGGGCCATTCGATTCAGGCGCGGTTCACGTCGCCGCGCGCAAGGACCCTTTGGGGCGAGGACGGTGCGGCGATGCGCGGATTAGCACTTGGCTTTGTTTCGGCATTCGCGCTGGTTGGGTGCGCGAGCACGCCGGCGCCGATCACGTCCTACCGCCCGCTCCCCACGCCGCCGCCCTCAAGCCCCAATTTTTACGCAACCGCGCCACGCGCCGCCGTGCACAATGAGCTGCTCGCCTGCAATGGCGGCGGGGGCTCAAACATGGGCCCCGTCGGTGAACGCGGCGAAGCCAAGCTTTACACGCCTTACATTTACACCGCCGCCGGGGCGTTGCTGCGCAACCCAACGGAGACCGCGTGTCTCTCGTCGGGTTTTGGCTGGCGCGGGACAGCCGATGGCGGCGGCCGACAGCACAACGGCATGGACCTCGCCAATGCCGATGGCGGCTTCGTGTTCGCGGCGGGCGATGGCTGGGTGGCGTTCGCCGATTGGCGCGGCGGCTATGGGCAGGTGCTCGAGATCGACCATGGCCAAGGGGTGATGACGCGCTATGCGCATTTGAGCGAGATCGATCCGAACCTGGCGCCGGGGAGCTTCGTCAGCGCCGGCGCCGCGATCGGGCGCATGGGCGCCACCGGCAACGCCACGGGCGTGCATCTCCACTATGAAGTGAGCGTCGATGGGCTGAACGTCGATCCCCTGGCGTATGGCGGCGAGCCGCCGCCGGTGAGCTAGGGTCGAAGCGCGCGTTCGCGGCACAGTTGGCGTTGTTTGCGTGAGCGTCGAGTGGCTGATGGGCGCGGTAGCGGCGCTATGGCGCTCTTGCGCTAGAAAAATTCAATTGCGCAACAAATTCTTCGAACGCTGGCAGAGCGTGTTCGCACTGCGCCCCCGCACACACGGTGGTCGCCACAAAAAAGAAATCGTGGTTCGAACCTACGATCCAACTGGAGCGCCCCGGTATTGGCGCATTGTCGTTCGCGCGGACGTAGTGCTGAAAGCTGCTTGTGCAAGACAATGCGCGCTCAATTCCAATCGGCGCTTGGTGAGACTCACACTGGGGAACTGAATAGCCAAACAGGCTGGCTTCGCGGCCCGTCAGGCCGCGGGATATCTGATCGAGGTCGACGCTGGGTTGAGCCTGATAGGATAGTAGAACGAAAGCGAGCGCGCTTTCTGGCCGGCAAGCGTACCCAAACTGCGCTCCGAATCCTGATGCTAGTCCGCCACTCGTCATGAGCCGGCAGGATCCAAATTCGATCGGCGCGTTGAATTGAAAGTCTGGTCTGCCGACGGTTCTGTCATCGTTCACTGTAACAGGTGGGTCCACTTGGAGGGGATGAGCAGGCTCTCGCTGAAAAGCCAGACCGACATAGGGAGCAAATGGCTGAAATCGTACGTCCGATCCAACACCAAGCATCTGCTCGCGTTCCGCTTGCTGGCGTTGAATGGCTCTCCCGTAGTCATGGATCGACTGCGCGTGCGCTTCGTTGGCGGTGAGCGTAAGGAGCGCAACCAATATTAGCGATAACCGCTGCATTTGCCCTCACCGCCGTTAGCCTTTGGCATACTAAGACAACCGCAAGTCACTTCCAAGCCGAGAAGCCGCTCCCTTGGGAATGGCCCTTCGTGTTTCGCATTTTCTCCATCTCCTTGCGGAGGAGGAGTTAGGGAGCTTGGAGGTCGGAGCGCGCGGTCCCTGGCTGCGCTTGGTCGCACTCACTCGGATGTTTCGCATCATGCGCCACCGGAAGTGGCGCGCGCCTTCTCCAGACGAGGCTTGCCGGGGGAGAGTCCTGGGGAAGTCTTGTGTGTTACTTAAGTCTTAACCCCCAGATATAGCCGTGAACGGACAAGAAACGAATCTATCAAATGATTCGTTGATGATTCGTTCTTGTTTTTTCTGTTCTTGAAAACGCCGCGCCAGGCGCCCATCGTCGGCGGATGGCGGCGCATGGACGGGTCAAGGCGGTTCTGGGGCCCACCAATACCGGCAAGACCCATCTCGCGATCGAGCGCATGCTGGGCCATGCCTCGGGGATGATCGGGCTGCCGCTGCGGCTGCTGGCGCGCGAAGTCTATGACCGCGTGGTCGCGGCCAAGGGCGAGGCGGCGGCGGCTTTGATCACGGGCGAGGAAAAAATCGCGCCGGAAAGCGCGCGTTATTTCGTCTGTACGGTCGAGGCGATGCCGCTCGATCTGAAAGCCGAGTTTCTCGCCATCGATGAAATCCAGGTCGCGCGCGATTTGGATCGTGGGCATGTGTTCACCGATCGCGTGCTGCACGCGCGCGGCTTCGGCGAAACCATGTTGCTCGGCTCCGACACGATGCGGCTGATGGTGCGCAAGCTGTTGCCGGAAGCGGAGATCATTCGCCGCGAGCGCATGTCGACTTTGGCGTATGGCGGGCACAAGAAAATCACCAAGCTGCCCAAGCGCTCGGCCCTGGTCGCGTTCTCGGCGGAGGAAGTTTACGCGATCGCCGAATTGCTGCGCCGTCATCGCGGCGGGGCCGCGGTGGTGATGGGCGCGCTTTCGCCGCGCACAAGAAACGCTCAAGTGGCGCTGTATCAGAGCGGGGAGGTGGATTTCCTGGTCGCCACCGACGCCATCGGCATGGGCCTCAACATGGATGTCGATCATGTCGCGTTCGCTTCGCGGCGCAAGTTCGACGGCCATGGCTGGCGCGATTTGCGCGCCGACGAGATCGCCCAGATCGCTGGGCGCGCCGGGCGCTTCACCCGCGACGGCCAATTCGGCGAAACCGGCGAATGCGCGCCTTTCGACGAGGAGACGATCGAGCGGGTGGAGAGCCACGAGTTCGAGCCGGTGGAAGCGATCCAATGGCGTAACGAGGCGCTGAAGTTCGACACCGTGGCGGCGTTGGCGGCTTCGCTGGCCGCCGCGCCGCCGCGCGCCGGGCTCGCGCGTGTGCGCGGCGCCGACGATGAAAAAGTGCTGGCGCGCTTGTGCGAGGATGCGGAGACGATGGCGCGGGTGCGGGCGCCGGCGCAGGTGCGCCGATTGTGGGAAGCCTGCCAATTGCCGGATTTCCGCAAAGTCTCTCCGGAGGATCACGTGCGCATCGCAGGCCGCATCGCTGGCTACATTCTGGCTCCGAAGGGGCGGGTGCCGAGCGAATGGGTCGCCGCCGAACTCGAAACGCTCGACCGCGCCGAGGGCGATTTGGACGTGCTACAATCGCGTCTGGCCCACGTGCGCACCTGGACCTATGCGGCCAGCCGCGCCGATTGGCTCGCTGACGCCGAGAGCTGGCGGGCCCGCACGCGCGAGGTGGAAGATAAACTCTCCGACGCGCTGCACGCGGCGCTGACGCAACGATTCATCGATCGGCGCACGTCGGCCTTGCTCAAAGGGCTGAAGCGCGAGGACGCGATGCTGGCCGGCATCTCCGAGGATGGGGAAGTAACGGTCGAGGGCCATTATGTCGGCCGGCTTGAGGGCTTGGACTTCGTTCCTGATCCGCGCGCGAGTGGCGGCGTTGAAGGGCGCGCGGTGCGTAACGCGGCGTGGCGGGCGCTGAAGCCGGAAGTGGCGCGCCGGCTGGCGCGCATCGCCGGGGCGGAGGAGGCCGACATTGAACTGGGCCGCGACGGGCGGGTTCGGGTCGATGGCGCGGCGGTGGCGAAGCTGATGGCGGGCGCGCCGGTGCTGAAGCCGCGCTTGCGGCTGATCTGCGCCGACGCGGTGAGTGAGCTTGAACGCGCCGCCGCGCGCGAGCGTTTGGAATATTGGCTGGCGCGCAAAGTGGCGGCGGACTTGCGTCCGCTGACGATGCTGGAAGCTGCTTGGCGCGACGGCAAGTTGCCGCCGGATGCGCGCGGCCTGGCGTTTCGCTTGCTGGAGAGCGCTGGCGCGCTTGATCGCGCGGGCGAGGATTTGGACCACATGAGCCCCGCCGCCCGCGCCGCCTTGCAACGTTGCGGCGTGCGCGTGGGGCGCCACAGTATCTTCATGCCGGGGCTGGTGCGCCCGCGCGCGGCGCAAACGCTGGCAATTCTGCATCGCAGCTTTTGCCCGACGCAAAGCCTGTTCTTGCCGCGCGCGGGCGCGCTTTCTGTCGCCATCGACGCGCCTTTGAGCTGGAGCGCGAGCGCCGCCGCCGGCTACCGGGCCTGCGGACAGGTGGCGGTGCGGTTCGATCTGGTCGAGCGGTTGGCGGAGGCAGTATCGGCGCCGGAACTGACATCCGATGCGGCGCTAGCGCGTCTGATCGGGCGGCGAGCCGCCGAACTGCCGGGCGTGCTGGGCGCGCTGGGCTACAAACGGACTCGGCCAACGGACGATGGCGCGCCGGGACGCTGGCGGCTTGCGGTCGTGCGCGGCAAGGCGCGCGCGAACGCTGCGGGCGACAATGCCTTCTCCGCGCTTGCTGCTTTGCTTCCGCCCCCGGCGCAGCGCCGCCGCCGCCGTGGCGGGCCCGGATGAGCGGCGATGGCCGCCAGCGCGTGGATATCTGGCTCTTCCGCGCGCGTTTCGCCAAGACGCGGGCGGCGGCGAGCAGGCTGGTCGCTGAGGGCGGTGTGCGCATACGGAGGGGAGGCCGCGTTTGGCGGCTGCAAAAAGCGTCGGCGGAACTCGCTCCCGGGGATGCGCTGGTCTTTGCGCGGGCCGGGGGCTTGGCCACGATCGAAGTCCTGGCGCTTGCGGGAAGGCGCGGCACGGTCGCGGACGCGCGCGCGCTTTACCGCGCGCTCTGAGGCGCGGCTGGGGGGCCCGCCCGCGAACGTGCCGCAGCGTGCTCGCTTGACGCTCCCCGCGCCGCCAGCCATGTCAGCCGCGCCATGACCTATATCGTCACCGACGCCTGCGTGCGCTGCAAACTGATGGACTGCATCGAAGTTTGCCCCGTCGATTGCTTTTACGAGGGCGAGAACTTCCTGGTTATTCACCCGGACGAATGCATCGATTGCGGGGTGTGCGAGCCAGAATGTCCGGTGGACGCCATCAAGCCTGATTCGGCGGACACCGCCGATGGCAAGTGGCTCAAGATCAACACGGAGTATGCGAAGGTTTGGCCGAACATCACCCACAAGGGAACCCCGCCGGCCGATGCCGACACATTCCGCAACGAGCAGGGTAAGTTCGAGAAATACTTCAGCGCCAAGCCTGGCGAGGGCGACTAATTTCGGGCTGTACGCTCGGGCTTCCGAAGCGGCCTAAACTGTGATACACGTTGTTTAGATGAGGGGTGCATTCGGCCACCCCCCGCAACCGGATCCATCCATCGCCCGTTGGTGAGCGCAGAACACGAAAATTTCGCGGGAGGCAAAGCCGCCGCGCTTGTTTTTGTGTGTTTTTCGCGCGCGCCGGCGGGAGGCTAGGGAATGGCGGGTCGCGAGAACGATTTTTTTGGACACGGAGTTCCTGAATGCAAACTGCCAACCCATCGACTTCCTTCCGCCCGGGCGACCACATCGTTTACCCGGCGCACGGCGTTGGGCGTGTCATGGGCGTCGAGAAGCAGGCGGTGGCTGGGCTCGACCTCGACGTGTTCGTGATCTCGTTTGAGCAGGACAAAATGACGCTGCGTGTGCCCACCGCGAAGGCGCGCTCGTGCGGCATGCGCCCGCTCGCCTCCGGCGAAGTGGTCGATAAAGCGATGATGACGCTGCAGGGCCGCGCCCGCATCAAGCGGACCATGTGGAGCCGCCGGGCCCAGGAATACGAAGCGAAGATCAATTCTGGTGATCTGGTGTCGATCGCGGAAGTGGTGCGCGACCTGTTCCGCGCCAGCGACCAGCCCGAGCAATCCTATTCCGAGCGTCAACTCTACGAAAGCGCGCTCGACCGGATGGCGCGTGAACTGGCGGCGGTCGAGAAGATTAACCGCGACGAAGCGATCGTGAAGCTCTCGGCGTCGCTGGCGCTGAAAAAGAGCAGGACAGAAGCTCCCGCCGCGCCGGCCAGCGAGCCTGCCGAAGCGGCCTGAGGTTCGCGGATAATCGGAATGCGAAGGGCCGGGCGCTTTTCGTTTGGGGTTAACAAACCCCTGCGAACTCGCAGATGAACCATTCCGCAAGGTGTTGCTGGCTAGTTGGGCCCAAAACGCCGCGCGCCATGGGGCCGTCTATGGTCCGTTGAGTACATTCCATGCCCAACCAACACCGCCGTCCGCACCAGATTTGGCTCAGCGCTGGCGCGCCTATCTTGGTGCTCGTGTTGATCGTCACCATCGGCGCGTTGGCGTTGTTTTGGGACGTCGCCAAACGGCAGGATCGCGATTTCGTGGACGGCAGCCAAGCGCTCGTCGCCAGCGCCATCGATGGCGGCACGCGGGCGCTATCCAACACGACCATGGATTTTGCGTATTGGAACGACGCTTACGACGCCATCAGCATCAGGTGGGACGCCGATTGGCTGGACGCCAATTATTTCTCGTTGGTCAGCGACGGCATGGTGGTGTTTGGCGGCGGCCAGGTGCGCTACGCTTGGTTCAAGGAACTCGAAGGCGAACTGGCGGCGGTTGCCGCGGATGCGGCGGCGCAGGCCGCAACCGCCGAGGGCTTGAGCGACGCGGGCGCTTCCACATCCCAGGCGACGCTGAATAGTTTCGCCTCGGCGGATGGTCAGCTTCTCGGCGTCTCGATTGCTCCAATCAGCCGTGAATTGGAGCCTCAGCGGCGCAGGCGAGGCGAATCCCTGAACTTTGTCGCCAGCATCGATATTCTGAGCGCCGAGGAATTGAGCGAACGTGGCGCGGCGTTGGGCCTCGGCGATTTGGCCTTCACGCTCACGGCGCCGGCGGGCGGGGCTTTGGTGTCGCGACCCGTTCACGACGCCGGCGGCGCGACCCTCGGGTATCTGGTTTGGCGCAATGAGCGGCCTGGCAGCGC
The DNA here is from genome assembly GCA_040080805.1 of Terricaulis sp. Lineage (GTDB taxonomy): Bacteria > Pseudomonadota > Alphaproteobacteria > Caulobacterales > Aquidulcibacteraceae > Vitreimonas. Next base: position 1,814 of record JBEBHQ010000010.1, on the reverse strand, counting down.
GGGCTTCGCGGGGCAAATGTGGCCGATCGCCATTGGCCTGGCGTTCACCGGCGTGATGGCGGGCCTTGTCGCGCGCCATCTGGTGGTGCGCCAGATCGCCGCCATGGCGCACGCGGAGGCAGCGCTCGAGTCAAGCCGCGTAAAATCTGAATTCATCGCCACCATGAGCCACGAGCTGCGCACGCCGCTTAACGCCATCATCGGTTATTCGGAACTGATCGGCGAGCAAGTGTCGCCCGGCGACGAGAACGAGAGTGACATTCGTAAGGATGCCGGCAGCATAACCGCAGCCGCTTGGCATTTACTGCGAATGGTCAACGACATTCTCGACCACTCCCGCATCGACGCTCAGACAGAGCGTGCGCCGGTCGAGTCGGTGGAGGTGCGCCACCTCCTTGCCGAGATGGAGGAGGTCATGGCGCCACAGGCGCGCGCGCGGGGTAATGTCCTGAGCATAGCTACCGACGCCGACGTCTACAGCGTCTCGGCGAACCCGGTGCGGTTACGCCAGTGTCTGCTCAATCTAGTCGGCAACGCGATTAAGTTCACCAAGGACGGCGCGATCTCGGTGCGCGCGCGCACGTTGCGGCAAGGTGAGCGCGCCTACGTGGCTTTTGACGTTACTGATTCCGGCATTGGCATTGCGCCGGCTGTTTTGGGCCGCTTGTTCGCACCCTTCGTCCAGGGCGATGTTTCCATTGCGCGTGAATATGGCGGCGCCGGGCTTGGTCTTTCCATCACCCGTAAATTGGCGCGCGCGATGGGCGGCGACGTGACAGTCGTGAGCGAGCCGGGCAAGGGCTCTACGTTTACGCTGCTCATTCCCGCGGCGTCCGCGCTTCGCCTGGTGGCGTAAGCACTTCAAGTTGACTGGCGTGCTCCAAGCATAATTGCGGTTGCTCGCGGTAGACGCCTAGCGCGCCGCGCGCGCGCACGCGTGCGCCGCTAAGCGAGGCGAGCGGGGGGCCGTCCCAGGCGGCGAAGTTCTCGCCGAAGACGACGAGCGCGAAAGGCGGCTCGCCGCCGAGCGAAAGCGAGGCGCGGGTGTCGAACACGTTTGCTTCGCCGATGCGGCCCTCGATGATGCGATAGGGGGCCGGTCCGCGCAGGCAAGAATCCGCGAAGCTCAACGCCAGAGCCGCCGCCGCGCTTGCATTGAGCGGGCGGTACTCACGCTTGGCCCACAAACCGCGTTCGGCGGCGCGCGCCCCCGCTTCGAGCGCGAGCAGATCGGCGGTACGGGCGTGATTGTCGCGGCGCGGGCGCACGAAGGCCGCGCCTTTCGAGACGAGCGCGTGTTGTAGCCAAAACCAGCGCCCGCCTTCGCTGCGCACGAAAACGTGGGCGATAGCGGTTTCCTGCTGCGGTTCAAGCGGCGCCTCGCCCTCGCGCGCGCGCCGCACCCAGCGATGATTGCCGCCGTACGCGAGCCGCACTTGGCGGTGCAGCGCCAAAGCCTCCAGTTCGCCTTGAGCCTGGGCGGCGTACGCATCCTCGCCGCGCGGCGCGTCGATCTCGGCGAGAAACACACGCAGGCCCGAGTCCAGCTCCAACGTGTCACCGCCGTAGGCGCGCACCACTTGGCCTTCCTCGCCCTTCTCCAGCGAACCGAGCTGCGGCCCGCAAGCTGAGAGCAGCAGCATGGAAAGCGCGAGGAACCCCCTCCTCTTGAGAGGAGGGGGCAGGGGGTGGGGTGTTGCACCGCGTTTCAATTTCGGAGTGCGGGTCTTCAGGCCCACATGCGCGTCTGAAGATCCGCGGTCCTTTTCGGCGAACCTGTAAATGTTGAGCCTCACCCCCCCCCCCTACCCCCA
>JBEBHQ010000042.1:0-25034 GCA_040080805.1 Terricaulis sp. | reverse complement strand
CCCCCTGCCCCCTCCCCTCAAGGGGAGGGGGTTCTTTGCGGTCGCGCTCATTGCAAGCTCGCCCTCAGCGCCTTCGCGTAAGCGCTAATATCTTCATCCGCGTTCATTTCCGTCGCACAGGTGATCAACACGTCATCCATCCCCGCTTTCGGATTGAGCCGGCTCATGGCGACGCCCGCGATCACGCCCTCACCAGCCATTGCATCGACCACGCCTTGCGCGGGCCTGGGGAGTTTCAGCGCGATTTCGTTGAAGTAGCACTTGGTCACCACCTCCACGCCAGGGATTTTTCCCAGCGCCTCAGCCAGCGCGATCGCCTTTTCATGATTGAGCGTGGCGAGTTGGCGGAGGCCCTTCTCGCCCAGGAGGGTCATGTGGATGGTCCACGCCAGCTGGCAGAGCCCGGAATTGGTGCAGATATTGCTGGTCGCCTTCTCGCGGCGGATGTGTTGCTCGCGCGTGGAGAGCGTCAGCACGAAACCGCGCTTGCCATCGGCGTCAACCGTTTCGCCGGCGACGCGGCCCGGCATCTGGCGAATATACTTTTCCTTCGTGGCGAACAGCCCGACATACGGGCCGCCAAAGTTCAGCGCATTGCCGATCGACTGGCCCTCGCCGCAAACGATATCGGCGCCCATCGCGCCTGCCGGTTCGATCAAGCCGAACGACACCACTTCAGTGAAGGTTGCTACCATCAGCGCCCCGGCGCCGTGCGCGGCTTCGCCGATTTTGGTGAGATCGGTGATTGTGCCGAACACGTTGGGCGATTGCACGATAACTGCGGCGGTGCTCGCGTCGAGCGCGTTGGTCACCGCCGCTTCGTCATCAATGGCCGCGGGCAGCGCCACTACCTCAAGGCCGAGCGCTTCACACGCCGTGCGCGCAGTTTCGACATAGTGCGGATGCACGCCGCCGGAGAAAATGATCTTCCGCCGCTTGGTGACGCGCGCGGCCATCATCGCCGCTTCCGCGCAAGCTGTGGAGCCGTCGTACATCGAGGCGTTCGCGACTTCCATGTCGAGCAAAGCCGCGACCTGGCTTTGGAACTCGTACAAAGCCTGCAATGTGCCTTGCGCGATTTCCGGCTGATACGGCGTGTACGCGGTGAGAAATTCGCTGCGCTGAATCAAATGGTCCACGCTCGCGGGCACGTGGTGGCGGTAGGCCCCAGCGCCAAGGAAGAACGCCGTGCGGCCAGCAGGCGTATTCTTCTCCGCCAGCTTCTGCATGTGGCGATGCACTTCGATCTCGCCCTGCGCGCGAGGGAGGTCAACCAAGCCCTGAAGCAGCGCATGCCTGGGCACGTCGACGAAGAGATCGTCGATGGACTTGGCGCCGACAACGCCGAGCATTTGTTGGCGGTCAGGTTCGGTGATGGGCAAATATCTCATGATTCATTCCGTTTGTGCGATGCGCGGCTGGGCGGCGCGAATCCAGAGAGAGGCGCTGATAGTGAGGAGCGGCGCGTAGAGAACCGCTACCGCTACACGCTGCCAAAGCCCTTCAGCTTCAGAAACGACAACAGGGCTAAGGCCCGACATGATCGCCGCGATGGCCGCGAACGCCGCCAACGCGAAGAGCAACAAGGACTTTGTGACCACCGCGTCGCGTAAAAACCAAACGACGAAGAGCCCGACAATCGGAAGCGCAAAAATGCCAACCTGCAACATGCCGGGGTTGTGCGCGGGGTCAGGCAGTGGGTGCAGAAACGCGTTCACCGCGCCAAAGCCATTGCTCAGAAAACACAACGCCACCAGCGCCGCGCCGAGACCATGGATGCGCTCGCGGAGCAACGCGAAGAACGCGCCGAACCCACCCAGACAGGAGGCGACGCCCGTAAGCAAAGCACCGGCATTGAACACAGTTGCGCTCGAAGCGCCCCGCGCCCCAAGGTCGCTCGCCGCTTGGCGCATCGCGTCGTATCCTGGATAGAGCGGCGCCGCGATCAGCTGTGCCCCGAAATACAGGAACGGCGTCAGCACGCCGCAGATGAGCAGCCAGCGTATGGATGTCGGCCCGAGCGCGGCGGCCATCAAAGCCCCTTCACGTAATCGGCGTACGCGGCTTCATCCATCAACGCGTCGAACTCGGATTTGTTTGATGGTCGGATCGTCACGAACCACCCCTCGCCTTGCGGCGATTGGTTGACCAGATCGGGCTGGGTTGAGAGCAAAACGTTGGCGCCGGTGATCACACCGGCAATCGGCGCGTAGACATCCGATGCGGCCTTCGCGCTCTCCACCACCGCCATGTCGGCGCCGGCCGCGAACTCAGCGCCCTCGCCCGGCAATTCGACATAAACGACATCGCCCAATTGCTCGGCGGCGTAAGCGCTGATGCCGATAGTGGCGAGGCCATTCTCCATCCGCACCCATTCGTGATCCTTGGTGTAACGCGTGGTCATCCCACCCTCCTCTCAAGCTTTCTTCGAACGATGGTAGCGATGCGTCACGAACGGCAGCGCGACCACTTCAGCGGGCCGCTTTTGGCCGCGCACGATAAGATCGAGCTCCGCGCCAGGCGCCGCGAATTGCGCCTCGACATAGCCCATGGAGATCGGCGCGTTGAGCACGGGCGAAAAGCCGCCGGATGTCACCAGACCGATGGCTTTTCCGTCCTTCTCGATGACGACGCCCTCGCGCGCTGGCGCGCGGTCCTTCGGCCGCAAGCCCACACGCTTGCGCGAGGGGCCGAGTTCCATTTCCCGCTTGATGCGCTTGGCGCCTGGAAAATCCCCCGCTTCGCGGCGGCGCTTCTGGATCGTCCACGCCAGGTCCGCTTCGATGGGAGAGGTGGTCGTATCAAGATCGTGGCCGTAGAGGCAAAGGCCCGCCTCAAGCCGCAATGAATCGCGCGCGCCAAGGCCAATGGGTTTGACTTCCGCGTGCGCGAGCAGCGCTTCGGCCAGCGCAACAGCATGCTCCGCGCAGACCAGAATTTCGTAACCGTCCTCGCCCGTATAGCCGCTGCGCGTCACGGTGATGCGGCCGAACGCATCGAAACGCTTCACTTGCATGAAGCCCATGGCGCCGAGTTCATCGCCGATCGCAGCGCGCGCCACCAATTCAGCGCTCGGCCCTTGCAGCGCCAGCAGGCAGCGATCGTCAGCGCGCACGAGGTTTGCTTCGCCTTTCGTCGCCGCTTCGATCAGCGCCCAATCCTGGTGTTTGCAGCCGGCGTTGACGACGATGTAGAGGTCGCCCGCCGCGCCGGGCTCGGCGGGGCGCGCGATCATCAGATCATCGAGCACGCCGCCCTCTTCGTTGAGCAGCATGGTGTAGCGGACTTGCCCGGCTTTGAGACCTTGGATGTCGGCGGGTACGAGGCGCTCGACAAGGGACGCCACTTTTTTGTGCGCCTCATCGCCTTCGAGCCCGTGGCCCTTCGGCAGCGCGAAGAAGCATGGGCCCATGTGGCTGACGTCAAACAAGCCGGCGTGCTGGCGCGTCCAATTGTGCTCGGCGATCAAGCCTTCGAATTGCAGCGGCATGTCGTAGCTGGCGAAGTCCCCAAACTTGGAGGTGCGCGCGCGCCAGAGCGCGTCCAGCGGCAGCTTCTTTGGTGATCCAGCTTCGGCCATTTTGTTTCCAGGTACGCGCGGCGCGTGCGAAATGGCACGCAGCCCCCGCTGTCCTGGCGCCTGAGAGATTCACCGCTTCGGTTCGCGGCTTACTCCGTCGGCGGCGCAGCGCCTTGCTCTGATCGAGACCCCGGATCGCCGCTTTCGCGTCGTCCGGGGCGCTGCGCGCTTTCCAGCGTGTTCATCCCCCTGCGGTCCGGTTCCCTGAGAGTTTCCGGGGCGGTTGCTCCTTCGGGGGCGCGTTTCTTGTGCGCTCTCTCCCGCGAGGTTCGTATGTCTGGCCGGAACAGGGCGACTGCGAGTCGGCCCGGCCCGTTGCGCCGGAAACTGGGCGCGGGCGGGGAAAGAGTCAATTCGGGGGGCCGGCAGCGGCGGCACGCCGAGCGGCCAGATTGGCGCAACCCCGCCGATGGTAATATCGTGGCTATCGGAACTGGATTGCCCTGAACAGACGGTCGCCATTTGCGGGCTCGCGCGCTGCGTTCGGCCCCTTTAGTATCGCCCGATAGCCTAACCTGGGGACCGGCGGATGCGATACTGGGCGTTCTTTAGCTATAGCCGCGCAGACGATCGGGTAGCGAACTGGCTGCACCGCCAACTGGATAGTTATCGCACGCCCAAGAGCCTTATCGGTTTGGAGGGCTCGTTTGGCTCGGTGCCAGCCAAGCTTCACCCGATCTTTCGCGACAGGACTGACATGTCAGGTGGCGGCCAGCTTTCCGAGCGCATTGAACAGGCGCTAGCGGAAAGCAATGCGCTAATCGTATTGTGCAGCCCCTCATCCGCATCAAGCAAGTGGGTCAACACCGAAGTGGAGACCTTCATCAGACTTGGTCGGAAGGCCCGCATTTTTCCAGTCATTACCGCGGATGCGCGCGACTCTGACGATGTGGAGCAGGAATTCTTTCCTCCTGCACTGCGAGGCCATGGGTTGTTAGCCGCCGATCTGCGGGAGTTCAAGATTTCCACGGGCCGCATCATCGGCGACGGTCGCGAGGGCGGCCGTCTAAAGTTGATTGCTGGGTTGCTGGGGCTTCCGCTGGATGACCTCGGCCAAAGGGAACGCCAGAGACAACGTGCCATGTTAGGATTCGTGGCAGGCTTCGCAGTGTTGTTCGCATGCGTCGCGGGCGTGGCGGTTGTCCAAACCCTCCTTGCCAATCAAAACGCTGCCAGAGCCTCGGAACGAGAAGCTGATGCGCGCACAACGCTAGTACGCCTTGTCTTGGGGCGAGCGTGGGAGGCGTCTGCCGAAAGAGATTTTGGTTCTGCTGCTCGTTATGCTCTTGCGAGCATGCAACTAAGTGATGACGTCTCGAATGAGGCGCGCTCGGTCCTCGCCGCCGCGTTGCTCAACTCCGCGCGACCTTTGCCGGCGCTGGTGTCTGACGGAGCGGTAGACATTCTCCTAAGTTCACCTGATGGAAGGCATCTAGTCACCCAAGGCTCCGGCGGCGCAGATGTTCGGTCATTTGATGATGGTCATTCGTTGCATGCGCTCTCCGCAGGCAGCAGAGGCCTGAGGAGAATTCAGTTTGGGCCGAGCGGAGATATAGCCTACGCGGTTGATTCAGACGAAATGGTATCGGTGTGGGATATCAGGAGCGGTTCAAGACTGTCCCGATTTCACTGTGATGGCGAAAACTTCAGACGAGAGAGCAGCGCTGAAGGCGCACTTCTAGCGATACATTGCGCTCGTGCCTCGCATTTCGTGGCACCCAATAGAGATTTCTGGGTGACGGCTCATGGACGGGGGCGGGTGGAGTTTGCACGTCGCTCCAACGGCACGCCAAGAGTTCTTGGCTATGACAACATTGAGAGGTGGAACGTGACCATCTCTAGCGATTCCCAGCGGCTCGTTATCAGCAATTCCTACTTTCCGCAGGCGCAACTTTGGTCTGCTTCGGGCAACTTCTCGCAAGTCGCGCTTCTTGGTCATCAGATGCGCACCCAAGCGGAAGTTGGCATCGGTCCAGCTCAATTTTCGCCGGACTTTCGAAGCATTTTGACAGTAGATGCTGAAGGGGGTGCAAGGATCTGGTCGTCAGCGAATGGGGCTCAAATTTGGCAATTTCCAGGTCCATTGCTCGATGCCCGGTTCCTAGGAACTTCTAACCGACTCTTGGTTATCGACGACCATTCTTTGCAGATATGGCCCGTCGGGAGGCGGTCGCCACTTTGTACCATGACCGTCGGACAACATGGAGATACGTCACTATCCGGGGATCGCGCATGGGCCGCCACCTCAGTGGGGCAGACCGTGCTAGTTTGGTCAACAAGCGATTGTTCAATCTTTCAGACGCTCGTGTGGCACGACACAGACATCACGGATACTGAGATCAACTTCGATGGCTCTCGTATCGCGACACTAGGGGCTGATGGAGTGGCAAAACTTTGGGTCAACGATATCGAAGTTTCGAATGGATGGGGGATCACATATGAACCCTGGGAGCCAAGCTTTTCTGAGAACGGGGCGTCAATCTCTGCGGACAGCAGACTTCTGATTACCGCTACCCGAGGTCATGACGCCAATGTTTGGTTCACATCGAGCCATGAACTCATGGTTACTCTTCGCGGGCATTCCGCTCCGATTACTGCATCGGCATTCTCGTCAGACGGAACTCGAGTCGCAACCGGCGATCGGACGGGAGTGGTTCGGATATGGTCCTTGCCGGATGGAAGGGAGCTGTGGAGCGGGCCTGTTCACTCGCGAGCAATTGTCCGCCTAGCGTTCGATGCCGGCCAGCATAGAGTTCTTTCTTGGGGGTTGGACAGGCGTCATGCTGCTCTAGGGGCGGCCCCTCTTTTCGCTCCCCTGGACCGCCTGGCTGGAGACGCCTGCAGTATGTTATTGGGACCGGCTGGCCGAAAGTTCTCAGCGAGCGAGATTGGGTCAGATCCAATATTGAGCGCTCTTTGGTCGCCGGAGCGTGATGTGTGCGAGGAATAGCGCGCGAAATTCAGTTCGAGCGGCCGTCGGACGGCAGTTCCCGGCGAAAAATCCCCATCGCCCCTGTTCTTACGAATGGCTGCGTTCTCGCCCATTCCAGACATCGGCCATCGCTCAGCGCCCTCCACCCCACGCCAGCTCCCCCTCCCCGCGCAGCAGCGCGTCAACCTCCGGCGCGTACTTCGCGCCTGACGCATCGTGCAGGGCCAAGCCCGGCAGCAGGCGCAGCGGCGCGCGCGAGCCTTTGCGGGCGCGGGCCAAGACGCGCTTTGCGGGTTCTCCCGCGCGTGGGTGGATCGGGATGATCTCCACGCCGCCGAGCCGGCCCTCGAACGCGGCGAGGATTTCCGACAGCTTGGCGGCGCGGTGGATCAAAGTCAGCGCCGCGCCGCCGCGCAGCCGGTCGGCGAGCGCGGCGACCCAGGCGTCGATGGGCGCATCCGCGACGTGGGCGTAAGCGCGCGTTGCAGCCGGGGCGCGGCCTTCGCCGGGCTCGTCGAACGGGGGATTGAAGAACACGCCGTCGAATACGCCCCTTGGCACGCCCCCATTCGCACTTCGTTCCAAGGCGTCGCCTGTGACGATTTCCACGCGATCGCCCATCGCGTTCAGGGCGACATTTTCGCGTGCGATCGCGGCCATGTTCGCATCGCGTTCGATTCCGACCAAGGTCGCGCCCGGTGTTCGCATCGCCACGGCAAGCAGCGCCGCGCCGACCCCGCAACCCGCCTCCATCAAGCGCGCACCGGGTTTAGCCTCCACGGCGGCGGCGAGTAAAATCGTGTCCAGGTTGACCCGGTAGCCGCGCGCGGGCTGGCGCACGCGCAGGCGCCCGCCTAAAATCGCGTCCTCGGTGAAGTTTGCGTCCGTCACATGCGACCCATCCGCGCGAGCGGGCGTAGCGAACTTGACCCGCGCGTGCGCTGTCACCATCGTTTGCCACACGTAGAGGTCAAGCGGAGGCCCATTTGGGACCGGCGGTCGGACCAGCCAAAAGAGCCGGCGGCGCCCCCCACGCCGTGGACCGCCTCGCCGCGCTTCTGGCCGAGGACCTCGCCGCGGTAGACGCGATCATTCACGAACGCATGATCAGCCCCGTGGGCGTGATCCCCAATCTCGCCGCGCATCTCATTGACGCGGGCGGCAAGCGTATTCGCCCGCTGATCACGCTGGCGGCGGCGCGGCTCCTGGGCGGCGGCGGCGACGGGCCGCGCAAGCTCGCGGCGGCGGTCGAGTTCATTCATTCGGCGACATTGCTGCACGACGATGTGGTCGATGTGTCGAGCATGCGGCGCGGCAAGCAGGCCGCTAATGTCGTGTGGGGCAATTCCGCCAGCGTTTTGGTCGGCGATTTCTTGTTCGCGCGCTCGTTCAACCTGATGGTCGAGAGCGGCGACCTGATGGTGCTCGATATCCTCGCGCGCGCCGCCAGCGTCATCGCCGAAGGCGAAGTGATGCAATTGGCCGCCGCCAATGACGCCGACACTTCGCGCGAGCGCTACATGGAAATCGTGGCGGCGAAAACCGCCGCTCTGTTTGCCGCCGCCGCGAGAGCGGGGGCGGTCGCGGCGGGGCGGCCGGGCGCGGAAGCGGCGGCGCTCGAAAGTTATGGCCGCGACTTGGGGCTCGCGTTCCAATTGGTTGACGACGCGCTCGATTATGGCGGGCTCTCGGCCGTGATGGGCAAGAATACCGGCGATGATTTCCGGGAGGGGAAGGTCACCCTGCCAGTCGTGTTCGCGCGCGATGCCGGCGACGAAGCCGAGCGCGGCTTTTGGCGGCGGGTCATGAGCGGAGAACGCGGCGACGACGATTTTCATCGCGCGGTGGCGCTGGTGCGCCGCCACGACGCCATAGCGCTGACGCTGAATGCCGCGCGCGACCATGCCGCGCGCGCGCGCCAAGCGCTGAGCACGCTCCCCGCTAACGCCTATCGCGAAGCGCTGGCTGAACTGCCGGCGTTCGTGGTTGAGCGCGCGTTCTAGTGTTCGGACTCTAGTGTCCTGAACCAGAAGTTCGCAAGAGATATAGGATCACCCGCGGAGCGAACTTCTGGTTCAAAAAGGGCACTAGATTCAATGTTTCCTAGTGTGGCTGATGATTCAGCAATTCGCATCGAGCCCCCATCATCACCTAGCGAATTTCCGAATCGCCACACTAGGCTGCCTTCGGCTTCAACTGGTGCAACAGAATCGAATTGCCTTCCGAGTCCAGACAGACAGCCATGCGGCACACCGGGCTGTGAATCACGTCGCTCTTGAAGGTGACGCCTTTTGACTTGAGATCGGCGATGAGCTTATCGAGATCATCGACTTCAAAGGCGATGGTGCCGCCGGCTGAGCCGCTTGGCTGCTCATCGGTGAAATTCGTCAACGCGAAACAGCCGCCGCCGGGCAGATCGTACTCGATCCACCATTTGTCGCCCTGATTGCCATGGCTGCCGATCGTAAGCCCGAGCGTTTCCTCATAGAACTTTCGCGCGCGCGGCGCGTCGGTGATCGGGTACATCGTGAACGCAACCTTCTTGAGCATGGCGCTTCCTCCTTCAACCCTTGGCTTTAGCCATACCTACGCTCAGAGCTCGGCGATGCCCAGGCGCAGCGCGTGTCGGCGAATGAGCGCCGCCGCGCCCGCGGCGAGAAGTGCAAGCGCCGCAAGCCCAATCCACGCCCCCTCATCGCCGATGCCGGCGAGGGAGAGCGCCAGCGCCCCGCACGCGGCCATCGCCGCCCAATAACTCAACGCGACGCGTTCATGGCTCCAACCCGCGCGCAGTGCGATCTGGTAGATGTGCTCAGAATGACCGTCGAGCAGCGAGCGCCGCCGGCGCCATCGCCACGCCAACGTCAGCAGCGCATCGGCGAGAATGGGAAAGAACACGATGGGCGGCACGAAGGGCGACAGCCCGGTGCGTGCAATGATCAGCAAAGACGCAAGCGCCGCGAGCGCACCGGCGAACAAGGCCCCGGAATCGCCGGCGAACAAGCGGCCGCCCGGGAAATTCCAGGTCAGAAACCCGACCAGCGCGCCGGCGCCGCACAGCCCGATCGCCGCCCCGCTGGGAGAACCCTGTGTTTGCGCAATGGCGGCGAGTGCAGCAAGCCCGATCGCCACCGAACCCATCGCCAGGCCATTGGCGCCGTCCATGAAATTCACGCAATTGACCATGGTGAACACCCAGGCCGCCGTGCCGATCAGGCCAAGCGCGAACCCCAGATGCACCGATGCGCCCCAGCCGAGCGGGAGCTTCTCCACCACGCCAACGGCAAGAGCAGCGCCAAGCGCTATCGCCGCGAACAACACGAATTTCAATCGCGGGCCCAAAGGGCGTTCGTCATCGACGAAGCCCACCAACATGAAGGCATATGCGAATGCAGCCGCCAAGGAGAGCAAGGCCGTGCCCTGGCTGCTGATCGCAGCGCGCCAATCACGCGCGAACAAGGCGAGCACCATGAGGCCGGCGGCGACGCCAATGGCCATGCCGATGCCGCCACTTGTCGGCGTTGGTGCAGCGTGTCGTTTGCGCGGTGCATTCGGCGCATCGAGCGGTCCGGACGCCATCTGCGCGCCGCACGCGAACATGCTCACGAGCAGTGCGGCGCACGCGGCCATGATCAATTCCAGCAACAATTCGTCACCTCACGCGGGTGGCCGGGCTACCGGGGCGAGCGGGAAGGGTCAAGCGCCCAGCACCGCCGCGCGAATCCACCGAACCGAGTGCGCCAAGTCAGCCGCGACGGCTTCGGCGGCCTCGCGCGTTTCAACCAACCCGAACACAGTAGCGCCGCTACCCGAGAGGCCGGCATGGACAACTCGCGGGTGCGCGTGCAGCAGCGCCTCGATCTCGGCGATCTCGGGCATGAGCGCGCGCGCGGGCGCTGCGAGGTCGTTGCCCATCATTGCGGCGCCGACCCACATCTCCGCCGGCGTACGCCACACTGGAGCGGACGATTCAGAAAGCGCGCGCGCCAGTCGCATCCGGTCGAACTCGCGAAATACAGCGGCGGTCGCGAGCGGGCGCAAGGGGTTGGCCAGCACCGCGTGCAACACTGGCGCTTGCATCGGCGCCAGCGTTTCGCCCAAACCAGTCATCCAGCTCGAACGCCCCACCACGCACACGGGTACGTCCGCGCCAATGTCGCAGGCGATTCGCGCGAGTTCGGCTTCCGCGAACCCCAACTCCCAAAGCACGTTCAATGCTTTTAGGGTCGCGGCGGCATCCGACGAACCGCCGCCCATGCCGGATGCGATCGGCAAGTTTTTTTCCAGCACTAATTTTGCACGGGGCGCTACACTGGCGGCAAGCGCCAGCACGCGCGCAGCGCGCAACACGAGGTTGGAATCGTCCGCGATCAACTCGGACGCAAACGGGCCACGGATATCAAGCGACAGATCATGCGCCGGCAACGCTTCGATCCAATCGCCGACATCCGCGAACATCACCACGCTTTGCAACGGGTGCAAGCCATCGGCGCGCGGACGTCCCACTCGCAGGGTTAGATTGATCTTCGCGGGCGCGAAGATGCGCACGCTCATCGCTCGGCTGCGCGCATCGCCGGCTCGTCCGGCAAGCCGGTCGCCATTTTCGCTTCGATGAGCGCGGGCGCGTCTGGCGCCAGCGAAAGCGCGCGCCGCCACTGGAATCGGGCTTCGATGCGTCGGCCAAGACGCCAATAGACATCGCCCAGATGGTCGTTCAGCGTCGCGTCCGCGGGCGACAATTCCACCGCGCGCTCGAGATATTCGAGTGCCTGAGCATAATCGCCAAGCCGATAATAAGCCCACCCCAGACTGTCGATGACAGCGCCCGACGTCGGCCGCAGCGCCACCGCGCGCTGGATCATCGCAAGCCCTTCTTGCAAGCGCACGCCGCGGTCGATCCAAGAATAGCCAAGGTAGTTCAGGACGTCAGGTTGTTCAGGCGAGAGTGCGAGCGCGCGCTGCAAATCAGCCTCGGCTTCGGGCCACCTGCCCAACCGCTCACGCGCGACTGCGCGTGCGAACAAGAGGCGCCAGTCCTCTGGCCGCGCCGCGAGCAGTTCGGCGTAAATTGGCTCGGCTTCTGCGAAGCGATCCAGATTACGGTACATGTCGGCCAGCGCACGCTTGGCACGCACATCCCCGCTTTCGGCGTTGAGGCGCGCAAGCGCGAGGGCGGCGTCGGGCAAATCAGCGTCGAGCAGCGCCCACGATTCCATGATGCGGGCGCTACCTGCATAGGGCGAATCTGGCGTGACGGCGGCGAGTGCGGCGCGCGCGAGATCGGCGTGACCGAGCGTTGTCTGCGCTTGCGCAAACGCCAAACGCGCACCGTCGAAGTCAGGATCGAGCATGAGCGCCAAGGTCAGCGCGGCGAGCCCACTGGTTGAATCTGATTCCTGCAGAAAGATCGCCGCGAGCCCGTAGAGGCCGACAGCCGCCCCGCGCGCCGCATTGAGAGGAACGGCCGCGGCGCTGGCGCCGGTTTCGACCCGCGCCAATGCCGCCGCCAAGGCTGGATTGGCTCGGTTTGCATCCGCGCCAAGCAAGGCAATCGCCTGGTCACGCGCGCCACGACGCGCCAGCAAGTCAGCATGGCGCTCAATGCCGGCGGGCAGCCAGAAGCCGCCCAGGTCGGCGGCGGCGTAGGCGCCGAGCGCCGCGTCGCCGCGTTCGGCATAGTCCAACGCCATCGCCTGCTGATAGGCGAACAGGGCGCCATACGGGCGGATCGAAGCCAGTGGCGCGAGATCGAGCGTGACTTCGTCGATGCGGCCGTCCGCGGCCCGCACCCACACCACCAGCATACGCCCGATCAATTCCTCGGCGGCCGCGCCCTCGACGCTCGCCAGCGCCGTATCGGCCTGGCGCCAATTCTGGGCGACCAACGCGTCGGCGGCGCGCACGAGATAGGCGTATGCGGGCGCGTCATCACGCGGCGCAAGACGCGCGGCTTGGCGCGCGCGCGTTCCGTCACCCGAGGCCAGGGCCGAGGTCAGCGCGCCATTGAGCAAGGCATGGTCATGAGGCGCGCGCGTCAGCGCTACAAAATAACGATCGGCGGCGGCGACGTAATCGTTGCGCAAATCGGCAGTGCGCCCGACTAAAAAGTCACCATAGGCGTTCGATTGGCGCACCTGGTGCGTTTGGGGAACGCTTGCGCAGGCGGCCAGGCCAAGGCTTGCAGCCAAGGCCGCCGTGCGGAGCATCACAGATCTTCCCGTTGCGAAGGGCCCTCGGGCAACGCCACTTGCGGCAAATCCCGCCGCCGCGGCGCGGCGGCAGTCAAGCCGCGATCTACTTTGCGCTCAAGCTCACGCCGGCGCAGCACGTCCGGGCGTGCGCCGAGCGCCTGGCGCCAGGCGGCGCGCGCCTCGTCGCGGCGGTTCAAGCGCCAATACACGTCGCCCAAATGATCAAGGATTTCCGGATTTGGATCGGATTCCGCGAGCCCGTTGGCGCGTTCGATCAGCGCGCGCGCCTCCTCGAAGCGCCCGTAAAGATAATACGCCCAGCCCAAACTATCGACCACGGCATAATCGGTCTGGCCATAATTGAAGCCGCGCCACAACAAACGGTAGCCCTCTTCAAGGCCCTCTGGCCGTTGGATCAACGCATAGCCTAGCGCATTCAATCGCAACACGGAATCCGGCTGCTCGGCGAACATCGCCCGCGCCACGCCAATACCATCACGCCACGCGCTCGGGTCGTCCATTAGGATCGACACGTACAGCAACCGGGTATCGACACTTTGGTCAATTTCAAACGCCGCGCGCATGTCGGCGGTAGCGGCTGAAAGATCGCCCGCGAAGCGATGGGCGAACGCGCGATAGCCCAGCACATCGGCGCGGTCTTTCGGATCTTGCGCCATCGCCAGCGCGCGATCGAACGCCGGGATCGCGCGATCGGCTTGGCCGGCGCGGCGGTAAATATCGCCGACCGATGCTATAATCGGCCAGCGGTCTCCCCCATTCGCCAACGCGCGCTCGGCGGCGGTGATGGCGCCGGAATCGTTATGCCGTTCAAGTTCAATCGAGGCGCGCACAATGTCGGCGTCAGGCGCGAACACGCTATCAGCCGGCAATTGATCGATGATGCGCTGCGCGCCGTCGAGCCCGCCAGCGGAAAGCGCTTGCTGCGCCGCGTAAAGGCGCCAATCACTGGCGTCGGGCGAGAGCAAGATGCCCAATTGCATCAACGTCGCGCCGGAGGTGGACGCGAGCCCTTGCGCGGGGTCTTGCTGCGAGAGCATGGCCGCCAGGCTTTCCGCCTGGGTGAGGAACTCCGACATGAACAGCATCCACCGCCCTGTCGCGCTTTTGGCGTCGAGCGGCGCTTCGAACGGAGGTTGTCCGGCGGCGAGCCTGACGAGATTGGCTTCGACATCGGCCGAACGCGGCGCAAATTGCGCGACGATGTCATAATAGCGACGCGCCTCGGTTGTGTGGCCGAGCCGATGCTGAACAAGAGCGGCGCGGTAGATGGAGTGGGTGACGCGAGCGGCGCCAAGCGCGCGCTCGAATTCTTCGTTCGTCCGCGGCTCGCCGTCACCGGGGGGGGTCAAATCCATCCGCTCGGCCATCAGCGCATAGATTGCGGCGGCCTCGTTAAGGCGACCAGCGGATTCAAACACCAGCGCGCGCGCAACTTCAGGGAGTGGAGCGGGCAAGGAATCGCCGCCCGCGTCGATCCGCTCGACACCGCTGTCAATACGGCCCTCGGCGGCCAACAAAAACGGCTCCAACATGTCGGCGAGGCCGCCATTGGCGCCGCCAGGCGCGGCGGCCAAAGTCGCGCGGGCTTCGGCCAAACGGCCAGCCGCGAGGTTGTCAGCAAAGACCGTCGCGTACCAGAATGCAGTGGTGTCGTTCCTGGCGATGGCGCGTCGGCCTTCGCGCACGAGATAATCCATGTCCGCAGCCAGCAAGGCGGCTTCGGGGTCTTCGTAGGTGCGATTGGGGTCGGCGTTCGGGGGCGAAGTGACGCGCAATTGCGCCGCCGGGGCGCGTTCGTCAGCGGCAGGCGCCACGCTGGCCGTGTCGGCGCCGGTTTCAGGCTTGGCCTGCGCAAAGGCCACATTCGCCGCGCTAGCGCAGCCAGCCGCCACGATACTCGCGGCCAAGATCGCCCAACGCATCCTCAAATCCACCTTTCTTCCCCGCATCCGCGGGGCCTGTGCTTGGTATAGCGCGCTTACAAATTGGCGTAGTTGGGGCCACCGCCGCCTTCGGGCGTCACCCAATTGATATTCTGACTTGGGTCCTTGATGTCGCAGGTTTTGCAGTGGACGCAATTTTGAGCGTTAATTTGGAAGCGCGGATTGGCGCCGACTTCATCGTACAGCACCTCATAGACACCCGCCGGGCAATAGCGTGTCGCTGGTTCGGCGTATTGGGGGAGGTTCACGCCTATCGGGATGGTGGGGTCCAGCAGCGTCAAATGAGCCGGCTGGTCTTCTTCGTGGTTGGTGTTCGAGATATAGACCGAGGTCGCCTTGTCGAAGGTCAGCACCCCGTCGGGCTTGGGATAGGCGATCGGTTTGTGCTTGGCCGCCTTCTCGGTGGCGGCGGCGTCGGACTTGCCGTGCTTCAGCGTGAAGAAGAACGAGAAACCGCCCAGCAGCGTCGTCGTCCACATATCGAACATGCCGAAGACGCCGCCCCAAAACGTGCCCATGCGCGACAGCAGCGGCTTGGCGTTGCGCACGCGGCTGAGATCGGCGAACACGCGGCTTGAACGGTACGCGTCCTCGTAGTCTTCGAGCGTGTCGCGTTGACGCCCAGCGGCGATGGCGGCGAACGCGGCTTCGGCGGCGAGCATGCCTGTCTTCATCGCATTGTGGCTGCCCTTGATGCGCGGCACGTTCACGAAACCCGCGGCGCACCCGATCAGCACGCCGCCGGGGAACGCAAGCTTGGGCACAGATTGCAGCCCGCCTTCCGTGATCGCGCGCGCGCCATAGGCGATGCGCTTGCCGCCTTCGAGGTGCTGGGCGATTTCCGGGTGCAGCTTGTGGCGCTGGAATTCGTCGAATGGGGAAATGTAGGGGTTCTTGTAGTTCAGGTGGACGACATAGCCCACCGACACCAAGCGCTCGCCCCAATGGTACATGAACGAGCCGCCGCCGGTTTTGTCATCAAGCGGCCAGCCGACAGTATGCAGCACCAAGCCCGGCTTGTGCCGCGCGAGCGGCACTTCCCAGAGCTCCTTGATGCCGATGCCATATTTTTGCGGATCGCACTTGGCAGTCAATTGATAGCGATTTTGCAGGGTTTTCGCCAGCGAGCCACGCGCGCCCTCGGCGATGAACACGTACTTGCCATGCAGCTCCATGCCCGGTTGATAGTCGCTCTTCCTGTGCTCATCGCGGGCGATGCCGAACACGCCGGCCACCACACCCTTCAACGCGCCCAACTCGTCGAACAATGCCGCCGACGCGGCCATGCCAGGATAGATTTCGACGCCCAGCGTTTCGGCTTCGACGCCCAGCCATTTCGTGAAGTTCGACAACGACGCGATGTAGTTGCC
Organism: Terricaulis sp.; assembly: GCA_040080805.1. Lineage (GTDB taxonomy): Bacteria > Pseudomonadota > Alphaproteobacteria > Caulobacterales > Aquidulcibacteraceae > Vitreimonas. Next base: position 8,997 of record JBEBHQ010000042.1, on the reverse strand, counting down.
GTGATTGCTCATCAGCGGCGGCATCAGGAAGTTCGGCAGCCCCAACGCGCCAGCGGGGCCCAGCACCTTGAAATGATCTTCGGTGACGGGCGTATCGAGCGGCGCGCCCTTGGCTTTCCAGTCGGGGATCAGTTCGTCCAGGCTGATCGGATCGATCACCGCGCCGGAGAGAATGTGCGCGCCGACTTCTGCGCCCTTCTCCAGCACCGCGACGGAAATTTCCGAGCCCGCCGCCGCCGCGAGTTGCTTCAGCCGAATCGCCGCTGACAATCCCGCCGGTCCCGCGCCCACGATGACGACATCGTATTCCATCGCTTCGCGCGCTTCGTCGGCCATTGAAACCTTCTCCATCAGCGCTGGTGTTATCAAAGCACATGCGGCGCCGCGCAAGGCTGGGCCGTGTTTTGCCGATTCGTCCGAACCCATGCACAATGGGTTTGATGGACCCGACCCCAAGCGCCGCCGCCAGGTCGCTGCTCGCCTTTTGGCGCGCCGCCGGCGTGGACATGGATATGGCCGAAGCGGTGTTCGCCGCGCCCAGGCCCGCCGCGCCAAACGCCGCCGATCTGGCCGCTCCGGCGCCCGCTGGCCGCCGCCGGGCGGTTCCAACCGGGGCTGTGGATAACGCGCGGGCGTTGGCCGCCGCCGCCCGGACCCTCGCCGAGCTCAGGGCAGCGGTTGAAGGCTTCGACGGTTGCGCGCTCAAGGCCACGGCCCGCACCACGGTGTTCGTTGACGGCGCCGAAGATGCCGAGGTGCTGTTGATCGGGGAAGCGCCGGGCAAGGACGAGGACGAGCAGGGCAAGCCTTTTGTCGGCCGCGCCGGGCAATTGCTGAACCGCATGTTGGCCCAGATTGGGCTCGACCGGCGCTCCAATATTTTGATTTCCAACACGATTTATTGGCGCCCCCCCGGCAACCGCGATCCCACGCAGGGTGAAATCGTGGCCTGTTTGCCGTTCGTGGAGCGGCTGATCGAACTCCAGCGCCCCAAGCTCCTGTTGCTCACGGGCAAGGCCGCCGCCCACACGGTGCTGAAGCGGGAGGACGCGGTGATGAAGCTCCGGGGCCGGCGTTTGAACTATTCGAGGGACGGGCAGGCGCAGCCCGTCAACGCTATGGTGATGCTTCACCCCGCATATCTGCTGCGCCAACCGCAACAGAAACGGCTGGCCTGGGGGGACCTCCTGCTCGCCGAGGCTTGGCTTGAAGAGCTGGGCGTGGTGCGGTCTTCCCGCTCTTAAGGTTTTCGAGGCTCCGATGAAGTTGCGCTCCGCATTCGCCGCATTCGCCGTCGCCGCCATCGTCGCGCCGGCCGCCGCCGAGCCCCGCGTGGTGGCGCTCACCGAACATGACGAAGCCGCCTACCGCGCCGCGTTCGAGGCGCTCGAGGCTGGCGATTGGCGCGGCGTTGGCGCGGCGCTTTCGCGCGCCGAGGACGATGTGCTCGAGGGCGCGGTGCGCGGACGCTTGCTGCTGGCGCGCGGCTACCGGGCGGATTGGGCCGAGTACACGAGCTGGCTACACCGCTATGGCGATTACGGCATGGCGAGCGCGGTGTACGACCGCGCCATGGATTCGCGCGGGCGCCGTTCGCGGGCGCGGGCGCCAGAACCCCAAGGCGGCCGCGCGCGGGCGTTGCCCGGCACGCCTCCGCCCGTGTCCGACGATAGCGCCGCCGCACGCGTCGCCATCGCGCGCATCGCCGAACATATCGGCGCCGGTGACGACACGGCCGCGCGCGCGCTCGCCGCCGAACAGCTCTACGGCCCGCGCGCGGGCCAGGCCGCATGGGCGCTCGGCATCATCGCCTATCGCAGCCATGATTACGCCGAGGCGCTGCGCCAATTCGAGACCGCATCGCAATGGCCCCACAATGGCGGCTGGGCGGACGCGGCCGCGCATTATTGGGCGGCGCGTGCGCGTCTGGCGGCGGGCGAGACCAATGGCGTGGCGCAACACCTCGAGGCTGCGGCCACGCGGCCATGGACGTTCTACGGCCAACTCGCGGAGGCCCAGCTCGGCCACGACAGCGCGCTCAATTTCGCGCCTCCCGACGTCGATGCCGACACCATCGCGCGTTTCGTTGAACGCTATCCGGCGGCGCGGCGCGCGGCGGCGCTGGCGCAATTGGGACGGCTCTCGGAGGTCGAGAGCGAAATGCGGCGTTTGCACACCGATCTCTCAAGCGACGATGACCGCACTTACCTGGCGCTCGCCATCGCGCTTGAAGCGCCAAGCGCGCAATTGCGCGCGGCGGAATATGGCGGGCGCGATGTGGCGGTGGGCTTTTGCCCCACCACATCGTTCGAGCCAGACGACGGGTTTTCGCTCGATCGCGCGCTCGTCTACGCCATCGTGCGCCAGGAGAGCTATTTCAACCCAAAGGCCGTCAGTGTTTCTAACGCACGCGGGCTCATGCAATTGCTGCCCTCCACCGCGCGCGACATGGACCGCTCGACCAATTATCGCCGCACGCCCGCCGCGTTGTTTGAGCCCGGCCTCAACCTGCGGCTTGGCCAATCCTACGTGCATTGGCTGATGACCGAATTCCATCACGACGGCGATTTGGGCCGTCTGTTCGCCTCCTATAATGGCGGGCCAGGTTGGCTTTCGCGTTGGCTGGCGACCCAGCCCGCCGACATCGACCCCTTGCTGCTGCTGGAGACCATGCCGCGCAACGAGAGCCGCGATTACGCCGAGCGCGCGCTGTCGCACATGGCGCTGTGCCGCAAGCGCTACGGCCAGCCGACGCCAGAGCTCGAGCGCTTGGCGGCCGGCGGCGCGGCGATCTACACGCCCTTGGATGCCAGAGTGGCGGGGCGGTAAACGTCTTGGACCGCCGGCGTCACCGCCGGCTCTTGTCTCACTTCAACCCCCTTCTCCGCCAGCGGGTCGCGGATGCGGTCGGCCTCGGGACGAGTGGCTCCGCGGAAGGCTCAGGGCGGCGATACCTCAGGCGTCGGGTTCCGACTTGCGCCGAGCGGTCCCAGCCGTCGAAGCTCAGCGTAGAGAGCCGCCGCCACCGCCCCACCCCATGCGACTTGAAGCGCGTCGGTGATCGGACGAGAGCCGTATGTGATGACCGGATTTTCCCGATCCGGGAAAAGCTGCTGATCGTTCATCATCCACTCAAACACACTTGCAGCAAGGAGCGGCGGCAAAACCATGGCGAGCGTGAAACCCAGGATGGCCCAGCGCCGGTTTTCCGTCAGTTCGACGCTGCGATTGATAGCTTGCATTGGATTGAGACGCTCGATCGCCGCCGCTGGAATGGCAGCAGTGCATGCAATCCCGATAATCACGCCAGGGACAACGAGCGCTAGCATTCCAAGCAACGTGAATAGCGTCAAAACTAGGAACGTGATGACAAATGGCAGGGCGCGTGCTGCAACTTCAACCAGAGGCTTTCGTGCACGATCATCAACAACCTGGAACGCGACCCAGCCATGAAAAATGGCCGACAAAGACGTCATGCCGAAGAAGCCTAGCCAGAAGAGCAAAGAGTCCAGCGACAGCAACTTCACTGGCTCCGACGGCATCAGATTAAGGAAAGCAAGCTCCGGCAAGTAGATCGACAACGCGGCCAGCAACAGCGCGGCAACGGGCCGCCGCGTTAGCGCGCGCACGCTGAGCTCAAACACACGCGGGAGTTCGAGGTCACGGTCTCGCACATCGATTGCCATGAACTACCCCTTCCGCCGCCACGTGCTGCCGCTCGGCCCGTCCATCACTTCAACACCGCGCTCAGCGAGCACATCGCGCAAGCGATCGGCCTCGGCGAAATCCTTGGCTGTGCGCGCCGCCACGCGCTCGGCGACGAGGGCGTCAATCTCGGCGGCTTGTTCGCCGAAGCTTGCACGGAACCAGTGCTCGGGATCAGCGCCCAAAATACCTAGCAACGCGCCGGCGGCTTGAAGCGCGGCTTTCGCCTGCGCCTGCTCGGCTGGTTTGACCGCGACATTGGCGGCGGTGCCAAGTGTTGACAATTCGGCGATGGCGGCAGGTGTGCCCAGATCATCGGCGAGCGCCGCGACGAACGCCGCTGGCGGTTCCGCGCGCGCGCCCTCCACGTGTTTCAGCCGCAGCAGCGCGCCATAAAGCCGGTCCAAGCTCGCTTGCGCCTGCTTCAGCAAATCATCGCTCCAATCCAGCGGCGCGCGATAGTGCGCGCTCAGCAGCGCCCAGCGTATCGTCTCGCCCTGCCAGCCTGCATCCAGCAATTCGCGCACGGTGACGATGTTGCCGATGCTCTTGGACATCTTCTCGCGGTCCATGTTGAGCATGCCGTTGTGCAGCCACACGCGGGCGAGCGGCGCGTCGTGGGCGCATTCCGATTGCGCGATTTCGTTTTCATGGTGGGGAAACACCAGGTCGAGCCCGCCGCCATGGATGTCGATGGTTTCACCCAATTGAGCCGCGATCATCGCCGAGCATTCAATGTGCCAGCCGGGTCGGCCTGCGCCGAACGGCGCATCCCAGGATGGCTCGCCCGGCTTGGAGGTTTTCCAAAGCGCGAAATCAGAGGAGTGACGTTTGTCGTCCTCGCCATCGACGCGCGCGCCGGCCTGCAAATCCTCCTGCGCCCGCCGCGAGAGCTTGCCGTAATCAGCGTCGGCGCTAACCGAAAAATACACACCGCTTGGCACGGCATAAGCGGCGCCGCTGGCGATCAGCTTTTCGATCAGCGTGACCATGCCGGCGACATGTTCAGTTGCGCGGGGCTCAAAGCTAGGCGTTAGCACGCCGAGTGCGCCCATGTCCTCGCGGTAGATACGTGCGAACTTATCGGTGATGGCGTTAATCGGCACGCCTTCGGCGGCGGCGGCTTTGATGATCTTGTCGTCGATGTCGGTGTAATTGGAGGCGTAGATCACCGATGGCGCGCCATAGGCGTGACGCAAAAGCCGAAACAGCAGATCGAACACCACGGCCGGCCTGGCGTTGCCGATATGGGGGTGATTGTAGACGGTGGAGCCGCACACATACATCGTCACCCGCCCGGGATCGGCGGGCGCGAAAACTTCCTTGCGGCGCGTGAGGGTATTGGTCAGCGAGATTTGCGTGTTTGTCATTGGCCTGGGTTCTAGTGTGGCGATTCAGAAATTCGCCTCATCCTTATGGAACGCGCGGAGCGAATTTCTGAATCATCAGCCACACTAAGACCTGTTGATTCTAGTGTCCTTCTTGGATTTGAAGTTCGCCAAGCGCCTGACCCGACAAAGGATGCGAACTTCAAATCCAGGACACTAGCGGTTGGGCGTGCTACACTCCATATCCGTTCGGGGCCATGAGGGCCCCGCTGCCTGAGGGTAAAGCCGCGGGCGGGCGTTAAGTCCGGGTGCCCCGCCGTGCGGGGACCCTCCCGGCTCGACCTCCGCTCCTCAGACCAAGGACCTCCCCGAATGAGTGAAATTCTGAAATGGCGCTCGCCGTCCGAGGCCGCGCAAAAACGCCCGTCGCGCGAGGCGGCGATGGAGGCGGTGCGCACCCTGATCGCCTGGGCCGGCGATGATCCTGCCCGCGAGGGCCTGATCGACACGCCCCAGCGTGTGGTCGACGCCTACCGCGAATGGTTCGGCGGCTACGACGAATGCCCCGAGGACGAACTCAAGCGCGTGTTCGCCGACGTGCAGGGCTATGACGATATCGTCATGCTCAAGAACATCGATGTGGAGAGCCATTGCGAGCATCATATGGCGCCGTTCCTGGGGCGCGCGTTCGTCGCCTATCTGCCCACTGAAGCCGTGGTGGGTATTTCCAAGATCGCGCGCGTGGTTGAGATCTTCGCCAAGCGTTTGCAGACGCAGGAAACCATGACAGCGCAAATCGCCGAAGCGCTGAATGCTTCCTTGAAGCCGCGCGGCGTTGCCGTACTGATCGACGCCGAGCATCAATGCATGTCCACCCGCGGCGTCCACCACAAGGACGTCACCACCGTGACCACCCAATTCACAGGCGCGTTCAAGGACGATGCGGAATTGCGCACCCGGTTCATGGCGCTGGCGGGGTTTGGGTGAGGCGGACGCAAACGTGACCGCATCTCTGCAACGCCACGCAAAAGAAGCGGTTAAGCAGTTTGCGGGCTCGGTCACCGTGCCAATACTCTATCCAATGGACGGACAACTAGTCCCAATTGGAACCGGCGTATTCCTGTCAGTGCAGTCTCGCCTCTTCATAGTAACGGCTGCTCACCTTTTTTCTGGCCAACAACTCGACAAGTTCTATGTGCCAACCGGCCGGGTCAACGCAAAAGCAACGAGAATTCGGGGCACCCTAATTCGTGAAAAAGACCCGAACAAGATCGACATCGCGATCATCGAACTCCTGACCACTCGACCAAAGATCTGCTGCGAAAAGGTTGGAACTCCATTGGCCTCCACAATGTAGGCCAGGCAACAGCAACGGGAACGTTTGTGCTTTGCGGCTACCCCTCCGAACAACAGCAAATCAAGGGAAACGATCTCGAGTGCGGCGTGCTGACCACCTTTACCGAGCGCCTGCAAGAAATTCCCAACGACGCAAAGTCGCCAGTTGATGCGACTATCGACCTTTTCTTCAAATATGCCCATGTCGCAGTGGATGAGGATGGCGACATTGTACGGACTCCACATCTTCGCGGCGCAAGCGGTGCGGCTGTTTGGGAGTACACTGAACCGTCGGGTGACGGACTCTGGACGCCAGACAAATCGGTTAAGGTGGTAGCAGTGCAAGCATCTGCCATGGACGGAGATTGGTTTCGAGCCACGAATTGGAACGTGGTGAAGCACGCTCTTACTCATATAGATGACGAACTGCGAGCAGCGGTGCTGGGCCGCGGCTGAATCTAAAGAGCTTGCTCTGCGATACGCTGCTGCGAACTTCCGTCATCCCGGACGCGCGAAGCGTGATCCGGGACCCAGGGGATCGTAGGGCGGCACCCGTCGCTACTGGGTTCCGGGTTCGTGCTCCGCACGCCCCGGAATGACGGAGTTCTTGGTGATGTAAGAGATATTGATTGAAGGCGTGCGGCATGCACTATCGCCCCATGCGCATCTTCTTGTTGCTGCTGCCGTTGACGGCTGCCCTCACTCCTCATCAGGCTGTGGCGCAGAACTTTCAGCTGCCGATCGATTGCAGCGTCGGTGATGTTTGCGCGGTGCAAAATTACGTGGACGTGGATGCGCGGGCGGGCGCCGCCCAAGATCCAACATGCGGGCCGCTCTCCTATGATGGGCATGATGGGCTCGATATTCGCGCGCCGATGGCCTTGGCGCGGCGCGGGGTGAACGTTCTGGCGCCGGCGGCGGGCGTGGTGGCGGGGGTGCGCGACGGCGAACCGGAGGGCGCATTCCTGCGCGGCGGCTTGGCCGCGGTGGAGGGGCGCGAGTGCGGCAATGGCGTGCGCATCGAACACGAGGGCGGCTGGTCGAGCCAGTTGTGCCACATGCGTGCGGGTTCGCTGCGCGTAGAGCGGGGCGCGCGCGTCAGCGCCGGGCAAGTCCTTGGCCTAGTCGGACTTTCGGGGCATACGCAATTTCCGCACGTGCATTTGGCGTTGCGGCACGGCGGCGGCGAAGTCGATCCGCTCACTGGCGCGCCGATCGCTGGGTTGAGCTGCGGCCCAGCGGCGGCTCGCCCCGGCGCGCATTGGTCACAAGCGGCGCGCGCGGCGCTGAGCTATCGCGGCGCGCACTGGTTCGCACTTGGGTTCACTGGCGCCAGTCCCGCGCAAGGCGCCAACGCGGAAGATTTGCCCGCCAATTCCAGCACACGCGCGCCAGCCTTGGTGTTTTGGGCCTTGGCCAGCGGCCCACTTGAGGGCGATGTGTTGCGCGTGCGGCTCTATGGCCCCGACGGGGCGCTGATCGCGGAAGGCGCGCGCACGCAGACGCGAAGCCAGGCGCAAGCATGGCTTTTCGCGGGGCGTCGCACGCCCGCTGGCGGCTGGCCGCCAGGCGCCTATCGCGGTGAAGCGCAGCTCGTGCGCGGCGGGCGCGTCGTTGCGACGCGAAGCGATGGGCTCAGGCTCGCGCACTAGAAGCTGGCGCCGCTTCCGGCTTGTGCACCAAGGTCACCAGCACGAAGCTCAGCAGCATCAACAAATACCACGCGCCCATCTTGTCGATTGGCACCCAGGCCCAACCGTCGCGCTGATTGGGATAGACCCAAGCCGCGGCGAAGGTGCCAAGGTTTTCCGCAAACCAGATAAACAGCGACACCAGCAGCAAGCCCAAGAGCATCGGCATGCGGCGAGGCGTCTGGTCGGGCGTGAATACGAACCATGTGCGCCAAAAGATCAGCGCCGAGAACGCAAACAGCGCGTTGCGGATGTCGATGACGTAATGATGGGTGAAGAAATTGATGTAAGCCAGAATGGCCAGCACCCAGGCAGTCCAAAGCGGCGGGAAACGGATGAACTTGATGTCGAACAGGCGCCAGATGCGGGCGATGTAAGAGCCGATGCAGGCGTACATGAAACCGGAGAAAAGCGGCACGCCGCCAATGCGCAGGATGCTTTCCTCGGGGTAGATCCATGAGCCCTGCGCGGTCTTGAATATCTCCATGACGGTGCCGACGACATGGAACACCAAAATAACCAGCGCCTCGTCCCAGCGTTCGAGCTTGGTCGCCAGAAGCAGCGCCTGCACCGCAACCGACGCGAGCACCAGAAAATCGTAGCGCGCCAGCGGCGCATCGTCCGGCCAGAAAAAGTGCGTGCCCACGATTAGCGCGATCATCGCGCCAGCGAACAGGCAAGCCCAGGCCTGCTTGAGCCCGAACAGCAAGAATTCATAGGCCCAGCCATGCCATTTAGAGCGCGCCGCGATGGGCCTGGCCCACGCATCGAACGCGGCCACTTGGGCCTTGATCTTGTCCTTGAGACTCATCGGGGCTCTTTCCCCTCCCCGCGAGGGGAGGGGACCAAGGGGTGGGGTGAAGCGCGAGGCTTGCAGGCCCCGCTAACACGCGGGTGGCAAATTCCAAATGACCAAGTTTCACCCCACCCCCTACCCC
>JBEBHQ010000041.1:0-26576 GCA_040080805.1 Terricaulis sp. | reverse complement strand
CGTTTCACCCCACCCCCTAACCCCCTCCCCTGAAGGGGAGGGGAAATAGTGCGCGCTCTACTTCTTATGGGTCCGACCGCCGGCGGCAAGTCCGCGTTGGCGCTGGCGCTGGCGAAACGCCTGGGCGGGGAGGTGGTCAACGCCGATTCCATGCAGGTCTACCGCGATTTTCGGATCCTCACCGCTCGGCCGAGCGCCGAGGAGGAAGCGCGCGCGCCCCACCACCTCTATGGACACGTGGATGCGGCGGAACTCTATTCCGTGGGGCGCTGGCTCACCGAGGTGCTGGTCACGATCGAAGCGATACGTGCGCATGGGCGCATCCCCATCCTGGTTGGCGGCACGGGCCTCTATTTCAAAGCGCTCACCGAAGGCTTGGCGGAGATGCCGCCCGTTGATCCCGCGATCCGGGCGCGATTGCGCCAACATTTGGAGATGGAGGGCGCGCCCGCGCTGCACGCGGCGCTAGCGTGCGTGGATACTGAAGCCGCCGCGCGCTTGAAGCCCAACGATGCGCCACGAATTCTGCGTGCGCTTGAGGTGTGGGAAACGACCGGCGCTGGCATCGCTGTGCTGCATGCAGGCACCAAGGCGGCGCTGGCGCGCGGCGATTGGGCGGGCCTCGCGCTGACGCCCGATCGTGCGGCGCTATACGCCGCCATCGACGCGCGGTTTGAGTCCATGCTCGCCGCCGGCGCTCTCGATGAGGTCCGCGCCTTCGCAGTACGCGCGCTCGATCCCGCCATGCCGGCGATGAAGGCGCATGGCGCGCCAGCCCTGATGGCGTATGAGCGCGGCGAACTTACGCTCGCGCAGGCCGCTGAAATCGCCAAGCGCGACACTCGGCGTTATGCCAAACGCCAATTTACCTGGATCGCCAACCAGATGCCCGATTGGCCGCGCGTCACCGCGCCCGATCTCGAAACGCGCGTCGCCGCCGCCTTGGCGCTTTTTCGCTAGTGCCGCAGCGCTTCGCGCAATGTCGCTTCGTGGAAAAACGTACGCCGTTCGCGCCGTGCAATCGTGCCAATGGCGGCGTCAAACCGCGCCCGCCAAGCTGGAAGGGCGTCGGCCAGTGTGCCGGCGCCTGCCCCGCGCAGCGCGCCCAATTCGCGCGCCAACACTTCGAAGCGGCGCCGCTCGCGTGCGAACGCGCGCCGCGGCAAGCGCTCGACGATCCGTCCGACGCCATCTTGGGCCGCCAGCAGAAGCAGGCTCGCCGTTGGGGCGTCTCCGGCTTGCGCCGCCGCCAGCGCGCGGCGCACGTCGTCGGCGCCGCCAGCAAGCGTGATCGGCGTTTCTCCGCTGGGGCACGATTCCACGTTGAGCGCGCGCATGTAGGCGACGAGGCCGGCGAACGCCTGCGCTGGCGGCGGCTGGCCCTGGAATTCCTCGACAATCACGCTGCTGACGAAATGCTCAAGCGATGGATCGCGCAGGCGCCCCAAAACCGGGCGCTCGGAAACGCCAGCGAGGTCGGGGATGTTGACCGGGTTCGTTACACCATCGCCGCGCACCTTGCTTGCCCATTCCGACGTAACGTCGGCAGCACCGGCGCGGTCGGTCAGCTCCGGCAATAGAAAGCGCGTATTGACCCGTCCGTTGCTATGACAGGCATGGCACGAAAGTCCCGCGCGCGCGGCTGGGCCGCCGAGCAAGGTCGGGCTGCGAAACAAAGCGCGGCCGATTTCTATGTCAGGCGTGCGCTGCCCTAAGCATTCGCGTGGCGTGCGCGTCAGATCATGGGCGAGCGTTTCGCCCGGGGCGGTCCAAGCTTGTTCCCGCAGCAAAAGCGGCGAGGGTGGCGCAGCGGCGGCGCCGAGGAGCAACGCCGCCGCTGCCGCGACGAGCGTCTTCACTCGCCGCTGCGCTCGATCCAGCGCGCCAATTCTTCACGCTGCGCGCAACCATAAGCGCACAGCTGATCGAGCTGCGCCAATTGGCTGCGGGCTCGGGTCAAATCGCCCATCTGCAAATACAGCTCGCCCAGATATTCCGTGGCGCCGAGATGGTTTGGGTCAATCCGCAGCGCCTGATCGTAATAGGCGAGAGCGGCGTCGAAGCGGCCGAGCTTGCGGCTGGCGAAGCCCATGTAATTGAGCACATCGGCGTGGGGGCCGACAGCGGTTTGCGCGCGCTCTAGCGCCTGCAGCGCATCGGCGAAGCGATCTTCGTTGATGAGGCCGACGGCTTGCGCATACGCCGCGCGTCCTTCCTCGACGCTCGGAAAATTCCAGCCGGTGGTCGCCGGATCAGCCGCCGCCGGCGCGGTGAGCGCCTGGGTTAATTGATCGTGGGCGATCTGCAATTGCGCGCGGCGGGCATCGCCGCACGCCGCGTCGCATGCGGCGATCATCTGGGCGAGCGTGGTTTGCTGCGCCACAGCGTCATCGCGGCGGCCCAGTTCGATGTAAGTGAGTCCCAATTGCAGGCGCGCGCCAACCGGTGCGTTCGCTGCGTTTGAGGCGCGTTCGAAGGCGCCGCGCGCGTCGTCGGTGTCGCCATTGCCAGCATAAGCGAGGCCAAGCGCGTAATTGACGGCGCCGTCATTGGGGGCGCCGCGGCGGGCGGTGCGAAAGTGGCGGATTGCCGCGCGGTAATCGTTGGCCTGCAGCGCCGTGACCCCGGCTTGATAGGCGGCGGCGGGATCCTCGCGCGGAGCACTTGGCGCGGACGGGGCGGCGCCGCCGCCACTGCCTGCGGCAAAGGCCAGCGGAGCAGCGAGCGCGCCGAAAAAAGCGGCGCCGGCAAATGTCAGCTTTGTGAACAAGTGCATCGAACCCTCCTCGATGGTAGCCAATCTAGCCCAAGCGGGCGGGGTTGGGAGCCACGATTTCGTGAAGTCCGCGCGGACGGCGGTTTTGTGGCGCATGGCAGGCGTGCTAGCCACCGCCCGGCGAGAGGGAAAACCATGAACTGGGGCGTAAACGAATGGGTGGCCGCGGCCTCGGCGCTGCTGGCGCTGGCGTCGCTGGTGCTCAATTGGCTGGTGGTGGCCCGCCAGACAGCCCTGCAATTTGAGAGCCTGAAGGCTCAAATGGACGCTGAAGTGCTCACCTGGGTGCATGAGGCCATCGACTTGGTGTCGCAGGGAACCGCCTTGGCCCGTGGGCGCGGCGGCGTGTATCCGCCGCCCGAGTTCGCCCGCTTGATTCTGGAAACCGGGCAAAAACTCTCGTCCGCCGCGGATAGAGGCCGGTTGTTCTTTCCCAACGAAGCGCCCGCCGCGCACGGGCAGGAAAAAGAGGCCGCCTTCCAAGGCTTCCGTCCGCCCATTTTGGATGCCGTTGTGTTCGCCTGTGGGCAGGTCGAGCGGATGACGCCCGACAGCTCCGGTCCGGATGAAGAGGCCGCGAATTTCCTGATCAAGTGCCGCAGGCTGCTGGTTTCGGAGGCCCAAAATGCTATCGACCCGCGCCGGCGCGGGCAGATGTTGCGCCGCCTTTCGGTTGGACGGCTGGATGATAAGACGTCCGCGTTCGCCATCGCGGCTGAACTCGGCGAGGCGATGGAAATGCGCTATCCTGGCTACCTGGTGCAGCGCCGCGACGCGGCCTGGATTGCCGGGCGCGAAGCGACAGCGCGCAGGGGAGGTCGATAATGGGTTTTGTCCACGCTGTCGCTGGCTTTGCGGCCGCTCTTGCGCTCGCCGCTTGCGCGCCGCTCGCGCCCACGACGCCGGAGGGAAATCCAGTGACTCAAACAAATGTCGTCATCAGCCTTGCCCGCTCCGCGTGCTATGGATTTTGCCCGATCTACACTGTCGCCATCACCGGCGAGGGCGACGTGACTTATGTTGGGCATGGCTTCGTGAATGTCGTCGGCGAACAGCGCGCGACCATTCCGCGCGCGGACGTCGCCCACTTGCTGGCGCGCTTCGACGCGATTGGCTTTGACGCGCTCCGTAACGAATATCGCGCCTCCATAACCGATATCCCCACCTACACGATTGCGCTCGAGCGCAATGGCCGGCGTAAGGTCGTCGTCGATTATGGCGGACCCGGCGCCGGCATGCCGGCCTCAGTGCGCGCACTGGAAGATGAAATCGACCGTGTGGCGGGAACCGCGCGATGGGTGTTGCGCGACGGCCAGCCGGTGCGCACACGCCCCGCGCACTAATATTTGTCGCCAAATTGAGATTCACAAAACTTGAGGTTGGGATGATGGGATTGATCCGCGCGTGCGCCGTTGGCGTCTTGGCGCTTGCCTTTAGCGCGCCGGCGGTGGCGCAAAACCTTAGCTTGCGCGCGCCACAATGGGCGCAATCCATGCTCTCCGCCGATGTGACGCCCACCACGGGCGGGCGCGCCACGCTCGTCGCCGAAGGCATCGATCTCGCCGTGCGCGTGACCATCGCACCAACACGCGGCGGCGTCGCGCGCGTGATCCGTTATGATGCGCGCGGCGCGGTGGGGGAGGTGCATTTGCGCCGCTTCACCGGCCACCCCTCCACCGGCTGGTGGCTGTGGGGCGCCGACACGCCGCGCACGACGACCGCCAACGCCGCCCAGCGCGCCGAGCTTGCGACGCTAGCGCGCGCGGTGATGGGCGCCGGCGGTTCGCTCGGCGGCAGCGGCGAGGACGTCTGCCAAGCCGGGGAGCAAGCCTATATTGAGGTCGCCTTGGCCGCCCGCTCCACCAGCTTGGCGCGCGCTTGCCTTGCCAATGCCGATGCCGCTGGGCGCCTCGCGCTGCGGCTCTCGGAACTCGCCGGCTCGCGCACCGAAGAAGATCTGGCATCCGCCGCCGTCGTGGAATTGCTGGAGGCCGACCGCGCCTTCGCCGCTAAAGCGCGCGCGGATGGTGTGCCCGCCGCTTTCGCGCACTACGCTGCGGCGGATGCGCTGATCGTCACGTCGAGCGAAATCATTTCCGGCCCCGAGGGCGTAGTCGGGGCTTTCGCACAATGGCCCCCAGGCGCACGGCTTGAATGGGCGCCCGAGGCAGGCCGCGTTTCCGCGCGCGGCGACATGGGCTGGACCTGGGGCAATTCCGTCCGCATCGCGCCCGATGGCGCGCGCACGCCCGGGCGCTACATGACCATGTGGACGCGCGATTACGAAGGAAACTGGCGCTACGCCTTCGACGCCGCGATCCGTTAGCCAGCAAATCCGCCCGCATCGAGAAACGTTTGTTCCTCTGGCGTTGTGACACGTCCCAAGGCGGCATTGCGGTGGGGGAAGCGGCCGAAGCGGGCGATGATGTCGCGGTGGAGCACGGCGAACTTGGTGTATTCGGCGTTGCCCGCCGCTTCGCACAGGGCCACGCAGCGTGTCTGCAACGCCAGATTCTCCGCGTGCTCGAGCGGGAGATAGAAGAATATGCGCAGTGGCATGGGCGTGGCCGCGTCGTGCCCGTTCGCAATCGCTTGCAGCGCGATTGCCTGGGCCAAACCGTCGGCGGCGAATGCATGCGCCGAGCCGCGATAGATGTTGCGGGGAATTTGGTCCAGCAGCAGCAGCAACGCCAGAGCGCCCTCCGCGCTTGCTTGCCAGGCCGTGAAATCGCCGCGCGCGGCGCCATGGTGGGCGGCCTCGAAGCGTTGACTCAATGTTTCGTCGAACGCCGAATCCTTCTTGAACCAGGCGCTCGCGCCGGCTGCATTCCAGAATTGGACAATGTCGGCGGGGTTCATCTGGCGCAGGCTAAGCGCCTCCGCTAGAGATTCAAGTTGAAACGAAGGATGAATCCGAATGCGCGTCTCCTACGATCGCGACGCCGATCCGGCGCTGATCAAAGCCAAGAAGGTCGCCATCATCGGCTATGGCGCGCAAGGGCACGCGCATGCGCTGAACCTGCGCGATAGCGGCGTTGACGTAACCGTCGCGCTGCATCAAGGCGCGCGCTCGGCCGAGAAAGCGAAGGCCGATGGGTTCGAAGTAATCGCGGTGGCCGAGGCCGCGCGCGGCTATGATGTGTTGGTGATGTGTGCGCCCGACGAGGTGATGCCTGACCTTTACGCCGCCGAAATCGCCCCGTACCTGCGCGCCGGGCAGACTTTATTGTTCGCGCACGGTTTTGCAATCCACTACGGCTTCATCACGCCGCCTGCGGACGTGAACGTGGTTATGGTGGCGCCCAAGGGGCCGGGGCGGGCGCTGCGCGATGTGTTCACACGCGGCGGCGGCTTGGCGTGCATTGTCGCGGTGGCCCAAGAAAATGCAAAAGAGCAGAACGGCGTCGCCGAAGCGCTCGCCTATTCCTACGCCGCCGCGATCGGCTGCGGCCGCGCCGGCATGATCGCAAGCACCTTCAAAATCGAAACCGAAGGCGACCTCTACGGCGAGCAAGTCGTGCTCTGCGGCGGCCTCGCGCACCTGATCCGCGCAGCCTGGGAAGTCCAAGTCGAAGCCGGCACGCCGCCGGAGCTTGCCTATTTCGACTGCCTGCACGAAGTGAAGCTGCTCTCCGACCTGATCCACGAACGCGGCATCGCGGCCATGCACCTCGCGATCTCCAACACCGCCGAATACGGCGAATACGTCACCGGCCCCCGCATCATCGACGCGCGCGTGAAAGACGAGATGCGCGCCGTGATGGCGGATGTGCAGTCCGGCAAGTTCGCGCGCGAGTGGATGGCCGAGCACCGAGCCGGCGCGCCGAATTTGACGCGGATGCGGGCGGCAGCGGCGGTGCATCCAATCGAGGCGGCGGGACTCGCTGTTCGTGATCTGCTAGGCGAGAAGTGATACAAAGCCATCATCTGGAAGCGGAGCCGCGGTATGGACGAGAACCGGTCGGATTATGTGGGCGGATTAGGCCGAGCGATCGCCGCAGTTGTCGCCTTGATTGGTCTTGTGGCGGCAAAATCGTGCATCGTGGCTGGTCATCACGTCGATGACATCGGCCGAGCTCTTACACGTGGTGTTGAGAATGCTCCGATTGAAGCGGGCGCCGATGATGCTTGGCGCGGTACGCGTAGTGCGGTCGGGGGAGCAATTGATCAGGGCGACAATGCCGCCGCTAGCAGCGCCGAGCAACAAGCCGCCGAAAAAGGTGGATCAGGTGTAGCGTCGGGTTTGGTGCGCCGTGC
The DNA here is from genome assembly GCA_040080805.1 of Terricaulis sp. GTDB lineage: Bacteria > Pseudomonadota > Alphaproteobacteria > Caulobacterales > Aquidulcibacteraceae > Vitreimonas. The sequence goes on along the minus strand of JBEBHQ010000041.1, from coordinate 19,543 downwards.
GGGCGACGGCGCGGCAGATCTCGCTGGTGATGTAGCTCAAGAGGTAGTCGAGAACCAGATTCAGGATGCGCTGGAGGATGAGGAGGAAGGCCGTTAGGCTGGAATCATGACTCGTATCGGCACGCCGCTTTCTTCCTCCGCTTTCCGCATTATGTTCCTCGGCGGCGGGGAACTTGGCAAGGAAGTGGTCATCGAACTCCAGCGCCTCGGCGTTGAGACCATCGTCGTTGACCGCTACGCCAATGCGCCGGGCCAACAGGTTGCGCACCGCGCCCACGTCATCGACATGACTGACGCCAAGGCGCTGCGCGCGCTGGTCGAGCAGGAGCGCCCGAATCTGATCGTGCCCGAGATCGAAGCCATCGCCACTGACGAATTGGTGCGCATTGAGGCGGACGGTCTGGCGCGCGTGATCCCCACGGCAGGCGCCGCGCACACCACCATGAACCGCGAGCGCATCCGCGTGCTCGCCGCCGAAGAGCTGAAGCTGCCGACGTCGCCTTACGCGTTCGCCTCATCGATCGAGGAGCTGCAAACCGCCATCGACCGCATTGGCTTCCCCAATTTCGTGAAGCCGGTGATGTCGTCCTCCGGTAAAGGCCAGAGCCGGCTTAAAAGCCAAGCCGATGTCGCGCCCGCCTGGGATTACGCCATGTCAGCCGGCCGCGTGAAGCAGCCGCGCGTGATCGTCGAAGGGCAGGTGATGTTCGATTTCGAGATCACGCTGCTCACCGTGCGCGCCGCCAGCGGCACGCATTTCTGCGAGCCGATCGGCCACGTGCAGGTCGACGGCGATTACGTCGAAAGCTGGCAGCCCCAAGCCATGAGCGCGAACGCGCTCGAACGCGCCCGCGATATCTCCGGCAAAGTCACCGCCGCGCTCGGCGGCTTCGGCATTTTCGGGGTCGAGCTGTTCGTCAAAGGCGACGAAATCTGGTTCTCCGAAGTCAGCCCGCGCCCGCACGACACCGGCCTCGTCACGCTTGTCTCCCAGGAGCAAAGCGAATTCGCCCTCCACGCCCGCGCCATTCTCGGCTTGCCGGTAGACACAAGCCTCCGCGCCCCAGGCGCCAGCGCCGTGATCTATGGCGGCATGGATGCGCGGGGCATCGCCTTCGACGGCGTCGCGCAAGCGCTCGCCATCCCGCAAACCGAACTGCGCCTGTTCGGCAAACCCGAAAGCTTCAAGAAGCGCCGCATGGGCGTGGCGCTCGCGCGTGGCGCGACCACCGACGAAGCGCGCGCGAGGGCGAAGCAAGCGGCGTCGCTGGTCAAGCCCGCCGCCGGCAGCTAGCGTGCGCCTTCAAGGGAGCCGCGCGAATGACGACGCCTCAAAAACCCATCAAGTCCGGCTATGGCATGCGCACTGAAGCGCATGAAGCGCTAGGTGACCGCCGCCTCGACGGGAAAGTCGCCATCGTCACTGGCGGGTACTCGGGTCTCGGCCTTGAGACCACAAAAGCTCTGGTTGGCGCTGGCGCAACGGTGGTTGTGCCCGCGCGAACGCCAGAAAAGGCCGCCGCCGCGCTCGCCGGCATCGCCCGAGAAAACGGAGAACGCATCGAGCAAGCCGCCCTGGATCTCGCCAGTCCCGCCAGCATCGATGCGTTCGCCGCGAGCTTCCTTGGCAGCAACCGCAAGCTCGATATCCTCATCAACAACGCCGCCATCATGGCTTCGCCCCTGATGCGCGACGCGCGCGGCTATGAGGCGCAATTCGCCACCAATCATTTGGGGCATTTCCAACTCACCGCGCGGCTCTGGCCGGCGCTGCGGCAAAGCGGCGGTGCGCGTGTCGTCTCGCTGTCGTCAATCGGCCATCGTCGCGCACCGGTGAATCTTGAAGACCCAAGCTTCGAGCGCAGCGAATACGATAAGTGGGAAGCCTACGGTCGCGCCAAGTCCGCTAATGCATTGTTCGCTGTCGGCCTCGACAGACGCGGCGAACCACACAACGTCCGCGCCTTCGCCGTGCATCCCGGCGGCATCATGACCGACCTGCAGCGCTTTATGCCCGACGAGGAGAAGCGCGCGATGGGCTGGATCGATGAGCAGGGCCGCGTCAACGATCGCTTCAAGACGCCCTCACAAGGCGCCGCCACCAGCGTCTGGTGCGCAACCAACGCGCGGCTGGAGGGCATGGGCGGCGTCTATTGCGAGGATTGTGACATCGCCGAAGCCGTCGCCGCGGACGCTCAAGTCTGGAATGGGGTGCGGCCGTGGGCCATCGATCCAGTCGTCGCCGAAAACCTTTGGGCGCTTAGCGAGCAGATGGCCGGTCTGTCATTCGCGCCATAACGCGCGACGGAGCGGCGCTCGGCGAGCGCCATGCGCGGGCACGGGCGGGGCGAACCTGAGTCGGATTCAGAATTGTTTGCGCTTAGGCGTAGGCTCAAGCGAGCCGTATCTCCCGCAACCGCTCATAAAGGAAATCCTGTGCGGTGATCGGCTTAGGCGAGCGGTTGGGATTGTCCGGCGTGATGCAAGAGGGCAGGGTTTCGATTCGATAGTCCGGCGCGAAATGCAGGAAGAACGGGATCGAATAGCGCGGCGCGTGCGCGCGCTCTGGCGCGGGGTTGACCACCCGGTGCGATGTCGAGGGCAGCACGTGATTGGTCAAACGTTGCAGCATGTCGCCGACGTTCACCACCAGCGCGCCTTCGGGCGGGTTCACATTCTGCCACTCGCCATTGCGGGTCAGCAATTGCAGGCCCGCTTCCTCCGCGCCAAGCAACAAGGTGATGACGTTGATGTCCTCGTGGGCGCCCGCGCGCACGCCGTCAGGGTTCGGCGGCGTCGGCGGATAATGCAACAGGCGCAATACCGAGTTTCCGTCGCGCACCGCGCCATCAAAAAACTCCGCCCGCAGGCCGAGATAAAGCGCAATCGAGCGCAGCAGCGCCGCGCCTAAATCATCGAAGGCGGAAAACAGCGCCGACACGTCAGCGCGGAATGCCGGGACTTCCACTGGCCAAAGGTTGTCCGGCATTTGCGCGCGATAGCGGTGGCCGACCGGCAAGTCGCGCCCGACATGCCAGAATTCCTTGAGGTCGGCTTTGTCGGCGCCTTTGGCGGCCTCGATCCCAAGCGGCACGTAGCCACGCTGGCCAGCGCCGCCTTGGACGTGGTAGCGCCGCTTGATCGGCTCGGGCAGCGCAAAGAGCGCCTTCGTCGCGGAGAGCGCGTTGGCGATGGTCGCGGCGGCGAGCCCGTGATCGGCGACGACGGCAAAACCATAGCGCGCGAAGCTTCCGCCCAAGGCGCGCGCGAAACCGTGCGGATCGGTGCGGGCGTCGTCGAAGGAGAGCGCGGGCAGGGCGGACAAAACCATCGACTCGTATGCTCGCGCCGCCTGAAACCCGGCGCAATGCTTTAACGGCGCATTTACGATTCCAGGCTGAGGTTCGCCCCGTCAGCGGGCGGAGCACGATTCATGTTTCTTTTCGGAGCGCATTCTTGGCGCGGTGAAAGCGGTCGACGCTATCGTTTTAAGTGCGTGCTGACTAAGAAGGGCCTGCCCGAGGAAGGGGTCGGCGGCATCTATGTGTTTGTACGCCGCCGCTGGGCGTTTTATCTTGAACCGCTTTATGTCGGCAAAGCCCACGATCTGCGTAACCGATTGATGGGGCATGAAAAATGGCCGCGCGCCTATTGGTTTTACGGCGCCACTGAGCGCTACATCCTCGGCCCCATCCGTGACGAGGTGGACCGTCGCCGCATCGAAGAGGATCTGATCCGAGGCCTCAAGCCGCGCATGAATGATATGGAGATCCCCCAGGCAACGCGCCCCGTCGCGCCCCGCCGCGCGGCTGTCGCTCGCCTGTTTGATCTGAGCGCGCTGATCGGACGCCGGCCCCAGCGCGCCTGAACGCCGCCGTCGCCCCGACGGCGCGCGGCAAGCTTGACCCGCGCACGCTGACAGGCGAGACGCGGGGCCAATGAGCCAGCCTCCCCCGCCTGCTTCCCCGGCGCCCAAGCCGGGCATCGCCGCGAAGATCACTGATTTTGTGAATAACATGGACGCCCGCGCCTGGCGCGCGGTGGTCGTCTCCGTGGCCATGGTGGTGGTGGTCGCCATCATGCTGGTGATCGGGCGGTTGTTCTACGGCGACCAGATCGCGGCCTTCATCGATTCCACGCTAGGCGAGGCGCGGCGGGAAAATTGGGGGCTGCTCGCGACCATCCTCGTGTTCACGGTGACAGCTTATGTCGGCGCGCCGCAGATCGTCCTGATCGGCGCGTGTGTGGTGGCGTTCGGGCCCGAACAGGGGTTTTGGTTCGCCTGGATCGCCACGATCGTCTCGGGCATTGCGACCTATTTTACAGGACGCCTCTCCAGCGCCGAGACGCAAAAGCGCTTCGGCGGCGCAACCGGCGGACGCTTCACGCGCTTCATGGGCAGGAATGCTTTCCTGGCGAGCTTGATCGTCCGCTCCTTGCCGACAGCGCCCTTCGTGGTCGTCAACATGGCCTTCGGCGCTGCGCGCGTAAATTTCTGGGCCTTCATCGGCGGGCTTGCGCTCGGCGTTCTCCCCAAGACCGCGATCGTCGCTTTCGCCGGCGATGGCATCATGGACGCCTTCGAAGGCAAGCTCGGTTCGGCGGCGTTGATGGGGGCCGTCGCCATCGTGATCTGGATCCTGGTGGTGGTGGCGGTGCGTCGTTGGGTGCGTCGCTCGGACACCAAGGAAGCCGACGCGCAATAGCTCTGCTATTTCGACCCGGCGAATAAATGCGTGCGGGCGGGGCGAAGGAAGCGTAGCGTTCTGCGCATGAAAAGTGTGCTGCTCGCCCTTGCGCTCACGCTTGCCGCGTGTGGGCAAGGTACGTCGGCGCAGGACCCGGGCTACGGCGCCAATCCGAGCCTCCCCGCACCTCAAAGCGGCGGTTTGCCGGTCGTGAACCCGGCACGCGCTGTTGGCTGGCCCGATGATGCAGCGCCGATAGCGCCCGAAGGCTTTGTCGTCACCCGCTACGCTGAAGCGCTGGATCATCCGCGCTGGATTTACCTGCTGCCGAACAATGATGTTCTGGTGGCGGAATCGGCGACCCGGCCCGCGCGCGGCAACGGCATCATGGATTGGATCCGCAACAGCGTTGAGCGAAACGCTGGCGCACTGCCCGACAGCGCCGATCGCATCACGCTTCTGCGCGACTCTGATCTCGACGGCGACGTGGATGAGCGCCACGTCTTCGCCGAACACCTAAACCAGCCGTTCGGGATGCTTTTGCTGGGGGAGTATCTCTACGTCGCCAACACCGATGCGGTGGTGCGCTTCCGCTACACGACCAACGCCGTGCGCGTCACCGGCCGTGGCGAAACGGTGTTGGAACTTCCGTACCGAGAAGGCGATAACGGTCACTGGACGCGCAATCTCATTGCCAACGAATCCGGCACGAAGCTCTATGTCGCCGTCGGCTCTGCCAGCAACATCGCCGATCACGGCATGGATGCTGAAGAGGGACGCGCGGCAATCTGGGAATTCAACCCCGATGGCTCGGGCGCGCGCATCTACGCGTCCGGCCTGCGTAATCCTGTCGGCATGGGCTGGGCCAGCGATACCGGCATGCTCTGGGTTGCCGTCAACGAGCGCGACATGCTCGGCGACAATCTCGTGCCCGATTACATGACCAGCGTACGCGAGGGCGGTTTCTACGGTTGGCCGTATTCGTACTTCGGACAAAACGTGGATGCGCGCGTTCAGCCTCAGCGTCCCGATCTGGTGGCGACGGCGATTGCGCCAGATTACGCGCTCGGCGCTCACACAGCCTCGCTGGGTTTGTATTTTTATCAATATGACCGCTTCCCCGAGCATTACCTTGGCGGCGCCTTTATTGGGCAGCACGGCTCATGGAACCGAAGCGAGCCGGCCGGCTACAAAGTCGTGTTCGTGCCGTTCACGCGCGGCGCGCCGTCCGGCCAGGTCGAGGATTTTCTCACCGGGTTCTTGAACGCGCGCGGCGAAGCCCAAGGCCGCCCCGTCGGCGTCGCCATGGATCAAACCGGTGCGCTGTTGGTGGCCGATGATGTCGGCGACATCATCTGGCGCGTGGCCGCTCGGCCCGAGCCACCTGCGCCGGATTGATGACGCTCAATTGCGCGCTTGGCAGCGCCAGACCAGCCTTTGCGTGGGCTCGCCCTCGGCAAAGCGCATCAGCGTTTCGTTGCGGCGCGCCACCGCTTCGCTGGCGCCAGATCCGGTGCAGCCCCGGCCCGCGCCTGATTCCGCGACCGCTTGGTTTGCCGCCACAAAAGCGTCATCGCTGAGCGGGTAGCGGTCGCGGTGAAACGCGCCGCTTTGCGGATCGATGGTCAAGATGTCGAGCGCGCGCGCTTCACCGAGCACGATGGCGCGCTGGTAGCGGCGCCCATCGCTGGCGCGCGCATAGAGCGTGCGCTCGTTGACGCACAATTGGCCGGAAGCTGAAAAACTCATGTCGGAGACACCCTCCGCGCCGACACTGGCTTCCCGGTCCAAGGTGCATGCAATCGACCCGGCGAAGGCAGGCGTTTGCGTGGGCTGCTCTTGTTGCGCCGGTGGCGAACTCAGCAGGGCGATGCCAGCAGCCAGGATCAGCAGCGCCGCGATCCCGGCGCCGCCGACGATCACGAGCACACCGATGCGTCGCCGCGGCGCCGCGCCGTGTTCGCCGTTCGGAGTTGGCGGTGCGTGCGCGTGAGGTTGCGCTTGTTGGTGAACTTCAGGATGGAGCTGTCCGCGTCGGCGCGCCAGCACGATGGCGCCCAACACGCATACCGCCACGAACAGCGACAACGTTCCCCCGATCAAAATCACAACGGCGATGCGCGTCAGCCGGTCGGCGGTTTCGAGCTTGGAGGCGAGTTCTTGGTTCTGTGTTTGCAGCGCGTCGATGGTGGCGGCGCGCTCGGCCTCGATGCGCTCGGCGAAGGAGAGGCAGCGTTCGTCGCTCAAGGTCGGGCTGACGCCGGCTTCGTCAAGGAATTGCAGTAATTGGGCGGCGCGCGTTGACACGCCCCGGGTCTCGCGCGTGTCGGCGCCGCTCACGTGCCAGGAATTGACGCCGATGACGCGCCCACACTCGTCCAACAACGGCCCGCCCGAAGAGCCCGAGGAAATCACCGCCTGGTGATTGATCGTGGGGATCACATCGCCGGTTGGCGCGCGGTCGCGCAGCGATGAGATTTGCCCCGAGGTGCGCGAGGCGGGCGTCGGCCGCAACAGGTCGGCGCTGGTCGCGCCCTGATAATCGACGTCGGGGTAGCCCAAGGCCACGACCCCGTCGCCGGCATGGGGCTCCACTGTGGAAATCGTCAACGGCGGCTGGTCGTCCGGGCCGCCCCGGAACTCCAACAGCGCCAATTCTCCGAGCGGAGAGAAACGGATGATGCGGGCCGTCAGCAGCCCGTCGCCTCTGGGCGGGACAATGGCGACGCCATATTCGGCATGTTGACGCGCGGGCGCGACGACATGGGCGGCGGTAACCACAAGGTTGGGCGCCACGACGAAGCCCGAGCCGGACCCGTAAAGTTGCCGTCCCTCCGTGGTTTCCAGGATCACGACAACGCGCACGATCCCTCGTTCAGCCTCATCGACGCTGGTTTGCGCCGCCGCCAATCCCGCCAGCGACAGCACCAAGACTGCAGCTGCGAACTTTAAAGCCTTTGCGATCAAGCGATTCCCCACCAGCCCCGACACTTGTCCACATCGATCATCGGGCGCCGCGCCCGCCTGAGCAAGCCGGCGGGCCAGATGGGCGTGGTGTGAGTACATTTGTGTGGCCTGCGAAACGAGCATGAAGGGAGCGCCAAAGCTGCGGCGCGCCCCTTGCATCGTGCGGTGCATCACGGCAAGTCCTCAGCGGTCGGCGAACGGGGGCGGTCGGGGGCAGGCGGCCCGCATTTCCGGACCTCGGAGTGCGCCCGCGCGCCCCTAAACGCCCCCCGACGCGGCCATTTGGCCGTCGCCGGTCTGAGGATTGTTAAGCTTGCCGCGTTAAGCCCTGCGGAAGGGCTGATTCGGTTAGGTTTCCAGCGGCGAGGTTTTTCTGGGCATGCTCGGCACTATGTTTGGTCTGGTTGCGCCGGATCTGGCGATCGATCTCGGGACCGCTAACACGCTCATTCACGTTAAGGGGCGCGGCATCGTCTTGGACGAGCCGTCCGTGGTCGCCTACGTCAACGAAGGCGGACGCAAGGTCGTCTACGCCGTTGGCGCCGAAGCCAAGACCATGCTGGGCAAGACCCACCGCAACATGGAGGTCATTCGGCCCCTGCGTGACGGCGTCATCGCCGATTTCGATGTCGCCGAGGAAATGATCAAGCAATTCATCCGCAAAGTGCTGCCGCGCCCGGCGCTGATCTCGCCTCAGATCGTCATTTGCGTACCCACAGGCGCGACGCCAGTGGAGCGCCGCACTATCCTGGAAAGCGCGCAAGCCTCCGGCGCACGCCGGGTGAAGTTGATCGAAGAACCGGTCGCGGCGGCGCTCGGCGCCGGACTTCAGATCGACAATCCCTCGGGCTGCATGGTGGTTGATATCGGCGGCGGCACCACGGAAATCGCCGTGCTTTCGCTGGGCGGCCTGGTCTGGTCACGCAGCTTACGCGAAGCCGGCGACAAGATGGACGAGGCGTTGATCCAATATTTGCGCCGGCACGAAAATCTGATGATTGGCGATAGCACCGCTGAGCGGATCAAGAAGGAAATCGGCACCGCCAAGGCGCCCGATTCCGGCTCGGGCATGTCGATGCCGATCAAGGGCCGCGACAATCTCTCCGGCGTGCCGAAGGAAATCATTGTCAACGAAGCCATGGTGGCCGAGGCGCTGAGCGAGCCGGTGACGCGCATCGTCGATGCCGTGCGCCAGGCCTTCGAGCAGATGCCGCCGGAACTTGCCGCCGATATTTACGACAATGGCCTGATGCTCACCGGCGGCGGCGCGCTGCTCCGCAATCTCGACACAGTTCTGCAGGAACGCATTTCGATCCGGGTGTCCGTCGCCGACGATCCGCTGCGTTGTGTGGTCAAGGGATGCGGAATCGCGCTCGACACCATAAATTCATCTGAAGCCCGCCGATTGCTCACCGAAGAAGTCTGAGCAAGGCGCGCGCTTAAGAGAGGTCTCGACGTGGCCAGACGCAGGAGCGGTGTACGGCGTGCGGGGGCGGGGCGCCGGCTCCCTCCCGGCATCATACTCGCGGTCGTACTCTCCATTGGCGCTCTGGTGTTGGTGGGCGTGCAGGCCGGTCGTGCGCCTGGCGCTGGCGAAGGTCCGATGCAGGTCGGCGATGATGGCGCGGCGGCCGCCGGGCGCACCGCCACTGGCCCAGCGCGCGCCGGCGAAAACATGTTCCAGCGGCTGGGCGCGATGTGGAACGCCACCGCGCGCATCGAGGCGCTTGAAGCCGAAAAGCGCGAAATGGAAAGCTGGCGCGACTTGGCCGAGCGCCTCGCTGAACGCAACGCCCGCTACGAAGCGCTGCTGCGCATGCCGGAGGATGCCTTCGGCGAAGGCGCCGACATCGAACATTCCATCGCCGCGCAATTGGTGCTGGATTCGGGCGGCCCATTTATGCGCACGCTGGTCGCCAATGCCGGCGCCGACCACGGCGTGCATGTGGGCTACATCGTGCTCAACGAGAACGGCCTCATTGGCCGGGTGGTTTCGGTGGGTCGGCGCTCCGCGCGCGTGCTGATGCTCGACGATTACAATTCGCGCATCCCCGTGCTCGGGGAGGCTTCGCGCGTTCGCGCGGTGCTGGCGGGGCAGGCGACACGGCGTCCGGAATTGCTGACCCAACCCTACCAAGTGCAAGCGCCGCGGCTCGATTTCATCGTTGGCGCGCAGAATTTGCGCGATGGCGAGCGCGTGATCACCACTGGCGACGGCGGACTTTTCCCGCGCGGCATCCCCGTCGGCGTGGCGCGCCGTGAGCGTGACGGGCAATGGCGTGTGGCGCTCTCCGCCGCGCAGCGGCCGATCGATTTTGTTCGTCTCATCCCCTTCGCCGGAATCGAAACGCCAGAGCAAGCGCCCGCGGCAGCCGAAACGCCGCCGTTGGCGGCGACATCATCCTCGGCGTCGGTCATTGGGCGCGAGATCGCGGCCCCGCCCGCGACGGCGCCAAGCATCGCGCCGCCGGTTCGGCGGCCGCGCCGTGATCCGCCGCCCGAGGCGCCAGTGGCGGCACCCGAGCCGGCGCCTGAAACGCCGCCGCCGGGGCCGCCGCAATGAACCCGCAACGCGGGCCCAGCCGGGGCGCGCTGCGCGCGTTCGGATTTGCGCTCGCGGTGGCGAGCGTGATTTTGCCGGCGCTGCCGCTAGGGCCTTTGTTCGCGCAGCCGCCGATGCCGCTGGCGGTTTTGTGGGCGGCTTACGGTTGGGCGGCCGAGGATGAGAGCGGCTGGGGCGCGCCGCTGGCGCTCGCCGGGCTTGGGCTGCTCCATGATCAACTCGCCGGCGGACCCTACGGGTTGTTCGTGGCGCTTTATCTTTCCGCTTATCTCGTAGGCCGCGTTGCCGCGGTCGTGATGTCGGCGCCGAACCTGGTGTCTTTGTGGGGCGGCTTTTTCGTCACCGCCCTGACGACCGTCGCCATTGCCTGGTTCGTCGCACCTTTGGGGCTTGGGCGTAATGTATCCGTGTTGCCGTATACGGAGGCCGTGATTGTCACCGCCATCTTGTTTCCTCTGGTGCGGCCGCTCTACATGAGCGCCGCGCCGTCCATGCGTCCTCAGCCCGGAGCACGGCGATGAAACGCGGCAAGAAAGTGGGCTCGACGCTCCCCAAGCGCGACGCCAACGTGATCTTCAATCGCCGCGCGGCTTTGATGTCGTTTGCCGGCGCGGGCGTGATGGGCACGATTCTGGTTCGCATGGCGCAATTGCAGACCACCAATTTGTTCAGCAACGAATACACCGACGCCGCCGACGACAATCGCTTCGACACCCGCATTATCGCGCCGCCGCGCGGCATCATCTACGACCGCTTCGGCACGATCCTGGCGCAAACCAGCCGCGATTATCAGGTGTCGGTGGTGCAAAATGACGCCGAGAACATCGAGGAAGTGGTCGGGCGCGTTGGTCAAATCCTGGGGATGGACGCTGAATGGGCGCGGCGTGCATTGATCCGCGTGCGCGGCGGCTCGCGCTATGAGCCACAGCCCATTCGCGTGGGCCTCACCTGGGAACAGTTCAACGCCATCAATGTCCGCTTGCCGGAATTGCGCGGCATCGTCGCCAATGCCGCGGACGTGCGCGCCTATCCCTTCGACATCGTTTACGCCCACCCCATCGGCTATGTGCAAAAACCGACTCAGCGCGACCTTGACCGCGCGCTCGAACAAGGCGTCGAAGGGCAAAGCCGCGCGACCTATCTGCGCAACCCCCATGTCCGCGTCGGCAAAGCCGGGCTTGAGGCTAGTCTCGAAGAAACGCTCCACGGCCACGCCGGCTGGCGCAAAGTCGTCGTCAATGCGCGCGGTGTCGAGATGGGTGAGGATGACGCCGAGCGGCGCGAGCCTGAACGCGGCTCAGGCGTGGTGCTCACCATCGATCACGATCTGCAGCGCATCGCCATGCAGAGTTTCGGCGACCAGGCCGGCGCGGCGGTGATGATGGATATCTTCACCGGCGATTTGCTGGTGATGGCCTCGACGCCGAGCTTCGATCCCAATCTCTTCGTTAACGGCATCGGCCGCGACGCTTTCCGCACGCTCAATGAAGACGAAAAGAAGCCGTTGTTCAATAAAGCGGTGTCTGGGGCGTACCCGCCGGGCTCAACCTTCAAGACCTTGGTCGGCATCGCCGCCAAACAGGGCGGGGTCGAGGATGATTGGCACGTCAATTGTCCAGGATATTTCCCCTATGGCGGGCGTAATTTCCATTGTTGGAAACGCGGCGGCCACGGCAGGATCAATCTGCACCGCGCCATCCGCGAATCTTGCGACGTCTATTTCTATAACGCCGCCCTGCGCGCGGGTCCCGAGCGGATCGCGGCGGTGGCGCGCGCGTTCGGTTTTGGCATCGCTCATGATGTGTCGGCGCCCAATGTTGTCGCCGGCGTGGTGCCCGATCCCGAGTGGATGCAGCGCGTGCGCCATCTGCCTTGGACCGGCGGGCTCACGTTGAATTACGGCATCGGTCAGGGCGACTTGTTGGTCACGCCGCTGCAGCTTTGCGTCATGGCAGCGCGCATCGCCAATAACGGGCGCGCGGTGACGCCGCGCTTGGTGCGCGAGGCGCCTGGGATTACTCAGCCGCGCCAGCCGCCCGCCCTGGACGGCGTTTCCCCCGAACATTTGGCGGCGATCCGCGCCGGCATGTTTGGCGTTTGCAACGAAGGCGGGGGCACTGCCACCCGGGCAGGCGGGCTGATTGCGCTGATGCGCAATCCAGATGGGAGCGTCGTCGACACGCACGCGGCGCTCGCAGGCGGCGTCCCGCTTCAGATTGCCGGAAAAACCGGGACCTCGCAGGCGCGCGTCATCACTGCGGCCGAGCGCGCGCAGGGCGTTCGGCATGATTCCGAACTGCCCTGGCGCTTGCGCGACAATGCGCTGTTCGTGTCTTTCGGCCCGTGGGACAATCCGCGCTACGCCTGCGCGGTGGTGATCGAACACGGCGGGCACCTCAATCCCGCGATGGACGCCTCGCCGATTTCGGCGGCGATTCTGCGGGAAGCGTTCAAGCGCGATTCAGCCAACCGGCCGCCCGCGCGCCTCGCCACTCTTGAAGCGCATCTGCGGGAGCGCGCATGAGTATCGCGCCCGCCTCCAGCGCACGCACCATCACCGAGCGCATCACAAAGCTGAATTGGGGCATCATCACCATCCTCTGCGCGCTCGCCTTCGTCGGCGTGCTCATGCATTTCTCGGTGTCGTCCGGCGCATGGACGGATATGCCGCTGACCCACGGCATTCGCTTCGTGCTGTTGCTGACGATCGTGATCGTCGCGGCGCTGCTGCTCGACACGAGATTTTGGCTCGCGGTCGCTTATCCGCTGTATGCGGGGGCGATCTTGCTGCTGGTGGCGGTCGAACTGGTCGGCGAGACGCGCATGGGAGCGACACGCTGGCTCTCACTTGGGCCAGTGTCGCTGCAACCATCCGAGCTGATGAAGATCGGCATCGTGTTGGCATTGGCGCGCTATTACCATCAGCTCGATCCACGCCGCTCCGGCACGGTGCTATGGGTCATTCCGCCCTTTGTGATGATCGCGCTGCCGGTGGCGCTGGTGATGCGCCAGCCTGATCTCGGCACGGCGTTGCTTTTGCTGTTCGCCGGCATCGTCATCATGTTTCTTGGCGGGTTGTTGTGGCGCATCATCGCCGTTGGCGCGTTGGTGGCGATAGGGGGCGCGGTGTTTGCCTACACCAGCTTGCTGCACGATTATCAGCGCGACCGCGTCAACGTGTTCCTGGGCATAACCGACGATCCCCTTGGCGCGGGGTATCACGTGCTGCAATCGAAAATCGCGATCGGCTCTTCAGGCTTGTTCGGCCGCGGCTGGATGCAGGGCACGCAATCGCAACTCGACTTTCTGCCGGAAAAACACACCGACTTTATTTTCACGATGATCGTCGAGGAATTTGGTCTGCTTGGCGGTGCGGCGGTGCTGTTCTTGTTCGGCGCGCTGATGGCGCTGGCGATGCAGGCGGCGCTGCGCGCGCGGTCGTTGTTCGGCAAGCTGGCCGCCAGCGGGGTCGCCGCCACCTTAGCCAGTTACGTGTTCATCAACACCGCCATGGTGATCGGGCTGGTGCCGGTGGTGGGTATTCCCTTGCCGATGATTTCCTTCGGCGGCACGGCGATGGTGACATTGATGGTGGGCTTCGCCATCGTGCTCTCGGTCGATCTCCACCGCGATCAGCACGGCAGCCACGGCCTGCTGTGGTAGCTACCACAGCGTTCGATCGAGCATAGCATCCGTCGCGCGCACCAGGGCGTCGACGATACCCGGCTCCAGACTTGAGTGGCCGGCGTCGGGGATGACACTGAGTTCCGCCTCGGGCCAAACCCGTTTGAGCGCCCACGCCGAAGCCAACGGCGTGCACATATCGTAACGTCCATGCGCGATATGGCAGGGGATGTGGCGCAATCGCGCGGCTTGCTCGAGCAGCCAGCCATCGCTGTCGAAGAAGCCCTTATTGACGAAATAATGGTTCTCGATGCGGGCGAAGGCTTCCGCGAAACGATCTTCGTTGAAGCGCGAAGGCAATGCGCTTGGGCCGGCTATGGAAATGGTTTCGCCCTCCCAGCGTGCCCATGCGCGCGCCGCCGCAAGGCGCACCTCGCGCTCGGGGGATACCAGCCGTTTGTGAAAGGCGGCCACCAGATCGCCGCGCTCGTCGACCGGAATGACGGAAACATAACGCTCGAAAGCGTCGGGAAAAATATTGCTGGCGCCATTTTGGTAGAACCAATGGATCTCGGCCTTGGTGAGCAGGAATATGCCGCGCAGCACCAGTCCCGCCACGCGCTCGGGGTGTTTGGCCGCATACGCCAAGGCCAGCGTCGATCCCCACGAACCGCCAAACACCAGCCATTTCTCAATGCCCAGCCGCGCCCGCACGGTTTCGATATCGGCCACCAAATCCCAGGTGGTGTTCTCGCGAATTTCCGCATGCGGCGTCGAGCGCCCACATCCGCGCTGGTCCATCATCACGATGCGGGTGCGCGCCGGATCGAAGAAGCGCCGCATCTCCGGCGATAGCCCGCCCCCTGGCCCTCCGTGCAGCGCCAGCGCCGGTCGGCCCTTGGGGTTGCCCGACTGCTCCACATGAATCGTGTGCAAGGCGGACACCTTGAGCATTTCGCTCCGCGACGCCTCAAGAACAGGATAAAGCTCGCGCCGGGGCTGGATGCTCATTGGCTTTCGATTAGGGGCGCCCGCGACGCTGGGCAAGCCTCCCGCTCCGCCGCGGGGAGTGCTAGGTGCAGCGCCCGCGTCAGGAACAAACTTTTGACCCTCCACGCCCCAGCACCGGCTTTCTTTGCGTCACGCGCCGCGCGGGTGACGCTGGTGATGTCGTGTTTCTACGGCACGCTGGGCATGATCTTGGTGTTTCTGCCGCGTTGGCTTGAAGCCGAGCGCCATCTGAGCGGCGCTCAAATCGGAATTGTGCTGTCCTTGGCGCAAATCGCGCGGGTTGTGACCGGCACCGCCATCGCCTTCTGGGCGGATGGCGCCGCCGACAGGCGCATGCCCATGCGCGTGGTCGCTCTCGCCGCGCTTGCCGCTTACGTCGCGTTCTTCTTCCTCGCGCGGGATTTTTGGTCGCTGCTCGTGCTTGGCTTTGTCGCCTTGTCGCTGTCGCAAGGGCTCACGCCCTTGGTTGAGGCAGCGACCCTGCGCGCCACGGCGCAAGGCAAATTCTCCTATGGCATCGCCCGTGGGCTCGGCTCGGTCAGCTTCATCATCGCCAACATCGCCGGCGGCGCACTGGTCGCGCGTTTTGGCTTGGACGCTGTGGTGGCGTGGGTGCTGAGCGGCCTTGCGTTGACAGCGATGTCAGCATGGATCGGCCTCAGCCCCGATCCGCCATCCTTGCTTGCCAGGCAAGCCCAAGGCGCCGCCGCGCGCTTCAAGGCTATCGGCGAATTGCTGCGCAACCGGCGTTTCGTTGTTCTCATTGTCGCCTGTGGGCTGATCCAGAGCGCCCACGCTTTTTACTATGGTTTTTCCACACTGGTCTGGCGCGGTCAGGGGGTCCCCGCCGAGATGGTTGGGCTGCTCTGGGGTTTTGGCGTTGGCGTTGAGGTTGCGTTCTTGTGGAGCCTTACATTAATCGAGCGGCGCGTCTCGCCAGAGGCGATGATCCTGATCGGCGCGGCCGGGGGCGTCCTGCGCTGGTGTTTCATGGGGTTTGCGCCGCTGGGGTTTGCGCTCTGGCCGCTGCAGGCGCTGCACATGATGTCCTTCGCCGCCGTCCACGTCGCCGCCATGCGCCTTTTGTATCGCGAAACGCCGGAAGCTTCCGCCGCCATGGGCCAGACGCTCTATGCGGCGATGTCGTCGGGCTTGTTGATGGGCGCTTCGACGCTGCTCTCTGGCGCGCTTTATGATGCGGTGGGCGCGCGCGGTTATTGGGCGATGGCGGGGCTGGCGTTTGCTGGCGGGGCGCTGGGGCTTTTCTTGCTCGCGCCCGCGCCGCGCGTTCCGCACGCAACACTTTCTTAACCATGTCCGCCAGGAGCTGCCGGAAGCGCAAGATCGCCTCGAAAGCGCCTCCAGCTTCTTTGCCTAATCTTTTCTGTTACCGCTTATCGGTTTGAGGGCAGAAAGCCCGAGGGATCAGCGAATGGGGGCCAAGGCGGCCGCTTTCGACCTTATTGAAGAGGGGCGCGCGCCAGTATTGGCGCTGCGCGGCGACTGGACGGTGGACACCATCGCCAGCCTCGAAGTGGATTTGCGCGTGCTCGCGACGCGTCTGACGCCCGGATCATTGGTCGATGTCGCCGGGCTTGGCCGACTGGACGTCGCCGGCGCCTATCTGATTGACCGCACCTTTCGCGAAAGCCCCGGCGGGGACACCACCCGCATCGCCATACGCGGCGAACACGCTCACGCTCTTCGGCTTTTGGAGGCGGCGCGCATTTCGGCTGCGGCCCCGGCGCCTCCGCCCGAGCACCCCCACGGCTTCGTCGGCCTGCTCGAACAAATCGGCCGCGCCATGGGTGCGATCGGCCATGAAGTCATCGAGACTGTTTCCTTCATGGGCGAGACCTTGGTGGTGCTCGCGCGCCTCATCGTCTGGCCCCACCGCATCCGCTGGGTTTCCGTGGTGCACACGATGGAGGTCGCCGGGCTCAACGCACTGCCGATCGTGGCGTTGCTGGCGTTCTTTATTGGCCTCGTCGTCGCCTATCTGGGCGCGCGCATTCTCGGCGATTTCGGCGCTTCGGTGTTCACCATCGAACTGGTCGCTTTTTCGATGCTGCGCGAGTTCGGCGTTGTCATCACCGCTGTTCTGCTCGCTGGCCGAACCGACAGTGCCTTCACCGCCGAAATCGGCGCCATGAAAATGCGCCAGGAAATCGACGCCATGCGCGTCATCGGCATCGACCCGATGGAAGCGCTGGTCGCGCCGCGCGTGATCGCCATGCTGGTGATGACGCCGATCCTCACTTTCGGCGCCATGATCGCTGGCTTGTTTGGCGGCTTTCTGGTGGCGTGGGCGGAACTCGGCGTGAGCTCGGCCATGTATTTTACACGCATCGCCGATGCCGTACCGGCGCAACATTTCTGGGTCGGCATGTCGAAAGCGCCGGCGTTTGCGTTAGTGCTCGCCGTGATTGGGTGCAAGCAGGGGCTCTCGGTCGGAGGCGATGTCGCCTCGCTTGGTCGGCGCGTCACCTCATCGGTGGTGCAAGCCATATTCATGGTGATCTTGCTCGATGCATTGTTCGCGCTCTGGTTCCTGGAGATGGATTGGTGAGCGCCGAAATCGCCATCCGCGTGCGCGGCATCGTCACGTGCTTCGGCGCGCAGGTCGTCCATAACGGCCTCGACCTCGACGTGCGCCGCGGTGAAATCCTTGGTGTTGTTGGTCCATCCGGCTGCGGCAAGTCGGTGCTGCTGCGCGAGATCATTGGTCTCGACAAGCCGACCGAGGGCGAAGTGTCGTTTCCATTTTTGCAGGCAGAGGGCCGCGAGCCGCGCCTGGGCGTCATGTTTCAAGACGGCGCCTTGTTCTCAAATCTCACCGTGCTGGAAAATGTCGAAGCGCCGCTGCGCGAACACACGCATTTGTCGCACGCCTTGCGCCGCGAGATCGCGGCGCTGAAACTGTCGATGGCGGGCTTGGGGCCGGAATCGCATCATAAGCGGCCTTCGCAGATATCGGGGGGCATGCGCAAGCGCGCCGCCGTGGCGCGCGCTCTGGCGCTGGATCCGGAACTCTTGTTCCTCGACGAACCGACCGCCGGCCTTGATCCGATCGCGGCCGAGAATTTCGACCGCATGACCCAGGATCTGGCGCACGCGCTGGGGCTTACGGTGTTTCTCGTGACCCACGACCTCGATACCTTGCATGCGATCTGCGACCGCGTAGCGGTGCTGTACGGCGGCAAAGTCGCCGCGATCGGCACGATCGAAGAGGTTGTCGCTGGCGCAAGGAACTGGGTGAAGGATTATTTCTCGGGCCCGCGCGGACGCGCGGCCGGACGCGGCGCGGCGGGAGGGTGAGGCATGGAAACCAAGGCCAATTACATTATGATCGGCGCGGCCACCGTGCTCGGCGCCGCCTTGATCATGCTGTTCGCCATGTGGATGGCCAATTCGGATTTCCGCCGCGGCTATATCGATTATGACGTCGTGTTCGACGATCCCGTGCGCGGCCTCACCGAAGGCGGCGAGGTTCGTTTCAACGGCATCAAGGTCGGCGAAGTGCAGGATTTGCGGATCGACGCGGAAAACACAACCCGCGTCATCGCCCGCGTGCGTGTTTCCGCCGAGGTCCCGGTAAAGGTTGATAGCGAAGCCCAACTTGAGCCGATCGGTTTGACCGGCGTGACGCTGATCCAGCTTTCCGCCGGCTCGGAGGAGGCCGCGATTTTGCGGCCCACCTTCGGCGGGCCGATGCCGCGCATCACCGGGCGCGGCAGTCAGATCGACGTTCTGGTGGAGCGCAGCGAGGAAATCGTGCTGCGCGCCGGCGAGGCGATGGCGGCGGTGCGTGATTTGCTGACCGATGAAAACATAGCCCGCGTCACTCGCATTTTGGCGAATCTCGAAACCGTCTCCAACCAATTGGCGGATCAACGCTCCGTCATCGTGCGTTCGGGCGAAGCCGCGGGGGCGATGACCAACGCTGCAAACGAAATCGCCACGCTCGCACGTCAAACCCAGTCCGATCTGGCCGAACTTGATGTCGCCATGGCCGACGTGCGCGCCGCGGCCGCCATCGCATCGGGGGAAACTTTGCCGGAGCTGACGCTGGCGGCGGAGGAAATCCGCCGCGCTTCGGCCGCGATCGCCCGCGTCGCCAACAATCTGGAAGAGAGCCCTTCCGTGCTCACGCCGCGTTCGCCGCGGCCTACCTTGGAGTTGCGGCCATGATGCGCGTGTCGGTCTTCGCTTCGCTCGGTTTGCTTGGAGGCTGCATCTCGCTGCTGCCCGATCCGCCGCCGCCGCCGCGCCTTTATGTGCTGGAGGCGGGTGAAATCGCGGTCGCCGAAGGGGCGCCGGTGGATGCTGTCATCGCCATCGCTTTGCCATCAGGAGAGCGCGCTCTGTTAGGCGCCGATCTCATTTGGCGCACGGGCGATCAGCTCGCTTATGTCGGGCAATCGCAATGGTCGAGCCGCGCGGAAGCGGCGCTGCAATCAATGCTGCTGGAGACGCTGACGCGTCAGCATCGCTTCGCCGCCGCGACCCGGATCGGCGAATCGCGCAGTGATTATGAACTTCGCTGGGAGGTGCTGGATTTCGAAGTGTCGGACGCCAGCATGCAGGCGCGCTTTGTCGTCGATGTGAAGCTGGTGGCGCTGCCGGGGCGGCGTATCGTCGCCCAGCGGATCATCGAAACCGAAGCGCCTGTCGCCGAGCGCTCGTCGTC
>JBEBHQ010000040.1:0-27099 GCA_040080805.1 Terricaulis sp. | reverse complement strand
ACCCCCGACCAAGCCCTGCCGGGCCGGACAAGCCCGATCCCCACCGCCAAGACCCACTTCGTCACCGGCTCCGCTCTGCATCCGCCCTACCCCGGCGAACTGGAGGAAGCCGTGTTCGGGCTCGGTTGTTTTTGGGGCGCGGAGCGCAAATTCTGGCAGGCGCCCGGCGTGTGGACCACAGCGGTTGGCTATGCCGGCGGCCTCACACCCAACCCGACCTACGAAGAAGTTTGCAGCGGCGGCACCGGGCACACGGAAGTCGTGCGCGTGATCTTCGATCCGAAAGTGACAAGCTATGCCGCGCTGCTCAAACTCTTCTTCGAAAACCACGACCCCACCCAAGGCATGCGCCAGGGCGGCGACATCGGCACGCAATATCGCTCGGCGATTTACACGACGAACGATGCGCAGCAGGCCGCCGCCGAACGCGCGCGCGCCGCGTACGACACAAAACTGCGCGCCGCCGACCACGGCGCCATCACCACCGAAATCCGCGCGGCGCCGGAATTCTTCTACGCCGAAGACTATCACCAACAATATCTAGCCAAGAACCCAGGCGGTTATTGCGGCATCGGCGGGACGGGCGTGAGCTGCCCGGTGGGAACGAACGCTTAGCCTTTACGCCAAGTGCGCCAACAGGCCTGCTTCCGCGCGTACTTGCGCGGGCGTGCGGCCGAGCACGGCGCGAAACGAGCGGTTCATGTGGCTCTGGTCGCAAAAACCGCAAGCTGCCGCCAACTCGGCAAGGGGCATAGCTGTCTCGCGCAATAGCACGACCGAGCGTTCGACCCGTCGGCGCCGCAACGTCTCGGCGATGCCCTCGCCGCGCCACCTGCGATAAGATCGCGCCACCCAAGCGGGATGGCGCGCCAATCTGAGCGCGAGCGCGTTTGTGCCAGCGCCCTCGTCCTCGACGGCGGCCTTGACCTGGCGCAGCCACGCAAGCGTGACGCCCGCCGGCGCCTCGGCTTCAGCCGAGAACGCAGTCGCCAGGAGACCCAGCAGCGCCGCGCGCAGCGCCTGCTCTTGTAGACCGCGCACGGCCGTTTGAGCCAGAGCGACCCCCGCCGCAGCAATTGCCCCGCCCTCGACCCAACGCGATTTCCTCGGCAAGACACTAGGCGAACCAGGCGACAACCACGCCGGATCGAACGATATTGCCAGCGTCTCCAGTCCCGTGTCGCCAACAACATCGGCATGGGCCGCCCCCGGCGGGTGAAAAACCACGCTCGGCCCGTCAAGATTTATGCAACGATCCTCGCAGCACTCAACGTACGACCCCATGCCATAGAGCGTCAGCACCGGCCAGTCGTGCTGATGCGGCTCGATGCGTTGGCCGGGCGGGTGCAGGATCGAAGACACGACGGCGCCAGCAAAGCGCTGGCGCTCGATCACGACGCCCGTGAACGAACTGGCCGCCTTTGTACGCCGATCCAGTTTCGATCCATCCAAGACCAATCCTCCGCCGCCATCCATAGATCTCCCCGAAGGAGACTGAAACCTATGGCCGATTTTCGAACCTCGCTCGCCCTTCTCGCCCCCTGGCTGCTGACGTTTCCCGCCGCCGCGGCGACCCTCGAAGACGCGCAAGCCGCCTACCGCGACAACCACGTGAATACTGCCGAAGAGATGCTCGCCGCACTCGTCTTGGACGCATCGGCGACGGAACCTGACCGCGCCGCAGCGCAGCGCGAGCTGGCCCGCATCGATTGGCTCATGCGCGGCGAGACCGACGCGGCGGCGTCAGCCCTCGGCCAAGTGCCCACAGGCGAGGAACGATGCCGAACCGCGACCCTGGCTCTGCGCATCTTTCGTGAAGCGGACATGCTCGAAGGGGCGATCTCGCCCGCTCAAGAAGCGCTCGGAAGTTGCGCCATCGACGACGCCGAAGCGTTGCACCTGCAACTCGCCCGCGCCTATCTGAGCGAGGCGGAGCGCCTCCAGGATCGGCGCGCAGAGTTGCTCGATGAATCGCATGCGCAGCTCGACGCCTTGTCGCCGAGCGCGCGAACAACGCCCAGCGCCAGCGCAGTACGTTTTTCCGCGGCGCTTGCGCGGCGCGACGCCGGGGCCGCGCTCGCCGCTTGGCGCGACTATTTCTGGCTGACCGAGTCCGACGCGCCCCAAGCGATGAATGCTTATGCCGGGCGCGTCCAATCCCTGCTTGCGGCTGGGCTCGCACCGCAAGCGTCCGACGCCGGCATCGTATCGCTTGTGGAGCTCCTCATCCGCGCCGGTTTCGCCGCCGATGCGCGCCAACTGGCGGCCGACATGAGGCTCGCCGAACGAACGGGCGAAGACCCTGCCTGGAAGCGCCTGGCCGCGTATCTCGCGTTCGATGAGGCTGTGGGCGCCGCAACATTGCGAGCGAACCGCGAACTCGCCGGCGGCGGCCACGCGCCCTGGTATGAAAGCGAAATCATGAGCGCGATGGGTGCGCTGATGAGCGGCGCGGGCCTTTCAGGCGATCCGCGCGCGGCCCTCGCCGAAGCGTTCGGCCTCTATGGCACAATCGGCGAAACCAGCGGCTACCCCAGCTTGCACGCCGGGCATTTGGTGCAGGACGAACACGCGCGCATCGAACAATACGGCCAAAGCGCCGAACTCCGCTTCATCGCCATCGACAACATGATTTCCAATGGTTTCGAATCGTGGCTCTGGGACGGTTGGGCGGAGGCTGGCGGCTGGGCGCCCGATAACGCCACCATCGTGCAAGTTCGATCCGCCTACACGGACGGCCCAATCAGCGCACTCAGGCGCGTTCGTCCGGGGCCGGCGCGCGAGCGGTTTTTGGCGCGGATCGAGGCCGCCGCGCCAAGCGAGCGCGCCGCGCTCGCAAACGGTGCAATCGCCTCGTTGACCGCCACGAGCGACAGGCTTGAACTGCAAGCGCTAAACGAAATCGCCGCGCACACCGGCGCATCGGACGAAGCATTCTTGGCCGAGCATTGGCGTGCGAGTCTGCAGCACTCCATCTTCAATCACGAGGGCCGTCATGTGCTGGACAAGGCGCGCCATCACGGGTTGGGGAGCCTTTCCGACACGGAATTGGAGTATCGCGCCAAACTCTCCGAGCTTGCGCTCTCCGATTATCCGCGCCTTGCCTTGTCAAACATCAGCGGCGGCGCACGCGGAGACACCCCGCACGGCCGGGCGAACACGCGCGTTCTTAGAGCCATTAAGCGTTGGATGCACAGCCATCGCCGGGAGATCGCCGGCCTCGATTCCGCCGCACCAGAACTGTCGCAGCTTCAACTTCTAAGCAACGACCAAATCCGCGTCATCGCCCGCGACCTCGATCCGATTGCACGGTGACTTAAGCCCTTTGGGAAGTTAGCCCGGCCAGCGCAGCCCGACACGGCGGCGTTGTTGCAGGGTGTTTTCGGCGCGCTGCAGGGCGCGCAGGGCGACTTCGGCTTGTTGCAGCGAATCGGTTGAGCGCAGCGCATCCATCGCCAGGCGCAGGCGCGAAGCGCCCTCTTCCAGCTTGTCGCGCGCGCCTTCGCGTTCGCCCAGAGCCGTAAGCGCGCGACCGATTTCCTGTTGCGCGGCGCCCCAGGCGGCCGGGTCGGTCGTGCGATCGACGCGGTCGAGATAACGCTGGCGTGCGTCGAGCGATTTCGACAGCCATTTGATGTGGCCGCCACGCTCGCCCAGGCTCAATGCGCCCGATGCGAAGTCCGAGAGGATGTCGAGCTGCAGGCCTTCGCTGACTTCGGCTGATTTGGCTTCAACCATCTGGTCGAGCGCTTCGACGATCGGCTGCAAGCGTTCGGGCTTGTAATCCTGCGGGCGGTGCAGCACCGGGCGCGCCTTGCGCGCCAGCACGAACGCAAGCGCGCGTTGCACCAATTCGTCCGGCCGGCCGGTGCGCCAGCCCAATTGCATATCCTGCACTTCGTGCACGCGCCCATAGCTGGGCAGCGTCGTGATGCGCAGATCAAGCCTGCCCCACGAACGTTTGCCCCAGATGATCACATCGGCGGCGGAGCGTTCGAGCGCGTCAGCGGCTTCGACAGCAACGCGGCGGCGGCTCTCGGGATGGGCGCGCGGCGCCAACGTCTTCAGGCGAATGGGAAACAGATCGACCTGAACGTCTTGTTCGAACGAGAACAGCCCGAAATTATCCTCGACCGCCTCTTTCATTTCCTGACGCAGCAAATGGTCGCCGCCTTCGATCTCACCGATCAGGACGAGCGCGCGATGATCCTTGGACCTTTTGAGCGCCTGGGCGCGAAGCGCGATGCGCGCGACCCGGCTCGCCTTGCCCATGCCGCTCAGCATCCAGAACGCGCTGATCAAAACAGCAGCGAGGCCCATCGACATGAAGAACATGAAAACGTTCGGCGATTGCACGAACGCTTCCTGGAACTCGCGCGGAAGCAGCCGCATCAAGCCGGACGCCAAGTCCGGCACGCGCGCAACAGCTTCCGCGAAATTAACCATTTAGGCGTCCGAACTCTCTGGCCGATCTTGAGCTTTAGCACCGCCACGCGGCAGCGCACAACGGGCACGGGCGCCCCGCGAAACGGGGTCGGCCCGCCTTTATTGGCCGCAAACGCGCTATTGGCCGCCGCGGCCGGCCTTGGCCCGCTCCATGGCCTCGTTCATGGCCGCGCCCATGTTGCCCAGATCCATCACTTGAACGCCTGGCGGGAGGGCAAAAAGCTCGGCGCTTTGGGGGCCGCGTTGAACGCTGGAGGTCTCCCACGTGGTGCGCCCGCCCTCGGTCGCGCGCAGGATGATGCCGTCGCCGGTGACGCAGGCGGTCTTGGCCACGCCGTCTTCGGTGCGCGTCCATTCCGCGCCGTTTTCTCCCGCGACCGAGCACGAGCCCGTGCGGGTTGCCGACGCAGCGAGTTCGCCGCCCCATGATTCGGCGGGATCCTTAAAGCCCGTGCTGTCGCCGCGCAGCGCCATGGTGCGCCCCCCCATGGTGGCGATCACGAACGTTTCGCCGGTTTCCGCGTTGCTGATGATGGTCGATTGGCCTTCGCCCGTCGTCATTTCCAAACGCATTTTCCGGCCGTCGCGGATCATCACCAACGGCAGGCTCCGGCCGTCATCACCGCTAATCGTAGCTTCGGTGCGATACGCCGCCTGCGACAGATTTGGGAACACACCGCCGCCCGCGTCGGCGGCTTGCCCAGGGGCGCCCTCGCGCGGCGCGCTGGGATTGCAGGCGCCCAGCGCCAAAGCGGATACGAGTGCGAGCGCGGCGATGCGCATGGGATTATTCTCCACGGTCTGAATGCAAGGCGACCTTGTTAGCAGCAGCGGCGCGCAAACGAAACCCCACGCCTTACGGTGCGACAACCCGAACCCGGCGTTTATTGTCGGCTTCGTTGCTCTCATCGACACGGCAATAGGCTGGCAAACTTGGCTCAAGCGGCGGGAAACACCCATCGACCATGAATTCCACCACCTCACGCCGGCCCGATGGGCGGTCGGCCGGGAAGGTGATGTAAGCGTCGAAGGTTTGGCTGGCGCCCGGCGCCAATTCGCCAAACGGGGAAGCGCACGGCACCGAGCCGCCGCGAACGGTCAGCGCGCAATTTGTCACCAACAGCAACGAACGCGTGGGCGCCAACGCATAAGCGTCTACACGGAAAGACCCCGCCGGCGCCGCTCCAACATTCTGGACACTGATGCGTACGGCGCGGCTCACGCCGGTCACCGCGCCTAAAGTGATTGAACGGATCACCAAATTGGGCTTTGCGGCGCGCGCGTGGAAATTCACGCAACGACGATTGTTGCCTTCGTTCGATTCAGTCACGCGATTCGCCAGATCCACATCGGCGCAGACATAGCCCGTGTTTGCTGGACCGCCCGGAGGCACACGCACGCGCGTCGTGTAGTTTTCAGTGCCGCCCGGGGGAATTTCCGCCGTGGGCCCCCAGCCGATCAGGTACGCGCCCTCATAGCCGGGCGTGACTTGCGTGCGCACGATGGACATGTCCGCCGACGTGCTGACGAAAGTCGGCGCCGGGGGCCGCACGGCGACGTCGCCCAGATTGGTGATGGCGGTGACAATCTCGATCTCGGCGCCGACGTCAGCGGAAAACGGGGTGACCCGCAATTCCGACACCACCAAATCCGGCAAGGCGAACGCCGGCGACGCGAACGCAAGCAGCGCCACGCTCACACAAAAACCACGCACCACGGTCAAGCCCTCCCGCGAAAGTCCCTGCCGTCACGCTAGCCCAGCCGCGAAGCGCCGACAATTCGCACGCGCAGGGCCTCGTCCGCCCCGTTCGTCGCGGAACTGCCTCGCTCTGACGTGAACGCCGGCAAGATCACTTGCGAAGCGGGCCCGCCGTCGCCACAAAGTCCGCCAGAAGCTGGCCGCGAGGCCGCGCCAACCCTGGGGGCTCCCATGAAAATGCATGTCTTCGCTGCTTGCCTGCTTGCCACCACCGCGCTGACCGGCTGCGCCACCACCGCGGTCACGGACCAAACAGAGTCGACTGCGGCCTCCGCAGCGTTCACCGCCGCGCAAGCCGACGTCGCGCGCTTGGCGGCGCAAGCCAACCAGAACGTGTTGCTCGCGCCCTGGACCGGCCCGCACGGCGGCGTGCCGCCCTGGGATCACGCCGATCCCACTTTGATCCCCGCCGCACTCGAACTGGGCGTCGCTCTGCAAGAGGCCGAGATCCAAGCCATCGCCAAAAATCCCGCAGCGCCAAGCTTCGACAACACCATGGCTCCGCTCCAAAACGCCGGTCGCCACCTCGATCGCGCGACCACGATCTTCTCCATCATGACCGACAATGTCAGCACGCCGGCGATCCAGCAGCTCGAAGCCGATTGGTCGCCGCGCCTCACGGCTTCATTCAACGCCATCACCTTCAATCGCGACCTGTTCGCGCGCATCAATGACCTCTACGCCCGCCGCGCGAGCCTTGGCCTCAGCGCGGAGCAATTGCGCTTGCTGGAACGCACCCGCGATCAGTTTGCGCGGGCGGGCGCGGCGGCCACGCCAGAGCAGCAAGCGCGTCTGGGCGCCATCAACGAGGAACTCTCCTCCAAGTTCGCCGATTTCGGTCGCCGCCTTCTCGCTGACGAAAACACCGCGATCTTCATCAACCGCCAATCCGATCTTGCCGGCCTGCCGCAAAACATGCGCGAAGCGTTCGCCGCCGCCGCGACCGAGCGCGGACACCCTGGCCAATGGGCGGTGGTGAACACACGCTCAAGCGTCGATCCGTTCCTCACCTTCTCCTCCAACCGGCGGCTGCGCGAGCAAGTCTGGCGCGCGTTCAAGAACCGCGGCGACAATGGCGACGCGAACGACACCAATTCCGTGATCGCTGATATTCTGCGCCTGCGCGCCGAGCGCGCGCAGATCCTGGGCTTCCCCACCCACGCGCACTTCCGCATGGCCGACACCATGGCGCGTGATCCGGCGTTGGCGCAGGACCTGATGATGCGGGTGTGGCGCCCGGCGGTTGCGCGCGTGCACGAGGAAGTCGCCGACATGCAGGCGATTGCGAACCGCCAGCGCGCGCGCATCACCATTGAACCATGGGACTACAATTACTACGCCGAGCAGGTCCGCCGCGATCGTTACAGTCTCGATCAGAACGAGCTGCGCCCCTACTTTGAGCTGAACAACATGATCCGCGGCTCGATGTACATGGCGGGCCAGCTCTACGGCCTCTCGTTCAACGAAATCACCGGCACGGTGCCGGTGTTCGAACCGAGCGTACGGGTGTGGGAAGTGACGGACCGCGACGGTTCGTACGTCGGCCTTTTCTACGGCGATTATTTCGCCCGCGCCGGCAAACGCTCAGGCGCATGGGCGCAAGGTTATCAGGGCCACGAAACCTTCACCGGCGCCACCGTCACGCCGATTACCTCGAACAACAACAATTTCGTGCGCGGCGCTGCCGGCCAGCCGGTGCTGATCTCGCTCGATGACGCACAGACCTTGTTCCACGAGTTCGGTCACGCGCTGCACGGCCTGGTGTCCAACGTGAACTATCCGGGCCTGGCCGGCACACCGCGTGATTACGTCGAATATCCAAGCCAAGTGCATGAGCATTGGGTGCTGACGCGCCCGATCCTCGACCAGTTCGCGCGTCATTACCAAACCGGCGCGCCGATGCCGCAAGTGCTGGTGGACCGCGTCAACAACGCCTCCACCTTCAACCAAGGCTACGCCACCGTGGAATATCTCTCCTCGGCGCTGGTCGATATGGCGATGCACAATCGCGCCACGCCGGTCACCGATCCAGACGCCTTCGAGCGCGATACGCTCACTGCCATCGGCATGCCGCGCGAAATCGCCATGCGCCACCGCACGCCGCAATTCGGGCATCTGTTCTCAAGCGACGGGTATTCGGCTGGCTATTATTCCTACCTCTGGTCGGAAGTGATGGACGCCGACACTTGGGAAATGTTCGAAGCCAGCGGCAATGTGTTCGATCCGACAGCGGCCGCCGGCATGCGCAACATCATCCTAGCGCCCGGCAACACGACCGATCGCGCCGAAGCCTACCGCCAATTCCGCGGTCGCGATCCGGATGTAAACGCACTGCTGCGCGTGCGCGGGTTCCCGACAGAAGAAGCGGGCGCCAGCGGGAACTAACCCCGCGGCGACACCACCAAGAAAAGCGCGCGTGGCGACACGCGCGCTTTTCGTCAGGCGGCGGCGCCGCGATTCAGGTTGGGTTCAGCTTGGCCGGCGCAGGGTCGCGACGGGAGCTTACGACCATGATGCAGAAATTCACAGCCATGCTGGCCGCTTGCGCGTTGGCGGGCACGGTCTTGGCGCCGCCAGCGGCCGAGGCGCGCGACCATCGTGACGGTTATTATGACGGCCGCCACCATGACGGCTATTACGACAACCGCCGCCGTCACCGCGACCGCGATGATGATGACGGCGATGCGGTCGCCGCCGGCGTGATCGGGCTGGTGCTGGGCCTGGCGCTGGGCGCCGCCGCCAGCCAGCCGCGCCAGCCCCAAGCGCGCTGCTACGACAATTACCGCCGCTGCGATGCCCCCCAAGGCTATTACAACCAAGGCTACCAGGATCAGCGCGGCTACGATCCGCGCTATGATGATCGCCGCTCGGCCTACGAACGCGATTATGGCGCGTCGCCCCAAGGCTATAGCGAGCCCTATTCGCCACAGCGCACGCAATGCATGCGCCGCGAACGCCAATGGGACCGCTACGCCAACCGCTACGTCGTCGTGGACGTGCCCTGCTGAACACAGCGCGCGCGCCACGTGCAGTAAGGCGCGGCGTTCTCCATAATTTGCGCACCGCGCCGGGCTACAGTCGCGGTCATGCAATACGTGTGTGATGCGCCAGCAGGCGCGACCTGGTTCCGGCTGGAAACCGAAGCGGAGGCCGAAGCGGAAGCGCGGCTGATGCGCCACGCCGTCGACAAATACTTCCAACGTTGCGCCATCGCCGCGCGCGAAAGCTACCGCGCGCCCGCGGGCGCGCCGACGTTCGAGCAAGCCATCGGCCTCAAGGATCACATCGCCCGGGCGATGCCGATCTTTCTGACGTTGCGCGCCGATGACGGGACTGGCCTCGCGTCGGCCATGCTGCCGCCGCTGGGGCGCGTGCACGCGAACTTCCGCACCATCATCGTCGGCCCCGCCAACGCCGACCCCTACGTGCTCCACACCCCCGCCATCGACGCTCTCGGCGCCCATTACCGCCTCACCCTGCCGCGCGAAGAGTGCTTCCCCTACGCGTGAAGCAGGTGGCGTGCCGCAGGGAGTCGAGCGCTGGATGTCGGTTTAGCGAGAATTTATCCCCGCAAAGTCTAGCACCCCTCATCCGTCTCGGCGCTTGCGCGCCGATCCACCTTCTCCCACAAGGGGAGAAGGACGATGTCGCGCCTCATCAAATCTGATCGAACGCTCCAACGTGCGCGCAAACTTCGCGCTGCAATGAGCGACGAGGAACGCATCTTGTGGATGCTGCTGCGCAACCGTCGCTTTGCGGCGTTCAAATTCCGCCGCCAAGTTCCACTCGGTGAGTACGTCGTCGATTTTGCCTGCCTCGGCGCCAAGCTCGTTCTCGAACTCGACGGCGCCCAACATGCCGAACCCGAGCAAGCGAGGTTCGACGCGGCGCGCACGCACTATCTCGAAACCGCCGGCTTCCGTGTCGCCCGCATCTGGTGTGGCGATCTCTTCAACGACCGCGAAGGCGCAATGGAACTGATTTGGAACGCGCTGCACGAAGCAACGTAACTCGCCTTCGTCCTTCTCCCCTTGTGGGAGAAGGTGGCGCGCAGCGCCGGATGAGGGGTGAAGGCGCGACCTTCCAAACCTCGCGCCAACACCCCTCACCCAAGTCGGCGCAACGGAAACCACGCGCCCGCGACCCCTCTCCCACAAGGGGAGAGGAGCAACGTCGCGTGCTCGCCTACGTCCTTCTCCCCTTGTGGGAGAAGGTGGCGCGAAGCGCCGGATGAGGGGTGAAGCGCGAACGGGCGCGCTTATTTTGGGTTAGTCGCCATCCATCTTCAGCGCCGCGATGAACGCTTCTTGCGGGATGTCCACCTTCCCGAATTGGCGCATCTTTTTCTTGCCCTCTTTTTGTTTGTCGAGGAGCTTTCTTTTGCGCGAGGCGTCGCCGCCGTAGCATTTTGCCGTCACATCCTTGCGCAAGGCGGAAATGGTTTCGCGGGCGATGATGCGCCCGCCAATGGCGGCTTGGATGGGGATTTTGAACAGGTGTTGCGGGATCAGTTCCTTCAGTTTTTCGCACATGGCGCGGCCGCGTGATTCCGCGCGGCCCGCATGCACCAGCATCGACAGCGCATCGACGGGCTCATCGTTCACCAGGATCGACATCTTCACCAGATTGCCGACGCGGTGATCGGTCAGCTGATAATCGAAGCTGGCATAGCCCTTTGAAATGCTCTTCAGCCGATCATAAAAATCGAACACCACTTCGTTGAGCGGCAGCTCGTACACCAGCATGGCGCGCGTGCCGACATAGCTCAAATCCTTCTGCACGCCGCGGCGATCCTGGCAGAGCTTGATGATCGAGCCCAGATATTCATCGGGCGCCAGGATCGTGGCCTTGATCCAGGGCTCTTCGATTTCCTTGATATAGACAACGTCCGGCAGGTCGGCGGGATTGTGCAATTCGCGCAAGCTGCCGTCGTTCATGTGCACGCGGTAGACGACGGACGGCGCGGTGGCGATGAGATCGAGATTGAACTCGCGCGTCAGCCGCTCCTGAATGATTTCGAGGTGCAGCAGTCCCAGAAAGCCGCAGCGGAAGCCGAAGCCGAGCGCCGCCGAGCTTTCCATTTCAAAGGAAAAGCTCGCATCGTTGAGGCGAAGCCGGCTCATCGCCGCGCGCAGATCCTCGAAGTTCGCGGCATCAACTGGAAAAAGTCCGCAGAACACCACTGGCTGCGCCGGCTTGAACCCCGGCAGCGCCGCGCGCGTTTCGCGGCGATATTCTGTGATGGTATCGCCGACGCGCGCATCGGCGACATCCTTGATCGAGCCGGTGAGAAAGCCGATCTCGCCGGGGCCGAGTTCATCCATCTCCTGGCGCTTGGGCCGAAACACGCCGACGCGGTCCACCAGATAATCGGCGTCGGCCTGCATCAATTTGATGCGCATGCCCTTCTTCATCACGCCATCGATCACACGGAACAGCACGACGACGCCGAGATAGGCATCGTACCAGGCGTCCACCAGCAGCGCTTTCAGCGGCGCCGCCGGGTCGCCAGCTTTCGGCGGCGGCAAACGGGTAACGATGGCTTCCAGCAGCTCCGGGATGCCCTCGCCGGTTTTGCCGGAGGCGAGGATGGCCTGGCTCGCATCAAGCCCGATGACGTCCTCGATCTGTTGCTTGACCCGCTCTGGCTCGGCCGCCGGCAAGTCGATCTTGTTGATCACCGGTACGATGTCGAGGTCGTTGTCCAAGGCCTGATAGACATTGGCGAGCGTCTGCGCCTCGACGCCCTGCGAAGCATCCACGATCAGCAGCGCGCCTTCGCACGCGGCCAAGCTGCGGCTCACCTCATAGGCAAAATCCACATGCCCCGGCGTATCCATGAGGTTGAGCACATAATCGAGGCCGTCCTTGGCCTTGTAATCGAGCCGCACCGTCTGCGCCTTGATCGTGATCCCCCGCTCGCGCTCGATATCCATCGAGTCCAGAACCTGCTCGGTCATCTCCCGCGCGCTAAGCCCCCCCGTCTGCTGGATCAGCCGGTCGGAGAGCGTGGATTTGCCGTGGTCGATGTGCGCCACGATTGAAAAGTTACGGATTTTGTCGCGCGGGGTCATGTCGCCCGCTTGCTATAGGAGCCCGCGCCGCGAGCCAAGCGAGAGCGCTGCGTCAGTTGGGCGTCAGGGCGAAAAAAACCGCATAGAACAACACCCAAGCCCCGGCGAGCCAGGGCAAGGCGCGGTCACCGAACCAACGGCGCAGCAGCGCCCCGGCGAAGCCGGCGAGCAAAAAGCGCGGCAAGCGGGCGATCACCGAGGCTGCCGCGAACATAACGAAAGGCGCGCCAGCGTGCGGGGCCAGGACCGCGTAAAGCTTGAACGGCGTGGTCGAGAGTGGACCGGCCAGCGTGGCGAGAAACCAGCCGTGCGCATCAATGGCGGCGCGGGCGGCCTCATCCATCGCCTCGCTGATGGCCGGCACGGCGAGCACGGCGGTGCGCGCAGGCTCGGGATCGCGCGCGCTCCACGCATACATCGCCGCCCCGCCCAGCCCCGCTCCCAGCGCCGCCCAAAGCGAAGCGAGCGCCCCGGCGCGCGCCCCCCGTTTGAGGCCGACAGCGCTCAAGAGTAGATCGGGAACCACAAAGAAAAGAGTCGCTTCCGCAAACCCCCAGGCCAAAGCCACCGCGCACCACGCACGCTCCTTGAGCCAAGCCGCCACAATTGCCTCCCGTGCGCTCGGCCTAATCGCCAAAGCTCCGCAGGTCGAGCCCGAGCCGCGCCCCGCGCCTGCTTGACCGCCTCGAACGCCTTGACCTACAAGGCGCGCTCTGCGTCGCCCGGATGGCGGAATTGGTAGACGCACCAGCTTCAGGTGCTGGCGCTCGCAAGGGCGTGGAGGTTCGAGTCCTCTTCCGGGCACCAGACGCTTTTTTCGGTCTCATCCGCTTCAGCTACAGGTTCCTGCCCCAGATGATATGGGGAAAAGATTTCCCGCCGCATGTTCGAGCCGTTTGGACGGCTCCATGTCGTGCATGTAAATCACACGCCACTCGCGTTCTTCGACGAAGCCGCGATGTTTTGTGCAGAGCACGGGCGCGAAGCCCGCGACGAACGGCGTGCGCAGGCGGTGCGCAAGATCAAGCCGGTGGGCGAGTGGGATGGCCTAGCGCTCCCGCCGGGCGCCGCGAAACGCCTTGGGCTCTAGAAGCTAGGGAATCAGTTAATCAATCGTTAATAGGAAGCTTGATGCCCCATCTGCATGTAGGTCGCTCCGAGATTGACTTGGGTTTCGCCTTATGGGATATGCGTTGCGGGGATTATTCACCATGTCGGACTCCCAAGCCGTAGTCATTGCCGCAACACTGGACCGCTTCCGCGAGATCGCGCGGCGGTATCAGCAGAATCAGCAGTGGCTCGATGAGCGATATCGGGAGATCGAGACCGTCCAAGCCGAGCAGAACACCCTCTCAGAGCAGGCGCGGCGCTGTTACGTCACCGCCGATCTTTTCGGGTTCGACTTGGCGGCTGAACTGGCCGCCGCGCAGGACGGCGGCACGACCATCAACGCCGAGACGCTTGTGCGCGAAGTTGCCACCGATCCGAAGCCCCCGACCGTGAAAGAATTCGTGTTGGAGCAGGCGCGATTGGCCTTTCCGCAGAGCATTCGCGCAGCCCAGGTTCGCCGCGCGCTGAAAGATCAGTTGGGCACGGAGGTCCACGAAAAGACCGTGGGAATGACGCTTTATCGGCTGTCCAAGGAAGGAAGTATTCGTCGCGAGGGCGCGGCGGATTGGTTCTACGTGCCGGAAGAACACCGGGTGACGCCGCCGCCGTCATCAGGTGATGAAGATCAAGATTGGGCCGCTG
Source organism: Terricaulis sp. (assembly GCA_040080805.1). Classification (GTDB taxonomy): domain Bacteria; phylum Pseudomonadota; class Alphaproteobacteria; order Caulobacterales; family Aquidulcibacteraceae; genus Vitreimonas. Next base: position 13,068 of record JBEBHQ010000040.1, on the reverse strand, counting down.
ATGCAAAATAGCAGCCTAAACGAGCTAGGGCGCCAGCCTCACGGCCAGCGCCCTAGAATAGCGTCGGGAGGGGGAAGTTTCTCAGGCCAACCCCAACCGGCAATCGACAACCCCGAGGACAGGGCGCGCGCCCCGCTAGGAGTATCCCGCATGTGGCAAGCCGCCTTGTTAGTGGCCGCCTAACGGGTGTCGCCGTGGGCCGCCGCGAAGCGGTCCACGTGCGCATCCTATGATCTGCGGACCTTAATTTCTACCCCATCAAAGGATGCCAGGTATGGCTAAGAAACAGTCCACTCCCCGCGTGTCTTCCATCGCAGGCAAAGTTCTGTCTGGGCAACGCGCAACACCTTCGCAAACCCGCACTCTCGCCGGCTCTGTGCTGGCGCAGGATGAGAAACCGAAGGGCAAGAAGTAAGATGGCCGGCGCGGCGCGCGGACCTTGCGCGCCGCGTCGATCACCCAATCGCTAGGAACGCAGTCCTGCACCACAGTATAAATCTCAGAAATCTCAGTGCCATATACTGCGCTCCGCGAGCAAAAAGGATTATAAAGTGGCGGTTTCGGAAAGGTCGGAGTCCTCTTCCGGCACCACCTCCCCCAGAACTGGCGAACGCTGGCGAATTGGCTTAAGGGCCTGCGCCATGACCCGTAAGCTTTCTCTCACCGTCGATGGCAAGAACGTCGCGGTGCACCTGCACCAGGGCGATTTGCCGGCTGGCGTTTCGTTCAATGGCGCGATCGCGGTCGATAGCGAGACCATGGGGCTGTCGCTGGTGCGCGATCCGCTGTGCCTGGTGCAGCTTTCCGACGGCGGCGCCGAGGCGCACCTGGTGCAGCTCGATCGTGCGACCTACGACGCGCCGAATTTGAAGCGCGTGCTCGCTGACACTGGCGCGCTGAAACTGTTCCACTTCGCCCGCTTCGATGTGGCGATGTTCATGCGCGACCTCTCGGTGGTGTGTCAGCCGATCTATTGCACCAAGATCGCCTCCAAGCTGGTGCGCACCTACACCGACCGGCACGGGCTCAAGGACCTCACCAAGGAAGTGCTCGGGCGCGACATTTCCAAGGAGCAGCAATCGAGCGACTGGGGCGCGCCGGAATTGAGCGATGCGCAGCTCGCCTACGCCGCCTCCGATGTGCTGCATCTGCATGCGCTGAAGGATCGCCTCGATTCCATGCTCGCGCGCGAAGGCCGCACCGAAATCGCGCAAGCTTGCTTCGATTTTCTACCCACCCGCGCGGCGTTGGACCTGGCGGGCTGGGAAGAGACCGATATTTTTGCGCACGCTTGAAAGCGCTAGCCCTTCGCCACTTCCTGATCGATGCGTCCGAAGATGCTGTGGTTTTTCGCGTCGCGCATGTCGATTTCGACCCGGTCGCCGGCCTTGAGGAAGCTTGTCGCCGGTTTGCCGGTTTGGATGGTCTCGATCATGCGCTGTTCGGCGATGCAGGAATAACCACGGCCGCCTTCGCTGACAGGTTTGCCAGGACCGCCGTCAGCGCCGCGATTGGATACCGTGCCTGATCCGATGATGGTGCCGGCGACAAGATCGCGCGTTTTCGCCGCATGGGCGATGAGTTGGCCGAAATCGAAGGTCATGTCCTCGCCGGCACCGGCGCGGCCGAATGGCGCGCCGTTGAGCGCGACGTGAATGGGCAGATGTAATTTGCCATCGCGCCATGCTTCTCCCAGCGCATCAGGCGTCACGGCCGTGGGCGAGAACGCCGACGCGGGCTTGGATTGGAAGAAGCCGAAACCCTTCTCCAACTCCCCAGGGATCAGGTTGCGCAAGCTGACATCGTTGACCAGCATCACCAGCAAAATCCGCTCGCGGGCGGAGGCTGCGCTTATGCCCTGCTCGACATCATCGACGATCACCGCGACCTCGGCCTCGAAATCGCAGCCCCAGCTTTCGTCCTTCAGTGGAATCGCGTCGCGTGGGCCGAGGAAGCCATCGGAGCCGCCTTGATACATGAGCGGCTCAGTCCAGAACGTATCCGGCATTTTCGCACCGCGCGCTTGGCGCACCAGTGCCACATGGTTCACGTAGGCCGAGCCATCGGCCCATTGGTACGCGCGCGGCAGCGGCGAGGCCGCCTCGCGCTCATGGAAGCGCTCGCGCAGCACGGAGCCTGCATTGACGCCTTCGCTTAACGCCCGCAAGCGCGGCTCGGCCCGCGGCCAATCGTCAAGCGCGGCCTGCAATGTCGGCACTTCCGGGCCAGCTTCGGCGCACCAGGCCAAATCATCGGAGACAACGACGAGCTTGCCGTCGCGCCCGTGACGAAGAGAGGCAAGTTTCATCTAATCCAATCCCTTGCTTTGTAGGCCGGTGGCAAAGAGTCGTCCCAATTGTCACAACCCGGGTTCAGGCGCGCTGCAATTGCCGAAGCCACCGTAAAGTCCCGATCAAGGCATCGAGCGTCATCGAGCCAGATTGCACCCGCATCGAGCCATCCTGAGGCCGTCTCAAAATACCGCGCTACTGAGGAAGACGCTTTGCAAATGCCGACGCCGTGAAACAGCTCGTATACAGCGCCTTTTGTAGGCGAATCTCGGATGCAATTCACAAGTAGTCGTGACCCATCGCCCGGCTTGGCAATTGGGAAGAATTTCGGCGGCCAATACTCGGCAAATCCTTCGTCGTTCGCCCAAAGCGGAAGCGCAGCGGCATAGTCATCAATCGCCTCTTCTTCTGAGAAGAAATAGAAGGCGCCTTCGAGCCACATTTGCTCCAGTGTCGTTCCCTCCACATGCTCTGTGCCGTCGAAAACTCGCCACAGAGCGAGCAAGTCGGGCGGCGGCTCTAGGTCAGGGAACGCTAGACGCACTTTTTCGCCTGGGGAAGGCGACCCCTGGCGCAAGAATTCCGCCGCCCTTGCACCAAGGCGCTTAAGTGACCCGACATAGTTTGCTATGGCTTCACTCACGCCAACACCGCGTCCTTCTGGTTTTCCGGCGCCGCTTTGACAAAGGCCGGATGCGCGCGCGCGCGTTGGTCATAGGCCACCAAGCGCGGGAATGGCGCAAGGTCGGTCTTGAAGCGGCGCGCATTGGCCATCTGCGGCACGAGGCAGATGTCGGCGAGAGTTGGCGCATCGCCGAATACAAACGGCGCTTCAGGCCGCGCGCGCGCTTGCGCTTCGAGCGCCTCAAAGCCGACGCTGATCCAGTGCCTGTACCATTCGCCAACGGCGGCTTCGTCGGCGCCGAAGCGCGCCTTGAGCCACCCCAGCACCGAAGTGTTGTTCAGCGGGTGAATGTCGGTCGCGATGGTCAGCGCGAAGGAGCGCACCTGCGCGCCAGCCCACGGATCGGACGGCACGAAACGGGGTTCGGGATAGGTTTGATCCAGCCAAACCAAGATCGACATTGATTGCGTGAGCACACCGTGGCGCGTATCCAATGCCGGCACGCGCATTTGCGGGTTGACCGCGCGAAACGCGGCCTGCTGATGCTCATCAATGCCGGGGGCGATATTCACCGGAACGGATTCGTAAGCGGCGCCCTTCAAGTTGAGCCCGATGCGCACCCGGTAGGCCGCGGAGGATCGCCAATAATCGTAGAGCTTCAACATGCTTACTCCGCGCCATGTTTGCCAGGCGCCCAGCCCCGCGCGGACAAATGCTTCTCGCCGCTCTCGATCGCACCGGCCTCTATGCTGGTTCCCATCGAGTCGTTCCAGCGGTTGAGATATCCAAACAGCGCGATCACACCCAGAATTTCGACGATGTCGGCGTCGCTCCAATGCGCGCGCAAATTCGCGCCGATGGTCTCATCGACGCCATTCGGCACGCTGGAGGCGGCCTGGGCGAACGCGAACGCGGCCCTTTCGGCGGGCGTGAACAGGTCGCTGCGCTCGTAATTCCAGACCTCGGCGATCCGCGCCTCGCTGGCGCCGTAGCGTTCGGCGGCGCGGGCGGTGTGGGCTTGGCAATAGCGGCACCCCGCCGAGAGGCTAGCGATCAATCCAATCAATCGCTTCTGTTCTGAAGTGACCGCCCCCGCATTTTCCATGACCGCCCTGTTGAGCGCAATGAACGCCTTGGCGATCTCAGGCCGGCGCTGCATGGTCAGCACAGAGTTCGGTGGAAAGCCCAAGGTTTCATTGAAGAAGCGCGCAAGGTCGGCGATTTCGGAATCGTGGTTCGCGGCAAGCGGCGCAACCAAGGGCATCAGGCGTCGCCCTCCTCAATTTCAAAATCCGGCGAGGCGCCCAAATCCGCGAGACGGGCGCGCAGGCGCAGCAGGTTCTCATCGTCACGCCAGAGCTTCCGCAATCGCTTTGCGGCCTGGCTGGAGCGCATGCGCAGCACCATCAGCGTATCGCGGAGCTCATAGGTTTCGACATGGAGCAGATGTGGCGCTGCCTCGTTCGCCGCGCTCGCGAGCACTTGGGCCCAATGCGCCCGGTCGTGCCGGCGCCAATGGGAACTATCGAGCGCAAGCGTCAAAATTACCCTGCTCTCGGCCCGACCAGCCATACGTTTACTCTCCAAGCCGGGCCTTCGCCGCTGCATGCGACGCGCGCGCCTTTTCATGCAGCCACGCGGCATGCTGGGGCGCCTTCTTCGTACGGCTCCATTCTTCCAGCATCAAGGGCGCAACGCGCCTCAGCTCAGTCATCTCGGCTTCGCTTCCGGTATTGACCGCCAATTCGAGTCGGTGACCGTTAGGGTCAAAGAAATAGATCGACTTGAAAATGCCGTGGTCGGTGGGGCCCAGCACTTCAACGCCCATGGCTTCGGCGCGCGCCTTGGCGCCAAGCAGGTCCGCCTCGCTTTCGACTTCAAACGCGATGTGCTGAACCCATTCGGGCGTGTTGCGGTCACGGTCCATGCCTGGTTGCTCAGGCAGTTCGAAGAAAGCGATCACATTGCCACGCCCAGCGTCAAGAAACACATGCATGTACGGGTCGTACGCGCCCGTGGACGGCACATGATCTTCAGCGAACGCCACGGTGAATTCCATACCCAGCAGGTCGCGATAGAACTCAACCGTCTGCTTCGCGTCCCGGCAACGATACGCAACGTGATGAATGCCTTTGAGGGGGGCCATGTTCGTCTTCTCCAACACCATCAGCTTGCGAGCGGAACAGCTTGCGGCGCCCAAAAACGGAACAGGCCGAACCCCTCCGCAACCGGGCCGGGTTTGATCCCCAAATATTGGCACAGGCCAAGCGCCGCGTCCCAGAGCGGCGCCAAGAATTGCGGCGCCAAGATCATCACCGCCAGAAACGCCATGACGATCACGCCGCTCACGGGCGCTAGAGCCGCGCGCACGCTCGCCGGCAAAATCGCCTGTAGAATGCCAAAGCCGTCGAGGCCGGGCACGGGAAGGAGGTTAAGCAGCAGAGCCGTCGCTTGCAGAAAGCCAAGCAAGCTAAGCGCGGCGGCTAGCGGGGTCGGCGCCGACCCGCCTGAATCGGTCGCACCCAGCATCAGCCCAATGGCGACGAGGCACGCCAGATTCATGCCCGGCCCCGCCGCGCTCATCGCCGCGCGCCACAGGGGGCCGCGCAAGCGCTCGGGATGCACGTAAACCGCGCCGCCGGGAAAGCCGATGCCGCCTAGCGCCAAGAACAAGAGCGGCAGCAGGATCGACATTGTCGGGTTGGTGTAAAGCAGCGGATTGAGCGTCAGATAGCCTCGGCTGACGACTGAATCGTCACCGCCGCGCCACGCGATAAAAGCATGCCCCCACTCATGCAGGCACAGGCTGATGATCCAGCCAATCAGCACAAACGCGAACACGCCGACGCCGCCCGCGTCCCCCGCCGCCAAGGCCGCCCAGGCGATCGCGAACGCCGCCATGAGCAGCAAGAAGATGGAACTTACGCCCGCCCGCGGCGGCGCTGCCTCGCTTGGCGTGCTCATTGCGTCACTGCGCGCCGTCGCTCCGGGAATGTGAGCGCATCAAGCACGGCCCTCACGCGCTTTCCTTCAGCACGCCGCGGCGGATCTGGTCGAGCTCGATCGACTCGAACAGGGCTTTGAAATTGCCTTCCCCGAAGCCTTCATTGCCCTTGCGCTGGATGAACTCGAAGAAGATCGGCCCCACAGCCTCCTTCGAAAAGATTTGCAGCAGCAGCCCTTGGCCCTCGCTGGGGCCTCCGTCGATGAGGATACGGCGCTTGCGCAATTCCGCGACATCTTCGCCATGGCCCGGCAAGCGCGTGTCAATCAGATCGAAATAGGCATCAATTGTATCTTGCAGCTCAACGCCGCGCGCGCGCAGGCGGTCAACGACGGCGTAGAGGTCATCACAGCCAAACGCCAAGTGCTGGATGCCTTCACCCTTATAGCGCTGCAGGAATTCCTCGATCTGATCGACCTTTCCAGGGTCGCCTTTGGATTCGTTCAACGGAATGCGGATTTTGCCGCAAGGGCTGGTCATCGCTTTGGAAAACAGGCCGGAGACTTTGCCTTCAATGTCAAAATAGCGGATTTCGCGGAAATTGAAAATGCGCTCGTAATACTCAGCCCACGTCTTCATGTTGCCGCGGAAGACGTTGTGGGTCAGGTGATCGAGATAGGTGAGGCCGATGGAATTCTTGGCCTCGTCGGCGCCTTCGATGGGCCGAAAATCCACGTCGTAGATGCTCTGCGCGCCATATCGATCCACCAAATACACATACGCGCCGCCAATCCCCTCGATACATGGGATGTCCAGCTCCATCGGCCCGATCGGCATATCCACGCGCTTGGCGCCGCGCTCAACCGCCTCCTCGAACGCCGCCTTCGCATCCTTGACGCGAAACGCCATAGCGTTAGCGGAGGGCCCATGCACAGTGCGAAATTCCGCCGACTGACCCCGCGGCTCCATGTTGAGAATGAAGTTGATGTCGCCCTGCTTGTAGCGGAGCACATTCTTGGAGCGGTGTTTGCCGACCGCGGTAAAGCCAATCAATTCGAAATAGCGCGCGAGCGCTTCGGGCTCCGGTCCGGTGAACTCCACGAACTCGAAACCATCGGTTCCGATCGGATTTTCAAACAAATCAGCCATGCGCCTGCCTTAGTTGGAATTCCGCCGGTGTTTAAATACAAAGGCGATCAAATAAAATCCCCAATTTCGGGAACATACGACCTCCGCGTCGCTCGCGCTAGCGCCGCCAATTCTGCTCGCCGCGCCGCTCCATTCGCGGTAAGGTGAAGGTTGGTTGCCGAGAGGCCGGCTGTTGGCTGACGTCTTCATCTCCTACTCACGGCTCGATCACGAGCGCGTCAAGCCGATCGCGGATCGGCTTGGCTCACTTGGCTACAGCATTTGGTGGGACAAACATCTGCGCGCGGGACAAGTGTTCGTCGATGAGATCGAGCGCCAGCTCGACAGCGCGCGCGCGGTGCTCACCGCGTGGAGCCACAATGCGCGCAACTCGACTTGGGTATATGCTGAAGCCAGCCGCGGGCTCGACAAGAACAAGTTTCTGCAGGTCCGCCTCGATCGGGCGCCCTTGCCGCTGCCATTCGACGTGCTGCAAGTATCCGACATGAGCACTGATCGCGGCGAATGGGGGCCGCTTGAAGATGCGCTGGCGCGCCTGGTGCGCGAGGGTGGAACGTCCGCGCCATTGCATCGGCCACCGTCGCTTGGCCTGCTGGCCACGCCGGCCGCCGCGGGCTCGCCAAAACTGCTTTCGGTCGCCACGGGAGCGACCCTGGCGGCCTATGCCGGAGCCGTGTCGGCGACCTACAACGGCCTGATGACGCCCGATCAATTGCAGATCGCGCTCACTGGCATGGTTGGGGTCGCTGGCGCCAGCGCCGTGCTCACCGCGCAGCGTCTGTTTGCTATTTCACGTGCTGGAGGCTGAGATATGGCTCGCTCCCTGCTAGGTTCGTTTGTCGGCGGCACGCGCCAGATGCTCTCGGTGCAGCTGTTTGTCAGCATCGGCGCGGTCGCACTGGCGGGCTGGACGCTTGGCATCACCAACGACCTCATTCGCGATCGCGATCGCCTGCGTGAGCGGGTGATTCAACTCGAAGAATCGCTCACCGCCCGCGGCATTACGGTGCCGGCCACCCCCGCCGTTGTCGATCAAACCCCGCCGCCAGCTGACAGCCCTTATCCGCCCTCCGTAACGCTCCCAGAGCCAGCGCCAGTTGACGTCAGGAATGAAGCGCCGGAGGCAACTGATCCATCGAAGCCGACAGAGCCAGCACCGAGCGCGCCCGCGACGGAGGGACGCGCTGAGCCGCACCCCTTCAACCCAGGCCAAATCCTTGGCGAATTGTTCGCGCCGCCGCCGCCGATGCGTACAATTGTGCTCCACGTGCGCGCCGAGGAAGACGCCGCGGTTGCTCAGCGTATCGCCCGTGCGCTCAGCCAATCGGGACAAGTGCGCGTGGCTGTCGATATCATGGCGCCACGGGACCCGCGCTCGTCCGGGTATTCTTATTTTGACGGCCGTCAAAGCCGCGATGCTGCGAGCTTGGTGGCGCAATTCAACGATATCGCGCGCGGCTTTGAGATCGCGCCTTGGTCCGCGCAGCTTCGGGGCGTCGCCCTGCCGGCGCAAGGGGAATATGGCGCCGACCGGCTCGACATCGTCCTGCCGCCGCTCCCGGCGCGCGAAGCGCCAACCGAACCGCAACGCATCGACCCCCGCACACAAGTCGTCCGCCCTCGCGGCTAGGCGCCGCATCCCTCCGCGTGGCGAGACTCAGACCCTTGTCCGAGTGCGCGCGTGCGCGCACATCAGTTGGCATGAAAGCAACGCTTCTGGTTCTTGCACTGCTTGTGGCGCTGGGGCTGCTTACGTTCGGCGTGCTGAAGGATTTCGACGCCTCTGTTCTCAGCCTGCACGGCTGGATCGCGCTGGGGCTCGGGACGGTGCTCTCCCTGCTGCTTGGCGGCGGCCTGATGGCGCTGGTGTTTTACTCCGCACGCAAGGGTTACGATGACCGCATCGAGGTCGACCAAAACCCGGAAGATCGCGCTTAACCATCCTTATGTTCAGGGCGAGCATAAGGTGCTAGGCTCATCCGACATGGCCAAATCCAAAGGCAAGCCCACCGCCGCAGGGCGCTTTCAGTCGCTCTACGCGCACGGCTTCGTGCGGGTCGGCGCGTGCGCGCCGATTGTTGTGCCGGCCAATCCGGACGCCAATGCCGAGGCGATTTTCGCCTTCGCTGCCCAAGCGGAAGCCGAGGGCGCCGCGCTCCTGCTCACTCCAGAACTTTCGCTTTCCGGTTACGCCATCGACGATTTGCTGCTGCAGGAGGCGCTGCTCGACGGCGTTGAGGCCGCTCTCGAGAAATTGAAAGCCGCCAGCGGCAAACTTATGCCCGCGCTTGTCGTCGGCGCGCCGTTGCGGCTGGGCGGGGCGCTCTACAATTGCGCCGTCGTGCTCCACCGCGGGCGCGTACTGGGCGTCGCGCCGAAAAGCTTCCTGCCGAACTATCGCGAGTATTACGAGAAGCGCCACTTCGCTGCGGCGGCCGATGCACCTGAGCGCCATATCCGCCTGTGCGGCGAGGACGTCCCCTTCGGCGCCGACCTGGTGTTCACTGCCGAGGACATGCCGGAGGTGACATTCTTTGCAGAGATCTGCGAGGATTTCTGGGCGCCGACGCCGCCCTCCGCGCTTGGTGCGCTAGCCGGCGCCAATGTGCTGCTCAACCTCTCCGCCTCCAACATCACCGTCGGCAAGGCGCAAGACCGCGCCATCCTCTGCGACGCGCAATCGCGCCGCTGCACCGCGGCCTACGTGTTCGCCGCCGCAGGCCGCGGAGAATCCACCACCGACCTGGCTTGGGACGGGCAGGTCATCGCCTACGAGATGGGCGAGAAAATCGCCGAGGGCGAGCGCTTCGCGCGCGAGCCGAAACTCGTCATCGCCGACATCGATGTCGCGCGGATCGCCCAGGAGCGCCGGCGGCTTTCTAATTTTCGCGACGCCGTCGGCCGTAACAAAGCCGCGCTCGCGCAGTTTCGGCGCGTGCCGTTTGTGCTTGGTGCGCCTATGGGGGCGCTCCCGCTCAAACGCAGCCTCGACCGCTTTCCGTTCGTGCCCGACAACCCCGCCCAACTCGATCGCGATTGCTTCGAGGCCTACAATATCCAGGTCTCCGGCCTCGCCAAGCGCATCGAAGCGACCGGTACAAGCCGCGTTGTCATAGGCGTATCGGGCGGCCTCGATTCCACGCACGCACTGATCGTCGCCGCGCGCGCATTCGATCTCATCGGCCTGCCGCGCCGCAATATAATCGGCGTCACCATGCCCGGCTTCGCCACCAGCGACGATTCAAAGCAGCGCGCCTGGGACCTCATGCGCGCGCTGGGTGTCGATGCGCGCGAAATGTCAATCGAGCCGCTGGCGCAATTGATGCTGGAGGAACTGAACCATCCCGCCGCCAAGGGCGAGAAGCTCTACGATGTCGCTTATGAGAACGTGCAGGCCGGCCTGCGCACCGACTATCTGTTCCGACTGGCCAACCACGAAGGCGGTTTCGTCATCGGCACGGGAGACCTTTCGGAACTCGCGCTCGGCTGGTGCACGTATGGCGTCGGCGATCACATGTCGCACTATAACGTCAATGGCGGCGCGCCGAAAACGCTGATCCAGCATTTGATCAAATGGGTGGCGGGTTCGAGCCTTTTCGACGAAGCTGTGTCGGCGACTTTGCTTGATGTGCTCAGCAGTGAAATCAGCCCAGAACTTGTGCCGGGCGATGCGCCGCAAAGCACCGAGGCCGTCGTCGGGCCCTACGAATTGCAGGACTTCAATCTCTATTGGATCACGCGCTACGGCTTGAAGCCGAGCAAGGTGCTATTCTTGGCCTGGAGCGCCTGGGGCGAAAAATATGCATACGCCGAACTGCGCGATTGGCTCAGCGTGTTCCTGAAACGCTTCTTCGCCAACCAATACAAGCGCTCGGCCGTGCCGAACGGGCCGAAGATCGTCTCGGGCGGCGCGCTTTCTCCGCGCGGGGACTGGCGCGCGCCTAGCGACGTGAACGCTGATTTGTGGTTAGCGGAACTTTCCGCCAATACTCCCGGCACGCTGGACTAGACCAAGCCCGCGTGCTTCATGCGCGCCAATGATCCGACCTTCCCTGAACGACCTCATCGCACTCGCGCTCGACGCTGGCCGCGAGATCATGGCGGTGCGCGATGCGGGTTTCGATGCGCAAAAGAAGCTTGACGGCTCCCTTGTCACGATCGCCGATCAGCGCGCCGAGGCGATCATCGAAGCCGGGCTCAAACAGCTTGCACCGAATGTGCCCATGATCGGCGAGGAAGCCTTCGCCGATGGACGTATCCCCGATCCGGGCGCGCGCTTCTTCTGCGTTGATGCGCTCGACGGCACGCGCGGTTTCGTCAAGGGCGGCGACGAATTCACCGTCAACATCGCGTTGGTTGAAGCTGGCGCGCCGGTGATGGGCGTTGTGTTCGCGCCGGCGACAGGCGAGCTTTACGCGGGCGAGCCCGGCGGCGCGCTCGCGGGGCGCTTCGACGCACGCAGTGGCGGCTCGCTTGCCGCGCTCGCTCCGATCACAGCGTCGGCGCAGCCGCCGGCGCAATGGCGCGTGGTCGCGTCCGACTATTCCGGGCGCAATGAACGCACTGGCGAGTTTATCGCGGCGCTGGGCGGAATCATCACGCACGCAAGCTCCTCGATCAAGTTTTGCCGTTTGGCCGAGGGTGCGGGTGACCTTTACCCGCGCTTCGGCGATGTGAGCGAGTGGGACGCCGCGGCTGGGCATGCCGTGCTGTCGGCGGCGGGCGGAGGGATCATGACGCTCGACGGCGCGCCGCTCCGCTATGGCGCGCGCGATGATAACTTCCTCGTCCACGGTTTTGTCGCGTTCGCCAGCGCCGCCGCCGCCAGCGCGGCGCGCGGCGCGCTCAAGCGCTGAGGCGCGCGATCAGCCTCCGCATGAAAAGCGCCCCTTCTTCCAGTTGAGAGCGCTCGATCCACTCGTCCGGCTGGTGGGCTTGCTCGATCGAGCCCGGGCCGCACACGATTGCGGGTATGCCCGCGCGCTGAAACAGGCCCGCTTCGGCCGCATAGGAGGCGGCGCGAGTTTCGTTGTCGCCAGTGAGCGCGCGCGCCAAGATTTCCGCCGCGCTCTCGCGCTCGATGGCCAAGCCCGGCGTCAACGACCGGCGCGTGACGATGACGCCGCCCTCGGGCGCGCGCTGTTTGATTTCAGCGTCAAGCACATCGGCGGCGGCGCGAAAGCGCGCCTCGATCTCGTCGCCTTGGTTCATGTCCGCGGTCCGCAAATCCCACACGAACGCGCAGCGCCGCGCTAGGATATTGGCCGCCGTACCACCTTCGACGCTGCCGATCGTCATGGTTGAGGGCGTGAAGTGTGAGTGCGCGACAGAGCGTGCTGCAACGCCCATCTCCACCACGAAATTCATGAGCTTCAGCGCCTCCATCACCGCCGATACGCCTGTATCGGGCAAACTCGAATGCGCTTCCCGACCAAGGATTTCGACGATGAACGAGCGCACGCCCTTATGCGCGGAGACAACCTTCATCCTGGTCGGCTCGCCGACAATGACAAGCGCCGGCTTGGGCGCACCGCGCAGAATCGCCTCGATCAGCGCCGGCGCGCCAAGGCAGCCTACTTCCTCATCGTAGGAGAACGCCAGGATCAGCGGGTGTTTGAGCCCCGCCGCGCACGCGGCGTCGACATGCGCCAGCGCCACGGCGAGAAAGCTCTTCATGTCGGCGGTCCCGCGCCCGTAGACCTTGTCGCCGCGCTGGCTCAGCAGCCACGGGTCGCTCGACCAGATTTGCCCATCCACGGGCACAACATCGGTGTGCCCGGATAAGACCACACCGCCTTCAACACTCGGCCCAACAAGCGCGTAAAGATTGGCCTTGTCACCGGCCGCGTTGGAAACGCGCCGCGCAGCGATCCCGCGCGCGCCGAGAAAGGCCTCAACCCATGCGATCAGCGCCAAATTGGAATTGCGCGACGTGGTGTCGAACGCGATCAGCCGCGCCAAGATATCAAGCGTCGGCGCTAGGTCGCTCACACCTTCACCGTGGCGCCGACACCGGTTGACCGCCGGGCTCCTGAAACGCCAGCAGCACAATGCGAAAC
>JBEBHQ010000039.1:0-27981 GCA_040080805.1 Terricaulis sp. | reverse complement strand
CCTCACCCCCAACCCCCTCCCCGCAAGGGGGAGGGGGCTTAGGCCCGCGCCATGCCCCAACTCCTCATCGAATTCTTCTCCGAGGAAATCCCGGCGCGCATGCAGAAGCGCGCGGAGGAGGATCTTGCGCGCGCTCTGGGTGAGAAGTTGAAGGCGCATGGGCTTGAGGCGAAAGCGATCCGCACGTTCTCGACGCCCCGGCGCATTGGCGCTGCAATTGATGACTTGCCGGGCAAAACCGCGAACGTGAACGAAGAGAAGAAGGGCCCGCGCGTCGGCAGCCCGGATCAGGCGGTGCAGGGCTTTTTGAAGAGCGCGGGGCTTTCTTCGCTCGATCAAGCGCAGATCGTCGAGGACAAGAAGGGCGCGTTCTATGTGGCGCGGATCGAGCGCGCGGGGCGAGAGACGGGGGCCGTGCTGCAAGAGATCGTGCCCGAGATCGTGCACGGATTTCCGTGGCCGAAATCGATGCGCTCGGGCGTGAGCGATCTCACTTGGGTGCGACCGTTGCAGAATATCATGTGTATCTACGCCGGTGCGCAGGTGAAGATCAGCGTCGATGGCGTGCCGAGCGAAGCGAAAACCTGGGGCCATCGCTTCCATGCGCCGGAAGCGATTGCGCCGAGGGACTTCGCGGACTACGCGGCCAAACTTCGCGCCGCGAAGGTCGAGATCGACCGCGAGGCGCGCAAAGCGCTGATTCTGGAGAACGCCAGGAAACTCTGCGCGGCGAAGAAAGTTGAACTGGTCGATGATATCGGCCTGCTGGAAGAGGTCGCGGGCCTGGTTGAATGGCCAGTGGTGTTGCTTGGCGACATGAGCGCGGACTTTCTCGATCTGCCGCACGACGTGATCCGCCTCTCCATGCGCACGCACCAGAAATATTTCGCCGTGCGTGATCCGAAAACGCAGAGCCTCGCGCCGCACTTTGTCGTGGTGGCGAACGTCGAAGCGAAGGATGGCGGCAAGGCGATCGCGGCGGGCAATGCGCGTGTACTCTCCGCGCGCCTCAACGACGCGCGCTTCTTCTGGGATACGGATCGCAAAACGCCGCTCTTCACCGAGGAGCGCCGCGCGAAGCTTGAGAAGATCGTGTTCCACCAGAAGCTCGGTTCTGTGTGGAACAAAGTGGAGCGGGTGAAGGCGCTGGCGGTTGAGCTGTGCGCTGTGACTGGCGCTGATGTGGAATTGGTGAAACGCGCCGCTGATCTCTGCAAAATGGATTTGGTGACGGAAACGGTGGGCGAGTTTCCAGAGCTGCAGGGGCAAATCGGGGGGCAGCTCTACCTTGCCGAATTGAACTCCCGCCTCCCCCTCGATGGGGGAGGTGGCCGCGCAGCGGCCGGAGGGGGTGCGCGCGCGATGCCTGAAGGCGAGTCTTCGGAGGCTTCACTTTCATCGTCGCGGGCCTCACCCCCTCAGTCGTCGCTTCGCGCCGACAGCTCCCCCATCGAGGGGGAGCGGGAGTCCGTCGCCGCCGCCATCGAAGATCACTACCGCCCCCTCGGCCCGGGCGACCGCGTGCCAAGCGACCCCGTCGCGGTCACGCTCGCGCTGGCGGACAAGCTGGATACGCTGGTGGGCTTCTGGGCGATTGATGAAAAGCCGACGGGGAGTTCCGATCCGTATGCGCTGCGCAGGGCGGCGCTGGGGTTAGTGAGGATAGTTGGCGCGAACAGTGTCCGCTTGCAGTTATCCGACGTGCTGTCTCGGATGGGTTACGCCATCCAGGGCGCCCTTTCCATTGCAGAGATCGGCGTAGGAAGATCATCGATACCATTCTCCGAGGCGTTAGCCGTTCAATTCGAAGAGAGGAGCGGCCTGCCGCCGTATGCAAGTGACTGGATCAGGAAGGCGCGATCGGCGACCGGCGACATTGTCGCCTTCCTCGCCGATCGCCTCAAGGTCCAACTCCGCGAGCAAGGCAAGCGCCACGACCTGGTCGATGCAGTCTTTGCACTCGGCGACGACGATCTCGTGCGCATCGTTGCGCGCGTTGAAGCATTGGATGCATTCCTGAAAACGCAAGACGGCGCGAACTTGCTCGCCGGCTACAAGCGCGCGGCGAATATTCTTGCGGCGGAGGAGAAGAAGGGCAGAGGGCTCAGCGAGGCCGACCTTAAAGCCGGCCTCGACGCCAAGTTGCTCGCCGAGCCAGCGGAAAAAGCGCTGCACGCGGCGCTCGAAGCGGCGATCCCGAAAGCGCGCGCGAGCGTCGAGGCGGAGGATTTCGCCGCCGCGATGGGGACGCTGTCCAGCCTGCGCGCGCCGGTTGATGAATTCTTCGAAAAAGTGCTGGTCAACGCCGAAGACGCCTCGATCCGGCGCAATAGACTTTTGCTGCTTTCACGGTTACGCGAAGCGTTGTCGGCGGTGGCGGACTTTTCCAAGATCGAGGGCTAGGTTCCACGCTTCCCGGACGCCGCGTCCGCGGCGAGCCGGGATCCATGGATCGATCAAGCACTCGCTGTCACGAGAACGGCACGATGGGTCCCGGCTCTCCGCGTGCCTTGCACGCTGCGGCCGGGAAACGGTGAGAGTTTGATGGTGAGCACCCAATACGTCTATTCCTTCGGCGCCGGCGAAAGCGCGGGCGATGCGTCGATGAAGGCGCTGCTTGGCGGTAAGGGCGCGAACCTGGCCGAGATGGCCAGGCTTGGGCTGCCGGTGCCGCCAGGTTTCACGCTGACCACGGAAGTCTGCACCGAGTTTTACGCCAACGAACGCGCCTATCCGAAAGAGCTCGCCGCTCAAGTTGAGGCCGCGCTTGCCGCGCTTGAGGCGAAGACTGGAAAAACATTTGGAGACGCGGCCAATCCACTGCTGGTCTCGGTGCGTTCGGGTTCGCGCGCCTCCATGCCGGGCATGATGGATACGGTGCTGAACCTTGGCCTCAATGATGAAACCGTCGAAGGCCTGGCCAAGCTCTCTGGCGATGCGCGCTTTGCCTATGATAGCTATCGCCGCTTCATCCAGATGTATTCGGGCGTCGTGCTGGAACTTGAGCACGGCGCGTTCGAGGAAATCCTCGGCGCTCACAAGGATTCCAACGAATACAAATCCGATGTCGAACTCAACGCCGACGATTGGCGCGCAGTGGTGGCCGAGTTCAAGCGCGCGGTGGAGCGGCTATCGGGCGCGCCTTTTCCAGCCGATCCTAAAGCGCAGCTCTGGGGCGCGATTGGCGCGGTGTTCGCCAGTTGGATGAACGATCGCGCCATCTTTTATCGCAAGCACAACAACATTCCCGAAAGCTGGGGCACGGCCGTCAACGTGCAGGCCATGGTGTTCGGCAATATGGGCGACACGTCGGCGACCGGCGTTGCCTTTACGCGCGATCCCTCCACGGGCGAGAAGAAATTCTACGGCGAATATCTGATCAACGCTCAGGGCGAAGATGTCGTCGCCGGCATCCGCACGCCCAGGGCGCTGACCAAGGCCGCGCGTGAAGCGATGAAGGAGGGCGGCGAGTCGCTGGAAGAGGCGATGCCGCAAGTGTTCGCGGAGCTGACCGCCGTCTACCAAAAGCTTGAAGCGCACTATCGCGACATGCAGGACATCGAGTTCACGGTCGAGCGCGGCGTGCTCTACATGCTGCAAACGCGCAACGGCAAGCGCACGGCCAAGGCCTCGCTCAAGATCGCCGTCGATATGGTGGGCGAAGGACTGATCGGCCAGCGCGACGCCGTCTTGCGCGTGGATGCCTCTGCGCTCGACCAATTGCTGCACCCGACCATCGCCGAAGGCTACCGGCGCGACATCATTTGCCGGGGGCTGCCGGCCTCGCCGGGCGCCGCGGTTGGCGTTGTCGTGTTTTCTTCCGAAGAGGCCGAGCGGCTGGCGGCGGACCGCGTCAGCGTCATTCTCGTGCGGGAGGAGACAAGCCCGGAAGATATTCACGGCATGCATGCGTCGAAGGCCATCGTCACCGCGCGCGGGGGCATGACCAGCCACGCCGCTGTCGTCGCGCGCGGCATGGGGCGCCCATGCGTGTCTGGCGCTGGTGATATCCGCATCGACATGAAGCTTGGTGAATTCCGCGCTGGCGGCCGCGTGATCAAGAAAGGCGAGACCATCACCGTGGACGGCTCGTCCGGCGAAGTGCTGCTCGGGGCCGCTGACATGGTGCAGCCGGAGCTGACTGGTGATTTCGGCACGCTGATGGCCTGGGCCGACGGTGCCCGGCGCATGAAGGTGCGCGCCAACGCGGAAACGCCGGCGGATGCGGCGACAGCCGTGAAGTACGGCGCCGAGGGGATCGGGCTTTGCCGTACCGAGCACATGTTTTTCGACGCCGAGCGTATAGCCGCCGTTCGCGAGATGATCCTGGCCGAGAAATTGCCCGCGCGCGTGGCCGCGCTCGACAAGCTCTTTCCGCATCAGCGCAAGGATTTCGCCGAAATCTTTAGAGTGATGGGCGCGCGGCCCGTCACCATTCGCTTACTCGATCCGCCGCTGCACGAATTCTTGCCGCACACGGAGGAAGAGTGCGCCGATGTCGCGGCGGCGACAGGGTTTGATGCCAAGGTGTTGCTGGCGCGGTCTAAGGAGCTGGCGGAAAGCAATCCCATGCTTGGCTTCCGCGGCTGCCGGTTGGCGATCGTTTATCCGGAGATTTACGACATGCAGGCGCGCGCCGTGTTCGAGGCCGCCTGCGACGTGGCCGAGCAGGGCGACGCGCCGGTTCCTGAAATCATGATCCCATTCGTGATCACCAAGAAGGAACTGGAACTCCTGAAGGCGCGGGTCGATGCCGTGGCCGAGCAGGTGTTCGCCGCGCGCGGGCGCCGGATTGGATACTTGGTTGGAACGATGATCGAGCTGCCGCGTGCGGCGTTGAAGGCAGGAGAGATCGCCGAGCTGGCGGAATTCTTCTCGTTCGGCACCAACGACCTGACGCAGACGACGATGGGGTTCTCGCGCGACGATGCCGGCAAGTTCCTTGGAACCTATGTCGAGCGCCAAGTGCTCAAGAGCGATCCGTTTGTTTCCATCGACGCCGAGGGCGTCGGCGAATTGGTTGGGCTTGCCTGCGAGCGTGGGCGCGCTGCTCGCCCAGGATTGAAACTTGGCATTTGCGGGGAACATGGCGGTGACCCTGCCTCGATCGTTTTTTTCGAGCGCGCCGGGCTCGATTACGTGTCCTGTTCGCCCTACAGGGTGCCGATTGCGCGGCTCGCGGCGGCGCAGGCGGCTCTCTCCAGAGGCTAGTTTCGCCTCCTTCCGTAGCGTTAACGTCCCTCAGGCGCGCGGCGTGGCGTCGCGGTCACGCTCGCCCCAAAGGCGAGCCGGCACGTTCCTCGCAAGGCCTTGTCCAGTAAGGGCCACAGGCGAACCGGCGCTGACCGCCAATAGCTGGCGAGCCGCCCAAAAGCGCCGAAGTCTCCATGGGAACAGGGACCATGAACAAAAAGACAATCGCCCCTCCGGTGAGGGTCCTGTATCCCCGCAATGCTTCGCGGCAGCTTGTTCGCGAAACGAAACATTCGCGCCGTCTACAGTTTTGTTGGGCCCGATCTGTCCCAAAACTGGACGCTCTTAAGAGTGACTTAATGCATTTGTCGTTGTTCTGGCGTCGTGTGGCTATCTTTGCGGGATCGATACGGACCCAGATGATGGTTGAAATCGAACGGAATCCTCTGGCGGTGCGCCAAGGCGCTGCGACGGTCATGTGCCTCGCGGCAGCCGCCGTGGCGATGCCGGTGATCTCGTATCGGGCCGCCGAACAACGTGACGGGGCCGAATGGGCCGCGACGTCCACCGCCTTCCAGGCCGAACTGCAACAGCAACTCGCGCAGGGTGGCGAACCCAACGCACGCGTTGAACTCACGGCATTCCGCACCAGCGATGGTTTGCGGGCGCGCGGGACAGCGTCCTTGTTTGAAAGCGCCGATGCGCGCGCGCTTATGGTGCAGGCCGTTCTGCGCGGGCCCAGCGCGCCATCGGCCGCCGCCGCGCCAGCAGCGCCCCAAGCGGTGAACGCCCGCGAGCAGGCCTGCCTTTCCCAGGCCATCTATTACGAGGCGCGCGGCGAGACCCAGCGGGGGCAAGTCGCGGTGGCCGAAGTGATCATGAACCGTGTTGCGTCGCGCCATTATCCGAACTCGGTATGCGCGGTGGTCTATCAAGGCTCGCAGCGCTCCACTGGTTGTCAGTTCACCTTCACCTGCGATGGCTCGTTGGGCCAACGTCCGCGCGGGCGCGCCTGGGATCGTGCGCAGCGTGTCGCGACCGCCGTCCTTCTTGGTTACACCCGGCCCATTACCCAGCACGCGACCCACTATCACACCAACGCCATCAATCCGGTCTGGTCTTCGGGTCTAGTTGAAACCACGACGATCGGAACGCACATTTTTTACCGGATGCCGCGCGGCGCCGAACGGGCGATGTATCAGGAGGCCTTGGCGCGCCGCCGCGGTTCGGCTGGTCATGCGCGCAGCGCCAGCGAAAATCTTATCCCCGAGGCGGCGGAGGCTGCCCCCGAGGCGCAGGCGGTGGAAACCCTCGATACAACCGCTGAACCGTCGGCTGAAGTCGAGGCGCCAGTTGAAGCGTCGACCGTGGCCGTTGACGGCGAAGTCGCCACCTGAATACTCAAACGTCGTTGAGTGATTTCTTCAAACGATTGCGCATCATGTTGGGCAAGAACCGCGCGGCGAAACGCGCGCGTTCAGCTTCCTTGCCAACCATGTAGTGGAGTTCGTCTCCATGGGCGGCGTCCCATGCGCGTTCAGCGGCCATGCGTACGGGATAGATCGGCGTCTTGCTCTCGACGAGCGAGTCCTTGATGCGCCGATTGGAGTCCGGATTCATGTTCGACTGGAGCATCGCGGTGTCGATGAACCACGGCATCAAGTCAGCGACGCGAACGCCATAGCGTTGAAATTCAAGATCAAGTGCTTCGGTGAGTCCGCGTACCGCATGTTTGGTGGCGGAATAAACCGCCATGCGCGGCGTTCCATAGACTCCTGCGACCGAAGCGGTGTTGACGATGCGGGCGCCCGGCGTCTCACGCAGCAGCGGCAGCGCGGCATAGACGCCGTTGAGCACGCCTTTGACGTTTACATCGACGACGAGGTCGGAATCTTCCGGCGTCACTTCCTCGAACCAGCCCCCGCGCGCAACGCCGGCATTGTTGAACAGCACATGCATGCGTCGGCCGGTGGCTTGGCCGAAGGCTTCGACCGCCCGGGCCCAACCGGGGCGATCGCGCACGTCGAAGGTCATTGAAAGGCGCTGGCCCTCCGGCAAGCTCGCGGCGGTTTCCTCAAGCCCTTCGGCATGGACGTCGAACAAGCCGACAAACCAGCCGCGCTCGGCGAATAATTGCGCCGTCGCGCGGCCAATGCCCGAGCCCGCGCCGGTGATGAAAATCGACTTTTGCCCTGGCTTGCTCATGGACGTTCTCGTCGGCTGGAATGACGCGAAGGTCAAGCGCGCCGCAGCGCACCCGGTTAGGACGCGCCCTCGGCGCGAGCCGGACATTCGACGTTGCTGGAAAACAATGGATGCGCCAGTTTCGTTGTGTCAATCGGGAGAAGCCAATGGCCGCGCCGTTCCGTATCGTGTTCATCCTCTACCCACGGCTCACGCAGCTCGATTTCACGGGCCCCTATGAGGTGCTCGCGCGCATGCCGGGTGCGGAGGCGATCATCGCCTCGAAGGATGGCGGCACGCTGGTTTCGGAGATGGGGCTGGCGTTCACGAACTTGCGGGCGCTCGCCGACATCGAATCTTGCGACATGATCATGATTCCAGGCGGCCCCGGACAAACACAAGCGATGCTCGATCCCGAATTTATGGGCGAAGTGAAACGGCTGGGGGCGGGCGCACGTTATGTTGCGTCGGTGTGCACTGGATCGCTGATCCTCGCCGCGGCGGGTTTGCTCGCCGGCAAACGTGCGGGAAGCCATTGGGCATACCGTGATTTGTTGACGGCGTTTGGGGTCACCCCGGATGATGCGCGCGTGGTGCGCGATGGAAATGCAATCACCGGCGGGGGCGTCACCGCAGGCATCGACATTGCGCTGACGATCGTTGCGGAGATCGCGGGCGAAGAGACGGCGAAGATGATCCAATTGATGATCGAGTATGCGCCGGCGCCGCCGTTCAATTCCGGTCGCCCGGAAACCGCGTCGCCGGAATCCTTGGCCGCAGTGAAGCAACGTTTCGCCGCGTTTGCAGCGCAGCGCCAGGAAGCGATCGAAACGCTGACGGGGAGCGCCTAGTGGTCCGATTCCGACATTTGCCCCCGATAGCCGCACCCTCCGAGCAAATGTCGGAATCTTCAGGACCACAAGCAAATATTGGATTCTAGTGGAGCTTTGGAATTTGACATTTGAGCGCGCGCTTAGCTGCAATCGGGACTCAAATGTCAAATTCGCTCCACTAGGGGCCGCCGCAGGCGATTTTGAAATCATAGGCCGAGGCGGTCTCGGTCACGCAATCGGGCCAAATATCATGCTCACGCCAATAGCGCACCAGGCCCAGGCGTGCGCAGAGATCGACGAATTCGCGCTCCATGCGAAGGGCGCGCGTTTGGTCGATGAACAGCAGCGCCGTTTCGTAGCCGATGTGAGGGCGCACCGCTTCGAGCGCGCCAAGGCGCCAGGCGTCGATGTTGTCGAGCGCTTCCTCGAACAAGGAGAGCGCCGGTTGGCTAAAGCCAAGTACCGACAGCGCGACCGCCAGGTCGAGCGCCGCGGAGGGCTGGCGCTCCGCCATCGCTGCGAAATCTTCGCCGAGTTTCATGAAAGCCTCGGGCGAGGGCGCCGCCAACAAATCCTGCATCATCTTGCCGGCCTTGTAGACTGGCGAGTCCGCGAGCGCCGGAATCAGGCGCAAGCCGTCTTCACGCAGCGCGGCGGCCATCACCAGATCGCCGTCGAGCGCCGCGGTATTGAGGCGCATGTACCAAACGAAAACGTTGTTGGGGTAGCGTGCGGCGGCTTCCTCCAAGATCCTTCGGCCTTCGGTTTTGGAGTGCTTGGCCCACACATTATGACCGTGGAAGGCGGCGAACATCGGATCGAGCGGGTCGAGTTCGAACGCACGGCCTTGCTGGGCGTACCCGGCATTGACGCGCCCGGTGGAGACCAGAAACTGGCCGTGGCGGAACAGCAGAAGCGGGTTGTTCGGCTCGGCTTCGAGGGCGCGTTCAAGCAGAATTTCGCGCTCGCTCCAGCGTCCGAACTCACTCTCGAGCGCTGCCAACGCCGCATGTGCTTCACCGACGTCGGGATCGGCCCCGAGCGCGCGTTCAGCGGCCTCGCGCGCGTCCTCGAGCAAGCGGGCGCGGTCCGTGCGCGCCAACCGCAGCGTCTCGAGCCGCGCCGAGGCAAGGCCAGCCCAGGCGCGGGCGAAGTCCGGCGCTTCGCGTGCAATGCGCTCGAATTTCTCGCTCGCCAGTGGCAATTGTTCGGGCGCGCCCGAACGCAGGTGCTCGCGCGCTTGCAGGTACAGATCGAACAGGGCCGCCGAAAGTTTAGCCCCGCGAACGCGGCGGGCTTCGTTCATGGCGAACGCGAGCGCCTTGGCGACTTCGGCGGCGACCTCGTCCTGCAGCGCGAACGCGTCGTCAAGCGCCCGATCATAGCGCTCAGACCACAACACCAGGCCACTTTCTCCTTCGCTCAGCTGCGCCGATACCCGGACGCGCTCTCCGAGGCGGCGCACCGATCCATCAAGGATGTGCGTGGCGGCGAGTGTCTTGGCGGCTTTTGTCTTGTCGCGACCGCGAAAGGCGAAGCTCGATGTCGAGCCGATGACCTTAAGCCCCTGGATGCGCGACATCGCATACAAAATTTCCTCCGACACGCCATCGGAGAAGATGCCCATCGCACGATCACCTGCGCGATTGTCGAAGGCGAGCACGGCGAGCACCGCCTGGGAGGAGGGTGCTCTAGCGCCGTCGAGCGCGAACACGGCCAAGGTTTCGCGCATCTTGGCCAGACGGATACGCCCGCGCGGCTTCAGCCTGTGCGCAAGGTCGACCCCGACCATGTCGCGCACGACTTGCGATACGATAACGCCGCCCGGCGCGGCCTCTGCCTGCAAGCGGGCGGCGACGTTGACGCCGTGGCCGAGCAGGTCTCCACCCTCGGCGAGCGTGACTTCGCCCAGGTGCACGCCAAAGCGCAGCGGCGGATCGGTGATCGCCTCGGACAACGCGATCGCCGCGGTGAGCGCGTCGGACGCGGTGTGGAATTCCAGCATCGCGCCGTCGCCAGCGGTGTTGAAGATACGCCCACCCCGTTCGGCGGCAATGTCGCGCGCGCACTCGCGCATCCGCGCCACGTTCTGGGCGGCGCCGGCGGGATCGCGCTCGGACAAGGACGAATACCCGGCAATATCGCATGACAGGATCGCGGCGAGCTTGCGAGGGCGATCGGCGGCATTCATGGGTCGCCATGATAGCACGGCGGCGGCGTGCGTCATGCGTTGATCTTGATGGGGTGGACCTCGATGATGGGGTAAGATGGAGGCGGTGATGCTCGCGCTTAGGCCGAATTGTGAGTGCTGCGACAGGGATCTGCCGCCGGAAAGCGCCGACGCGCGCATCTGTACGTTTGAGTGCACATTCTGCACCGATTGCGCGGACCGCGTGTTGAAGGGCGTCTGCCCAAATTGCGGCGGCAATTTCACGCCACGTCCAATCCGGCCGGCGGAGAAGCTGGTGAAATATCCAGCATCGGTGGAGCGGGTCGTCCGAAAGCAGCCCTGCGCCTAGCCAGCTTTCAGGCGTGTCCGGCGTCGCTCATCAATTGCGAGGGATCGAAGCCCAGTGACTTGATTGCGCGCGTCCATTTGTCGGAGTGGGTGTCGTCGAACACGATCTCGTCATTGACATCGACGACCAGCCAGGCGTTGCGGCGGAGCTCATCTTCCAATTGACCCGCCCCCCAACCCGAGCAACCCAGCGCAAGCACGAAGCGAAGCGGCGCGTGTTCGCCGGCCACGGCTTCCAGAACGTGGCGCGTCGCAGTGAGGCGTATGCCTGGCGCGACCGTTTGAGTGGCGCCGCTGGCGTTGAAATCGTCAGAGTGCAGCACGTAACCGCGATCGGGACGGACGGGGCCGCCATCAAGCACGGTGCGCTCGGCGAGCGCCGCCTCGGCCTCAAGTCCCAGATGCCCGAGCACGTCGTTCAACGTCACATCGCCCTTGGGCTTGTTGATGACGACACCCATGGCGTGGTCTGCGTCGTGCGCGCAGATCATGATCACCGAATGCGCGAAGCGGGGGTCTCCCATCTTCGGCATCGCCACCAGAAGTTTGCCAGCCAAGGTGTCGCTCATTGGTTCAATGCTCTCGCGTCCGAGCCGCCCGCGCAAGAGGGCGCTCGCATACCGGCGCCAGACACCCTACATTACACGCTCAAAGCGAGGAGAACGGAATGATCAAGGTCGGCGATAGGCTTCCGGACGTGGCCTTTAGCGTGCCTACGGCGGAGGGAATGAAGCAATTGCGCACGGCTGATGTATTCGCGGGCAAGACGGTCGCCCTGTTCGCGGTGCCCGGCGCCTTTACCCCGACTTGTTCGGCCAAACACTTGCCCAGTTTCAAGGAAAAGGCGGGTGACCTGACGGCCAAAGGTGTGGACGCGATCGCCTGTACGTCGGTGAATGACCATTTCGTGATGAGTGCGTGGGCGAAGGACCAGGCTTGCGTTGACAACATCGTCATGCTCGCCGATGGCTCGGGCGAATTCGCCAAAGCCGTGGGGCTCGATGCTGATTTTTCCAAATTCGGGATGGGGCTGCGCTCGAAGCGCTATTCAATGATCGTCAAGGATGGGGTGGTAGAACACCTGAACGTTGAAGAAGCTGGTGAATACAAAGTTTCCAGCGCCGAATACATGCTCGGTCAACTGAGCTGAACCTGGTTTCCAAGGAGCGAACAGAATGTTCGATGGCGGCGTCGTATCCGTAATCTTTGTATTCATGGCGCTGGTGCTGGCGTTCAGCGCCATCAAGGTGGTGCCGCAAGGCCGGCAATGGACGGTCGAGCGGTTTGGCCGTTACGTGCGTACGCTGAAGCCGGGGATTTCCTTTCTGATCCCTTTCGTGGATCGGATAGGGCGGCGCTTGTCGATGATGGAAACGGTGCTGGATGTGCCGCGGCAGGAAGTCATCACCAGGGACAACGCCATCGTCACGTGCGACGCGGTGGTGTTTATCCAAGTGATTGACGCCGCTAAGGCTGCCTACGAAGTCGAAAATCTCAACGTCGCTATCCTCAATCTCGCCATGACGAATTTGCGGACGGTGGTCGGCTCGATGGAGCTGGACGAAACACTGTCGCAGCGCGACGCCATCAATGCCCGCCTCTTGGGCGTGATCGATGCGGCGACCCATCCCTGGGGCGTCAAGGTCACCCGGATCGAGATCAAGGATTTGACGCCGCCGGGCGACATCAACGAAGCCATGGCCCGCCAGATGAAGGCCGAACGCATCAAGCGCGCCGAAATTCTGACCGCTGAAGGTGATCGCGCAGCGGCCATTTTGCGCGCGGAAGGGGCAAAGCAGTCGGCGATCCTCGAAGCCGAAGGCCGGCGTGAAGCCGCTTTCCGCGACGCCGAAGCGCGGGAGCGTTCGGCTGAAGCCGAGGCCAAAGCCACCGACATGGTGTCGGCCGCGATTTCCAAGGGTGATGTCAATGCCATCCGCTATTTCCTCGGTTTGAAATATGTCGAGGCGTTTTCGCAGCTCGCCAGCTCGAACCAGCAGCGCACAGTGATTATTCCGGCCGACCTCTCGGGCTTGGCCGGCTTGGTTGAAGGCCTGCGCGCCCTGAATGTTCAAGGCGAGGGGGCCGGCGCGTTGGGCGCGCCGCGCGCGCCAGCACGGCCATGACGATGTTCGCTAAAAATCCGTAATCACGATGACTATATAAACAACATGGACACGATCACTTCTGTTCTCGCCAATCTCGAACCCCAGCATTGGCTGGTGCTTGGCCTTGTTCTTCTGATCGCCGAAATGGCCTCCGGGACCACTTATTTGCTCTGGCCGGCGGTTGCGGCGTTCGTCACCGCGGCGGTGTCCTGGACGGGCGCGACCGATTGGGCCGCGGACATGGGGTTGTTCGCGGTGTTGGTGATTGCGTTGACGGCGTTCGGCCGCCCCTTGGTTCAACGTTGGCGCAACGGCGGCGGCGCCGTTGGATTGAATGAGCGTGGCGAAGCGTTGATTGGCGCGCGCGCCGTGGTGGCGAGCTTCGCCGACGGCGTGGGCTCGGTGAAGGTGGGCGATACAGTCTGGCGCGCGGTGAGCGAAGACGCGCTTCAAGCCGGCCAGCACGTGGAAATCGCCACGGTCAGTGGCGTCACGCTCGGCGTAAAGCTCGTCCGCTAATCCCGCGCTGCATCGAGGACCTGGCGCAACTTGATCAGAAACGGCAGCGCGCGCGCGAATTCGTCGGCGCCAACCACATCTAGAAGCCTCACCATTCCCGGGCGGACCGAGGCCGCGCCAGCGTCGCGCGCTTTGCGGCCTTTCGCCGTGATCCGCACGATCTTGGCGCGCGCATCCCGTGGATCGGCGGTGATCTTGAGATAGCCTAGCGCCTCAAGTTGCTGCAAAGTGTAAGTCATGGCGCCTTTGGTAACCTGAAAAGCGCGCGCCAGCCGCGCCGGGCTCTCGCCCTCGACGTTCAAGCGCACGAAATGGTTCAGCACGCCAAAGCCGGCGACGGAAAGTTCCTTTGGCAATGTCTGCGCGAGCGCTGTGTCGGCGAGGTGACCGATGATGGCGATCTCTGACATCGCTTGAAACGAAATGCGCAGCGCTTCGGTCTGCTTCATGCGCGCAAATGTTCCGCCAGCCCGCGCCGCGGCGCGGGCGAGACCGTTTCACTGTAGCCGATGCGAACCAGCATCTGCACGGTTTGGCCTTCCCGCGCCGCTGTGATACGTTCGGCCTCGGCGTAGAGTTCGGCCATCTCCGGGTATTCCTGCAGCGTTTGGCTCCACGGGTGCATGGCGAGGCCGCGCGCGGTGGCGGCAAGATTAAACCGCGCATAGGCTCGCCCGGCGATGATCTGCGCGGTGCGCGTGTTTTCGAGCGATGTCATCCAGGCGTAGGCCGGTGCGTTTTCCGCGAGCGGACGCCAAGCTTCGATACCCTGCTTGGTGAAGGTATTTTCGACGTCGGCGAGCGTGGCGCGATTGAGCAGACCGACCATGCGCGCGAACTCGATCGTCGGCCCGTCGAGCACAAGACCATCTCGGTGTGCGGCGATCTCCGCACGCCCGATGCGCATCAGATCCACGCTTTCCTGATAGGCGGAGGGCGTATGACACTCGCGGTCGAAGCCGTTCCAGGCGAGCGCGCGCAGCGCCGCCAGTTGCTCGCCCGTGCGCGACCATTCGATGCGCAGCGGCGTCGGCACGGGCGAGGCGTCAGCGGTTCCCCCAACATTGGGCGGTCGCCACGGCCAAATCGCGTCATTGGCGGCTGACACGAGTTGATCCTCCGGCACTTCGCGGGCTTCGAAAGCTTCGCGATTGGTGCGGCGGGCGAGGATCTGGTCGAACAGAGGGTCCTTCGGTGTTTCTTGCGCCAACAGCTTCACATGCGCGATCGGCTTGGAGTCGAGGCGTGGCTGCGGTTCACCCTCGGGCCAAAGGTTGATCTCGGCGACATGACCGTTCGCGCGCGCGGCGAGGTCGAACAATTCCAAAAAGGCGCCGCAGCCCAAGGTGATCTGGCGATCGAACGGGTCGGTCGCCGGCAACAGCCGATCGAGATCGACGTTGAAAATGAATTCATCCTCGCCGACCAGTTCAATCAGCCAGGGTTGGCGATTGTGCGGATTGGGCGCGAGGATGGCGTGCGCGAGCGCGAACCGTCGCGGATCGGCCTCCCCGCCGCCGGGATCGCGCCAGGCCGCAATCGGGTCGGGGAGGTTGGAGGGCGAACAGGCGCCCGCACCAAACGGCGCGGCGGCGAGCAAGGCGAGCACGTGGCGACGATTGGTCATGGAGGGCCTCCGGGATCGTTCAGGGCCGAACATTAATGGTTCAACGTTGAACTAAAGTCAAGCTAGCCGCGCAAAGTTGCTATGGCGCCGCGCGCCAGCGCATCGGCGCGATCATTCATCACATCGTCGCTGTGACCCTTGACCCACTTCCAAGTTACTTCGTGGCGCGCGTTGGCGGCATCGAGCTTGCGCCAGAGGTCCTCGTTTTTCACGGGCTTCTTATCGGCGGTTTTCCAGCCGTTCTTCTTCCAGCCGTGAATCCATTTGGTGACGCCGTCCATGACGTATTTGCTGTCGGTGTGCAGCAGCACTTTGCTCTCGCGCTTCAGCGCTGACAGCGCTTCGATCGCCGCCATCAGCTCCATGCGATTATTGGTGGTGGCGGCTTCCGCGCCGGAGAGCTCCTTCTCCGTTTCCCCATAGCGCAACACCGCCCCCCAACCGCCGGGGCCAGGGTTTCCGCTACACGCGCCGTCGGTCCAGATGTGGATGGCCTGAGTCATGGAATCACACACTACGTCATTCCGGGCGAGCGGAGCGAGACCCGGAACCATGGGGTCGGCGCGCTGCGCTTTGCCCCTGGGCCCCAAGGAGCGCCGCGCCAAGCAGGCAGAAGGCGCCGCCCCGTCGATTGAGTCGAAAAGTTATTTCGTGGCCTGACAAGCCGAGTAGCGTCGCTCTCTAAACCAATCCTGTCACTGACACCGCGCGACGTTTTTCATCCAACAGCACAGCACAAGTGGCCATATGCCCGCCCGCCATCATGCTCCGCGTGATGCGTTCGTAGTGCATCAGGAAGCGGTCGAGACCCGAGCCTTCCTCGTCCGTCAGCGCGCGCCCAAGCAATTGCTCTTCCTGCTCTCCGCGCCAGCGGCGGACGACTTCCCAGTTCGGCGCCTGTAGAAAGACGATCGCATCGAACATCGTGAAGAACGGCGCGTAGACCTTGCGCAATTGCGTTTGCGTCTCCCGGCGCCAAATGCCGTCGGTATCTTCTCGCTCGACATCGTTGATGGGTTCGCCGGGCGGCGTGGGCGTGGCGCCGAGACACCAGCCATCAACGAGAATGACCTCCGCGGAGCCTTGGAACACCGGCCAGGTGGATTCTGGAGCGCGATCGTCGTCGGCCTTGTCAAAGCGCGGGAGTTTTGTGGGGAGGTTCTGGTTCAGTCTTGCGATGACATCCTTGGCAAGGCCAAGATCGTGGGTGCCTGGCGGGCCGCGGGTGAGCAAGAGGCGCTCGATATCGGGACGGGGGACGTGGGTTACTTCAAAATTGCCATCCGCGTCTCGGACGGCGTTGAAGGAAGATATGTTGTCGGCGCGCCAAACCCGCTCGGCCTTGGTGAGGTACACATCGTCCAGCGAGAAGTGGGCAACCGCGCCGCCGCTTGTCGCTGCGAACCCTCGGCATTGGTGCGACTTGCCGGAGCCTTGCGCGCCCGCGACGCCAATCAGTGCGGGGCGATCCGCATTACGCATGCGCACCCGTGAAATGCTGTCCGCGACGAGCGCTTGCACCGAGCGAGGCGCGCTCATAAGTCACTCGTCTCATCAGGAGCGTGTCGGCGAAACGCGTGAAATGCCAGCCACCATAAAAAGCCCAGGACAGCTCCAATCGCAATTCCAGCGGGCGCGGCATTGAGGCTCGCCGCCACGCCTTGAGGAATTGGAGTGAAATCGCAGCAATCAGGGTTGCTCGCGACGCCAAACAACGGTGGCGCGACGAGCGCCGCAATGAGGGCGCCCCAGGCACAGCCCCACAGCACGCTCGAAAATAGTGGGCGACGCCCGCTCATTCCACCACGACGCGCGGCAGCTTGAACACCACGTCCTCCCGCGTCACCCGAACTTCATCCACGCGCGCATCGAAGCGCGCGGAGATGGCGGCGATCAAGTCTTCGACCAGATCTTCTGGTGCGCTGGCGCCGGCGGTAACACCCACAATCGTCACGCCGTCGAACCAGCGCCACTCGACGTCCGCCGCCGAGCCCACCAGCTTCGCTTCCTTGGCGCCCGCGCGCTTGGCGACTTCAACCAACCGCACCGAGTTCGAGGATTTCGGCGAGCCGATCACCAGCACAAGGTCGGCGTCGCGCGCCATCGCCTTGACAGCGTCTTGTCGGTTGGTGGTGGCGTAGCAAATGTCCTCCTTGTGCGGGGCGGCGATCGCGGGGAAGCGCCGCTGCAGCACGGCGACGATTTCGGCGGTGTCATCCACCGAGAGCGTTGTCTGCGTGACGAAGGAGAGCTGCGCTGGATCGCGTGGCGCGAAGGCTTCGGCGTCGGCCGTGGTTTCGATGAGGCTGATCGCGCCGGCTGGCAATTGCCCCATGGTGCCAATCACTTCGGGATGCCCGGCGTGGCCGATCAGCACGATTTCGCGACCGGCTTCGTGGTGGCGTTCGGCCTCGACGTGCACTTTGGACACAAGCGGGCAGGTGGCGTCCACGAAGATCATCTCGCGCCGGCGCGCCTCGGCGGGGATCGATTTCGGCACGCCGTGGGCGGAGAAAATGACCGGGCGATCGGGAGGGCAGTCCTCAAGGTCTTCCACGAAGACCGCGCCCAGGTGCTCTAGCCGCTCCACCACGTGGCGGTTGTGGACAATCTCGTGGCGCACATAGACTGGCGCCCCCCACTTCAAAATCGCCTGTTCGACGATCTGGATGGCGCGGTCGACACCGGCGCAGAACCCCCTTGGGGCAGCCAAGAGGATTGAAATTGGAGGATTTTGTCTAGTCGTCATGAGGTCCGGACTGAACTTTTCGCTTTAGGCGCCAGCCCGTGTTGCGGGCTGAGCGAGGCGAAGCTATCACGACCCGACGCCGGGCGCCTTAGAGGGCGTGGTTGAGTCCGCCGCTGCGGGACGCTCAAGGGCGCAAGAGGTCAGGATGAAACTCTCGGCGGCCCTTCTGCTCTCGCTCGCCTTGGTTACGCTCGGCGCGTGCGGAGGAAACAGCGCGGGCGATACGATCGAGTTGCCGGGCGGGGTGACACCCGAGGAGGCCAACCCTCAACAGCGTCCGCCCAATTGGTTCGATCGCGTGCTCGGTAACGATGACCGCCCGAATGTGGGGCCGTGTCCGTTGATGGGCGTGCTCTATGACAATGCGCGCATAGTGGATTTCGCCGCGCCGAACAATCAGCGCTACGCCAACATCGAATTCACCGGTGAGATGCAGGGCGTGCGCGGGCTTTGCCGATATGTCGATTCCAATCCGATCGCCATGAGCATAGAAATCGACATGGCGCTTGGCCGAGGCCCGGCATCGACCTCCGATCGGCAGACCTACCGCTATTGGGTGGCGGTGACACGGCGCGGGCGGGCGCCGATTGAAAAAGCGTATTTCGATGTTGATGTCCGGTTCGCACGCAATGAAGTGGTCGCGACGCGGACTGAGCAGATCGAGCATATTGTCATTCCCCGCGCCAATGCGGACACATCGGGCGAGAATTTCGAGATTTTGGTCGGGTTCGAACTGACGCCGGAGCAGTTGCAATTCAACCGTGACGGTCGCCGCTTCCGCATTGACGCGGGCGGTGATCCAGGCTGAGCGACCCAATGGCCGGCGGGCGCCGCGCTTGACGCGCGGCCCCGCTGCCCCCATCCCGCACCCATGCAAGACCTTGCCAGCGCTCTATCCGCGGCCAATGCGGCTGTGTTCAAATCCCTCGGCCTCGACGTGCGCCACGCCGACGTACGCCGTTCGGACCGGCCTGACCTCGGTGAATTTCAAGCCAATGGCGCGCTTGCCGTCGCCAAAGCGGCGGGCAGAAAGCCGCACGAGGTCGCGCTCAGCATTGCCGCCGCCTGGCAGGCCATCGCGCTTGCGCCAGCGCCGACGATCGCCGGTCCGGGGTTCCTTAATTTCGCCGTGACGCCCGATGCGCTCGCAGCGCGCGCGCAAGCGATCGCCGACGACCCGCGCGCCGGCGCCGCTCTTGTCGAACACAAGCGCCGCGTGGTCGTGGATTATGGCGGGCCGAACGTGGCCAAGGGCATGCATGTGGGCCACCTGCGCGCTTCGATTATTGGCGAGAGCGTCAAGCGCATCTTCCGGTTTCGCGGCGACCAAGTCTGGGGCGACGCCCATTTCGGCGATTGGGGCTTCCAGATGGGGCTCGTTATCTGTGCGCTTGAGGACGAACTGGGCGGTTTGGCCGATGTCAGCAAGATTAGCGCGCGTCTAGAGACGCTGACGCTCGAACATTTGGAGATGATGTACCCAGCCGCCGCGCAACGGGTGAAGACGGACACGGCGTTTCGTGATCGCGCGCGCAGGGCCACGGCCGCGCTGCAATCGGGCGCCGAGCCGCACCGCAGCATCTGGCGCGCCATGCGCGATGTGTCGATGGCGGCGCAGAAGCGCGACTTCGCCAGCCTTGGCGTCGATTTCGATCTCTGGCTCGGCGAAAGTGATGCTGATCCGCTGATCCCGGACATGGTGCGTGACCTCGACGCCAAGGGCTTGCTCGAAGACAGTGAGGGCGCGCGCATCGTGCGCGTCGCGGGTCCCGGCGAAACCCGCAAGAAAAAGCTCGACGATGGCAGCGTCGTCGAGGTGGAAAGTCCCGATCCGTTGCTGGTGGTTTCCTCCGAAGGGTCGGCCATGTATGGCACCACAGATCTGGCCACCATAGTGCAGCGTGTGCGCGACCAGGCCCCGGACCTGATCCTCTACGTGGTCGATCAACGCCAAGGCGATCATTTCGAGCAGGTTTACCGCGCCGCCGCGAAGGCGGGCTACGCCGCGCGCGATGCGCTTGAACATGTCGGCTTCGGCACCATGAACGGGCCCGACGGCACGCCGTTCAAAACACGCGCGGGCGGTGTGCTGAAATTGCAAGATCTCATCGGGCAGGCCGAGGACAAAGCCCGCGCCCGGCTGCGCGAAGCCGAGATCGGTGCGGATTTCTCGCCCGCCGAGTTCGAGGATGTCGCTCATAAGGTCGCGATCGCCGCGATCAAGTTCGCCGATCTCTCCAACTTCCGCGGCACCTCCTACAAGTTTGACCTCGATCGCTTCATCAGCTTTGAGGGCAAGACTGGCCCTTACCTTTTGTACCAGGCGGTGCGGATCAAAAGCGTGCTGCGCAAGGCCAAAGGTGAAGGCGCAAGCGCCGGCCCCATTTGCATCGAGCACGAAGCCGAGCGCTCGCTCGCGCTAACGCTCGATGGGTTCGATGGGGCGCTGAAGTTTGCTTATGAAAAGCGCGCGCCGCACTTCCTGGCCGAACACGCCTACGCTCTCGCGCGCGAGTTCTCGTCGTTTTACGACCACTGCCACATCATGACCTCGCCAGAGACAGTGCGCGCGTCGCGCCTCGCGCTTGCTGACGCGGCTCTGAAGCAATTGGCGCTGACGCTTGAATTGCTCGGGATTGAAGTTCCCGAGCGCATGTAGGGGTCAATCGGGTTTGGCGTTGACCTTGTGCGCCATTTCCTCAATCCAATCCATCGCCGCCACGGCGACGCCCGAGAAGATGAAGGTGAGGTGGATGATCACGTACCAGCGCAATTGTTGCTCGGTGTAGCTGCTGAGGTTCATGAAAATCTTCAACAGGTGGATGCCTGAGATGGCCACGATCGAGGCGATCAGCTTGATCTTGAGGCCGGAGAAATCGAGCGTTCCCATCCAGTCTGGCCGGTCGCGATCCTTCTTGGCGGCTTCCATCTTGGAGACGAAGTTTTCGTACCCCGAGAACAGGATGATCAGCACCAAATTCCCAGCGAGCGACAGGTCCACCAGCGTCAGCACCAAAAGGATGACATCGGTTTCGTCCATTGTAAGTATCAGGGGCGCTTGGATCACCAGTTCTCGGAAGAAGGTGACGATGAGGATGGCCAGCGCGGCGATCAGCCCAAGATAAACTGGCGCCATCAGCCAACGGCTGGAGTAGATGATCCATTCGACGGCGCGTTCCAGGAACGGCGCGTCATCGTGTGCTGGTTCCGTCTTCTGGTTCATTGGCGGGTCCCCTCGGCGGGCCAATTTAGGCGGTGGCGGGAACGCGGCCAAGAGAACTCGCGTAGCGGGAGGGATTGCTCTGGCGCCTTGCCTTGGCGATGATCGCGCAACCTTAAGGAGTCCAATATGTACGAACACGGAATGATCGCGCCCGTTGTGGTGCTTGCGGCGTGGTCGCTGGTGATGCTGGTGTGGCTCTACCTGACCCGCATTCCCGCGATGTCGGGGGCCAAGATCAAGCCAGGGGCGGCGACCAAGGCGCAGATGGAAGCGCTGCCGGCTTGGGCGAGCAATCCCGCCAACAATTACAATCACCTGATGGAGCAGCCGACGATCTTTTATGCGATCAGCTTTGCGCTGCACCTCCTCGATCAAGCCAACGACGTCAACATTGGCTTGGCCTGGCTCTACGTGGCCATTCGGATTGTGCACTCCTTGGTGCAGGCGACCGTGAACATCATCCTCATCCGGTTCTTGATCTTTTCGGTTGGGTCGATTGTTCTGGCGATGCTCGCGTTCCATGCGCTTGGCGCGGTGGGACTTGTGCCCAGCCTGCCGCATTAGGCGGGTATTGGTGAGCCCGGCGGGATTCGAACCCACGACCCTCTGATTAAAAGTCAGATGCTCTACCGACTGAGCTACGGGCTCCCACGGCCCCGTTTACGGGTCTGATTCCGCAAGCGCAAGCATGCAAAGGGCGCGGCGCTTGACAATTGCAGGCCCGCCATGCGCTTTCCGCGCCTTCGCCTTTGGAGCCGCTTATGCACGCCTACCGCACCCACACTTGCGGCGCTTTGCGTCCCGCTGACGCCGGAAAAACCGTGCGCCTGTCGGGCTGGGTGCATAGAAAGCGCGACCATGGCGGGCTGTTGTTCATCGACCTCCGCGATAATTATGGGCTGACGCAGATCGTGATCGCGCCAGCGAGCGCCGCGTTCGCGGCGGCGGAGCGCTTGCGGGCGGAGAGCGTCATTCGCCTTGATGGCAAGGTGGTGGAGCGCACGGGCGAGACCGTGAACGCCAATTTGCCGACCGGTGGCGTTGAAGTGCAAGCGAGCGCGCTTGAGGTGCTGGGCGCGGCGGAGGAATTGCCGCTGCCTGTGTTTGGCGAGCCGGATTATCCCGAGGACATCCGGCTCAAATATCGCTTCTTGGATTTGCGCCGGGAGAAATTGCACAAATCCATCCTGTTGCGCAGCCAGGTGATCGCCAGCTTGCGCCGGCGCATGATCGAGCAGGGGTTCACCGAATTTCAGACGCCGATCTTGACGGCGTCGAGCCCTGAGGGCGCGCGCGACTTTCTGGTGCCGTCGCGGCTCCATCCCGGAAAATTCTACGCGCTGCCGCAGGCGCCTCAGCAATTCAAGCAATTGCTGATGGTCGCTGGCTTCGACAAATATTTCCAGATCGCGCCCTGCTTCCGCGACGAGGACGCGCGCGCGGATCGCAGCCCAGGCGAATTCTATCAGCTCGACTTCGAGATGAGCTTTGTGACGCAAGAGGATGTGTTCAACGCGATTGAACCCGTGCTGGCCGGCGTGTTCGAGGAATTGGGTGCGGGCAAGCGCGTGACCAAGGCGGGTTCGTTCCCGCGTATCCCGTATGCGGAGTCGATCGCGAAATACGGCTCCGACAAGCCAGACCTGCGAAATCCGCTGCTGCTGGCCGATGTCAGCGAACACTTCCGCGGCGGCGGCTTCGGCCTGTTCGCGCGCATTCTGGAAAAGCCGGGCGCGGCGGTGTGGGCGGCGCCCGCGCCCAATGGCGGCTCGCGCGCGTTTTGCGACAAGATGAATGCCTGGGCTCAAAGCGAGGGTCAGCCGGGGCTGGGGTACATATTTTGGCGCGAGGGTGAAGAGGGCGGCGCGGGACCGATCGCCAAGAATATCGGCGTCGAAAAAACCAGCGCCCTTCGCGACCAGCTCGGACTCAAGGTTGGCGACGCGGTGTTCTTTGTCGCCGGTGATCCGGGCGGGTTTTACAAGTTCGCCGGGCTCGCGCGCAACAAGGTCGCCGATGAGTTGAACCTGGTGGACAAGGATCAGTTCGCCTTCTGCTGGATCGTCGATTTCCCAATGTACGAGTGGAGCGAGGAAGAGAAGAAGATCGATTTCTCGCACAACCCGTTTTCGATGCCGAACTACGACCACGCGGCATTCCTGCAGCTCGACCCCGATGATCGCGCCACGATCGAGAAGATCACCGCCTTCCAGTACGACATTGTCTGCAACGGCGTGGAGCTAAGCTCAGGCGCGATCCGCAACCACAAGCCGGAGATCATGATCAAGGCGTTCGAGATCGCCGGTTATGGCCGCGAGGTGGTGGAGGAAAAATTCGGCGGCATGCTGAACGCCTTCCGCTTCGGCGCGCCGCCGCACGGCGGCTCGGCGCCGGGGGTGGACCGCATCGTCATGCTGCTCGCTGGCGTCGATAATATCCGCGAAGTGATCGTGTTCCCGTTCAACCAGCAGGCGCAGGATCTGATGATGAATGCGCCGGGGGAAGTAACGGCGAAACAGCTGAAGGAGCTGCATATACGGGTGATGGAATAGGCTTAAGCTGTCCGTCCGCGCCGAAAATCCTTAGCCACCACTTGCGCCGCATTGTGCCCTGGCGCGCCGGTGACGCCGCCGCCGGGATGGGTTCCTGAACCGCATTGGTAGAGGCCCTTGATCGGGGTACGATAATCGCCGTGCCCTAACACCGGCCGGGCGCTGAACAATTGATCCAGCGACAGCGCCCCGTGCATGATGTCGCCATTCACCAGGCCGAATTTGCGCTCGAGGTCGAGCGGCGACAGCACTTGACGCCCGAGCACGGATTTGGCGAAGCCGGGCGCGTGTTTATCGACGGTGGCGATCATCAGATCGGCGACCTCGTCTTTATGATCGTCCCAGGAACGGTCGCCCGAAAGCGTCGGCTGCACGTGCTGGCAGAATAGACTGGCGACATGTTGGCCCGGCGGCGCCAGCGTATCGTCGAGCGTCGAAGGAATGAGCATCTCCACGATCGGCTCGCGCGACCACCCGAACGCGCGTGCATCGTCATAAGCGCGCTCCATGTATTGCAGCGAAGGCGCGATGATGATGCCGGCGGTGAGGTGATCGCCGGGTTCGGGCATGCAGGTGAAGCGCGGCAGCTGCGACAGCGCGACGTTCATGCGGAACGTGCCAGAGCCGACTTTGTAGCGCTCGATGCGTTCGCGGAAATCAACGGGCTGATACTCGGCGCCGACAAGGCGCTCGAACAACAGCTTTGGATTGAGATTGGAGATGACCGCTTTGGCGTGGATCGCGTCGCCCGTTTCGGTGATCACGCCGCAGGCGGTTGGCGTTTCACTCACCACCACGCCGCCAGCGCGCGTGGGCGCGCGCTCGACGATCACTTCCTTCACCGCAACGCCGGTGCGAATTTCAACGCCGCGTTCTCGGCAGCACGCCGCCATCGCCTGGCTTATCGCGCCCATGCCGCCTATGGCGTGCCCCCAAAGGCCTTTCTTACCGTTCACTTCACCAAAGACGTGATGCAAGAGCACATAGGCCGAGCCCGGCGTGTAGGGGCTGGCGAAATTGCCGACGATGCTGTCGAAGCCAAACAGCGCTTTGATCGGGGCGCTGTCGAACCAGTGGTCGAGCCAGTCGCCAGCGGATTTGGTGAACAAGTCCAACAGATCGCGCTTAGCGGTGAGGTCAAGCTTGTTGAGCCGACCGCCGAGTTGCGCCGCACGCAAGGCTTCCTCGATCGCCGGCACGATGCCGTGCTCGATCAGATTCGGCGGCTGCTCCAGCAATAAGGTGCGCACCACGTCGGCGATGACTTCGAGCCGGCGCTCATATTCGGGCAGACGCTCGGCGTCGCGATTGGAGAAGCGGGCGACCTCGCTTTGCGTGAGGCCCGGCGCCGAGCGAAATGAGTTGCCGTCAGGCAGCGGCAGAAAGTTCGACACTTTGCGCTCGACGATGCGCAGGCCGTGGCGATGCAGGTCCAGGTCGGCGATCACCCTGGGACTAAGCAGCGACACTGTGTAGGCCGCTGCCGAATTGCGAAAGCCGGGGTGAAACTCCTCCGTCACCGCCGCCCCGCCGACCACGTCCCGGCGCTCCAATACCAGCACCTTGAGGCCAGCCTCAGCCAGATACGCCGCGCAGACGAGCCCGTTGTGCCCCCCGCCAATGATCAGAACGTCGTGCACGCCACCCCTCCGCCCACCTCTCATGGCCCAGCGCGCGGCCAAACAACATGGCTTTCCTCATGATGCTGAGAAAAATGCAGCGCGAGGTGATCATATTTTGCCGGTCGCCAGGTGACGCGGTGCGACGCGGGGCGGTGTCAATATGCGGCGGAGAGCGAGAAAAATTGGCGCCAGTCCTTATCTTGTTCTTCGTAGGGAGTGCGTGTCAAAGGCCGGGCGATTTCCAAGCGGGCAGTCAGCCAATCTTCAAAACTGACCCGCAAGCCGGCGCCAGCTGACGACAATGAGAGCTCGTCGGCGCCGGGCGCGGTATTGTAATTCCAGACTTCCGCCGTGTCGTAGAAGAGATAGCCCTGCAGAAAGGAAATCGGGCCGATATTGGGATCGTAGCCTGCGCGCAGCTCGACCAGTCCGGCCAGGCCGTGGTCGCCGGAAATTTCTCCGGGATTGTAGGCGCGGCCATAGAATTGGCCGCCGACGGAAAATTCCTCCGACAGGAGCAGGGGGCGATCGGCCCATTGGCCGTCGATGGAGGCGTACACGCCAACATAGCGGCCCAGATCGCGATAGTGTGACATGTGCAGGTTGAAGGTGACGAACTCGCCGTCCGCGTCGTAGCGCGAGCGACGCAGGAGAGAGCGGCCGGAAGCGCCCAGGATGTCCAAGCCGAACGACGCGCGCGCGAACACGGTGCTGGCGTGGCCATGTTCGTTGAGGAATCCCCGCAAGTTGAGACTGGCGACGCGCAATTCGTCGGCATAACCGCCGCCGCCCGTCCAATCGTTTTCGGCGTGACGCAGATCAAACGCGCCGCCGAGCCAAAGACCCCCAGCGCGTCCGCGCTGTAGCGGGTGGTCGTAGCGCAACGACAGGGCTTGGCCGTCGCCGCCGATATCAGGCGAGGCTATGTCGTGTCCGTCATGTGCGCGCGACGCCGAAGCGGCCACGGCGGCGCGGGCGCCGTTCTTGAACCCATAGGCGTAAGCGGCCTCGATATAGGTGAAGTCGCTGGGCGATGCCGGCGTCGTGAACACTCCGAGCGAGGCTTGGTCGCGATCGAACAGCACTGAATTGCCGCGCACGCGGCCATAGGCTTGCAGTGGCCCTGCGTCTTCGCTGCCGCGATTGTCGATGGACGCAAGTGCGTCGATAGCGCGGAACTCGGTGCTGACGACGAGGCGGTGGCGCGTGGGATCGTTAGGGTCGGGCTCGATCCGCGAGCGCACGGCGAGCCCGGGCACATCGCTTGCCAGCGCCAGCCGGCGATCGAGGTCGCGTAAGTCGGCGATCGGTTGGGCGTCGATCCCGCGCAGATACGCGCCAGCTTGGGCGCCGGCCTCGCCCTCGATGACGATTTCGGTGATGCGTCCCTCCAACACAACGATGCGCGCGACGCCGCTTTCCGCATCCTGCGGCGGCACGATTGCGCGCGAGAGGAAGTAGCCGGCTTCTCGATAACGTGTGGTGATGGCGTCGGCGATGCGCGCAAGATCATCTAGGCCGACCGTGCGGGCCAAGTACGGCTCGTAGAGGTGGGCTAGGTCCGCCTGGGTGAAGGCGCTCGCGCCGTCAATGGTGAGGCCAAGCAGCATGAAGCACTGATCGGCGCTTTCGGCGCACGCGACGGGCGCTTCTTGTCCGGCGTTGCTCAGTCCGCGCAGGGCGACGGCGTCCGCTGCAATTGCGGGGCCGGGGACGGCAAAGCAAGCAGCGCCAAACACGCCCGCGTGAGCGAGCGCACGGGCGATCTGTGAGTGTGCCGACCTTTCCCAACGCATGGGGGCGTTCTGCCAACCTACTTTTACCAGTCCATGGTTATCGGCAAGCAAGACAAACAACGCGTTAATGCCCGTGAGGCCGGGCGCGAATTATCAAATCCTTAGCGCGCGCTTGTTATCGAAATTGTGTTCGAATTGTCGTCCACGAATCCCGGGAGGCCACTTCTTATGCGGAAATTCCTTGCTCTTGGCTGCGCCCTTGCGTTCGCCGCATCGGCGTTCATGGCCAGCCCCGCTTCGGCGCAGCAAGCTCCGTGGCGGATTACGGCGCGCGAAGGCGTTGTTCGCGTCCGTCAGCCCGGTCAAGATTTGGCCGACGCCACGCTAAACCAAAACCTGCGCGAGGGCGCTAGCGTAGCCACGGGCGCCGACGGTCGCGCGACCTTGGAAAACGGCGCGCAGCACATTGTCATGACGCCTAATAGTCGCATGACCATTGCGCCTGATTCCAACGACGCCATGACGCGCATTCTGCAGGATCTGGGCTCGGTTCTGTTCCAGGTGGATCACCGCGAAGCGTCGCATTTCCGCGTGGAAACACCGCTTCTGGCCGCCGTCGTCAAAGGCACGACATTCACCGTCTCGACCGGCCCACAACAGGATATGGTCCACGTGTCGCGAGGCTTGGTTGAGGTGCGCGCCAATGAAGGCGGCGCGGCGAACGACGTCGCGGCCGGCGTCACCGCGAGAATCGCACGCGCCGCGCCGGGCGCTATCGCCATGACCATGCCCGCCGAACCCGCCAGCGTCACCCAGGCGGTGGCGGCGCCCGCGCTCGACTATGCCGTGGTATCGGGTGGGGTGGTGGATGCTGCGTCCAAGGGGAGCGCGGCCGCGGGGCATGGCGGATCAGACGGCGGCAATCGCCAAAATGACAACGCGGAGGGCGACAACGGCGGCGGCGCAAATCTATTCGGGCAGTCGGTCGCGGCAGTTCGGAGCATGTTCGCATCGCTGTTAGGCGGCAACAACGGCGACAACGGCAACGGCAACGGCAACGGCGGCGCCAACGGCGGCAACGGCGGCAACGGCGGCGGCGGTGGCGGTGGCTGTCTCT
>JBEBHQ010000009.1:0-116583 GCA_040080805.1 Terricaulis sp. | reverse complement strand
ACAACCGGCGCCGCGAACTGGTAGCGCAGGCCGATGGTCACGGCTTGATTTTGGTAATCAGCTTCCACCGGCGAGAGCGTGCCCTCATCGAGTTCAACGCCGTCGGCTTGGAAATACCGGTAGCCCACATCAAGATCGAGCTGTTCGCTTACGGCGAGCGCAATACCGATCATCGCCTGGTAGGCCACAACTGTATCGTCGCCCGCGACCGTAAAGATGCCGTCAGTTGCATTGCCGCTCAGCCGCGCCATACCTGCGCCAATACCGATATACGGCTCAGCGCCGCCACCTCGATTGAAATCATAAAACAAATTCGCCATTCCAGCCCACGCGTGCGCGTCGCCGTCTAAAACGAACCCGGACGGCTCTATTTGATTGAAGCGGTGCGACACCTCACCTTCCAGGCGGAAACCATTCTGGAAGGCGTAGCCTAAACCTAGGTGCTCGCTCCAATCTGCCCCTAGATCATAGCTATCCGTTGTAGCGTCCAGCTCGACAGTGCCATCGGAATAGCCCACGTCAGCTCGACCGTACCAACCTTCAGTCGCATTTGCGACGCCAGCGGCGCCGGCCATCAAGGCCGCAAGCGCTACGGTTTTTGTGATGCGCGATTTCATATTCACCCCTCTCAAGTGATTTCCCCTGCGCCCCAGATCGC
Organism: Terricaulis sp.; assembly: GCA_040080805.1. Classification (GTDB taxonomy): domain Bacteria; phylum Pseudomonadota; class Alphaproteobacteria; order Caulobacterales; family Aquidulcibacteraceae; genus Vitreimonas. The sequence goes on along the minus strand of JBEBHQ010000009.1, from coordinate 115,925 downwards.
CGCGACGCAGCCTTCGCGCCAAACGCGCTCACGACCGAGGCCAGCAAACTAAAGCGGACACAGCTCATAACAGGCTCTTAAAGCCTGCAACGAACGCATGCGCCTATTCGGTTTCCCGCTTAGGCCGATTGGTAAATTCTGGCGCCGTCTCGCCACGGAGTCCACACACGCGCCGCACTTAGGCATCATTTTGTCGGGGAGCGTTGATTTTCTGCCGCCCTACCCTAACGGAAGCTCGGTGCGAAGTCCGGGGCCGCGTCACCTCGGACGCGGCCCCGCCCCTCGTCGCCCCTGCGCGCGCCCCCAAGATAGAGGGCGTCCCCCGCCAAACTTGATTTCAATCTAACTGGACTGCGGGACCGCGCCGAGGCGCGATAACACCCGCAGCCGCGATTCCTTAGGAATGTTGCCGCAACGTCACAAATCGCACGCTAACGGGTTGGCGTGACTAACGGCGGCGCTGGAGGAATGAACTCTCGCAGCGCGGCGCGCCAAGCCTCGCCGGCCTGCGCCTCTGCCTCGCCGGCTTTATCGAGAGGGGCGGACACGATCTGCTGCAAATACCAGCCATTTGCCTCGCTCATCGCGACGCGGAGGTAGTGCGGCGCTTCGTTAACGGTCGCCTCGAAGCGCGCGATCCGAAAGTGCGGCAAGCCGTCTGGCGAGGACTTGTCGGCAACGCTTGGTTCTCCCGACCAATGCTGAGGAGATGCTTGGCCAACACTGGCGGCGAGAGCGTCGGCGAAAGCGCGGTCGAGCGTTGTGCCCGCGCCGAAGCGCACGGCGACGAACGTGGCGGCGACGCCATCGCTTGCCGTCGAACAATAGGCGCCGGGATTTCCAGCGGTCTCCGGAAACACTTCAAGGTCGAAGGCGCCGTCTCGCGGAAGGACGCAAACCATTCCGCTCGGCGCATGGCGGATCGCTGCCCGTGTCTCGTCGCTCGCATCAACAAAGAGGTGGCTTTCGGCGCGCTCTATGACCGCAAGCGCCATAGCGCTGTTCCGGGCGCCTGGACCGGGCCCACAAGCGCCAAGTGTGCTCGCAATGGCGGACAGTAATAGCAGGCTGCGCACATTCGCGGGCGCGCCGAAGGACGTCGTGACATTGCGCGTTAGGCGGAGAAGCGATGTCAATTTGGCACACCTCGCGGGCAAGGGTCGAGACCAGGAATACGCGCGCCCTTGCGGCGTCATCGCCCCTGCACGATGCATGCAACTTGATTCCTAAGACGATCATGGCGGGAATAGTGGTCGCGGATGATCGCTCACTTAGAGTATTAGCGTGAGTTACGGGCCCAAGGCCTCCATCTTGGGCCGGTATTTATTGGGGAAACTCATGGTCAAGCGCGATTTGCGGCTTGCTACCATTGTTGCCGCTCACTTCGTGTTGTTCGCGCAGGTGGCGAGCGCCGAAACACGCTTGAGCTTTTCCAGCGGCGTCGATTACTCGAGCGGCGACTATGGCGACACCATGGACACCGAAGTGGTGGCGGTCCCCCTGAGCGCGCGGCTCGCGACCGGCAATTGGTCATTCCGAGTTTCCCTTCCCTACCTGTCCATTACCGGCCCGGCGGACGTTGCCGACACGCTTGATGGCGGCGGCGACGCTGGAGATGGCGCCGGCGCGGATGGCACTATCGCCCGCACCGGCACCGAGCGCGGCTTCGGCGACACCAGCATTTCAGCCACGCGCTCGTTCAGGCGCCTCGGCGGACGAGACTCCAATGCCTATTTTGATCTGACGGGACGCGTGCGGCTGTCCACCGGCGACGAAAGCAAGGGACTGGGCGTCGGCACCACCGACTACATCTTGAACGGCGAACTCGGCTCCTCGGGAGACGTTGGCGGTGGCTACGTTTCAGCGGGCTATCGCTCGCTGGGTGACCGCAAAGGCGTCAACCGTCAGGACGGCTGGCAAGCGGGTGTTGGCGGCTGGCTGCGCGCCGGCGACAAAACCCGCGTCGGCGCCTTCTATTCCTGGCGCGATGCGTCCCTCGACGGCAATGAAGACCCCAGCGAAGTCGGCGCCTATGTGTCCTATCGCATGAGCGAGGCCCTGCGCGTCTCAGTCAATGCCGCGGCCGGGCTTTCCGAGGCCAGCCCCGATTACAGCGCGGGCGTGCGTTTCACTTGGCGCTCCGATCCGATCCATCGCTGACCGCCGCGTCAGTTTCTCAGCGCCCGTGCCCAGCGGCTTCGTCCTGGGTGCGAAGATAAGTAATCACCGCTTGGATGTCGGTTTCGCCGAGCCCGAGATCAGGCATCGGCAAGTTACGATAACGCGCCATCATCGCTATCGCCGTGGGATCACGTTCGGCTATCATGTCGTCAGGGTCGCGGATCCAGCGTTCGAGCCAGGCGCGCGGGCGCGTGCCGACGACGCCGCGCAGGTCGGGGCCAAGCCGATCACCCTCGCCGACCGTATGACATGACCTGCACCGCGTGCGGAATATATAAGCCCCCGGCGTCGTATCGGTGACTTCGCCGACCACCGCGTAACTCTGACGCTGCGCTGTCGCTTGCGGTGCGTAATTGTGCAGGCTCTGTCCGAGCAAGTTCGCCAACAATTGCGGAGCCTCGAATGAAGAGCGTTTGATCCATTGGCCGGTCACCTCATTGCCGACGATGATGCTGGTCCCGTGTTGGCTGAGATTGTTCTGTTCCACGGGACGAATTCCCAAGCGGCTCTGCAACAGGTCAACGTCGGCGCGCGATCCCGTCAGGAACGTCCAGCCCGGGCCAACGTCGTAGGTGCGCATGAACCGGCGCAATGAGGCGGGCGTATCGCTCTCGGGATTGATCGAGATCGAATACATGAACACATCGCGGCCGACGCGGTCGCCGAGGATTTGCTGCACGCGGCGCAATTGCGCTGTGTCAAGCGGGCAGATGTCGGTGCAGGTTGTGTAGATAAAATTGATCGCGACCACTTTGCCGCGGATGATGTCGTCATAGAAACGCAAGCGCCGACCGTCTTGATCCTGCAGCACGACGTTCGGGAAATAATCCGCGCGCCACCGGGTTTGCTGCGCCAGCGCCAACGGCGCCATCGAGGCGAGCGCGACCAAAGCGGCGGCGCCCAAAGCCGCGCCGTTCCGGGTCAGCCATTTCAACATCCCGCCCAGCCCCGCGAAAACAGTGTTCAATTCACGTTTCATGCCGCAAACGCTTGCGCTTCCGGGGCGTCAATCTGCCGTCGGCAGGTCAAGCGAGGGCTCGTAATAGACGCCTTCCCAATCGGCGATTGGCGTTGGGATGGCGACGGTCTGGCCTGGGTTGCGGTTGTCCCAGCGCAACAGCATGGAATGATCCTCGTGCTGGGTGTTGTGACAATGCTCCATAAACGTACCGAGGAATTCGCGGAAGCGGATCAGAAGCGTCACGTCAAGGTTGTCGCCGGGCCCGCCGCCGATCCGGTAGATGTCCTTGCGCGCGCCGCGCTCCCAGGCTGGCGGCGGCGCGCCGTCGCGGGTCAGGATGCGACCTTCCTCGAAGTGGATGTGGACCGGGTGCGACCAGCCGTCGCCACTCTCCAGGTGCCAGATTTCCCATTGGCCGATCGTGGGCGCCGCGGAGACGCGGTGGGGATCCATGCCCAGGCCTTGGCCGCCATCAGTCTTTATCGTCCAGGGCGATTCATCGGTGCCGCTGCTGCGACCGAACTCGAAGGTGCGGTGACGTGCGTTCGCGATTTCCGCGTCGCTCACCACCGGGCGCGGGATCATGACGCGCCCGCCTTCTTCATAGAACGCGGGGTTCATACTGCGATCGACGCCGCTGTAGGACGTGACACGGAATTCCATGATTCTGCCGACAGCGGGATCGCCGACATAGCTGCCGTTCAGCACGCTCGCCAGCGGAATGGTTTCGTTCGGACCACGCCCATCCCGGTGTTCCAGCAAATTGATCAAATAGATTTTGGTGCCGACCTGCACTTGGCTGAAATCGACGACGATGTCGTAGCGCTCGGCAATGGCCTGCACCGGCAGGTCCTGCGACTCCGCGTTGGGGAAGCGGACGGCGTGCTCCATGATATTGCCGTCGTTGCCGACCATGTGGAACGGCACCCGCACGCCCGAGGCCGTGACCAAGGCGAGTTGGAAATAGCGTGACACCGCGCCGTTCAAGATGCGGAGGCGGTAGCGGCGCGCGCGGACATCCATGTAGGGCCGCCATGTCCAGTTCACGAGCACTTGGTCGCCCAGGAAACCATCGACGTTGAAAATGTTGAAGAAGAGCTGCCCGTTTGCGTCCCACGCTTTGTCGGCGAGCAACAAATTCACGTCATAGTCGCGGTTGCCCCAGGGCAGAGCGCTGCCGCTAGGCAGGCAGAGATTGACGTTGTTGGGGTTGCTGTAATTGCACTGCGCGCCTGTCGAGGTTTCATTGCCCCGATCGACCGCGCTGTAATAATTCATCATCGCGGCGCTGCCCTTGTAGACGTTCTGGGCGGTGAAATCGAGCATGTGGTCGTGGAACCAGTGCGTGCTCATGGTTTCGCGCCAATCGCCGCGAATACGCATCGTCGCGTTGACGCCCGTCGTCGGCGTAGCTGCGTGCGCGTCGTTGGCGTTGGCGTTTATGGAATCGTGGCCTGCAAGCACCATCGGCCAATGGTAATCGTAGAATTGGCCCGGGAAGAAAAACGCGCCGGTGAAGCCATCGCTCTCGGCCGGGTTGTGGCCGTTGTGTTCGTGCGTGGACAATGTGTGCGCGCCGAAGCCGTTATTGGCTGAGGGATCGATCGGCAACGCATTGAAGTGGCGAAACAGGATCGGCTCGCCATAGCGCGCCATCAACAATTTGGGCGGCATGGTGCCGTCGAACGTCCACACCGAATTGGGCTGCTGTGCTGGGAAATTGGGGTGAAACCGCACTTGGCGACCGGCATTGCGTGTTCCGTAAAGCGCGCCCGTTGACGCTGGCCGAAATTCACCGCGCGTCCAGCCGTGGCGCTGCCAGGGATCGCGCAACCCGCCGTTCACGCGCGCGCCGCTTGTGGCGCTTTGGAAATAGACCATGCCGAGCCTGTTGGCGGAAGCGGCGACGCCTGAGAACTCGCCCCAGCGTTGGTGCGCGAACCACTCGCCGGATGGACGGCCTTCAATGGCGCTAGTCGCCAACGGGCGCACACAGTTTCCAACCGCCGTCGCCCAATAATTTGGTCGGCTGGTGTTGGCTTCGCGCGTCGGCAGCGGCGAAAGCGTCTGGCGCAAGAAGGCGTCGAGCGCCGTGCCGCTCGGAACGCCCGCGCAAGACGACGGCGGCGGCAAGGGCGCGCAATTGGCGCAAGCACTGGTCGGCGCCGGCTGGTTTCCGAACTCTTCAAAGAGCATGATCGGCTGGGTGAACGGGCGCGCCTGGAACAAGGGGCTGCGCGGCGCGCCGGTTGGGATATCAAAAACGTCCGCGATTGCGGGCTGCATGCTCAGCATGGCGGCGGTCGCCGCCGCGGCGCTTATCATCGCCAGCCGTCCACAAACCGCTACCACGCCGCGCAGCGAAATTGTCATCATCGCCGTCCCCCGCAATGCAGCCCGCTCATGCGATGCCGCGGCTCTCATTTAAGGAATATTTTTTGGCGAGCCCTAAGCCATTCCCCCAACAGGAGAGTGGATGGCCAAGCGACGCCGAAACCGGCCACCACCAAGTGATTTCTCAATGCGGCCAGAGCCAAGCGTCACGCTTCGCACGCGAGCGCGCTATCGCTTATTCGCCAGAGGTGAGAATTGAAATGCGGATCGTAGGGGCGGCGAGGCTAGCCCTTATTGCCGCCAACGCGCGGCTATCAGCGCACGCTCTTCATTTGCGTCGAGCACTGCCGCACCACCCATCGCACTTATCGCCGCGTCAATGGCTGACCCGGCGGGGGCCGCGACGCTGAACTCAGCCGCCTCGCCCGGGGCCGCCGCTTGGACGGCCAAACGCCAATCCCCGTCCACGCGGCACGCCAATGCATCAGCCGCATCGGCGCCTGAAACCGTACGGAATTGCCGGCAAAGCGCGCCAGAATCCGTCAGAACGCTCAGCGCCATCTGCAATTCACCGCCCATGATTGGCGCGCTTTGCCCGCTTGGAAGCGCATCGAGCGCGCGCTCGATTTCGGCGCTCAGACGCATTTTCGGGTCAATGTTCGACATCATCGAGGGCGCACTCGCCCGCCCAACCAGAACGCCGATCACACACGCCGCCGCTATTGCCACGGCGCGGCGGATCCACCCATGTCCCGCGAAGCTCACCACATTCGTCGGGCCTTCCATGATCAGCGCGGCGATTGGGTCGGCCTGATCAACGGCGATCCGGGGGATGGCGCGCCGCAGCATCGCGTCAGCGCCGCGAATGCGCTCGGCCCGTGCCGCCGCGCCTTTGTCGTGCGCCAGCCAATGTTCGACCAGAGCACGCTTCTCCTGGTCAAGTTCGCCGTCCAGATAGGCGCCAATGAGGCCGTCGTTCAGCATTATTTCTCTTTCCGGCTTGGTATCGGCGCAATCATCACATTTCCCACGGCGCGGGCGCTGAGGCTCGCGCGCGCCCGCGACAGCCTGCTCATCACCGTCCCGATGGGCGCCCCGAGCGCTTCGGCCGCCTGTGCGTACGAAAACCCCTCAAGCACGACCAGTGCGAGTACGGCTCGCTGGTCCTCGGGCAATTCGGCAAACGCCTCGCGCACCAAGCGCAATTCGTCACGCGCCTCCGTGACGTCTCGGCCATCGGAGCCCGCCACATCCAACAACTCAGCCGTGTAGATCGGGCCGGAGGACACTGAGCGTCTCATGTCGAACCAGAGGTTCTGCATGATCTTGAACATCCAGGAATCGAGGCGCTTACCCTCCTCGTAACTCTCCCACTTGCGCAGCGCGCGTTCGACCGCCGATTGCAGCAAGTCCTCGGCCGCGTCACGGCTCCCCGCCAACGCCAAAGCGAAGCGCCGCAGCCTGGGCAGCTGTGATACAAGCTCTCGGCGAAAGGCCTGTTCGTTCTTCATGTACTCCAAGCAACACTACGAATGCGGAAGAACATTATTCCAAACATTCCTTTGTTTCGTCTGGTTTATCCACATGCTATGGTTTAACCATGACTAGGGAGTTTCGCCCCTGGATTTCCCTTTATCGGGGCGCATTGATTGCCGCCGCGCTCGGCGCCAGCGTCGCTTACGCATCGGATCCTGGATCGGGGCATGACGATGATATCGAAGCCCCCTCCGGCGATTCAGGGAGCGATCACAGTGGCCCGGGCGGCGACGAGTCTTCAGGCTCGGATAGGGACTCCAGCGGACGCGGCGGGGACGATTCCAGCGGCGACAATTCCGGGAGTGGTGACGACGGCGATCGAGCGGACGACGGTGGCGACACTTTCGATGGCGGCGATAATTCAGGAAGCGGTTCCGACAGCGACGGCGATCAATCAGACGATGGCGGCGACAATTCGGGAAGCGGCGACTCCGGCGGCGACGGCGGCGATCAATCAGACGACGGTGACAATAACTCTGGAAGCGACAATTCCGACGACGGCGATGAGCAATCTGGCGGCAGCGAGTCCGACAACAGCGGAACTAGTTCAGCAGGCGCCCCGGTCTCCGGCCACTTAGCTCAGGTCGCGGCCTCGGAGGCGGCGCTGTCCCAAGCGACGCAACACGCAATTGTGGTCGAGCGCGACGAGCACGGCTCGGAGCGGGTGGCTGGAGAAGCACTGTTCGCAGGCAACGCCAACGAACTCGACGCAGCGCGCGCCGCCGGCTTCGAGGTGCTTTCAGAACGAGCGCTAACATCAAGCGATGGCGCAATAGCGCGCCTGCACGTCCCCGACGGCATGAGCATCGACAGCGCCGTAAACGCCTTGCACACGGTCGCGCCGCACGCATTAGTGACGTCAAATAATATTTATCGCGGCTCCGAAGCCAGCGTGAGGCTGGGGCGCCTGACCCCGCGACCGCATCAGACGAACTTTGTTGGCGTGCTCGGCATTATCGACACCGGCGTTGATGTTCCTTCACTGGCCCCGTCGGCGCTGCTCAGCCAACGCTCGTTCGGTGGGAACGCGCCAATCGCACGCCAGCACGGCTCGTTGGTGGCGGCGCTGGCCATTGAAGCAGGCATGCGCGTGCATGTGGCCGATGTATTCGGCTCCAGCGCCGATGGCGCCCAGGCCGCCTCCGCCGATTCTATCGCCGCCGCCCTGGATTGGATGATCACCAACAGGGTGCCGGTGATCAATATCAGCATTGAGGGGCCCAACAATGCCGTGCTGGCCGCGCTGGTGAATCGCGCGGTGCGGAATGGACATGTCATCGTTGCAGCGGCGGGCAATGGCGGACCGCTTGCGCGTCCAGCCTTTCCCGCAGCCTTCGAGGGCTCCGTGGCTGTCACCGCGATCGATGGCGACGACCGGCCCTATATGCGCGCCAATCGCGGCGCCTATATCAGCTTCGCCGCTCCCGGTGTTGATCTCGACGTGCGGACCGGCGATGGCGCGGTTCTCGTTTCCGGAACTTCGTTCGCGGCGCCGTTGGTCGCCGCGAAGATTGCCGAGCGCTTGCATCAACCTTCGCCGGCCAACGCGCGCAACGTGCTCGCGGCGCTACAGGATCAGGCGGTCGATCTCGGCGCGCCAGGACGCGACCCGATTTTCGGATGGGGCGCGCTTCGCGATTAGCCCACACTATTGGATCGGCACAACGGTCGCGGGGGCCCCAACCTGCGCCGGTTCTCCAGGCGCCTCCAAGGATGGCGCGATTGGAGCAGGCGTCAACACGTCAGTCCCCACCCGTCTCGGTAGCGCGTGGTCGCGCGCGGGGAGGAACGGGACCCTCCATGGGTAGAGCGTGTACACCTGCGGCCCACGGCTTCGAAGCGCGCGGTTCACGGAACTGGACATGCTCTGCGTGAACGCGTTCATGTCGTCGGAATCGCGGATGATGTACGGCGTGACAAGGATCACGAGTTCCACCTTATCCCCGGTCACCTCTTCGCTCCGAAATGCCGCCCCTACGAACGGCAAATCTTTCAAGCCAGGAATCCCGCGCTGATCGCGTGAATAGGTATCTTGGATGATGCCGCCAATCACGGCAGTCATACCTTCTTGCAAGGAAAGCTGCGTGGCCACGCTGCGATTGAGAATCAAGGGGCTGGCAATGGCGGCGCTGGTGTTAGGTTGCTGGCTGGACACTTCCTGGTAGAGTTCGATGTCAATGCGATCCTCGCCGTACACAACCGGGCGCACATTCAAGATGACGCCTGTTTGGCGGTATTGCACTGTTTGCAGCACATCGGTGTCGCCGCCAGTTTGATTGTCGGACGCGCGTTGCGACGTGATTATCGGCACATCCGTGCCGATGAGGATCTCCGCGGCGCTGCCCGAACGTGTAACCAGGCGCGGCGTCGAAAGAATGTTCAGGTTGTTGTTCGAGGCGAAGGCGTTCAACGCGGCCTGCACGCTTCCGCGTGAAAATACATTGGTCGCCACCACGCCAAGCCCGCCGGGCTGGCGCACCGAGCCGCCGCGCGTCGATGCGGTGAGCGTTCCGTCGCGGATCGTTTGATCCAAGAACCATTCGACGCCAAAGCGCGTTTCATCCGTCAACGTCACCTCGGCAATGGTGAGCTCGATCAACACTTGCTGCGGCGGCGTATCCAATTGCTCAAGCAATGCATGCAGATGCGCGTAGGCGCTGGGCGAGCCGCGAAACAGAATTCGATTGCCGGCCGGATCAATCGTGAGCCCACCGAAACTACTCGGCGCCGAAGCCGAAGCTCTGGCTTGTCCGCCCGCGCGAACCCCGTTGGTGCGCCGCACCGCCAATTCCGGCGGATTTGGCGCGGGCGCGCTGTCGGCGCCGCTGGAGCCGGTTTGCGCGACCAACGCGCCCAATTCCACCGCGCTCGTATTACGCGCGGTGTAAACGAACACGCCTTCAGCGTCGCCGAGCGCCGAGGCGCGGTCGAGGCGGCCTATCCAGTAAAGAACACGCTCAAACAAAACGCGGTCGTTCGCGAACACCAGCAATTGGTTCGCGTGCTCAAGCGGCAGAATAGTCAACGCGCCGCGCCGTGCCTCGACCGGGTTACTCAGCCGGTAACCCTCGGCGCTCAAAGTGCGCGTAAGCGCGTCCGCCAATTGTTCCGCCGACATGAAGATCGGCTCGACCCGCGCAATCTGGCCGCCCGCGAAGCTGGGACGATCCAATTGCGCCACCACCGAGGCCGCCGACGCCACATCGCGCGCGCCCCCGCTGATCAGCAGCGTATTGGTCTCCGGCTGGGCTGTGAATCGAACCGAGCCGCGATTGGGATAGGCCTGGTCGAGCAATGCGACAAGGGATTCCACCTCGAGCGCCGACACTGGAAAAAACTGCATCACAGGGCGTGAGGAGGACGGCGTCTCGGGCGTCGTACGCGTGCGCATGAACACTGGCGATTGCCCGCTGAGCACTGTGTCCTGCACAATGCGCACCTGGCCGCTTTCGATCAGCACAGCGAGGCCGTATTGCTGCAACGCGACCTGCGCCATGGTGAAGAACCGGCGGTTCGGCAGCATGGTGGGACCACGCAGAGCGATAATATCGCGCCGCTGCGCCACGCCCGGACCCGTCGAATAAGGCACCCTTAGAATTTCACCGAACACGGTATCGATAAATTGCGGCAAGGGTTGCGGCGGCAACGCCACCTCAACGTCCCGAGGTTCCAAGAGCGCCTCGATCTCCGCTTGCGTGGCCGCCACAGGGGCCGCGGTCGGCGCGATGGTCTCCGCGTCAACCCCTGCGCTCAGAATTTCCACGTTTGCGGGGACCCCAGCGTCATTTGCGGGCGTTTCAGCGGCTTGCACCGCGGGCGGATGCGCTTCCGCGGCGGCGCGCGCCTGCAATTGCGGATACGACGCACAGCCCGAAACCGCGCCAAGCGCCATGACACTCGCGGCAAGGCGTCGATAATCACATTTGCGAAGGCTCGGCACTCTTAACCACTCCATCGCCTGCGCGCCCCGGTGGCGCCAACCATTCAACACTGCAAGAAGCATGCGCGCGTTACGGACTTTCCTGGACCTCTTCCGCTGGAGGCGGGACGAACACGGCCACACGCCGCGTCTCGCGTCGCCTGCGCAGTTCAATGATCTGTTCACTAACGATCGAAACACGCCAACCGTCTTGGTAAACATCGCCGGGCCTCAAACCGCGACGTCCGTTGGGTTGGGTAAAATCCACGATCCAGGCCAGCGGACCGTCGGCGCGCTGCTCAATCGCGGTAAGATCGCGGCGAAACAGAATAGCGACGTCCGGCGGCGGCCGCGCTTGCAACGCCTCATCGCTCGCAAGCACTTCCGCCGCGCCATAGCCCAAGGCCGCCAAGCGCTCACGCGCCGCGCCGATGCTTTCACCTCCATGGTGAGACGCCGCCCAAGCCGGCGCCTGTTCGCTCAGCGCTGGCGCCGGCGCGCGCACGGCGGTCACCCACCCGCTTGCAAGACCGCCAACGAGCGATGCGGCGAAAATCGCGGCGCGGTTCATGGTTGGGGCGCCTCGCGCAGGAATGGCGCACGCACACTCATAGTCAGGCGCGCCGCCTCATCCGGGATCGTCGAAACCTCAACCGCTTCGGGCGTCACACTGAGATCGGACGCCTCCATCGCCTGCAGCAACCTCAAAAAGCCCGCCCAGTCGAAATCGGCATTGAGCGTCAGTGAGAGCGACGACACCGCGCCGTCCTCGCGGGGCGCCAAATCATCTGCCGTGACCAAGACGTCTCCCAAGCCCGCCTGCGCGGCCAGGCCCTCAAGCGCCGCAACGGCTTGCGCCAACGCCACGCCCTCCGAGGTCTCGACAATTGACCAGCGCCACACCTTATTGGTCTCGGCGGCCAAACGCTCCTGAAAGACTCGCGAGCTTTCCAGCGTAAACACCGCCGCCGCATCGGCGCGCCGCGCCGCGCCGTCGCGCGCCTCTTGCCCAGCGCCAAGCGCCCAGTCAAACGCCGCCAGCGCCGCCGCAAGCGCCGCGACCGCCGCCACGAGCGCCAAGCCCGCGCGCTCACGCGCCGTGGCCGCGCGCAATTTACGCAGCAGCTCGCGCCACGCCGCCTTCATGGCGCCCTCCCACGGTCCGCCGCGCACGTCGCGCCCGCCGTTTCAAGCGCGGCGCTGAGCTCAAGTGCGCCTTCACGGCTCGATAGATTGGGCTCAACCCCACACAGAAGCGGCGTCGCCTCAAGGGCGGCGACCACATCGCGCAGGGGGATGTCACTTATCGAAGCGCTCAGTATGGCGTGAAAGCCGGACTGATCAGCACGCCAGCTTTCCGCTTCCACGCCGAATTGTTTGAACACCGACAACGCGTCCGCCGCGGCGGTGAGCGCATCGGCGCCAGCGTTCGCACTGTTGAACGCAAGCAGCAATTCGGCGCGCTCTCGCGCGCGCCGCAGCGCGGGGTTTGAAGCGATGCTTTCTTCAATCGCCGCGGTTTCGCGCGCACTAGCGCGTGCGTCCTCTTCAAAATGCAGACCTTGCCCGACAAAAAACGCCGCCAATCCGCTCAAGCATAGCGCAAACGACGCCGCGGCGGTCTCGGCGTCGCGCCACGTCAGTGGCGGCTTGATTTCACGGCCCCGCCAAAGCGCATGCGTCAGCAGTCTCGTGTTCGTTGGCGCTGGTGGCGTGTCGGGTGGCTCATGCGCCGCGGCCTCGACGCCCAACGCAAACGCAATCCATTGCTCGCGCGTGAAGGCGTGGCGCCGCCAAGTCGAGGCGACAAGGCCGCCCTCTTGCCAGTATTGCGCTTCAAACCCCTCGACGCACGCGAGGATGCGCCAGCCTTCCCCAGCTTCGCGAAACAAACTTTCCGGGGCCAATGTTGTTAACGCTTTTGGGCTGACGCCGGCCGAGGCCTGCGCCTTGTCCCAATACCACATTTCGGCGCCGTGGGGCGACCGCAGCAACAACGTCCCCGTTTCCACGAAAGGTGCGTTCGCCTCGGCATGGGTACGCACGGCGCGCGCAATATGCGCACGCGAAAGCTCTGGGGAGGCGCGATAGAGGCTAAAACGGCACAGCGCGCGGCTCAGCAAAATGGCGCCGACGGGCTGCGCGTCGCCATCGGCGCCCGCGAACGTGCCGCTCTCAAGGAGTACGCGCATGCTCTGGGAGGCTTTCGGCTGCTTCAAATTGATCCCGCCCATACGAAACAGCCGCCAACCGCCCCTCGCGCCAGTAAACCGGTCGGCCCGCGCCGGGCTCCGCCAACACCAATTGGCTTTCGTATGCGCGCCGTCCGCCGGAGAACGCGACAATCACGCGAAAGACCGCGCCAACTTCGGTAGCAAGAACCACGCCGTCGGCGCGTGTATTGACGCCCGTTAACCCTTCAATCTCCTCGCGCGTGCGCAACTCGGCCTGGCCGCGTCGCGTAACAAGGGCGCGCGCCGCGCGTCCATTGCCCAGGGCAGCGACAAGCACAGGCAGCGGCGCGGTGTTCACGTTGAGCGATGCGCCGCGCGGCGCCGCGTTCACATTTGCCCAAAAACGACCGACCCGACCCTCATTAACGCTCTCCCGCCAGCCAAGCGCGTCAAGCGCCCGCCACCTGTTGGTTAGAGGTTGATTAAGCGGCGGCGGCAGGTGCAGCCGGCGATAAGCATCCTCTTCCGCGCCGTACGGACCAGCGAGATCGTCTTCGTCAATGTAATCGACAAGCGCGCTGGCCAAACCGCGCGCATTTGCAACGCCCGCTTGATCGAGCAAAGCGCCAAGCGCCACGCTATCGCCCGTATTGAGACTGAGCAGCCCGGCTTCATCCTGCACCGAGGCGAAAGCAGCATCCGCGCCGGGCTCAAATCCGCCGATGACATAGAAACGCCCATCCAAGCGCAGTTCGCGCGCATTGCGCATCCCCGCCGAAGAGGCGGCGCCCGGTTCGCGCGGCCCGCCCACGACTACCGATCGCGGACCAATGGGTTCCGTCAACAACAAGTACCCCACGCGCGCGACAGCGCTGTGGGTCGCGATCTCGCGTTCGACGTCACGCTGTAACGCGCGCAAACCCGGCGATACGTCGCCCTGGACGCGGGCAACCGCCAACAACACCAGCGCCAACAACGCGACCACGACGGCAGCCAGAATCAGAGCGTAGCCGCGCGCGTGAGAGCGATCAGCACTCATTGCGCCTCTCCGTCTAGGTCCTGCAATTGACCTTCGGTCCACCCAGCGCGCTCGGCCCATGTGAACCCACGCCTGTCTGCTCCGACGAATTCAAACCGCACCAGCGGCGCGGCCCGCGTCAGAGATGCCGTGTCTCCCATCGGCCGCGGCGGCGGAGACCATCGGCTCGTCCACGCCGCGCCATCGTCGCTATAAGAAAATCGCGCCTCACCCGCGCTCCAGGCCAACACTTCCGTGCGCCGCCCCTCGCTCTCACACGCCAGCCATCCCCCGCTCCCGCGCTGGACGATGCGCAGCCTCACCCAGGCCGTGGCGCCCGTGCGCGCGCACGCAGTCGCCGCAGCCAGGGCGGGAAAAACAGTCACGCTATCGGACTGACCATGGAGGCTCGGCGCGCCGCGCGCTTGCTGCGCCGCGCCGTGCAACAGCGTACGAAACTGGATTTCGGCGTTGGCCGCATCAGCGGCGGCCAGCGAACCTTCCGCTAGCGCGAAATTGCGCCCGGCCGCGCGAGACGCCAGCGGCAGCAACAGCAACGCCAACAACGCCGTCACCGTGACGATCACCAACGCTTCGATAATACTGAGCCCACGCTCGCGCGTGCGCGCGTTATTGAGGGGCGTCGCCATGGACGATGTCCGCGGCGAGCCCGCTTCCGCCCAGCTCGCCGTCGGCGCCCAAGCTCGCAATCCTAGGGCGCGCAAAATCCTCGCGCGGGGCATCATAGATGTAGACGCCGCCCCAGGGGTCGGAGGGAATTTCTGAATCCAGATAGGGTCCCGCCCAGGAAGCAGACTCGCGCGCGCCCGTTGGCGGCGCCACCAACAGGGCGAGCCCTTCTTGGTTTGTTGGGTAGCGGCCGATGTCAATCCGCATCGTCTCGAGCGCGGACGCAAGCGTGCGCACCTGTACGCGCGCCGCGGTCACTTTCGAGCGGTCAAGCTGCGCGATCAAACGCGGCCCAACCAAAGCCGCCACCAGCGCAATGATGGTTAATACAATCAGCACTTCGAGCAGGCTATAGCCACGCTCGGCGCGCCGTGGGCTATCGCTGTGCGTTGACGCTATGAGCTTTTCGATTTTGCCAAATATGTTCACCCTGCTTCTATCAAGCCGAGCGCACGCGCATCCAAGCGTTCTCACCGCGAGGGCGTGTCCAGCGCGCAATCTCCCTCAGGCGCGAAAACATCGCCTCCGCGTTGCCGGCGTTAGCAGCATCCAAGCCGCCAGTTTAGCTTACAGGCGCTCACAATTGCGAAGGTATGCGCATGCGCCGGCTCGGCGACCTCTTGCTGGAACGAGGCCTGGTCTCCGACCAGGACTTTGCTGAGGCGCAAGCGTTGCAGCGCGACGTCGGCGGCGCCATTGGCCCAACCCTGGTGCGCCTCGGCGCGTTGTCCGAGGATGCGCTTCTGGAGGTGTTGTCCGAGCAAATCGGCTTACCCATCCTCGACCCGGCGCTGACACCCTCAGTCGAGGCCGTGCGCCAAGCCATGCATGACCTCGGAGCGCCCCCAAGCTGGTTTATCGACAATGACGTAATTGCTTGGCGCACAGAGAACGCATTCAGCGTCGCAGGGCCCCGTCTGCACGACCCCGCGATCCAGGAAGCCCTCGAGCAATGGCGCACGCCCACGCGGCTTTATCTGGCCAGCTCTCTGGCGATCGAACCTCTACTTGCGGCGCTGCGCGGGCGCGCATTGCTCGGTTCGGCCGATCCGACACGCTTGTTGGAGCTCGCCGAAGAGGCGCCGGTTATCGACTTCGTCAATTCCGTGTTCGCCGAGGCCATCACCCTGCGCGCCAGCGACGTTCATTTCGAGCCGTTTGAAGACACCGTTCTGGTGCGCCTGCGGGTTGATGGCGTGCTCACGCAGCGGCGCACCGCATCGCGCGACATGTTCGACGCCATCGCTTCTCGCATCAAATTGCTGTCGGGCATGGACATCGCCGAGCGTCGATTGCCGCAGGACGGGCGCCAAAGTATCCGTGTGGCTGGCCGCGATATCGACGTGCGCGTCTCCACGCTGCCGACGACGTGGGGGGAGTCGATTGTCGTGCGCCTGCTTGGCGCCACCCACCTCATCCCCGAACTGGATGCGCTCGGCCTCACCGTTGAACAGCGCGCGATACTGACCGCCACCATCGCCCAGCCGAACGGCCTGGTGCTTGTCACTGGCCCAACCGGGTCGGGCAAAACGACAACGGTCTATCGATTGATTTCCCTCCTGAACGACGGCGTGCGCAAGATCGTCACCATCGAGGATCCGGTGGAATTCGATTTGCCGGGCGTTCTACAGATGACCGTTCGATCAGACATCAATCTCGACTTCGCCACGGGCCTGCGTTCCATTTTGCGCCAAGATCCCGACGTCATCTTCGTCGGCGAAATTCGCGACGCCGAAACGGCGCGCACGGCGGTGCAAGCGGCGTTGACCGGCCACCTTGTCATTTCAACGGTGCATACGAATTCGGCGCTCGCTGCCGTGTCGCGACTGGTTGACCTCGGCGTGGAGAAATTCCTGCTTGCCGACGTGCTGCGCGCCGTTATCGGCCAAAGGCTGGTTCGCCAGGTCTGCGGCGGGTGCGCAACGCCTGACCTTGATCCTGACTGTGA
Organism: Terricaulis sp.; assembly: GCA_040080805.1. GTDB lineage: Bacteria > Pseudomonadota > Alphaproteobacteria > Caulobacterales > Aquidulcibacteraceae > Vitreimonas. The sequence continues at coordinate 99,164 of JBEBHQ010000009.1, read as the reverse complement.
ACGCCACGCACAGGCGGCGCTGGCGCAGGCAATGTTGCGGGATGCGCCCGCGTGGCGGCGCGGAACGGGCTGCAAAGCATGTGGTGGGTCGGGCTTTCGAGGACGCGTTGGCGTATTCGAGGCCGCACAGATCGACGCCGCCATGCAGCAAGCCATCCGCACCGGCGCCGCTGAGTCCGACCTTGCTTCGCTGGCCCGAGCACACGGGTTCACTGACCTCTCGCAAAATGGGCTTGCAAAAGCGCGGGCCGGCGAGACCGCGTTTCTCGAAGCATTGCGTGTCCTGGGCTCGTCGCCGCAATGACCTCGCGACGTTTCCATTATCGCGCCCTTGACAGCGATGGCGCGGCAATTGCGGATTCCATCATGGCCGATACTCGGGCCGACGCGCTGCGCCGGCTCGCCCGCGAGCGTAAAGTTGTTCTCAACCTGAGCGAGGCGGGCGACGACGCAACGCGGGGCGCAAGCAATGCACGCGTGTCTCATGATGAAGCCTCTCTGGCGCTGCGCCAGCTTGCGGTGATGATGCGCGCCGGCGTCGATTTGCTCGAAGCTCTCGACATCATCGCCGCGTCCCTGCCAGGGCGCCCCATCGCGGACGCCCTGCGCGCGACCATTGCATTGCTTCGCCAAGGTGACCGCCTCGCCAAGGCCCTCAACCAGGGCGCGCAATTCTATCCGGCCTATGTTTACGCGCTCATCCGCGCGGGGGAAGCCAGCGGGCGTCTGCCTTTGGTTTTGGAAGAGGCCGCACGGCAAATGGCGTTTGAGCAACGCGTTCGTCGCGACATCCAGAACGCCCTGGTTTATCCGGCGTTCTTGGTCGCCAGCGGCGTGGCCAGCGTCGGCTTCCTGTTTTATGTCGTGGTGCCACGCTTCGCGGATATGCTGCGCAACGCGCGCGCCGATTTGAGCGGGTTGTCGGCGTTCGTCATCGATGCCGGCGTCACCTTTCACGACAATGTCTTGGTCATCTCCGGGACGGTCGCGCTCGTTGTCCTGGCGGTGACAGCCTTCGTCAGCACCGCCGAAGGCAAAAACACCTTTAGCGCGTTGGCGCACGCCACGCCCGGTTTGCGCTCTCTGCTGCGGACCCGCCAGCGCGCGGCATGGTCACGGATAATGGCAATTGCATTGGCCGCGGGCGTCGATGTGCTTGAAGCCACGGGTCTCGCGGCAGGGGCATTGCCTGATGGCAAGCAAAAGCAGGGCGCGCTTGCGTCCATCACCGCGCTGCGCGGTGGGCGACCCGTTGATGAGGCGTTCCTCAGCTCTGGCGCTCTATCCGTGGTGGACGCCAGCCTGATCCGCGCCGGGCAACGCTCCGGCGCGATGGGCGAGATGTTCCGCGCGGTGGCCGACCGCAATGACGAAGAAATGCGCGACGCGCTCAAGCGCTTTACTCTCATCCTCGAGCCGGTCGCCATCGCCATCGTCGCCTCGATGATAGGCGCCATCGTTCTGGGCCTGGTTTCGGCGCTGGCCGGCATCTACGATTCGATCGGATAGGCCAAACGATGCCCACGGCATTCCTGCCTCCACTCCTCGCCGGCACGGCGGCTTTTTTGACGGCGGCGGCGATGCGCGGGGACCTCGGCATTCGCTTGTCCGCGGGCTTGCCAATACTGGCGGTCGCAATCGCCGCCCTTGCCGCGCTTCTTGCCCTGATCACCGGTGCGTGGGCGACCTCCATTGTGCTGTCGGCGCTTTTTGTTACGTGTGGATTGACCGCGGAAATTGACCGGCGCCATTGCCTCATCCCCGATCCGCTTGTGTTTGCAATTGCGTTGTTGGCGCTCGCCGCACCCTTCGGGGACGCCTGGACGACACAAGGTCTCGGCGCACTTTTGCTTGGCGGCTTGTTCTATGGCGTTCGGCGCGCCTTCGCCGCCGCCAACGCGCCCGATGCGCTGGGCCTTGGTGATGTCAAGCTCGCCGCCGCCATGGGGGCGTTTCTCGGGCCTTATTTCGGGTTGATCGCCGTGGCCGTCGCGGGACTTGCCACCATGAGTGTGCTCGTGGTGTCTCGCGCCACGTCGCCGCCGGCCAAGCTCACAGGCGCCGGCGCCCCGTTCGGTATTGGGCTTGCCGCCGCACTCGCCGCGACGGCCGCCGCGCGCGTGTGGATCACGGGATGACTCGGCGCGCGCAAACCGGCTTCAGCGTCATTGAAGCGTTGGCGGCGCTGGCAATCATAGCCATCGCCCTCATTCCCCTTGTGTCGCTGCAAACTCAGGTCTCGCGCGGTTACATCCAACAGCGCGAGCAGCGCGCGGAATTGACGGCGCGGCGAAACAGCCTCGCCATCCTGCGTGACCTCAACATCATGGAGAGCCCGAGCGGCGAGCGCGCATTGGACAGCGACACCACAATGAGCTGGAGCGCCGCGCCCATTTCGCCATTGGCGCGAAATACGCGCCAGGGCGCTGGCGAGGGAGAGTTTGAGGTCCGACTGTTTCGGGTGCGGATTTCCATCGCCAGCTCGGGGGCCTCACCGAGCGTGTTTTCGATAGTGCAACTTGGCTGGCGCCCCGCTGGCCGCGGCGAGCAGCCCTGACGGTGTGAATTTGACAAATATCGCGAGCGTCGGGGAATAAAATCTTCCCCCATTCGTAGTGGTCCGCTGGCTGGCTCGCCTGGGAGACTACGCCCTGACACTTCACTCCAACACTGCCCCGAGCGACCGGCGGCCCTCCTACCTTCGGTTGGTGGCCTCGGAGCCCACGCGATCCGAGGCGTCTAGCCGCGTCAGCGGCGCGCCTGCGCGCGTCCTCTCGCCCTTGCGCGCGTTCGTCCTGCTTGCGGCGCTGGCCATTTCGGTGATGGCTTGGTTGGCGCTGGCTTCCGCGATCAGCGTCGCGGTTTTGCGCGTGATGGCGCTCGGCTAATCCGCGCTCGCGCCGACCAAAGCGCGAAGTCTCGCTTCGATCACGTCCGGAGGCGATCCATAAGCCAGCACATCGGCGACGCGCCCTTCGCTGTCGATAAGGAACACCGTAGCGGTGTGATCCATCGTGTAGTCCTCGCCCTCCAGCGCATTGCGCCTGTATACGACTTCGAACCCCCTCGCGATGCGCGCGATGGCCTCGGGCGTTCCCGAATAGCCGCGCACCCGCTCTCCGAAGCCGCTAAAATAATCGCTCAGTCTTTCTGGCGTGTCGCGCGCCGGGTCAATGGTCACGAATTCGATCGCCAGGTTTTCCGTCGGCGCGCCGATCCGGTCCATCGCGTCGTTCAGTTCCCATACCGTGACCGGACAAATGACGGGGCAGTGGGTGAAACCAAAGAAGACCACGCGAGGGCGCCCCTTGAGCGCGCCCCAGCGCACTTCCTCGCCCGCGCGGCCTACAAGGACGACGTCATCGACACCGGCGCCGAGCCTCGACATCGCGTCGCCCGCGCCAGGCCTCGATCTGGCGTTGTAAATCATGACGCCGGCGGCGCCGGCGAGCGCGACGGCGACAGCCCCGAGCATGATCACCCTGCGGCGATCAACGCCCCCCGTCGTCGCCCGAGAACTGGCCGTGGGAGGGGTGGGAGCGTTTGCCATGCCGGATCAGCGGTCGCGGCTTCCATCGTTGACTTGAATGCCGAGCAATTCCGTTATCTGGCCAATAGCGGCGGCGTACACGCGCTCGGCCACCATCGCATCACGTTCGGCTTCGGCCAGCGCTACGCGGGCGGCAAGTCGTTCTTGCTCCTGGTTCAGTACATCGATCATCGATCGTTGACCAAATTGTTGTTCACGACGCACGCCCCGGCTTGCCAGTTCCGAAGCTTCAAGGCGCGTCTTTGACGCCTCAAACCGCGCCCGCGTCGCGTCCAGCTCCGACCAGGCGACCGTCACGCGTTCACGCACAACGCGTTGCGCGTTGGCCAGGTCGTAGCGCGCCGCATCTCGCAGATAACGCTGTTGGCGGGTTCGGGCGCGCACGGCGCCGCCGGTGAACAGAGGGATCGCCACACGAACATTGACCGTGCCCTCGGATTCCTCGTTGAATTCGTCGGACGATCCCATCACGTCAAAACGCGAATCGTTCGACTCCAGAAACACACGCATCCGCCCACTCGACGCGGCCAAGCCCACCCCCGCGTCGGCGGCGCGAATGTTTGCCGCCGCTGCGATCAAACCAGGATGCTCCTCGGCCATCTCAAGGGCCGCGTCCAGCGCCTCTGGCAAGCCGCCCATATTCTCCGGATCGACCAGAGAACCAGGCGGATGACCGGTCACGCGCATGTAGAACTCGCTCGCTTGCACCACGCGTGAGTGCGCGCGCGCCAGATCGGCCCGCGCCTGCGCCACACGCGCCTCCGCTTGCGCCACATCGGTGCGTGTCAAAAATCCTTCACGCAAATTCGCACGTGCGAAGCGCGCTTGCTCTTCGAGGTTCGCCAGCGATTCTTCTTGCGCGGTGAGCGCCTCCCGCGCAAAGCGCACATCGCCGTAGGCGCGCGCCAATTCAACCGCCAATTCCTGAGCCGCCTCCTGATAAAGCGCCAAGGCCGATGCGATCTGCGCCCGGGCTTGGCGCGTCGAGGCCCACACCCGGCCAGAGCCAAAGATGAGCGTGGAAACACGCGCCGATGCGACCCAATATTCGGGCTGACTGCGCACGTCGATGCCGAAGCGCTCCTCGCTGCGATCCACTTCGAGCGCATTGCCCTCCACGGTCACCTGCGGCAACATTTCCGACCACGCGGTCGGCAAGGATTGGCGCACGGCCTCAAGGCGCGCACGCTCACTCGCGAGTGAGGGGCTCGTTTGCAAAACCGCGGCGGTTTCCTCGATCAAAGTCTCCGCGCACACCGGCGAAGAAAGCAGGCCGGTAGCGAGCACCGCACTCACGCCCAGGTAAAGTCGGAAGTCTTTGTCAATTTTCACGGAACGACCGCCACACAGTTTGCCCCAACGGCTCAAGCAGATATTGCAGCGCTGTCCGCTTCCGCAGCGGTATGACGACCTCAACAGGCAATCCCGGCGAGAGCGTCAATTGCGTTAGCCCCCCGGCGCTCGAGAGGCGAGTTAATTCTTCACGCGTCACCCGCACTTCGGCGGTAAAGTAGAGGGCGCCGTTGCGCGGATCCTCAAACCGGTCCGCGGAAAGGCGCGTGACTTCACCGCGCGCATACGGCATTTGCCGCCCTTCGAACGCGGCGAGACGCACATTGGTTCTCTGGCCCACATGGACATTGTCGGCGTCCATGGGCCGGATTTGCACCTGCATGATTAAATCTTGATCGTCGGGAACGATTTCGAGGATGTGCTCACCGGGTTGGACGACTGCGCCTTCGTTGAAAAAAGACAGCCCGACCACGACACCGGCTGTCGGCGCGCGCACGCGCGCGGCCTCCAATTGCACGCGGACGGCCTGAAGCCGCGGCATGGTCTCGGCGATTTGCGTTTCCGTCAGCCGCAATTCCTGGGCGATCAATTGTGAGCGGTCCTCATGGATCGACAGGGATTGCATGCGGGCCTCGCCGATCCCTTCGCGCGATTGTTCAATCAACCCAACAAGTTCAGCCCTGCGTCCGGTCAATTCAGCCGCAGTTCGTTCCGCCGCCCTCACGCGCGTCTCCGACGCAAATCCCTCTGCTGACAACGCCCGCAATCCGCGCAATTCCTCGTTGACCAGACGCGCCTGTTCCTCCACCGATGCGATCTGTTCACGGTAACCTTCGATCCGCGCCGACAGCTGAGATTGGCGTTGCCCCTGCACGCCCGTCTGAGCAGCGATCGCGGAACGGCGCGTGGTCAGTTCTTCCTGCTGGCGGGTGAGCACCGCGTCGGCAAGCTCGACATACTCCTGCGGCAGCGATGTCCAACTGGCCGGTCGTGCAAGGGTCGGCCTGCGGGCGCCTTCCGCCAACAAGCGTTCGCGCGATGCTTCCAGTTCAATCGTCTGGCCAGCTAGAGCGCGTTCCTGCGCCGCGAGCTCGACAGCCGATATCTCCAACAGGACTTGGTTCGTCGCGACATGATCGCCTTCACGCACGGCGATGCGGGAGATCACGCCGCCATCGCGATGTTGCACAACTTGGCGATTGCCCGCGACCTTCACTTCCCCAGTGGCCACGACGCCCGCGTCCAATGGCGCGAACATCGCCCACAGACCGAACACGCCAAAGAACAAAACGATGAAAAAAAGTCCGACGCGACCCTCGATCCAGGGATTGTCGTCCAACACCGGGGCTGCGGCGACCGGAGGGGGCTGAAGCATCATGTGCGGGCGCTCACGAGCGCGGGTGCATCGCCCTTCACCGCCGCGGCGATCTTGGCAAGCACCGTCGCGCGCGGGCCGAAATCAACGACCCGCCCCTCGTGCAACACCGCGATCTTGTCGACAATGCCGATCACGCCCGTGCGATGCGCGACCACAAACACGACCCCGTTGCGCACCCTCACTTTTTCGATGGCGCCGACAAGAGCTGCCTCGCCCTCGAGATCAAGGTGCGAATTGGGTTCATCCAAGACAACCACACACGGGCTGCCGAAGAAAGCGCGTGCGAGCGCAATGCGCTGCGCTTGGCCCGGTGACACCCCCGCACCACTCGTCCCCAACATTGTCTCGTAACCATTAGGCAAGCGAAGGATAAGTTCGTGTGCGCCCGCGGCGATAGCGGCCTCGACCACCTTCGGGCCCGTCGGGGCGCCGCTTTCATCGACGGCGGGGGCGAATGAACAGATATTTTCAGCTATTGTGCCGTCGAACAATTCGATCCGCTGGGGCAGATAGCCAATGTGGCGCGACAGCGCCTCGTCGTCCCAATCGGCATAGCGCGCGCCGTCGATGCGCACTGCGCCCGCCTTGGGCACGGCCGCGTTCGCGAGCACGCGTGCAAGCGTGGACTTGCCTGCGCCGCTCGCACCGATGATTCCAATGACCTCGCCAGGCGCCACCGAAAAATTCGCGCCGTGCAGAGAGATGGTGCGCCCATCGGGGGCTGCGGCCGAAACCATCTCAACTTGGATGCGGCCCGTGGGGTCCGGCAGCGGTGTTCGCTCCGCAACCGCCTTGGCGCTCGAAAACAGCTTTTGCAATGATCCGTACGCGGCGAACGCCATGCCGATTTGCCGCCAACCGCCTACGATTTGCTCCACCGGCGAAAACGCCCGTGCGGTCAAAATCGTGGCGGCAATAATGGCCCCCGGGGATATCTCGCGCTGCACCGCTAGATAGGCGCCAAGCCCCAGCGCCGCCGATTGCAGCAACATGCGCAGGGCCTTTGTCGCCGCCGCATAGCCCGCGCCGGTGAAGGCGGTTTCGGTCTGAACGGCGACATATTCCGTGCGCGCATGCGCGCGGCGGCGGCGGAACCGCCGCTCGGCGCCCAACGCATGTATCGTCTCGCATGCAGCCAAATCACTTTCATGGGCGACATAGAAACTTGCCGCCTTGGCCGACAATTTCGAGATGGACCCTCGCGAGGCGCGTTCGTTTACGAGCGCCAAGCCGAAAATGAGCACCGCACCGCCCAACGCGAGGACACCTATCCACACATGAATGACAAAGCAAATTCCGACGAAGAACGGCGTCCAAGGAATATCCAACAAGCCAATCGCGGCGGGGCTCGTCACGCCTTGGCGCAGGGTATCGAGGTCACGGGCGGTGGCCACCGGCGTGACGCCGCTCCGGCGCGCCTTCATGTTTTCTTCGATAACCGCGTCGGCCGCTAGCCGCTCGATCCCGATCGCGGTGCGCGCCATCAGCCGCGCACGCGCAGCATCGAGCAAGCTCAACACACTCAAGCTTGCAACGAGAACCACGCTCAGCAACACCAAGGTCAAGATGCCGCTAGTCGGGATCACCCGATCATACACCTGAAGCATGTAGAGCGAGGGCGCCAAGTAGAGCAGGTTAATTGCCGCGCTGAAGCCAAGGATGAGGCCGAAATGGGTGCGCAGGCTACTTACGCCTTGTTGCAGCACCTCCGGCGCGCGCAATGAACCCGCAATCCGTCTCGCGAATTCAAGCGGTTTGGCGAGGCGCTTGCGCGCGCTCAGGATCGTAGGAGCGTTCCATGCTGCGCCGGCAAAATCCTTGGACTTCCTAGCGACCACCGCCGCGCGCCGCCGAAGCGAAGCACGCGCACGTTCGAGGAATGGAACATGGGGCAAATTCATAGTGTCGCCGGCCATTCATCGGTTTGAGGGATGCCCAATTACACGCAGCATCGCCCAAAGGGCCTCAGCAAAAATAGGGCTTTCTCCTTTTCAGGTCGGGCAACAAAAGGCGCCGCGCGCCATGCGCTCTTTCCGTCCCACATTGGACCGTTCCGTCGGTGCGGACGTTAAGATTCGGCGCAGGTGCATTCCGTCGCCAACACTCGGCGCGTGTCGGGGCGATCAGTTAAGAAGCCGCCCGGCGCGCTGGGCCGTTGCATTGTAAAATCAGCCCCCCCCAAAGAAGTCGAAGGCGTCCGTGGTTACCGTGCCGTTGCCGCTGAAAATTCCGATCAGGGTCAGTTCGCCCGCCGTCATCTCTCCGCCACCAGCCTGAATCCACAGCGCGACCGCGAAGCTGTTGTTGTTGGTGTCGTTAATAACCAGCAACGTGGCCTCTCCATCCGCCGCGGTGAGCGCGAACTCGGCGTTGAATTCGGTGGCCGTGGCCGCCGCATTCAGCAGGTTCGCGGTCGTCAGACCCTCGCCATTGGCGCCGCTGAGGTAGAGCGCTTCAATCGCCCCGTTAAGGTCCACGGCGGTATTGCCGCCATTGACCCCATTGCCCGAGGCGAACACGAAATTGTCCGGATCGCCGCCGTCATCCAGCAGCGTTTTGAGCGCGCCGCCTATTTGAACCTGGTCGGTCGTGCCGGTGGCGTCGAAATTGGTGACGGTATCGCCAAGTTCCGCCAATGTGCTGAACCGAATTATGTCACGGACATCATCGTTCGCCGCCCCGGTATTGATCACGTCTTGGCCGTCGCCGCCGGTCAAAATATCGCCGCCGGCGCCGCCGTTGATCGTGTTAACCCCCGCGCCCCCCGTCAGCGTATCGGCTTGCGCCGTTCCAGTGACGTTCTCGATGCTGGTAATCGACGCGAAGCCGGACGCGATGCCGGTCGCCAGGTTGACCGTAACGCCCGCGGCTGAACCGGCATAAGATAGTGTGTCGGTTCCGGTCAGCAGGTTAGCGCTCACAGCTTCGACATTGACGATCGTGCCGCCTTCGAACGCCGTGAGCGAGGCGCCGCTATAGGCCACGTCGAGCACATTGGCGCCGCCGGTGCCAATAATCGCAAGCGTGTCGGTGTCGGCGCCGCCATCAACCGCGTCGGCGCCGTCACCGAACGCATAATTGATGGTGTCATTGTTCGCGCCGCCTAGGATCGCGTCGTTTCCGGTCCCGCCGACGAGCGTATCATTGCCCGCACCGCCCATGAGGAAGTCAGCGCCGCCACCGGCACTGATGGTGTCATCGCCGCCACGACCATCGATCGCATTGGCGCCGCCATTGAGGGTGAAGGTGTCCCCGCCTTGGCTGCCGATGAAGTTCTCGATGCTCACCAAGGTGTCGGCCCCGGTCGCCGTGCTTGTCGCCGTGGTGGTTGTGATCGTCGCGCCGGCGGAGGTGGCGGAGAGGTCGTACGTATCCGTCCCAGCGCCGCCGCTGATCAGGTCGTTGCCATCGTCGAGAGTCGCCCGGAAGGTATCGTTATCCGCGCCGCCACTGAGCGAATCCGCCCCCAATCCGCCGGTCAACGTATCCGCGCCGCCAGCGCCCGCGAGCGTGTCGTTTCCAGCCCCGCCGTCGAGTGTGTCGGCCCCAGCGCCGCCGGTGATCGAATTGGCTTGGGCGTTGCCCGTGCCGGCGAAATTGCCAGCGCCAGTATAGTTCAAGACCTCGACATTGTCCGCCAGAGTGAGCGCCGCGAGCGCGGTTTGCACCACGTCATTTCCCTCGCCGACGAGTTCAATGATAACATCCGTGGCGTCTTCAACAACAACAGTATCGTTGCCGGCGCCGCCGATCATTCTGTCGGCGCCAATGCCGCCAACCAAAGTGTCCGCGCCGAGACCGCCTTCGAGCAAGTCCGCACCGGCATTGCCGATCAACGTATCGGCGCCGCCAAGGCCCTGCAGCCAATCATCGAACGCGCCGCCATTTTGCACGTTGGCATTGTTGTTGCCGATCAAGTGGAAGCCGATGGCGCCGCTGGCGGCTGACGTCACAGTTTCGGGGGTTCCCTGATCGTCAGTGTAAGTGACGACGACGCGGATGAAGCGCCCAACATCGACCGCCCGCGGCGCAAAGCTCGCCTCGGTTCCGATCAACCCGGCGACGTCCGTCCAACTGGCCTCAACCGCCGGCGTGTCCGTCACCTGCCACTGATAAGCAAACACCGCGAGCGTGAGCCCATCGGCATCGACAATGCCGCCCGTAAGCGCAAGCACCGGAATATCCTGTGTCGGGTTGACATCGCTCAGCGCCAACACGCCAGTCGGCACGTCATTGACGTTCGTCACCGGCGCGGTCGGCGACGAAAAAACCTCTTCGAGCACGCCGTTGCCGTCTTGGTAGACAGCGCGCACGCGCAGGGCGAGCCCAACAAGATCATCGCCGGGCGTAAAAGTCGGCCCAACCGCCGGTGTATCACCGGCCGGCGTTGCTATGAGGATGTCCTCGAACACGCCAGGCTGCGCCTCGAATTGCCACGTGTAGGCCACGGGGCCGGTGATCAGGCCAAGCGGATTCGAAAGCGACACATTGTTGGCGTCGGTGACCCCGGCGATCGACACGGTGAGCGTCTGATCTTCGGCTGGCGTGGCGTCGCTGATCGACAATAGCCCAACCGGCGCGGCATTGATCCCGGCGAGCACTATGGCTTGATCCGAGAATTGCAGCCGTTCGATGTGCATCAAGCGATCGACGCCGTCGGTTCCGACATTGTCGGTCACGGTCACCAAATCATCGAGCGTGCCGGCAGTACCGCGATCATCAATAGCGATCGTGTAATCGGCGCGCGCACCCGAGAACACGGCCGTATCAAAGTCTGGTCCCGAGCCCGGCGGGCTCAAATCAACCGGCCCCAATATCTCACGAACGATTTCCAATTGTCCTGGATTGATGGCGCCGCTGAGCATGGCGGGGATCAACGTCCGCATGCTGTCTGTCGTGCCGATTTCCACCGCGTGATTGAGCGGATCGCGGATGCTGATCCTGACATTCAGCCATTGGTCGCCGTCGATAATATCATCGCCGCCGCCGCCCCTGATGATATCGCTGCCATCGCCGCCGAGGATGATATTGCCGCCATCGAATAGCGTGACCACCCCGCCCAAGGCGTCATTCAGCAGGTCCTGCAAGCCGTCGATCAACGAAATGTTGGTCAGGATGGAGCCTTGCGCGCCGGAATTACCCAGCGTCGCCGCGGTTTCGTCGTCGCCGGTTAGAATGTCGGAGAAACGCGAACCCGAGAGGCCTTGGATGGATTCAAACCGCGCCAATACATTCGCCGCGGAGGCGGGAATGGGCGCGGTGTCGAACGCCCGCAGCCGCAAGTCGATGTTGACGCCGAACAGATCGTCCTTGAACGTCGCCCAATCGAAGCCAGACGCGCCAAGGTATTTGTCATCCGGCCCGGTGGAGCCGACCATGATGTCGTCGCCACCTTCGGAATTCATGATGTTGGCCGTGCCGTCGCCGATGAACACGTCGTGTCCGACGATCAAGTCGTTGCCGTTGGGGTCGAAATTGTCGCCGGGCGAGCCGTCGCTGGAACCGTTTTCGATCCAGTCATTGCCCTCGCCGCCCATGTTCTGTTCGTCGCGGTTGGACCCCAGGATAAAGTCGTTGCCGACTCCGCCGAAGGTCTCGTTGCTGTCTTCACCGCTGATGATGAAGTCCTGCCCGAAGCCGCCGAGGATCAGATTGAGGCCGTTGCCGCCTTGGATGACATCGTTGCCGCCGTCACCCTGGATGTTATCGTCGCCGCCGATGTCGGTGACGATGTCATCGCCGCTGCCGGCGCGGATCAAGTCGTTGCCGTAGCCGCCTTCGATTACGTCGTTGCCGCCGTCGCCCCAAATCGTGTCGTCGCCGATGCTGGCGATCAGGATGTCGGCGTTATTGGTGCCACCCAACACGACGTGATCATCGCCCGTGTACTCAAGGTAATTGGTGTCGGGTCCGACCGTATCGGGATTGTCGCGAATAACCAGCGGGAGCAACGGATCGCCATTGGTCGGATCGTCACGACCGGACGCGCCTATGCCCGTATGTTGCAGGCTCTGATCCGCCTCGAGTGTGTAGGCCGGCGTTTGGAACACAAGTCCCGGCAAGTGGGTGGCGTTGGTGTTCGCCATGATGAGTTTGGCGAACGAATTGTTTTCGAGCTCGACGACGAAGTTCTGCCCAGCGAGGCGATCCAGATAGTAGAACCGGTCGCCGAATTGCAGCGCCTCCAACTGGGTCTCGAATACGAAGTTGAACGTCGAACCCAGCATGCCGCCGAAGGGGGTCTTTTCTTCGGCCAAGCCGCCGATCCATAGATCGATCGCGTCGACGCCAGTGGTCGTGACGCCGTTGGCCAAGTTCGCGTAGATCCCCGTGCTGCCCAAGAAGTCCAGGCGATCGCCTTCATTAGCGGTAAATACCCGCTCGGTCCCGCCGACACCGCCAGCATTGATAGTCGCGGACCCGCCGAGCACCAACGCCGTCGCCACGGCGCGTTTTTCCGCCAGGGTATCAACGTCAGAGGCGATCAATTCGGCGTGCGTTCCATACGCCGCGATGAAGTTGATCAGCGATACTGGGTGCTTGATATATTGCACGAAGTCGGCCCAGCTTGTGTAGGGCTTCAACTGCGCGTCGCCGGTCTGGCTGTAGAAATCCCGGCGCGCGGCGTTCAACGTTGGGACGCCGGTGTCACGGCCGCGGGCGATGTTGATCGCAGCGAGGTCAAGCGGCAGACCGACGAGATTGTTGCGCAGCGCCTCAGTGACGAATTCGTCGATTTCGTTGCCGGCTTGACGAGTGACGCCGCGAATGATCGCCCCCGCCGCATCATCCGAGGTGGCGCCGCTGGCGGCAAACGCCAACGGGTTGAGGAACGCCGCGATCAAGCCGAGCTGCTGGTCGTTGCTCGGATGCAGCGGATCGGCCACGATCGGCGTGAAGTCCGGATTGAACCGATCAACGGTCTCCGTGAGCATCGAGTGGCCGAAGCGGTAAACCGTGTGCGCGAACTCGGCGACGATCGATGGGTCGATATTGACGTCATAGCCCTGTGTCGGGCCGGTGAAGAGATCGATGTTCGGCTGGATCGTGCGGGCGAATTCCTCGAACACCAGATGCTGGTATTGCATCTCGGTGCCGACTTTCGCGGCCTGGAATAGCCGTTCGCCATTCCATTGTAGCGCGTCGAGTTCGGCTTGTGAGGCCGGGAACGTCGCGGGCGCCGTCCCCGGGAGCAACCATTCCGACAAGAACGCGAGGTCGTTGGTGGCGAGCGCGACGCTTTGGATATGCTCGACCAGGCGATTATGCTCGGAGTGGAACACCGCGTGCACGGCGGTGAGCCCGATATTTTCGTTTACACGGCCATCGCCGGCGATGTAGTGCGCGTCGAGCAATTCGTCGTCGTAGGCGACCTTGCGGCCTCTGAAATCGGTGGCGATAGCATTGCCGGCGATGTCATCGTCGTCGGCCTGCACGACGCTCGTGCCGGGGGTGGCGGGATTGCCATCGGTGTCGAACACCGTTCCTGGCGCGGCGTTGTGGGCGAGGTCGTTGAGGAACGCGTGGTTCGTGCGCACGGCGGTGGCGAGGCTTACGCCCAGGCCGCCATTCGCCGTTGGGTCGCCCTCGATCACCACATCATCGGCGGTGTTGAACACGCCGTCGGCGCCAGCGCCGGTGATGACCTGCGCATAGCCGTTCGCGCTCGGGATAAACTTACCGTAGAGGTCGGTGCGGAGCAGCGGCACGTTGAACACGTCCGTGTCCGTCAGCTGTATGCCAAGCATGTCGCGGGCTTGAGCCTTTACGTCCGCCCAAGTCGCCATGCCGCCTTGTTGGCCCTCGATCAACTTGCCTGTGGCGACCGTGAGATTTCCCGCCCGCTCATAGGCGCGCAGGAAAACCTGGTGCGAGGGGTGTGAGGAATAGGTCTGGTTCTGGTCGACGAACGGCGAGGTGGTGTTCTCGTTCAGACCCGGCGCGCCGAATTGGGTCGCGCGCGTCACAACCATGAAATTGGTTGGGCTGCCCGGCACAAAGAGCGGATCGTCCGGTTGCAGCGGAATGAGCACGTCGCCGTTGCCGCCCTTGGTCAGCAGGTCGAGGCCGTGATCGAAGAATTGGCCGAAGAACGTCATCCATGAGTTGAACGGCGCCGACAGGCCCTCGTCTGGAGAGGTGTTTGGAATGAGGAACACCTCCCGGTCATCAGCGGTGCCAAACAGGCCGTCGAGTCCGGGGCTCACGACGCTATCGGCGCCGCCATTGGCCTCCACTGCGGCGGGATTGTTCGCGGTTTGATCGACGATCAGGTTGGAGATCGTGCGCGGCTGGGAATCGATCACCGAACCGGTGGAATCGTAGGCTGTAAGGAATTGCGCATCTGCCGCGCGCGGGAACAGATTGTCAGCCGCGCCCAACTCGCTTTGGCCGGGCTGCAAATTGTTGAGCTCTCCGCTCACCGTCCGCAAACCTTCGGAAACCCGCGAATTTGGGAGCAATTCGTTGAGGCTTGGCCCGCCTGGTTGAGCGTGCTGCTCGGCGATCGCAATCTGATCGAGGAAGAATTGCAGGTCGGCGCGAATGAAGCGCACGCCCTCGCTGGGCGCGGTCACCGTCATATCGACGGGGTCTGGAATTGCCGGTCCCGCCCCCGCAAGCACCGCCGCGCTTTGCGCGGAGGCGACGCTCTCAATGACGCCGTTGCCATCAGTGTAAACCGCGCGCACGCGGATCGAAAGGCCGGCAAGCGCGCCATCAACCGTCAGGCGCGGGGTCGCAATGGGGATGCCGCCGCCGCCAAGGATATCATTGAACACGCCCGAGCCCGGAACGGTCTCAACCTGCCAGTAATAAGCGATCGCTCCGGTAATGGCGCCGGGGTTATCCGCATCCGTTACGCCGGCCATCGAAACCGCCAGCACGTCGCCCACGCCCACGGGCCCGCCATTGGTGTTGATGATTGTCGGCTGCCCAACCGGTTCGGCGTTCAGCCCCGGAACAAGAATTTCGACTTGGTCCGCGAATTGCAAACGCTCGACGCTTCTCAGCGTATCGGCGCCGTCACGCCCGAGAACCGTATCCACGACACGCCAGACGCCGCCACCGAGATCGGTGATCTGGTAGTCAATGAAATTGCCAGTGAACACGGCAGTGTCGAAATCATCGGTCCCGGAAAGAATCTCGCGCACGATCGCGAGATCGCCTGGATTGATGGTTCCATCCATCATCAACGAGAGCATCTCGGTCATGCTGTTGAAACTTGCACCCGCCATCGGCCCGCCGGTCACCGTAATGCGGACGTTGAGCCAGGCATCGCCGTCGATCAGATCATCACCGCCGCGGCCTTCGATCCAATCCGAACCGGAGCCGCCGAGCATGATATTGCCTGCGCCGAACGAGGTTTGGCCCGCGCCCAGCATGCCATCGAGCAAGCCCTGCAGACCGCTAACCAGAGCGATATTGGTGAGGATGCTGCCTTGGAACCCCGCCGTGGCGATCTGCAGCGCATCGGCGTTATCGCCGCGCAGAATGTCGCCGTGGGCCGAGCCGGACATGCCTTCGATGTCGCGGAAGCGGTTCATCACCGCCGCAGCGGAAACCCCCAGCGGCGCTTCGTTGAACGCATCGCCCAGCATTTCGACGTTCACACCGAACGCTTCGTTCTTGTAGGTCACCCAATCGAAACCGGACATGCCTTTGAATTTGTCGGGGCCGCCGCTACCGACGGCGATATCGTCGCCACCTTCGCCGATCACTTCATCAAAGCCGCCGTCGCCGAGAAACACGTCGTTCCCGAGAATGGAATCTGTCCCGAAGGGATCGAAATTATCGCCCGGCGCGCCATCTTGGGTGCCGATTTCGAACCAATCATCGCCCTCGCCGCCCATCATCTGGATGTTGAGCTTGCTGCCAAGGATAAAGTCGTTGCCTTCGCCGGCGAACACTTCCGAGGAATCCTCGCCGGTGACAATGAAATCGCTGCCGCGGCCGGCAATGATCAAATTGAGGCCCTGGCCGCCATGGATGACATCGTTGCCGTCGCCGCCCTTGATGACGTCATCGCCGCCCACATCGGTGATGATATCGTCGCCAGCGCCGCCTTGCAGATCGTCGTTGCCATGCCCGCCCTCGAGCCGGTCATTGCCGCCATCGCCATAGACGGTGTCATCGCCGATGCTTGCAATCAGAATATCGTTGCCGCTCGGATTGACGAGCGAACCCGGCTCGGCGCCGCCAAGCACAACGTGCTCGTCACCGGTGTACTGCAAATAATTGCCATCCGGCCCGACCGTGTTCGGATTGTCGCGGATCACCAACGGCGTCAGCAACCCGCTCTCGCCGAGCGGATCTTGCCGCGGTGTGGCGATGTCGTCGAGGCTTTCATCCGCCAATGTCAACGGATCGTCGCCGAGCACGCCGTCGGGGCCTGGATCGTTGATCACATTCGCGTTGAATTGCTGGAGGATATCCACTTCCAGCGTCAGGCCGGGGGTCGAGAACACCAGCGCAGGCAGATGCTTGAGGCCCGTGTTGCGCATGATGATGTCGGCGAACGAATTGTTCTCAAGCTCGACGATGAAGTTGAGGCCGACGAGGCGGTGCAAATAATACAGCCGGTCGCCGTCCTGTAGCGCCTCCATCTGAGTCTCGAACACGAAGTTGAAGGTCGAGCCGAGCATGCCGCCAAACGGCATTTTCTCTTCAGCCAAACCACCGATCCAGAGATCGACGAGATCGAGGCCTGTCGTGGTCGCGCCGTTGGGCAGATTGGCGTAAATGCCCTGGCTGTTGAGGAAATCGAGACGATCGGCTTCGTCGGCGGTAAAGGTCCGCTCAGCGCCGCCCACATTGCCCGCATTGATGACCGCGCTGCCGCCGAGCACCAAAGCCACGGCGACCGCACGCATCTCCTCAAGCGTATCGACGTCCACGGCTTGCAATTCCGCATGCGTGCCATAAGCAGCGATGAAGTTAATCAGCGACGCCGGATGTTTCAGGTGCTGGGCAAAATCCACCCAACTCGAATAGGGCTTCAGTTGCGCATCGCCGGTGCCGGCGAAGAAGGTGCGGCGGGCCTCGTTCAAGGACGGGATCCCGGCGTCGCGACCACGGGCAATGTTGATCGCCGGCAGATCGAGCGGCAGGCCAACCAAATTGTTGCGCAACGCCTCGGTGACGAATTCGTCGATCTCGTTGCCAGTTTGGCGGGTGAGGCCGCGAATGATCGCCGCGGCGGCGGCGTCGGAATCCACGCCGCTGCCCGCGAACATGAGCGGATTGAGGAACGCCGCGATTAAGCCGGTCTGCTGGTTGCCCGCTTCCGTGGGATTGCCATCACCGATCACGTTGAAATTGGCGTCGTAGCGATCGACTGTTTCGGTCAACATCGAGTGTCCGAAACGATAGACCGTATGTGCAAACTCGGCGACGATCGCCGGATTTATGGTGTCGTTGAAATCCAGGAACGCATCGACGTTCGGCTGGATCGTGCGCGCGAACTCCTCAAACACGAGATGCTGGTATTGCATCTCGGTGCCGAACTTGGCGGCCTGGAACAGGCGCTCGCCGTCCCATTGCAGCGCGGCGATCTCGGCCGGATTCGTTGGCAGCGCGGCGACATCAACGAGCAGCCACTCATTCAAAAACGCAAGGTCGGCGTCGGCCAAAACCTGCGATTTGACGTGCTCCACCAGGCGATTGTGCTCTGAGTGGAAGATGGCGTGCACGGCGGTGAGGCCGATGTTTTCGTTTACGCGGCCATCGCCGGCGATGTAGTGCGCGTCGAGCAATTCGTCGTCGTAGGCGACCTTGCGGCCCATGAAATCGACGGCGATGGCATTGCCAGCGACGTCGTCGTCATCGGCCTGCACGACGCTGGTTCCCGGAGTGGCGGGATTGCCGTCTGTGTCGAACACTGTTCCGGGCTCGGCATTGTGGGCGATGTCATTCAAGAATGCGTGACCCGTGCGCACGGCGGTGGCGAGGCTAACGCCAAGTCCGCCATTGGCGGCCGGATCGCCCTCGATCACCACATCATCGGCGGTGTTGAACACGCCGTCGGCGCCCGCGCCGGTGATGATTTGCGCGTACCCGTTCGCGCCCGGGATAAACTTACCGTAGACGTCGGTGCGGAGCAACGGCACGTTGAACACGTCGGTATCGATCAGCTGAATGCCGAGCAGATCGCGGGCCTGGGCCTTCACCTCGGCCCATGTCGCCATGCCGCCGCCAGCGCCTTCAATCAGCCTGCCCGTCGCGACCGTCAGGCCGCCGCCGGGCGCGCCGCCATTAGTGTCGATCCGCGCGTACTCGCGCAGGAAGACCTGGTGCGACGGATGGGATGAATAAGTTTGGTTTTGGTCGACGAAGGGCGAGGTGGTGTTCTCATTGAGGCCAGGGGCGCCGAACTGCGTCGCCCGCGTCACCACCATGAAATTGGCAAAGCCGCCTTCCACGTAAAGCGGATCATCCGGCTGCAGCGGAATGTAGATCTTATCGTTGCCGCCCTTGGTCACAAGATCGAGGCCGTGATCGAAGAATTGACCGAAGAAAGTCATCCAGGAATTGAACGGCGCGGACAGCCCCTCATCGGGGGCCACATTGGTGATCAGGAATACTTCGGTGTCGTCGGCCGTGCCGAACACGCCGTCGAGGCCAGGGCTCAGCACGCTGGGCGCGCCGCCATTCGCCGCCACCGCGGCAGGGTTGTTCGCGGTCTGGTCAACGATCAGGTTGGAAATGGTGCGGGGCTGGGAATCGAACACATTGCCGCTGGTTTGCGCATATGACGTGGGGGTCAGGCCCGCGGGAGCGCCATCGCCGAAGAAGTTCTCCGGGCGCACTTCGGCTTCGCGGAAAGACGGCGGCAGCATGCGCGGGAAGATCGAATCCGCGGCGCCGAAATTGCTCTGACCAGGGACAAGGTTGTTGAACGACCCGCTCAGCGTCCGCAGCCCGAAAGGAACTTCCGGGTTCGGAAACAAGGACCTAAGATCAGCGCCGCCAGCGTGCGCCTCGGCGTACTTGATCTGCTGAAGAATGAAATCCAGATCCGTGCGGATAAGCTTTACCATGGCTTCCCCCTCGGGCGAGCGCCATGCCTCGACGCCGCCAAATGCCGGAATGCGCCCGCCGCAGCAAAGTGCTGGCGGGCTTCCGTCAGTACATCGGGATTAAAACCAACATTACGGAATTGAATTCACCGGAGCGGCGAAAAGTTGTGCGAGCCGCCATCCTGGAAACGCGTGCTCTGGGCGCGGGACACCGCCACCCGCCCCTCATTGTCGCCAAATTCAACCCCCGGCATGCCCACGCCTCAAAGGGGTAAGATTTCAAGGCTTGGCGACCTTTGGTTGCTGAGGTTTGCGGCTGCGGTTTGAAGAACACGAGGGCGCCAGACCCACGCTCACCGACATCGCCGCCATTGATCTGGCCGACGCACTCAATGAAGAAGGCACGCCATGACGCGGACATGTCCGTCGTACGCTTTTCGCCGCGGCCAGTGTTGTTGCATTCGCGGTCGCGCCGAGATTAAAGCGAACCCAGAGCCGACAGACACGAAAACCAAACGACGCGGGTTACTTCGCGGCGCCGGAAAACACCCGCATCCCGGTTGGATCAACACGATTGAGCGGGTCGTTCCCGACGTAGGCGTATTAGTTGAAGTCGCCTTCATACCCAACAGGGTCAGTTTGCAGGAACTGTCGGTCCTGACGCGGTTTTCCGTAGGCGTAGGCAAAATCCCTATAAGCGCCAAATCGATAGCCCGCGATTCTGCCCCTTGAAGCCCTCGATTTCCAAAAAATTTCCATAGAAGCACCTTTCAGGGCGCGCGGACGGCGCGGCCACGAGGCGCAGCGGAAGGTGCACGATATCGGTCATCCTCTTTTGGTTTGCTGAGCCAGCGCGGTATCAACTGAAACATGACAAACTGCATCATCACCAAGAAAACAATTGCCACGGCGCTCTTGCCAAGCTGATTCTGTGACACGAGAAACCGCAGCCCACGTTCCAACGAGCCAGTCTCGGCCCAACTCAACAGTGCGAGAACAACCGCGGCCGAGGCCATGTAGCCGAAGAGAAACCGGTGCATGCAATCGTCCTAGCGGCTGTTTTGTTCGTCTTCGGTGTCAGTTGCCACTGCAACACCGGTTGCGGCAAGTTCACCTGCCACGCGTTTTGCGGACGGGATCGTGCATCATTGTTGGGCGATCGCCGCAATGGTTTGGGTCTCGGTCGCGCTCTTCAGCTCGAATGAAACGCGGTCGCCGACGGCGATGCCTTGTAGTATGGCGGGGTCTTCGGCTGTGAACTGCATCGACATAGCCGGCCAATGGAGCGCTGCAATTGCTTCATGATCGAGCGAAACCGTTCCCGCTTCCGCGTCCACGGCGATCACCGTTCCCACGGAGGTAATTTGCCCAGTGATCGCCAGGGTCGCGGGCTCGCTCGCGGATTCCATGTCGGTCTTTGCCGCAGGCTCGGACGCTGGCGGCGAACACGCCGCGGCAAGCAGCGCGACGGGCAGTAGCAAGGTCTTCATCGTCAATCTCCAGTCTGGTGCGCGATCCGGCCTTGTGTTGGCGTAAGCAATTCTTGCTCAAGCCCGCGGCGCCGGATCATCATATAGGCCGCGGGAATGACAAACAGGGAAAGAAGCGGCGCCGACAACATACCGCCCACGAGCGGCGCTGCAATGCGACGCATGACTTCCGCACCAGCGCCGCCGGTCCACAGGATCGGCAGCAGGCCGGCGAGAATGACCGCCACGGTCATGGCTTTCGGACGTAACCGCAGCAGCGCGCCCTCGCGAACGGCCGCGGTGATGGATTGCGCCGTAATCTCCTCGCCACGGTCGATGCGATCCTGTAGCGCGTTCTTGAGGTAGATCAACATCACTACGCCGAACTCGGCGGCGAGGCCAGCGAGCGCGATGAAACCGACTGCCACAGCGACGGAGAAGTCGTAACCCAGCAGGTAAACGAGCCAGACGCCGCCGGTCAGCGCGAAGGGCAAACTGGCCATAATGATCGCCGCCTCATCAAAACGACGGAAGGTCAAATAGAGCAGCAGAAAAATGATCAGAATTGTCGCTGGCCCCACGATGAGGAGCCGTTCGCTGGCGCGCGCGAGATATTCGAACTGGCCCGAATAGGCCACGCTGACGCCGGCGGGCAATTGCGCGTCGCTTGCAACCGCGCGGCGAAGATCGCCCACCACGGACGCAAGGTCGCGCCCGCGCACATCGACATAAACGAACGCCGACAAGCGCCCGTTCTCACTGCGAATCATCGCCGGCCCGTCGGCGATCGTCACGCGCGCCACTTCGCCGAGCGTGAGCCTGAGCCCCTCCTCTGTCACGATAGGCAAAGCGATCATGCGGTCGAGGGCGTCGCGCACTTCGCGGGGATAGCGCAAATTGATCGGATAGCGGGCGCGTCCCTCGATCACTTCGCCGATGTTTTCCCCGCCAATGGCGCCGGACACTATTTCCTGCACGTCCGCAACATTGAGGCCGTAACGCGCGGCCGCGAAGCGATCAATATCGACATTGATGTAGCGGCCGCCGGCAATTCGTTCGGCAATAGCCGAGGAAACGCCCGGCACGTCGCGGGCGACGCCTTCAACGGCCCGCGCCGCCGCATCGATGGAGGCAAGATCGGGACCGCTGACCTTGACCCCGATCGGGCTCTTCACGCCCGTCGCCAGCATATCGATGCGATTACGGATCGGCGGCACCCAGACATTGGTGAGGCCCGGCACGCGCACGACGCGGTCCAATTCCTCGATGAGACGTTCCGGCGTCATGCCCGGGCGCCACTGCGAACGCGGCCGAAGTTGGATCGTGGTTTCAAACATTTCCAGCGGAGCTGGATCAGTCGCAGTCTCGGCCCTGCCTGCCTTGCCGAACACGCTCTCAACTTCCGGCACCGTTCGAATCAAACGGTCAGTCTGCTGCAACAGCTCCGAGGCTTCCGCGGCCGACAAGCCCGGCAAGGCCGTCGGCATGTAAAGCAGATCTCCCTCGTCCATCATTGGCATGAACTCAGCCCCGAGTCGTGACAGCGGCCACGCCGTTGTCGAGAGCGCGAGCGCGGCGATGAGCAGCACAAGCTTTGGCGTGGCGAGCGCGAAGTCGAGCGCCGGTTGATAGAGCGAGACGAGCCAGCGATTGAGCGGATTTGCGTCTTCGTGCGGGATGCGTCCTCTGATCCAAAAGCCCATCAACACCGGCGTGAGCGTCACCGCGAGCGCCGCTGACGCCGCCATCGCGTAGGTCTTGGTAAAAGCGAGCGGCGCAAACAGGCGCCCCTCCTGAGCCTGCAACGTGAACACGGGCAGGAACGAGAGCGTGATGATCAGCAGGCTGAAGAACAGCGCGGGTCCAACCTCGACCGCCGCTTGCGTGATGACGCGCCAATGGTCGTCGCCTTGTGGCATCTGTCCGTCGTGCGCATCGCGCCAGCGTTCGATCCGCTTGTGGGCGTTCTCGACCATGACAATGGCGGCGTCCACCATGGCGCCGACGGCGATGGCGATGCCGCTAAGCGACATGATGTTAGCGTCGACGCCTTGCAGGCGCATGACCAGAAACGCCGCCATCACGCCAAGCGGCAGGGTGACGATGGCGACCAACGCCGAGCGCAAGTGGAATAAGAACAGCGCGCATACCAGAGCGACGACGATGAATTCCTCGATCAGTTTGTGGCTCAAGTTCTCAATTGCCCGGTCGATCAGGGAAGAGCGGTCATAAGTGGTGACGACATCGACCCCTTCCGGCAGGCTTTGCTCAAGCTCATGCAAACGCGTGCGCACGGCTTCGATGACTTCGCGCGCGTTCTCGCCGGCGCGAATCACGACGACGCCGCCGGCGACTTCGCCTTCGCCGTTAAGTTCGGCGATGCCGCGGCGCATTTCTGGGCCGATCTGGACCCATGCGACGTCGCCCAACCGTACTGGGACACCGCCCGCGCCCACACCCAATGGAATGGCGTCGAAATCTTCCAGCGTTCGCAGGTATCCGGACGCTCGCACCATGTGCTCGGCTTCGCCGATCTCAACGACAGCGCCCCCGGTCTCGCCATTGGCGGCGCGAACAGCCTCGGCCACACGAGCTTGCGACACGCCGTAAGCCGCCATCCGCTCGGGATCGAGCACGATCTGATACTGACGCACCATGCCCCCGATCGAGGCGACTTCAGCAACTCCAGGGACGGCCTTCAGTTCAAACCGCAGCAGCCAGTCCTGCAGACTGCGCAATTGCCCGAGGTCGTGACGGCCAGTGCGGTCGACCAGCGCGTATTGATAAACCCAGCCAACGCCAGTGGCGTCCGGGCCCAATGACGAGCGCGCGCTCGCCGGCAGCCTCCCTTGCACCTGGTTCAGATACTCAAGCACGCGCGAGCGCGCCCAATAGAGGTCCGTGCCATCCTCGAAAATAATGTAGACGAAGGAATCGCCGAAGAACGAATAGCCGCGCACCGTGCGCGCACCGGGGACCGAGAGCATAGTGGTCGTGAGGGGATAAGTGACCTGGTCCTCGACGATTTGCGGCGCCTGGCCTGGATAGGTCGTTCGGATCACCACTTGCACGTCAGAAAGGTCCGGCAGCGCATCGACGGGCGTCGAGCGCACCGCGAGCGCGCCGGCGACAGCGAGCACGAGCGTCGCCAGCACCACGAGAAACCGATTGGCGACCGACCAGCGGATGAGTGCTGCGATCATGGCCGCTCTCCGCTCTCGCGGATCTCTCTTACAATATAGCGCGACCCCTCCTGGCGAAACCGGAACGCGACCGTATCGCCAACAGCAAGCCCCTGCGCGAGTTCAGCGCGCTCCAGCACGAACGCCATCGTCATGCTCGGCCATTGCAGGCTGGGCACCGGGCCATGGGCGATGCTGAGATTGACGCCGTCCAATTGGGTGATGCGCCCGGCCGCGGCATGCTCGGCGTTCGCGCCTTGCGACGCCGACGACGCTTCGAGCCGAGCCAGCGCGCCGCTCAGGCTCGCTTCGGAATCAATAAGGAATTGTCCCGAAGCAACGACGCGCTGGCCCTCTGTAAGACCGCCGCGAATCTCGATGCGGTCGCCGGATCGGCGTCCGAGTTCGACTTCTGTCGGTACGTATCGTCCATTGTCGAGTGCGACGACGACGATCGTGCGCCGCCCAGTCCGGATGATGGCTTCCGAGGGAACAAGCAGGCCCGACGCCGCGTCGCCGCTCTGCGTCAATTCCACGTCCGCTGACATGCCTGGGCGCAGATGTCCGCCGCTATTGGGCAGCGCAATCCGCACTTCGACGGAGCGCGTTGCGGCGTTGGCCGCCGGAAGCACACTTTCGATCCGTCCCGCGAACGTCTCGCCCGGATACGCGGGAACGCGCGCGCTGACGCGCCCGCCAGGCCGGGCGATCCCGGCATCGGCTTGTGGCAACGACGCGACCAGCCAAACGGGCGAGACCCCGTTGATCGTCGCAAGCGAGGCGCCCTGCACAACCATCATACCATTGCGGATGTCGAGCGCGGTGATGGCGCCCGAAACCGGCGCCGTGATGGTGACCACGGCACGCGGAGCGCCGTCGCGCTCGACCCGCTCGATCAGGGCCTGCGGCATCCCCAGCATCGCAAGCCGCTGGCGCGCCGCTGACGCAATTTCTCCGCCACCGCCGCGCAGAGCGAGATATTCCGCTTGCGCGGCCGTCCATTCCGGCACGCGAAGATCGACGATCGGCGTTCCCGCCACGACTAGATCGCCGACGGCGCGTCCGTAGGAGCGTTCGACGAAACCGGACGCGCGCGCCTGCACGATCGCGACGCTGCGTTCGTTGAAAGCGATTACGCCGGCCACCGTCAATGTACGCGAGATCGGTGCACTCTCGACATCGGCCAGACGCACGCCAAGATTCTGCGCCACGCCCGGATCGACGCGTACGCCGGCTTCCGCCGGCGCCTCATCCGCGTAGCGCGGCACGAGTTGCATATCCATGAACGGCGATTGTCCCGGCGCATCGAAGTGCTGCTCGGGCGCCATCGGGTCGTACCAATAAAGCACCTGCCGATCGTCTTCGGTCTGGGATGCGCTTGTGGCCAGCGTCCGGCTGACGCCGAACCAATATCCGCCTGCGCCGATGGCGATTGCGATGGCCAAGGCGCCCACCGCGATCAGCGCGCCGCGCGGCAGTCTCATGCGTGCCTCTTCAGTCATGGCGCCGACTCCTCGAACGGCAGCGACAACGCCGCGCCGAGCTTAGCGCGCCGCTCTTCCAGATCGATCAGGTCGAGTTCTGCTTCGATCGCCTCAAGGCGCGCCGAGATGAAGTCCGACGCGGTGGTCGTTCCGGCTGCGAAGGCGCCTTGCGCCGCCGCCGCCCGTTGACGCGCCAGCGGCACGCGTGTGTCACGCGCGCGTTCGAGACTGGCTTCAATCGCAGAATATTGTGCGAGGCCTGCGTCGAACGCGGCCTGTTGCTCGCGCTCGGTCGCCGCCCGTTCGGCGGCGACACGCGCCTGGTCGGCGCGACGCGCATCAATCAATGGCCCTTGGCGCCAGGACTGGAACAATGGCAATCCAATGCGAACTTCGAGGGACGCCATGTCGCCGAAGTCGCGGTCGCGATGCTGGTACATGAGCGACCAGGACCAGTCCGGTACACGTTCCGCGCGCGCCAGCGACAAGCCCGCATTCGTCATTGCCTGCTCGGCCTGGTAAGCGGCGATCACCGGGTGGGTTTGCAAGCCGGCGCGCAGACTGTCCGCATCGATGTGAAAGTCCGGGGGATCACCTGAAACGCCGTCCGCGCTTGCCTCGCCCAGCCAGCGCCACAGTTCGCCACGCGCGGCGATCAGCGCTGCTTGCGCTTCCCCAAGACGGTCGGCGATCCGCGCGGCGCCGATCTCCGCTGCGATAGCGGCGTCAACGCTCCCGCCCGAGGCGAGCCGCGCCCGCAACGCATCCGCGGAAGCGCGAGCTTCGCGTTCCAGCGATTGCAGCGCAAAGAGGCGGCGTTCAGCATAGTGGGCGCCGATCCAAGCTTGCGCGGCGCCTAGCCTCGCCTCAAGCCGCGCGATCGCCACCGCCGCCTCGGCGCGCGAGACCTCCGCCTCCGCCGCGGACTTGCGCGCGCGGCGCTCGCCGCCGCTGGGCATCTCCTGCATCACGCCGACCGATTGCATGGTCATGAAATCGCGGTCGAGCAGATAGGCGTCGGGGCCCTCGATCGGCACGTTTTCGAGACCGAGCACGAGTTCGGGATCCGGCAATTGGCTTGCTGGCCCGACCGATCGTTCGGCCGCCCTTGTCGAAGCCAGGCCGGCCTCGACGGTCGGGCCATCCGCCGCGCGCGCGACGGCGTCCGAGAAACTCAATTCTTGTGCATGTGCGATCGGCGTCAGGCCGACGACGCAGCATGCAAGCCACGCGGTGCGCATGATCCAACTCCGGAATAGCGAGCAAGCCGAGGCGCGGGCGCGCGCTCACGCGCGCTGAAAGCGCCGGTGTTCCGATGTCAGATGGTTCGTGGAGGGCGCCAAAATTCCTCAGGCGCGCGAGAGGCGACGCTCGTGTCGGAAACGATCTCGCCGCTGGACTTTGGCAGCGGCAACGCCGTGCGAATGGGCTCGACCGTGGGCGTCATGGCCGGCGCGGTTCGACACCCCGGCCCCATGACACATCCGCCCATTTTCGACGGCTGCTCATCAGGCGCGGAGGGACCGCCCTCATCGGGGCAGCACTCATGACCGGAAACCGTTAATTGCTCGGCCCCGCGGCCAAGCATCGGGCAATCGGTCCACGCCACGGCGTTCGCGACGCCGCCGGAGGCGAACGCGATAACCATAACAACGGAAAGCCAGAGGCGGCGCATGCGGATAGTATAGTGGTTACAGGTCGCCAATTCGTCAACGCGCTTCCCGCGTGTCATATTGGCCAGGTTGAATTTCCATGACGCCCCTCGCTCACTCAGCCCGCTATCTGGCGCTCGCGACGGCCCTCAATTTGGGCTGGGAAATCCTGCAACTGCCGCTGTACACAATCTGGACCGATGGTTCACCGGCACAGCAAACCTGGGCAGTGATCCATTGCACCGCCGGCGACGCTTTGATCGCGGCTTCGTGCTTAGGGGGCGCGGTTTTGCTGCTTGGACCTCGGGCGTGGCCGCATAGCCGCTATTGGACCATCGCCGTGGCGGCGACAATCGCCGGTATGGCCTACACTGTTTTTAGCGAATGGCTGAATGTCGGTCTTCGCGGCGCTTGGGACTATGCGCCGGCAATGCCTCGTGCGCCCCTCATAGGAACTGGCGTCTCGCCACTGACGCAATGGCTTGTCGTACCGTCCCTTTCATTCATCGTCACGCGCCCACGATTGCCAACCCCCGGACCGTAGTGGGCGCCGCCGCCTGGCCACGCTGCACGATTGATCTCACGCAATGCGCGTCACTGCATTTCGTGCCTGGCTCAACCTGCCCTCCTTTCGGAAGCAGCGCCATGAAACTCGACCCTGCTCGCCTCTCTCTTGCGGCCGCAACCGCATTTGGCATCGTCTGGACGGTCTGCACTGCGTTCGTTGTGGCGTTGCCCGCCATGTCGATCGTGGCGGCGGGCGGCATGATGCACTTCATGGGCCCGCCAGAAATGCTCGTCACCCCGACCCGCTTCTTGATCGGGCTTGTAGGTTGGAGCATCGCCGCGGGCGTCACCTCGGGACTGCTCGCGCTAGTCTACAATGCATTGGGGACCAGATCGTTGAACGGCTAGGCGCCGTCTCACGGATCACAGCCGGAAATTTCATCAGCATTGGCAAAGCTCCTCCGGCGCCAACACTGAACGGAGCCGCCACAGGTTGTCCCCGTATCCGATGTTTCCGAACGGTTGGCGACTGAGGCGGAAACTCACTTTGCCCAGACCCCAGGGTCGCTGCCCGAATTCCTCCTGGGTCCAATCAATGCGCTCTTGATCAAGCCGTTGCGTTGGGGCGGAAATTAGGGCCGCATTTCGCCTGCAACATTTTTCTTCATTATTTTCAATGTATTATCATGAAAAGCTGGCGGAGACGCAGTCCGCCCGTCTGCTAATTCATGGCTGTTCGCCAACACTCGCCATCGTCGCCTAAACCCCATGTAAATGAAGCGATTATATCCAATCCGCCATTCGCGTGCGGTTGTTGACGTTCGCGTCCAACCGCTGCAAAAAGGGGGAAACAACCGGGGAAACGCCGCGTTTCCCCTTTTTGGGATTTGCCCCTGCCATGGCGCGCCAAAAACTCACGGATCGGATGGTCAAGCAGGCCCGCGAACCGGGCGTGCTGATCGATGGCGGCGGGCTTCGCTTGCGGGTGTCGGCAAACCCGAAAACCGGCGAGCTGCGCAAATCCTGGGTTCTGCGGCTGACGGTGAAGGGCGGGCCCGTGCGCGAGGTCGGGCTCGGCTCGGCGGACACCCTGGCGCTCCAGGACGCCCGCCAGCGGGCCGGGCTGATGCGCCAGCAAGCCCGCGATGGGATCGACCCCTTGGCCGCTCGCGCCGACGCACGCGCCAGCAAGGCCGCCGAGGCCGCCCGCGCCATGAGCTTCAAGCAATGCGCCGAAGCCTACATCGCCGCGCACCGCTCAACCTGGAAAAACGCCAAACACGCCGCGCAATGGCCGGCGACGCTGGCGGCCTATGTCTACCCCGTGTTCGGCGAAGCGGCGGTCGGCGCGGTCGATCAAGCCATGGTCATGAAAGTGCTCGATCCGATTTGGGCAACGAAAACCGAAACCGCCAGCCGCCTTCGCGGACGCATTGAAACGGTGCTCGATTGGGCCAGCGTGCGCGGCTTTCGCCAAGGCGAGAACCCCGCCCGCTGGCGCGGCCATCTGGAGCGCGCCTTGCCGCCGCGCTCGAAGGCGCAAAAGGTCAAACACCATGCGGCGCTGCCCTATGTGGAGCTTCCAGGCTTCTTGGGCTTGCTGCGCAGCCAAGAGGGCCTATCGGCGCGGGCGCTGGAATTTTGCATTCTCACCGCCACCCGCTCATCGGAAACGCTGGGCGCGCGCTGGGCTGAAATCGACCTTGGCGAAGCGGCTTGGACGATTCCAGCCGAGCGGATGAAGGCCGGCAAGACGCATCGTGTACCGCTGGCGCCGGAAGCGGTGGCGCTGTTGCGTGCGTTTAAGCCGAGCAAGCCCGGCGCTGAGTTTGTGTTCCCCGGCGCCAAGGCGGGCCGGCCTTTGAGCAACATGGCGATGTTGATGACCTTGCGCCGCATGGAGCGCGCCGACCTGACCGCCCATGGCTTCCGCTCCAGCTTCCGCGACTGGGCCGCCGAGCGCACCGCGTTTGCCCGCGAGGTCGCCGAAGCCGCGCTCGCCCATGCCGTCGGCGACGCCACCGAGCGCGCCTATGCGCGCGGCGACCTGTTCGACAAGCGCGCCAAGCTCATGAGCGCTTGGGCCGGGTATTGCGCCGCGCCGGTATCGGCGGGCGAGGTTGTGGCCATACGTAAGCCGAGCGGCTGAACTGGGCGCCATTCGTGACGCAGTGTCACATATTACGAACCTGGAAACTTGGCCCTAAGCGGCCGTTGGCGAGACTCTGACTGTGCTCATCCGGTGCAACAGAACATGGGGCAATAACGATACCGAATGTCGCCTGTCGGCGATCAATTGCCGGTTCAGGGCGCAGGTCGATTGTCGCCTAAGCGCTCCAATCGCGACGGTGGGCACATAGCGCCCCCGCCACCGGTGCGGGCACGCCTTCCGGCTTGCCCACCGGTTGAGTGCGACTGCATCTGACCGCTTCCGAACGGGGGCGAAGCAAGGCAGATTCGCACTATGGAACCGGTGAGACCCTATCCGGCTTGCGTATTGGCTGCCCGCCAACGGCGACACGCAGATCCGGCTTGCGTATTGGCTGCCCACCGATCATTTGGATTGGAGCCCATACTCGCGGAGTTGCCTTTAGAGGCGCGAGAAACACTCAAGAACACCATGATCGATGGAGGGGTAACGTGCGATGCTGCATCGAAAGCAGCTTCGAAAATTGAACATGCCATGGCGGATTGGCTCATGTCGGGCGGATACCACGACGACGAACTACGCGTGCCCGACGCGAAGGTCAAAGCAGAGCTTCAGCGTGTCGCCCACAAGGCTCAAGAGCTTGAAAGCGCATTGTCCGTTTTGAGCGAAGAGGCGGAGGTGCGGCTTCAAGTCTCACTTTCTCACGAGACCCTGGTTCCGGCGAATCTAGCAGCGACGCTTTCACGCCTTCGGGCTGACATCGCTGCCCTTGTTGACCCGATATCACGAGCCGCGCAATTCAAAGCCAATAAGCCCGCGAACGAGCTCCTCAAGCACCTCTTCCGCCAGTGCATCGGGGCGTGGGTTGGCGCCGTCGGCGTCTGGCCCACCAAGGGCGTTAGCGAAGATGTCGGTGCGCATAGCCCGATACCAAACACGCTGCGCCAAATGGCGGCGGCTGTGCTGGGCAACGCGCCATCGTCAATGAATGACAGCGCGTTTCTCGTTGTGCTGCGGGCAGAGCAAGACAAGGAGAGCCCTATCAAGGGCGGCCCGTTGGCGCTCGCTCGCGCCCAACACATTCCCTCGCCAAAACGCGGGCGCCCCAAAAAATAGACAGCAAGTCACCTTGCCAAGGGTGACTTGCTGATTTTTATTTTGGAATTGAGCGCTGCCATCCTCCGTCATCGCCGCTCACCGCAATTCAGCGGGGCGACCTTGAACGGAGATAAACGTGACCGGCCTTCTCACCATCCAAGAATTTTGCAGTCGCTACGGCTGCGGGCGTACGCGCGCGTACGCCTTGCTTGCCGACAAAAAAGTCGGCGGGCGCCGCTTCGGAAATCGAACTCTGATCGAGCGCGAGAGCGCCGAGGCCTGGGCCGCGTCACTTCCAAAATGGGCGCCGACGCGCGCGGCGCTCAGCACCGAGTCGGCGTGAAAACGGGGAAGCCCGCCACCGGGCAAACAGTGGCGGACTTCGGGAATGCTGCGCTGGCGTGTAATGCGGCGCGTCCCGAAGATAGCCCGAACCTGACCGATTTTCAACGCCAGAGCGTTTTAGCGTGCGGCGTGTCCCACGCCGCGCTCGAACTCGCGGGCCTTGGCTTTGCGTGCGTGCCGCTAAGCGCGGACCGCAAACCGATGCTGAGAGGATGGCCTGACTTCACCGCCGACCCCGCCGCGACGGGCGCGCGATTCGCCCATTGTCGCGCCGCCGGCCTTGCGCTGGTGATGCGCGCGCCGTTGTTCGTGCTTGATCTTGATCGAGGCCACGGCAACGGCGTCGACGGCGTGGCGAACTTCGCCGCGCTCGTGCACGCCCATGGTGGCGACTTTCCCAAAGGGCCGCGCGTGCGGACGCGGCGCGGCGGTGTGCATGTCTGGTTACGCGCGCCCGATGGCGTGGCTATCCGATCCAGCGCCGGTAGAATCGCGCCAGGCGTGGACATCAAGGGGTTCCGAAGCTCCGCCGTGTGCCCGCCGACGGCAGGTTATACCTGGATCGGTCACGCGCGCGATATCGCCCCGCCAATGGCGCCGGCCTGGTTGCTCGATATGGTCGCTCCCATCGAAGCGCCGCGCGTGGCGGCGGCTAGTGTGCGCCCCTATCGCGGCGAGGCGAGCGCCTATGCCCGCGTCGCGCTTGAGCGTGAGCTGAAAGCGGTGGCGAGCGCTGCGCCTGGCGTGCGCAACGCGGCGCTGTTCAAAGCCGCCGCATCGCTAGGGAGCTTATGCGCTGGCGGCGCTCTTCCGGCCGATCCGGTAGCGGCGAGCTTGCTTGAAGCGGCTGCGGCGTGTGGGCTCGTCGGCAACGATGGACTCCATGCGGTGGAAGCCACCACTGCGTCGGGTTTCAAAGCGGGGCTCGCGCGCCCGCGCGCGCTGCCTTCACAGTATGGGAGGCGCGCATGAACGCGGCGCCCTTGAAAGACGTGCTGGCGCAGTTTTCAAAGCGCGAGCCACTACCGCTCATTCCGCCGACGATTGCGCCGGCCGAGTATCCGCTTGACGCGCTCGGCGACATGCTTGGCGAGGCCGCGCGTGCCATAGAGGCGATTGTGCGATGCCCTTCCCATCTGGCAGCACAAAGCGTTCTGGCGGCGGCATCCCTGGCGACGCAGGGCCACGCCGATGTCATGCATCCGATGGGCAAGCCTATTCCTATCTCGCTCATGCTTGTGACGGTGGCGGAATCCGGCGAGCGCAAATCCACCGCCGACACGCTGGCTTTGGAAGGTATCGAACAGGCGGCGCGCGACGCGGAGCAGAGTTACAAGATCGCTTATGCGTGCTGGCGCAACGCCTGCGATGCGAACGACGCCGCGCGCGCAGCGGCTAAGAAGAAAGGCAAAGAGTGCGACGCGATACGGAAAGCGCTGGACGCTATCGGCGCCGACCCGCCGGCGCCGCTGCATCCGCGCCGGGTCGTGTCAGACCCCAATTACGAAGGTCTGCTCAGGCACATGCAGACCGCGCACGGCTCGCTTGCCTGGTTCAACAATGAAGCGGGACAAAGCGTTGGCGGAACTGCCCTGCATGACGATAACAAGCTCAAATTCGGCGCCGGGCTATCAAAATTATGGGACGGCCAAGCCGTCGATCGCGTGCGGGCAGGCGACGGCGTGCATGTGTTGCACGGACGACGGCTGACGACGCACCTCATGTTGCAGCCGGGCGTCGCGTCTATTTTGCTTGGCGACCCAATGTTGCGGGCGCAGGGCTTGTTTTCGCGCACACTGATTTGCGAACCGGCTTCCACCATAGGCCAGCGTCCCTTCCGCGCGCCGCTGGAAGCCGATCGCGCGAAGCTCGCGCGCTACCATGCGTGTATCCGCGAGCTAATCGAAATGGAGTGTCAGCACGCCGACGCGGCAAACGAGCTAGCGCCGCCAGCGCTCAAACTGAGCGCCGACGCTTTGACCGTGTGGACTGCGTTTCACGACGCGGTGGAAGCGACTCTTGCCATTGGCGGGACGATGGAAGGCCTGAGAGGATTTGGCGCCAAGCTCGCCGAGAACGTGCTGCGCATGGCGGGCGTGATGGCAGTGATCGAGCACGCGGACGCCATCGACGAAGCGCACATGCGCCGCGCGGTGAAGCTCGGCGACTATTATGCTCGCGAAGCAGTGCGCGCCGCCGAGCAGGCGGCCATCGGCGCCGACATGGCGCACGCGGAGCGGTGCAGGGTGTGGTTGACGGAACGGTGGTCAAGCCAAGACATCACGTTGCGAGACTTTATGCAGTTCGCACCCCGCCCGCGCTCAAAGTCCAAGGCCGAAAGCATGATCGCCATATTGGCGGAGCACGGCTGGTTGACGCTGCAAACAGACGGCAAGAGCTACACAATCGAGGGCCGCGACGCATGAGCTACTTCTTCCCGATCACGGCGGAGTTGGTCGCGCCGCTCGAAAATCGAAAACGTCCCCTTGGCCACAGTGGCTACGCGGCTACAGACCGGACACGCGCGAACGCAAAGCGTAGCCATGTAGCCAACGTAGCCAGCCCCTCAGTTTCACAATCTGACTGGCGCGACTATTTCGAGGAACGCGCCGCGATCCGCGAACATGACGGCGGCTTGTCGCGCGCCGACGCGGAGGCCGGCGCGCTCGCGGATTGCGTGGCCCGGTGGCGCGCGCTCAATCCGCTGCCCGCGTCCGGCGACGATGCGTGCGCGCATTGCGGCGGCGCTGCGCCATGCACGCCCGTGCTGGCGCCCGGTGGCCATGCGTGGCTGCACCGCGAATGCGTGTATCCGATGAACCGCGCACTCGACGCGGCGGCGCGCGCGGCGGTGCTGGCGGCGCTGGAATCGCCATGAGCCGGAACGCGCCCGTTCCCCACGTCCCCGACGTGCGCCGCGAGCTTGCTCGCAAATTGAGACAACTGTGGTTTGACTATCAGCGCCCGCATTTATTCATCGCCCGCCGCGACGAAATCGCCGACGAAATCGAGCGCTTGGGCAATGCGCCGCCGCGTCCATGCGCTTGCGCCGCGCCGGGCTTGCGTCGTGAGCTTGCACGCGCCGCCGCCCGCGCCGTTTTGGCCGAGCGGTTGGTCGCCAGCGTGCGCCCGCGACCACGGCGCAAGCGGGCGTGCGATCAGCGGCAGATGCTGTTACCTTTGGACGCTTGACCTGGACCATGTGAAAAATTGCACACGCCTTCGATTTTTCACGCATGACGTTGGTGTTTTTGAATTTAGATAAAAACGAGGGTTTCACATGGCGCGGCGTCGCTACCGGCATGAGTGGGAGAGCGTGGCGTTCATCGACGCCGACTTCATCGGCGGATGGGGCGCGTTCGACGGGTATAGCGGGCCTATGGAATTCGAGGGCTTGGAGCCGAGCGAGGCGGACTGCCAACATGACCGCGAGCGCGATGTGCTCAGCGTGTTCTACAGCGGCCAAGCCGATGGCAAGCCGGCGCTCAGGCGCACCAACATAATCCTTGAGCGGTTGCCCCAAACCTTCGGCGGCGCGCGCGTCCATTTCCGGGCGCCTTGTTGCGGGCGGCGCATCCGCAAGCTGGCGCTTTTGCCGGAGGGCGTCGTTTGCGGGAGATGCGGGTCGATCACGCACCGGAGCCGGCGCAAGTCTGGCCTGCAGCGGCTGATCCACAAAGCCGACGTGTTGGCGGGCCAGCTTGGGTGCGCGACCTGGTTTGCGCCGCCGACGGAACGGCCCAAGCACATGCGCCGCGAGCGGTTCATGCGCCTCGCCGAGCAACACGCTGAATTGGTGCGGCAAGCCAATGTGATGCTTGGCCCGCGCCTCGCCCGCGCCGCCCGGCGCGGCGTAGCGGCACATTTGGGCGCGATGCTGCGGGCGGGGATGTAGAGAGAGAAGAAATGATGGCGGGGGCGCGGCAGGTCCCCGCCACGGACGGATCATACTATGCGCGCGAACGCGGCATGTTAAATAGGTCAAGGCTCGTTGGGGGTGATGAATGGCTGCGCTCGGTTCGTTCATTGGCGCGACTCTCGCGCTGCTCATTTTGGGCGCCATTTTCTATGGTTTGCTCTCGCTTGTGCCCAGCCTGCGAGCCCACGCTCGCAGGCTGTTCCTTTCCGCTTTCCTCGCCCTGGGCGCGGCGATTGTAGTGGCAGCCTTTGGCATGGCTGACGGTGGACCGCTCAACTGGGGCCGTGCGTTGGCGAGCTATGTTTTTCCCGGTGTCTTGCTTGTAGTGATCGCCGCGATACTTGACGCGCGCGGACAAGCCGGGCCGCCACCGGTCCTTGATGGAAATGTCGCGTCACACGAAGGCACAGCGCTGCCCAATGCCGAACCGGGAGCGACCACCGCGTCGCAACAGAATGACACCACCCCACTCCAACCCACGCCGGCAATTTCAACAGCGCCGCCACAAAGCGACCCCCCGCCTCAACCCAAGCGGCTCCACATACGTGGAGGCCTGGGGCGCCTCGCAATCGTAATCACCGCAATCTATGGGGCTTCATTCGCGTATTGGACCTTCGATCATTTTAATAACCATCCGTTGCTGCTAGCCACGATTCCAGAAGTCAGCAGACTTGAACCAAGCAGGGTGCTTCGCGGCAATGAAAGTCAGAATCCAAGGGTGCAATATTTGCTGACGCTGATTGCTCCAGCGCAAGGCGGCGGCATCACCTATTCGGAGGAGATTCGTGAGGCGCTGCGGAGCCAACAACTCGCAGGCGCCGACACTGACAGGTTTCAGCAATTTCGCATCAACGCGCCCGAGCGCTTGGAAGTGCAGCTTGCGCGTCGTTCTGCCGGCACGGGCGCGCTCCTATTGCCCGGCATTCGGGCCGAGCCCATCGAGCTTCCTGGCAATCTCTCATTCAACGAGGCGAAAATGCGCCTCGAAGTGCTGCACGAGGGATGGCGGTGGCCCGTGGAATTATTGAGTGGTGGCGGCGCTTGCATGGTCGTCAACGATCTCTGCAGACGCATTACGCCTGCGATACACTGCCAGGCGCAAATGGACGATCGACCCCACTCGGACGCTTTTTTTCTTGACTGGCTGCCGGTCGTTTGCGGTGATTTGGCGTTCGACGTGCGCGAGCGTGCCATCTCCCAACAAGCAGCCGCATGGGCGAGCTTTAGGGGCAGTGCCACAGTTTGGTTTCTGGTCTGGCTTGCCGCGTTTGTGTTCGGCAAAGCATTTTGGTGGATCATCGCAGGTTTTCGGCAACCAAGCTCAGCGGGGCACTGAGCCATTTCACGGCGGCGGGGTCTCAAGGCGGACGGGGGTTGCACAGTCAGAGACGCTGGCGGAAATCGGGAAGCATGCTGAAAAATGAGTCGGCGGTTTCAACATCGATAAGCGTTTTGGCGCCCAGCTTCGACGCCTTGAACTCGCCCGATCCCAAAAGCTCATAGAGCTTCGTGCGTCCGATCCCGTAGCGATGCAGCGCATCCTTGACCGGCATGGTTTTGGGGGCGGTTCGCGGCAAGAGCGAACGGGTTCGAGGATTGGCGTTCACGAATAGATCGAGTTGGCCGTTGGCCGCCACCTTCGCGGCTGCGCCTTGATCGGACCTTGTTCGTCTCATACTCGGCTTCTCGTTGATCGTTCGACCGTCCGTTCATGGACGCCAGTTCGGGAAGGTCAGCACGCACTCGGCCACGCGGCAATCACCTACAGTCGCGACGCGAAAGCGCGGTGGAAACAGCGTGGAAGCTTCGGCTTCGCGACCGGAAGCGCGCCGTCAAGGGTCACGTTTCGCGCAGGCTTCGCCGCTTCGCCCTTGACCGCGCGCTTCCGGTCGCGTCTGGGCAAGGACGCAGGCCAAGGCCTGATCGCGAGAACGATCTGGACCTACTCGCCCTTTCCGGCAAACGCGGCGTCGATCTTGTCCAGCACGGCAAGGCCCCGTTCTGGATCGCCGCGCGCGGCGCGTGCGCGGAAGCGCAGCTCGACATCGAACTCCGCGACGGCGCGGGTGGAAAATTCCTCGAACAGCTTGTTGAGGCTGATGCCGCGATGCGCCGCCAGTGCGCGCAGCCTCTCATGTTGATCCTCCGGCAAGCGGATGGTGAGCGTGCTCATGGTGTTCGCCTCCAATTCAAGTATTCGCCGGCGGTGCAGACTTTCAGGTTCGGAAACGCAATCTCGCCGCGTGCGAAGTCGCGAAGGTTGGCGGTGATGATCGCCCGCGCGCCGCCGGCGACCGCCAATTCAAGCACGTGGTTGTCGCCCTCATCGGGCAGGTTGGGCCGCCACAGAAAATAGATCGGCGTCCATTCACTGACACTGAGCAACGCCTCGAACAGCGTCTCCCGCTCCGTACGCCCCGCAACGGCGCCGGCGAACAGACCATCCCGGCCCAGCACATCCTCGTATTCCGAGAACAGCGCGTTGCCGAAAATGGGCCGGATTTCCCGCTGCAACGCCAGCCGAAGCACCGCGCGCGGGGCGCCGTCGGCGTTCATGACTGCCGACACGAAGATGTTCGTATCGATGACCACACGATCCATTCGGCGAATTTGATAGCACGGGCGCCATCATTTTTCCAGTGGGCCTCATCGGCGGGAGCTGCGGTCCAGTAATTTGGCCTGGATCGCCACAGGAGGCCGGGCAAAGGCTGGAATCTGGGGAGCACGGTGGAGCGCAAGATAAAGCAGGTGCGGCGCCTATTGGCATAAGCGCCTGTCTGCACGTCATTTTTTCCACCGTGGATGCGAATCGGCCCGACGTGGAAATTGAAGGCAGGGGCGAATGTTCGCGGCACTGGTCTTGGGCGCTTGGACAACGGGGCAATGGTAAGGAGCGGCGAGCGCTAAGCAGCGGGGATTTTTTCCTGCTGAGCATGCCGGAGGCGTGCAACAGAACCTTGGGCTGCAGGGTTCCGAAGATCGGGAGTAACCGGGGAAAACAGCCCAAACCGTTCGCGCCGCACCGTTTCCGACAACCACCAGCGCGACCACAAAGAGGGATAAATTAGGGGGAAACGACGCAAAGCGCACGCCACGAAAGGCCTATTATTCTTTATAAATCAAACAATTACTCGCTTATAGCTGGCGGAGACGCAGGGATTCGAACCCTGGGTACCCGGTTAGAGTACAACGCCTTAGCAAGGCGCCGCCTTAAGCCACTCGGCCACGTCTCCAGCGGCCTCCCGCTTACAGCGCCCACGGCGCCGCTAGCAAGCGGCGTTATCGTCCATCCGCCTGGTTAACTGGCGCCGGCTTTGCGCGAACTGTCCCTGAAGTTCTAGTCCGAGGGGCGAATTCACCATGTCGCAGCGCGCATTAAGGCTCGCCCGCGCCGATTTGGGGCACACAGAGCCCCCCGCCAAGCGCATCACGGAGGCTGAAAAGATTGCGCGCGAAGCCGCTTGGCTAGCCGAAATCGCCGGGCGATTCTCGCTGTGCGGCTTACAGATCGATCAACCCGATCTAGAACCCGCCCCTTCTGCCGTGGACCTCGAAGCCGCGCGCCTGGCCGAGCTTGCCGGAGCGTTTGGCCTGTTTGGCCTGGCGATCGAACAACCGCCGGAGGCCTTTGAACCCGCCGACCTCGCTTACCGCGCCGACAACATCGCAGACGCAGCTCCCGCTAACGATCGCGCGCCCGAGCAGCGCCAGCCCTTGCCCGACTTTATCCACCGCGGCGCCTATGTCGCCCCGCGCGCCGCCATTGGGCTGATCCAGGCCATCGACTGGGTTGTGGTCGCGCTCGCGGCTGAGTTCGCAGCACGCTGGGGAGCTGGCGCAAGCTTGGCCGAACTTTCACTTGGACAAGCAATAGCCTTTGTTGTGTCCGCGCTCGCGCTCAAAGGCGGGCTCTGGATTACTGAATCCTATCGTGTGCCGTTGGCGCAGCTGCGCCCCGAGCGCGGGATCGGCGGACTGGCGCTGGGCGCCATCGCGGGTGTCATTGTCGCCAACGTGCTAGCCTACGATGCGCGCGCGGCAGCCGCACTCGCGGCGACCCTGCCCATCGCGGCGATGTTGCTTGGGGGCGTGCACGCCGCGCTGGCGGTGTGGATCGGCGCCGCTCACCGCGCCGGCCTCTTCGCAGAAACCGTCGTGCTCATAGGCGCCAATGACGCGGCCAAGCGCTTCGCCGCGCGCGCGGCGAAAACAGGCGAAGCGCGAATCGTCGCCATTGTTGATGATCGACGCGCGCGCGCGCCGAGCCACATCGGCGACATCCCTGTCGCTGGCGGCCTTGACGACATGCTGGCCTGGGAGGGATTGCCCAACATTGACCGCATCGTCATCGCGGTGCCCCAAGCCGCCGATGCGCGCGTGCGCGCCATGATCGAACGCCTACGCGTGCTTCCCAACCGCATCGACCTATTGTTCGATTTTGAAACCAGAGAAGTGCGCGGAATTAATGCCGAGCGACTCGCGGGTGCCGCGCTCGGTTGCGTTTCCGGGCGCTCCCACAATGCAGGCCGCGCCTTTGTAAAACGCACCCAGGACATTGGGCTCGCCATTGCTTTGCTGGTGATATTCGCGACCCCAATGTTCGCGATCGCGTTGGCGATCAAACTCGACAGCAAAGGCCCCGCGCTCTATCGCCAACGCCGGCACGGCTTTAACAACCGCGTCATGACCATCCTGAAATTCCGCACCATGCGCCATGATCCCCGCGCGCCGCTGCGCCAGGCCCGCGCCGACGATCCGCGCATCACGCGTATCGGCGGCTGGCTCCGTCGCACCGGTCTCGATGAATTGCCTCAGCTGCTCAACGTCCTCACGAGCGAGATGAGCCTCGTCGGGCCGCGCCCGCACGCGGTCGGCATGAAAGCGGCTAGGCGCGAATTGCATCACATCGTCGCCGAGTACGCCCATCGC
This sequence comes from Terricaulis sp., assembly GCA_040080805.1. Lineage (GTDB taxonomy): Bacteria > Pseudomonadota > Alphaproteobacteria > Caulobacterales > Aquidulcibacteraceae > Vitreimonas. Next base: position 59,193 of record JBEBHQ010000009.1, on the reverse strand, counting down.
CACCGCGTCAAACCAGGCATAACCGGCTGGGCGCAGGTGAACGGCTCGCGCGGCCCCATCGAAACGGTGACCGCCGTGCGCCAGCGCCTTAAGCTCGACCTTGACTACGTCGCCAACGCCTCGCTCTGGCTCGACCTCCAGATCCTCTGGCGCACCGCGCTGGCTCCGCTCGCGGACCGCAAACAAGCGCCCTGACGAACGCATATTGCACTCGGTCCGGCAGCCAATGGCTAGCGCCAGTGGCTACAATGCTGACAGGCAAAGTCTGCGGCGCTCATCTCCGCGATCTTGGCCAACCCGCCGCGCGGGCCACACCAGGTCTCACGCCTTCCGCGCCATGGCCGCGCCAGGCCCCGCGTGATGAGCGTTTCGCCGATATCGGCGCCGTCAGCCAAAACGAACGCAACACGGCGGCCATACCGATCCGTGCGCCACGTGCGCCGCACGCTGACAATACGCGATCTTCGCACAAGTTGTATCACCGCCGCCTTCGCCAATTCGCCGCGCCGGCGTTCATTATAACACTTGGCGTTTTCGCCCGTTTCCGGCGCATCAATATTGGCGAAGCGATAGCGCACACCGGTCGCACGATCATCAATCGTGTCGCCATCGATCGCCCATGGTGCGACCAGACGCCTCGGCTCTTCGAAGGCAAGTTTATTTGCGAGAAAATGCCAGAATCGACGGCGAATACGCAGCGGCACGGCAAGCACAACAAGCACGCACATAGCGGCAATCGATCGCCACTCGCGTAAGCCAAGAGCCTCCACGCCCGACCACTCAATCGCAAATCAAGCCGAGAGTCGTTACCGCGGCGAACACCGCAACAAATTGGGCCACTTTGTTGCGCAGCCGCGCCGCCCTCGGAGGATGCGGTTCCATAATCCTAACGGATCACGCACGCGCTTAGTGGTGCTTGACGCTGAGCCATTCGCGCGCGCGCTTCTGCGCTTGCGCGATTTCGTCCTTGCTCAATTGGTCGGCGATTTCTCGGCGGCAATCCTTCGCCGATTCCGAACCGCGCACGGCCGCGAGGTTGAACCACATGTGCGCTTGCACCAGGTCCACCGCGCCGCCTTGGCCGGTCGAATAGATCAGGCCGAGTTTGTAAAGATTTTCGCAATCACCGCCCATGCGCACGGCAGCGTGCGCCTCGGCGATTTCAGAATCCGTGAACGCCACGTTCGTCACTCCCTTAGATCTATCGGGAACGCTGCGGCATTAGGCCGTCATTCGCTCCACCCCACGGACGACGCGATTTCGCGCCGCCAGAGCAAAGGGATGCCATGCTTTACTTGCGATAATGTTAAGCGCCGTCAGCTTTGTTTCGAGGCCGCATCGGCAATAGAAGCGGCGGTTTGCCCGAACAAGGCTTTGGCGGCTTGCAGCTGTTCGGGACTTCCAGGCGCCGGCGGAGGCCTGCGCAACTCAGCCCCGACGGCGAAGCCTTTTTGAACGGCGGGACGCGCGGCGATGTGTTCGAGCCAAGCTCCAACGCGGGGGAACGCGCTCATATCCTGACCAAACAGCGCCGCGAGTTTCACCCACGGATAAATCGCCATGTCGGCGATGGAGTAAGCGTCGGCGACAAACGTGCGCCCTTCAAGGCGGCGGTCGAGAACGCCGCACAGGCGGTTGACCTCGTTATTGTAGCGCACCACCGAATATTCAATCTTGGCCGGATCATCGACCAGCCCCGGCGCGTAGTTCCTGAAGTGACTGGCCTGCCCGAACATCGGCCCAACGCCGGCCATTTGCCAAAATAGCCATTCATCAACCATGACGCGCTTGCGCTCGTCACGCGGATAGAACTTGCCGCTCTTGCGCCCGAGATATTGCAGGATCGCGCCCGACTCGAACACCGAGATCGGCTTTCCGCCGGGCCCTTTGGGATCGACGATCGCCGGCATGCGGTTGTTGGGGCTGATCTTAAGGAAGTCCGGCTTGAATTGCTCCCCCGCGCCGATCGCCACCGGCTTCAGGACATAGGGCAGTCCCATCTCCTCAAGCGCGATGGAAATCTTCCAGCCATTCGGCGTCGGCCAGAAATACAAGTCGATCGGTTGCGGCATGCGGGCTCCTTTGGCCCCGCCAAGATAGGCGCGCCTCCACGCCCACGCTAGGGGCGCTTAATCAATGGTCAACCATGCTCATGAAACTCGCCACCGAAACAGCGGAAGGGCGATGTTGATGTACATTTGGCTGTGCGTGATGGCGCAAGCATTCATGCCCGGCGGTGACCGTATGCCTCGATGCACGCCGGCGCTAAGAGGCGCGACTACGCGCGGAGATCGAATCGCCCGCCCCCCGCTTTCGGCACGGGCGCGCTAATCAAAATTCCAGCGGCTGCACGCCCAGCATCGCGATCGCGGCAAAGGCCGCCGCGAGAGTCATGCCCGCACCCCACACCAGCCAACGCAGCGCCCGCCATTGCGGACGGAAATCCGACGCCTGCAGCAGCAGATCGACAGGATACGCAGCGCAGTAGACCAGGTTCGCGACAACGCTGAGCACAAGGAACGTAGGCGCCAAATCCAGCCATGCGCGCCAATTCTGCTCGCCCAACCACATCGCGCCAGCCACGATTGCCAGCAGGATCAGATTGTAGGGTAGCCGCGCCAGCTCCCAAAAGCGCAAGGCGTCGGTGACATGCTCGCGGTTGAGCATTTCAGGCGCCGAGTTTTCTCTTTAGGATCTCGTTCACCACCGCCGGATTGGCCTTGCCGCCAGTCGCCTTCATCGCCTGGCCGACCCACCACCCGAACGCCTTGGGGTTCGTCTTGACGTCATCAACTTTGTCAGGATGGGCGGCCATTAAAGCGTCGATGGTTTTTTCGATCGCGCCGGTGTCGGTGACTTGACGCAGGCCTTCGCGTTCGACGATTGCGCCGGGGCTCTCGCCCGCTTCCATCATCTTCGCGAACACGTCCTTGGCGATCTTGCCGTTGATCGTGCCGTCCTTGACCAAATCAAGCAACGCGCCCAGCGCTTCGGCCTTCACCGGCGAGGCCGCCAGCTCCAAGCCTTTCTTGTTCAGCGCGCCGAACAATTCTTGCGTCACCCAATTGGCGGCCTGCTTGGCGTCTCGCCCGCCAACGCCGCCTTGGGCGACCGTTTCGAAATACGCCGCCGCTTCACTGTCGCTTGAGAGCACGCGCGCATCGTAGGAGGTGAGCCCATAATCTCCGATGAAGCGCTTTTTCTTAGCGTCCGGCAGTTCGGGCAAATTCGCCTTGATCGCGGCGATCCATTTTTCATCCAGCACCAGAGGCAACAAGTCCGGATCGGGGAAGTAGCGGTAATCGTGCGCGTCCTCCTTCGAGCGCATGGTGCGGGTCACACCCTTGTCGGGATCGAACAGGCGGGTCTCCTGATCGATCTTGCCGCCGCCTTCAAGAATCTCAATTTGCCGGCGCGCTTCGTACTCGATCGCTTGCATCATGAAACGGGTCGAGTTCACGTTCTTGATTTCGCAGCGCGTGCCCAGGCCATCGCCCGGCTTGCGCACCGACACGTTCACATCCGCGCGCATAGAGCCTTCCTCCATGTTGCCGTCGCAGGCGCCCAAAGCGCGTAGGATCGCGCGCACCTTGTTGAAGTACGCCGCCGCCTCCTTGGCGGAGCGAATATCGGGCCGCGAGACAATTTCCATCAGCGCGACGCCCGCGCGATTGAGATCAACATAGGTTTCAGTTGCGCTCAGATCGTGGATCGATTTGCCGGCGTCCTGCTCCATGTGCAGGCGTTCAATACGAACGATGATCGCGTCCTCGCCATCAGGCTCGACCTCCACCTCGCCTTCTCCGACGATCGGCATGGCGAATTGGCTGATCTGATAGCCTTGCGGCAGATCCGGATAGAAATAATTCTTGCGGTCAAAACGGCTGGTCTTGTGAATTTCGGCATTGAGCCCGAGCCCGGTGCGGATCGCCTGCTCAACGCAAAACTTGTTGATCACAGGCAACATCCCCGGCATCGCCGCGTCCACCAGGCTCACATGCGCGTTGGGCTCGCCGCCATAAGAGGCGCTCGCGCCCGAGAACAACTTCGCCCGCGAACTGATCTGCGCGTGCACTTCAAGGCCAACAATGATTTCCCAAGGACCCTTCTGGCCAAGCACAAGCTGATCGGGGCGGGCGGAACGGACGTCGAGATCGGTCATCAGGCGGACTTATGCCGCTGCGGCCGCCCGCGCAAGATTCGCCAAGCCCTAAAGCAGGGCGAAACCCCATGCGGCCACGCCAAATGCCAGCGCGGCGAGAAGGACGCGGGAAACCATGTCCCGAAATGGAGCGTGCATTGGGCGAGACCTCTCAGACTCGCGTCCGACGCTGCAATGATCCCGCCAATCATAACCCTCCAAGGGAAACCAGCCCATCTCCGTACGAAATTCCCCCGCTGGGCCGGGCGCGAAGTTTGCTCTGTCGCTGCCAATGATCGGCGAAGAGACATTTCACCCCGATACGCGCGCGCTTTTGGCCTATGGCCGCGCGCTCGCGGGTGCGGGCCCATCGCCGAAAAAGGGCGGCGCCGATCAAGTGCTCGAACGCCTCTTCGTGCTGGAGCGGATGAAGGACGGGCGTCTGCCGATCCGCACTTTCGGAGCGGAATTGGTCAATCTCTTCGGCCGCGATCTACGCGAGCACGATTTCGCGCGTTTCTTCCTCGCCCCAGATCTGCACCTGCTTCGCGCCTTGGTGGACTCGTGCGCCGCCGCCGCCGAGCCCGCCGTCGCACGCGTCGTCGCCGAGACAGCATGCGGGCGATCGCTAGGCGCGGAAATTCTGATCACGCCGCTCAAGGTCGATAGTAATCTTGGCGATCGCTTCCTTGGCCTGTTCCAATCCTTGGGCGGCGGCGATTTCCTCGGCGGAAGGCCGCTGCACCGCATGCGTCTGGGCTCGCTGCATCCACCGTTCGCCAAGACGCCTAAGGGCATGCGCCTGGTTGTGGTGAACGACTGAACGCTATTTCGAGGGCGCCTTGATGCGAATTTCGACGCGGCGGTTTTGCGCCCGGCCCCATTCGTTGTCGTTGGAGGCGATGGGCGCCCACTCGCCCATGCCGCGCGCGCCTATACGGGCGTACGATACGCCAAACTCCATTAGCGCCGAACCCACCGAATGCGCCCGGCGCTCGGACAGCACCTGATTGTAGCCATCCGACCCTATAGCGTCGGCGTGGCCAATGATTTCCACCGACATGCCAGGATAGCGCGACAGCGTGCGGGCAAGATCACGCAGGCGCGGCATGAATTCGTAACGCACATCGGCGCGATTGAAAGCGAAGGTGATATCCGAGGGCATGCGCAGGCGCAGCTCATCGGGCGCTGCGCGCTCCACCGCCACACCTGCCGGCGCCATGGAATCTCGGAGCTCCTGCTCGGCGCGGTCCATCTCGGACTCCTGCGCAAAGGCGGGTCCGGCGAACACGGCAAGGATGAACGCGAGAAAAGCAAAGCGCATGGGCGGCTCCCGTAATATCGGGACGATGTGCTGGGCGCGCCTTATGTCAAATCTGCGGCTGGAGGCGCGCACGCGTGCTGGCGAGCCCAACCAGTAGCAAGGCCGCCACAACGAAGACAGCCATGAGGCCGACCATGTTGCCCAGCACTTGCGACCACGATGCCCGCGTGGGGTCGGTGAAGAAATAGGGGTAAAAGCCATCCGCCGCGCCACGAATTTGCGCATAGAGCGTATACGCGGCGGGCCAGATCGCGGTGAACGCCGCATCGCGCCAGGTCAACGCGCTGTGCCGGCGCAGCGCCCAGAACGCCGCGAACGCCAACGGCGAAACGTCATGCAGGATGACGTCGTTGAATTTGCGCAAACCTTGCGGGTCCCAAAGGTGAGCAAGCAGAATATTATACACCGCACCCACGAACAGGATCGAGGTCACCGCCATCAGCTCGATGCGCGGCGCGTTGAGACCGCCGCGGTCATCCGGTCTAAGCGCCGCGCGCGCCAGTACGATCGTCACGAAAGTATTGGTCAGCACAGTGAAATAGCAAAGGTAGCGCCACACGCCCTCGCCCAGCGAGCCGCCTTGGCCGGCGTATTCGCTGGCCGAAAGCCAACCCTGCGACACGGTCGAGAAAGCAATCAGCGGCGCGCCTATCATCGCCAGAATGCGAACGAGCATCACACCGCGCCCACACGTGCGTCTTCGGCGATCGGTGCATGGTCCTGCGGCAAGGCGGGGCGACCCAAAATCATGTCAGCGGCTTTTTCCGCGATCATGACCGTCGGTGCGTTGGTGTTGCCGCCGACCAGCGTCGGCATCACCGAGGCGTCGATCACCCGCAAGCCCGCAACTCCGCGCACGCGCAGCTCCCCGTCCAGCGGCGCCTTGGCATCCACGCCCATGCGCACCGTGCCGACGGGATGATAGAGCGTCTCCGCGCTGGCGCGAATCCAGGAGTCGAGTTCGGAATCGGTGCGGAGTTCGGCGCCCGGGCGCATTTCCGGGCCGCGGTACATGTCGAAGGCCTGCTGGCCGACAATGGTGCGGATCATGCGGATGGAATCGCGCATGGTGCGCAAATCGTTCTCGGCGGTGAGATAGCGCGGATCGATCAGCGGCGCCTCGAACGCATCGCGCGAAGCGAGCTTCACATCGCCCCGACTTTCCGGACGCAGCGGATAGGAGTGAATGGTGAAGCCGTCACGATCAGCCTTGACCCGGCCGTGATCCATCATCACCGCGTTGACGAAATGGATCTGGATATCAGGCCGATCAAGTTCGCCGCGCGTCTTCAAGAATGCGCCTGAGTGCAGGTGAATGGTGCGCCCGTGCCCGCCGCCGGTCAGCATGTATTCAATGCCGACCGCGGTCTGGCGCCAGCCCTTCAGCGCCGAGTAGAGCGTGATCGGCTTGCTGCATTCGTTGATCACCGCGATGTCGATGTGGTCTTGCAGATTGCGCCCCACCTCCGGCGCATCGACCGCGACGGGAATGCCGAGTTTCTGCAAGTCCGCGCCGGGACCGATGCCGGACAGCAACAACAGCTGCGGCGATTGGAACGCGCCCGCGCTCAACAGCACTTCGCGCCCAGCGCGGACAGTCAGCGCGGGGCCACCGCGCGTCGCCGCGTACTCGACGCCGACGGCGGCGCCGTCCTCGATGAGGATGCGCCCGGCATGAGCATTCGAGATCACGGTGAGGTTGGGGCGCGCGCCGACAATTGGCCGCAAATACGCTGCCGACGTACTCCAGCGCTCGCCGTTCTTGACTGTAAGGTCGTAAGGCCCGGCGCCTTCTTGTTGGTAGCCGTTGAAATCCTTGGTGACCGGATGACCCGCCTGCGCGCTCGCTTGAATGAACACTTTATGCAGCGGATACCCCGCCGGCGCGCGCGACACCCAGAGCGGGCCGCCTTCACCGTTCCACGCATCACCGCCGTCTTCGCGGTGTTGGGCGCGCTTGAAATAGGGGAGCACGTCGGCGTAGCCCCAACCGGCCAAGCCGGTTTGGCGCCAGTGATCGTAATCGCGGGCGTGACCGCGAATATAGAGCATGGCGTTGATGGACGAGGAGCCGCCCCAACCGCGCCCGCGCGGCTGCAGCAGCCTGCGCCCGTTCAGTTCGGCCTGCGGCGTCGTCTCGAACGCCCAGTTCGTCGGGTTCTTGTTGTTGAACAATTGGCTCGCGCCCGCCGGCATCTTCACCAACAGCGACTCGTTTTTTCCGCCAGCCTCCAACAGCGCCACGGTGACCTTGGGGTCCGCGCTCAGCCGGTTGGCGAGCACGCACCCAGCGCTGCCCGCGCCGACAATGACATAGTCAAATTTGGTCCCGCTCGCGATTTCGGCCACGTGTTCATCCTCGATATTTTGGCACCTGACACCTGAACCCCAGCGCCTGGCAAGCCCTGCCCCGCCGTCAAAGCTTAAGGAAAAGTTTACGGTGAAGCGCGCATTCATAGCATCCATGAGCAATGCCGCCCACAGAATCGACCTCGCCACCGCCGCAACCCGGCTCTCGTCGATCCGCATCAACGCGCGCGAACGCCGCCGTTTCCGCCGCCTGCCGATGGTCGTTGGCGGGCGCATGCTGGACACATTGGGCCGTGAACACGATTGCCGCACCGCCGACATGTCGCCGGGCGATGTGCGCATCCATGCGCCGGTGCTTCCCAATGTCGGCGAGCGCGTGGTTATTTACCTTGAAGGCTTTGGCCGCGTCACCGGCCATGTCGCCCGCCGCGGCGAGGATGACGCCGCCGTGATTTTCGACTTCGGGGCCCACAAGCGCGAAAAGCTCACCGAACAATTGACGCTCGCCATCAACAAGGATCTGGGTATCGACGAGCCCGTGCGACCGCCTGCCAATGACGGCTCGCAATTCGCGCGCGTCGAATTCGAAACCGGCGAATCCTACGCCTGCGAAATCCTCGACTTCTCCTTAACCGGCATCACCGTCCGCTCAACCAAGCCCGCGCCCATGATCGGCGACTGGGTGCGGATCGGGGGAACCTACGGGCGCGTGGCGCGCCTGATCGAGGGCGGCTTCGCGGTTGATTTCGAGACCCGCCAGCGTCCCCCGCAAGGCTAACAGGCACTTAAGATATCGCGGCACGGGCGTTGCAGCCCTCCCGTTTCGTCGGTGACGCGAACGCGCCACCGTCTCGGAATGGAGCATTAACCGTGAGTGACGTCGCAACTCCCATGAAGGCTGCCTACGCCGGGCAATGGTGGGTGCAGGTGCGCGGCCAAACCTACGGCCCTTACCCGATGGAGCAATTGACCCGCTTCATGGTTGAAGGGCGCATCCGCCCCAATACGCCGGTGAAAGACAAACCCGACGGCGCCTGGATCGAAGCGCGCCGCGCCATTGCGCAAGCCAACCCCGCGCGCGCCGAGTTTGCGGCCAACGATCCCGGCGTCGAAGGCGCGAACGTGTTCGTACACGCTGAGATCATCTCGGGTTCCTGGAACGCGTTCATGGCCGCGCTCGAAAGCATGGGCACGGTCTGCGACATGGGGCCAGGCCTCTGGCTGCTGCGCACGCGCCACTCGGCCGGAATCATCCGCAACACGCTCAGCCAAACGCTGGAACGCGGCGATCGCTTCGTCGTCGTCGACGCCACCCGCGACCGCCTCGCCTGGTTCAACCTCGGCCCGGAAGTGGACGTAAAAATTTCCAAGGTCTGGAACGGCCCGCTGCGCGCGGAAAAAACCTAAGCGGATTGCGCGCCATTCCGCCCAAGCCGGCCGGCCCGCAAATCCCGCTTGTAGCGCTTCCAATTGTCCACGTAGTGCGCCGCGGAAAGCTGGATCAATTGCTTTTGCGCGTCTTCCAGCTTGCGCATCGCCCGCGCCGGGACGCCGGTGATCAGCGAACCTTCCTCGAAACTCTTGCGCTCCGTCACCAGAGCGTGCGCGCCGACGAGGCAGAAGCTGGGGATCGAGGCATGGTTTAGCACGCTGGCCTTGATGCCAATGAGCGATGTGTCCCCAATGGTGCACCCATGCAGCATCACTTGGTGCCCGATGGTGACATCGCGCCCGATCGTGAGCGGCGCGCCCATGTCGGTGTGCAGCACGCTCCCATCTTGCACGTTGGTGTTTTCGCCGATGACGATCGGCTCATTGTCGCCGCGCACCACCGCGCCCCACCAGACCGAGGCGTTCCTCCTCAACACCACGCGCCCAATCAGCACCGCCGACGGCGCCACCCAATAGGCGTCCTCGTCTTCCACCTCGAGATCAGCGTCAGCGAGAGCGTATATCGGCATGCTCAACTCCAGGTTCGATCGCGCGAAATTTTCGTGACGTTACCGGTCTTCAATGCGTCGTTAACCGGTTCGGCGCTTCATGAGAACCATGGATCGGACTTTCCCGATCCACCCGTCCGCGGGGCGCTGTCCTTAAGCGTCCCCAAGTGGGGGAAAATGTGGGCGCACCGCGCAGCGCAAATTGCGAACCGCTTCCAGGCGCACACAGCGCCGACTCTTTCGACTCCAGAGATTTTTTCGACCCACCCGCCGTCGGCCAAAAGCCGGCGGCTTTTTCGTACGACCGCGCCCAGAACGGGCGCTCCAGCAAGGGGACCGCGATGACGAAACGCAACGTGAAGCGTCGGCAGGCGCAAGGCGTGCTCAATGTGCAGGAATTCCAGCGTGAGGACAGGCGCGCGCGGAACCTACAAGTGCTCGACGGCGGCTGGCAGCCAGCCAATGACGCCGCCCGCGACCAGAGTTTCATCAAACACGTGCGTCCCAAGTCACCCGGCCAAACCGCCTTGATGGAGGCCATCGACGCACACGCGCTGACGCTGGCGCTTGGCCCCGCCGGCACAGGAAAAACTTATCTGGCCATCGCCAAGGCTGTTGAAGCCCTGGAAGGCGGCAAGGTGGGCCGTATCGTGCTCTCGCGCCCCGCGGTCGAAGCCGGCGAATCGCTTGGCTATCTGCCCGGCGCGATGGAGGACAAGCTCGCGCCCTATCTGCGCCCGCTCTATGACGCGCTCACCGATCGGCTCTCGGCAAAGCGTCTCAAAGCGTTGATGGCAGAAGGCCTGATTGAAATCGCACCCGTGGGCTTCATGCGCGGACGCACGCTGAACAACGCGTTCGTGGTCATCGACGAAGCGCAGAACTGCACCTACGGCCAAATCAAGATGCTGCTGACGCGCCTTGGCTGGCACTCAACCATGGTGGTCACCGGCGATCCAGCGCAAACCGATTTGCTGCCCGAACTCTCCGGCCTGCACACCGTCGCCGACAAACTTGAAGCGGTCACCAATATCGCCGTCGTGCGGCTCACCGACACCGACATCGTTCGCCACCCGCTGGTCGCCTCCATGTTGGGTGTCTTGTAAGCGCCTTGGCCGCGCCGCCTTTGCTGGCCCGCGCGTTGGACTTCAGGTTGGATTTAACGAAAACGACTTCACCCCGGCCAGCGCCCCGCGCGGCCGGGGTTTTTCTTTTCAGTCTTCCAAATCGAAACCCAAGATGATCGCGGTCAGAAAATATCCAGCGTCATCGTCAGCCGAGATCGTGCCGATGAATTCATCGCCGACATACACTTCGGCGGAATCGGTCTTGCGCGGACGCGCGCGCACTTCGAGCCCCGCCGCGTGCAGGCTCTGCTTCATCAAGCCTTCGAGGCGTTTGCGTTCCGCCTCATCGATGGGCGCGCCCTTTTTGGCGCCTGGCGCGCGCGGCGCCGCCAAGCTGATGCAATAGGAGAGTTCACCGTCCTCGTCGTCCTTGCTGACGTCGGCGACAGCTTCACCATTGACCAGCAAGCTCCCCTCGCCGGCAGCTTTCGGCACGACCGACACCGTCGGCGATCCCAGCAATTTGCTCATGTAAGCGCCGAGGCGCGCGCATTCCGCCTGGTTCAAAGCCAGCTCCTGTTCAGACCGCGCAGCACTCGGCTTTCAGGGCCGGAAGGTCAAGCCTCAGTCGAAGTCCCAATGCGTCGCCTCATGACGAAGGTGGCGTCCCGTCAGGTAAGCGGCCAAGCCGATCACGCCGAAGGTTCCCATGACGGCGACGTAATCGTACATCCCGTCCTGGATCGCGCCCATCAGCGTAAACGGCGTGTAGAGCGCGATGCACCCCAGCGCCACCGCCACCGCCGCGCCGGTCTTGATCAGCACATCGCCAAAAAAATAATTGCGGTCGATCTCGCCGCGCGGACGCCGCTGCGGCTTGGGCGCGGCGGACTTGGTCGAGGAAGCTTTGCGTTTGGACATGAGCGCGAGCTTAGCGAGATTCGCGCCCCGCGCGCGCCGCCAATCTCATCGTCTCGGCGGCGGAACATTTCCCGGCCGCCCCGGCGGCGTTTCGAGTTCGTAAGAAATCACCGCGCTGCGCGCTTCCGACCGCACCTCGCTGCTGCAATTGCTGCGCGCGAACGCCTCTGCCAATTGCAGCGCCCGATCGCGATTTTCACCCCAACCACGCTCGGTATCGTAGAGCGCCGCGAATGCTGTCCAGGGCATCATCGTCTGCCCAAGCGGTTCGCTATCGAAGATGCGCTGAAAATGGGTTTGGAAGAAGCCCAGCCGCGCTGACAGCGTGCCGGTGTCGGCGGTGCGCAATTCTTCGAGGAAGCTCACCCATGTGCGGTTGGCCTCCTGGCACATTTCGATGACGCGCGTATCGCCTCGTCCCAGGCGCTGCAACAATTCATGCATTGTCCGACCTCAAATCCACCACTTGCCAGGCTTTGCACTAAAGCCCGCAGCCTTCTCCAGCGCAGCGCTCACGGCAAACACATTCTCCTCATCGAGCGCCCGGCCGATCACCTGCAGACCAAGCGGCAAGCCGTTCGCATCCACCGCAGCCGGCAGCGCCAAGGCCGGCAGGCCGGTCAAGTTCGCGGTGACCGTGAAAATGTCGTTCAGGTACATCGCCAACGGGTCACCGCTCTTCTCGCCCAGCGCGAATGCAGCCGATGGCGTCGCCGGCGTCAAGATCGCATCCACACCTTCGAACGCGGCGCGAAAATCCTCGGCGATGCGGGCGCGCACCTTCTGGGCGCGAATGTAATAAGCGTCATAATAACCGGCGCTCAGCACATAAGTGCCAATAAGAATACGCCGCTGCACCTCGGCGCCGAAGCCCGCCGCGCGCGTGGCTTCGTAGGTCGCGCCTAGATCCTTGCCACTGACGCGCGCGCCGTAACGCATGCCGTCATAACGCGCGAGGTTGGACGAAGCCTCCGCCGGGGCCACGATATAATAGCAGGGCAGCGCGTATTTCGTGTGCTTCAAGCTGATCTTCTTGATCTTGGCGCCCGCTTCTTTGGCCCACTCGATCCCGCGAGCCCAGAGCGCTTCGATTTCCGTCGGCATGCCCTCGACGCGATACTCGTCGGGCACGCCGATCGTCATGCCTTTGATCGATTTGCCGCACGCGGCCCGGAAATCCGGCAATTTCGCCGCGATCGAAGTTGAATCCTTCGGGTCGTGCCCGGCCATCGATTGCAGCAAAATCGCCGCGTCTTCGACCGTCTTGGCGATCGGCCCGGCCTGATCAAGTGATGACGCAAATGCGACAATGCCCCAGCGCGAGCAGCGCCCGTAGGTCGGCTTGATGCCGACAGTGCCGGTAAACGCCGCCGGTTGGCGGATGGAGCCGCCCGTGTCGGTCGCGGTCGCGCCCAGGCACAAATCTCCGCTCACGGCGGCGGCCGAGCCCCCAGAGGAGCCCCCCGGCGTCAGTTTCGCATCCTCGTTGCCACGCCGCCAAGGCGACACCACCGGCCCGAAGCGCGAGGTTTCATTGGACGAGCCCATCGCGAACTCATCCATGTTGAGCTTGCCCAACATCAGCGCGCCATCGCGCCAGAGATTGGCGGTGACCGTGCTTTCATAGGTCGGCGTGAACTCGCCAAGGATGTTCGACGCCGCCGTGGTGCGCACGCCCTCGGTGCAAAACAAATCCTTGATGCCGAGCGGCGCGCCTTCGAGCGGCCCCGCCTTGCCTTTGGCGCGCTTGGTATCGGAAACCTTCGCCGCCGCGCGCGCTTTGTCCGCCGTGACCACGACGTAGGCGTTGAGCGCCGGGTTCGCCTTTTCGATCGCGCCGAGGAAAGCATTGGTGAGTTCGGCGCTGGAGAATTGCTTCTTCCCCATGCCGTCGAGCGCAGTGGCGAGGGTGAGTTGGGTGAGATCCGTCATCGCACTCTCCCTCCCTTCTCCCCTTGAGGGGAGAAGGTGGCCGCGGAGCGGCCGGATGAGGGGAACGCCGGCGAAGACTCAGCAGCGCCCTTGCTTGCAAGCGCGCGCTGCCCCTCATCCGGCCCTTCGGGCCACCTTCTCCCCTCAAGGGGAGAAGGGACGCTGATCACGCGCGTCATGTGCTCGCTCCAGATGCCCCAGCGCCTTTGCATAAAACGCCGTCCACGCGCTCGGGGGATAATCCAGCAAAAAACCATTCTGTGGCGATAGTCGCAATCAATGTGACACCGCCGTTTGCAATAAGTCGAAGCCCTGCCTCGGGAATGGCTCATACCAAAGCTTAAGATAAGCCTGCTCTTTGGTCGACCAGGACCAAAACGCATTCAGAAGCGTGCGTGCAAACCTCATACGATCGCACATGCCTGACAAGACGATTTCGCCTCTCTCCGTTCCAACGGTGCTCCCGAAACCCGGAAATGTCCCTATCTCGACAAGCAAATTTCGCTCATTGGTTGGTAGTGGCGAAAGATGTAGCCGCCACTCCATCGGCTCGCCAAAAAAACGAACAAAGGCCTGCGACGGGGATCGCGCCACCATCGCCCCCGCACGTAGCAGGTCGTCCATTGGGTCGAATACGTGTGAGACGCCATCCATGCGATAGGAACATCCGTCCAGTGTGAACTCGAACGAAGCCCAACCGGCGCCCTCCAATTCAAGCCCCACTGAAACCGATACGCTCACTCCACCACCTTCGGCACCACGAAGAAACCATCCTCGGCCTTGGGCGCGTTCTTGAGCACGCGCCCAACATCACCCCCATCGGTCACCACATCCTCGCGCATCGGCAGCGCCGCACCTTCAACGGCGCTGGTCATCGGCGCGACGCCCTCGATATCGACCTCGTTGAGTTGCTCGATCCAGGCCATGATGCCGTTGAGTTCGGCCGCCATGGGCGCCACGCGCGCCTCCGGCAAGGCGAGCCGCGCCAGCTTGGCCACTTTGCGGACGGTTTTTTCATCGATCGACATGGCTTCCTCTTGGGGCCGAGCGCTACCAGCGCCCGACCGTTCAAGCAATACTATGGACCGTCGGCGCCCTCGCCGGCCCCTGTTTGCCGGCAAGGCGCCGGCGGTCCATATTTGCGCCTTGCCCGCGTTCGACCTCCCCGCATTCGCCGCCGCATTGCCCAGCGCAGGCGCACTCCTGGGCCTCGACCCGGGCGAGAAGCGCATTGGCGTGGCCGTCAGCGATACCGGGCGGCTCATCGCGTCCTCGCTCGGCACGGTGACGCGCACAAAATTCGCCGCCGACTGCCAAGCCATTCTGGAATTCTATGTTCAACGCCAGTGCGTGGGTTTTGTCATCGGTCTGCCGCTCAACATGGACGGATCGTCCGGCCCTTCGGCGCAATCGGCGCGGGCATTCGCGCGAAATCTCCTCGGCGTGCGCGAGGCGCCGTTGTTGTTGTGGGACGAACGGCTCTCCACCGCCGCTGTGACGCGCACCTTGATCGAAGCCGACGCGACGCGGCGCCGGCGCGGGGAAGTGATCGACAAAATGGCCGCCGCCTACATGTTGCAGGGCGCGCTCGACGCCATGCAGGAACGCGCCGCTTATGGGTGACGTCTATGCCGCGCTTGCGCCCGTCTTCATTCTGATCGCGCTTGGCTGGCTCGCGCGCGCCAGCCGCATCGTGACCCCAGAGGCCTTCGGCGCGGTGAACCGCTTCGGTTACTTCATCCTCTATCCCGCCTTCCTTTTCACCATCGTCACCAGCGCCGATTTCTCCAACACCGATGCTGGTCCCTTCGTGCTGGCGGTGTTGTCGGGTTTCGTCGTCATGATGGTGTTGGCGTTGGCGCTGCGCCTTGTGTTTCGCGCCGACGGGCCCGCGTTCACCAGCGTGTTCCAGGGCGCCGTGCGCTGGAACGGCTTTCCACTGCTCGCCGCCGCGACCGCACTTTACGGGCCAACCGGTATCGAATTGATCGGCATCGCCTTTGGGCCGCTGGTGTTCATGGTCAACATTGTCAGCGT
Source organism: Terricaulis sp. (assembly GCA_040080805.1). Classification (GTDB taxonomy): domain Bacteria; phylum Pseudomonadota; class Alphaproteobacteria; order Caulobacterales; family Aquidulcibacteraceae; genus Vitreimonas. The sequence continues at coordinate 43,521 of JBEBHQ010000009.1, read as the reverse complement.
GATTGTGCTGGCGCGCTGGGGGGCGGCGCGCGCCGCGAGCTGGCGGGCCGTGCTCGATCAGATCGTCGCCAACCCGCTCATTTTGTCATGTGCCGCAGGCCTGCTCGCGCAAAGCGTGGGGCTTACTCAGCTTGGCCCGGCCAGCGAAGCGTTGCGCCTGCTTGGGCAAGCGGCCATGCCGATTGCCCTGATCACAGTGGGCGCGGGCCTGGATTTCGGCGCCTTGCGCGCGGACGGGCTGAAGGTCGCCGCCGCGACGACGCTCAAACTCCTGGTCGCCCCAATCGTGCTTTGGTTGGCGGCGACATGGTTCGGCGCAAGCCCAACCGCCGCCGCCGTCGCCGCGGGCATCGGGGCTACGCCCGCCGCCGCAGCCGGCTACACGCTGGCGCGTGAGATGGGCGGGGACGCGCGCCTGATCGCGGCCATCATTACAGCCACCACCATCGTGTCCTTCATCACCATGCCGATCGCGATTTCACTGGCGTTACCTTAGCGGCCAAACAAATCAGCCTGGGGCGCGTTGCGCAGCGGGGCGACAGGTTCGCTGCGGCCGACCACCAGTGCCGGATCCTCCTCGAAGCCTGGGTGGTTGGTGTGATCGACGACATAAGTGTGCCCCTGGCTCGCCGGTTCGAGCGGCGCGCGCGCCCGCGCCTCGGCGGGAGCGGCCTTACCGGCGCCCAGGCCCGCGACCACCGCCGCCAGCGCCACGCCCACCGGACGGAGCGTCAGTTCTTCGCGTTTGGGGTGCGCTTGTCTCATTGTCGTGATCCTTGTCTTCCCGCCCGGCCCGTTTACCAATTAACCACCATTGGAACAAAGCGAGTACAGCACCGAGTCCGGGACGGCAATAGGGCGGAAACAAATTTCCTCGCCGCTGTTTCGTCACGCTTGCGGCGGTTCGGACACAAGGCTTAACAAGCCCCATGGCTCAGCGACCGACTGGCGTGGCGAAATCCGAAGCGAAAGGAAGCCCGGCCCGTTTTCGCAGCAAGCACCTTCTGGCGATCGCCGATGTTGATCGCTTCGAGGTCGACGCCCTGCTCAGCCGCGCCGAGACCTTTGAGCCAATGCTGGAGCAACGGGTCAAGAAGCTCGACACGCTGCGCGGGCGCACCTTGATCAATCTTTTCTTTGAAAATTCGACCCGCACGCAATCGTCTTTCGAACTCGCCGGCAAGCGCATGGGCGCCGATGTGGTCAACATGTCGGTGAAGTCCTCGAGCGTCGCCAAGGGCGAGACGCTGATCGACACAGCCGCCACGTTGAACGCGATGCGCCCCGATTTGCTGGTCGTGCGCCATGGCGCATCGGGAGCGGCCGAATTGTTAGCGCGCAAGGTCGATTGCGCCGTCATCAATGCCGGCGACGGCAAGCACGAACACCCCACCCAGGCATTGCTCGACGCCTACACCATCCGCCGCAGGCTGGGCCAGATCGAAGGCCTCAACATCGCCATTTGCGGTGATGTGCTGCATTCGCGCGTGGCGCGCTCGAATGTGGCGCTGCTCAATCTGCTGGGCGCCAGCGTGCGCCTGATCGGCCCGCCCACCTTGATGCCAGCCGGCGCCGAGCGCTGGGGCGCGCGCGTCTTTCATGACATGCGCGAAGGGCTCAAGGGCGCTGACGTGGTGATGATGCTGCGCGTGCAGCGTGAACGCATGACCGGCGGATTTTTCCCGTCGGCGCGCGAATATTTCTGGTTCTACGGATTGGACGAGGACAAGCTCAAGCTCGCCAAACCCGGCGCGCTTGTGATGCATCCCGGGCCGATGAATCGCGGCGTGGAGATCGATTCCAGCGTCGCCGATAATCCCAGCGTGTCGCTGATCGAAACCCAAGTGCGCATGGGCGTCGCCGTGCGCATGGCGGTGCTCGAAGCCTTGGCGGATGCCGGCGCCAATGAACGGGGCGAGGAATGAGGAGACCAGCTCATGTGGATGTTTCTGCTTTGGTGGGCGGTGGACGATCACCTCGCCGCCGCTTTGGGGGCGCCGGGATTGGGACATCTGCCCATCTGGGTGCCCTTCATCATCGCGATCGCGTTTTCGACAACATTAAGCGTGGCGATGAAGAGCAAATGACGCGCGCCATCTCATGACCCGCCCAATCCTCATCAAGAACGCCAAGCTGATCGATCCCGCGAAAGCCAAGATCGAAAGCGGCGCGATTTTGTTTGCAGACAAAATTCTCGATGTCGGCGCGGTGACGAGCGCGCCCGACGGCGCGGAAATCGTCGATGCTGGCGGCGCCCATGTCGCGCCGGGGCTCATCGACATGCGCGCCGTCATTGGCGAGCCGGGCGCCGAACACAAAGAGACGTTCAAATCCGCCGGACGGGCAGCCGCAGCTGGCGGCGTCACCACGCTCGTGATGATGCCCAATACGACGCCCGTAATCGACGACCAGAGCCTAGTCGATTTCGTGCTGCGCCGCGCGCCCGATCGCTCCGGCGGCGTGCACATCCTGCCGGCGGCGGCGCTCACCAAGAACCTTGACGGTGAACGAATGACCGAGATCGGCCTGCTCGCGGAAGCCGGCGCGGTGATGTTCTCCAACGGCGATCGGCCCATCGTCGATAGCCGCGTGCTGCGCCGGGCGCTCTCGTACGCGACTACCTTCGGCGCACTGGTCGCGCATCGCCCGGAAGATCCCTATCTCGCCGATGGCGGGGTGATGCACGAAGGCGAATTGGCCGCGCGCCTTGGCCTGCCGGGAATTCCCGCGGCCGCCGAGGCGATCATGGCCAAACGCGATCTGGTGCTCGCCGAGCTTACGGGAGGGCGCCTGCTGCTGGACATGCTTTCGTCCGCGCAGGGGCTCGCGCCGCTCAAGCGCGCCAAGGCGCGCGGCGTCAACGCGCTCGCCAGCGTTAGCGTGCATCACCTGGTGCTCAATGAAAACGACGTCGATGGCTATCGCACGTTCGCGAAACTCTCACCGCCGCTGCGATCGGAGGATGATCGTGTCGCGCTCGTCGAAGCCGTGCGCGAGGGACTGATCGATGTCATCGTCTCGGGACACGATCCGCGCCCGGCGGAGGACAAGCGCCTGCCGTTCGAGGAAGCCGCGTTTGGCGCCGTCGGCCTGGAGACGCTGCTCGCCGGGGCGCTGACGCTGCATCACAAGGGCGATGTGCCGCTCCTCGCGTTGATCCGTGCAATGACGCTGCGCCCCGCGGAAATCCTCAAACTGCCGCAAGGCCGCCTCGCCAAGGGCGCGCCGGCGGATATCATCGTGGTTGACCTCGGTGCGCCGTTCAAACTCGATTCCGACAAGCTGCGCTCGAAGTCAAACAATTCGCCGTTTGATGAAAAGCTGCTGCAAGGCGCCGTGCAACGCACGTTCATCGGCGGTAAAAGCGTGTTTCAGATTTGAGGAAAAGTCGATGATCGCTCCAAAGACTTGCGCCCGCTTTTTCGCCGCTTGCGCGCTGCTCGCGCTCTCCGCGTGCGCATCCTACCCGCCCATTGGCCCTGGCGACCCCGGCCCGCACGGCGCGCCGCCGCCGATCCCGGTGGACGGCCCGATCGCCTATCGCTGCGCCAACGGCGCCCAGCTCATGGTTGACGTCGAGGGCGCCAATGCGCGCGTAGCGATCATCGGCGGCCCCTCCATGGTGCTGCCGCGCACCGGCGAGGGCGTCTACTCCAACGGCCGCTACGCCTTCCGCGGCGGCGGCGCGAGCGCGCAATGGGAAGTCGGCGCCGGCGCGCCGGTCAGCTGCCGGGGGAGTTGAGCACGCCGCTCTCCGCCAACGCCTTGAACCAAGCGTAGCTTGCTTTCGGCGCGCGGGCGCCAGTGCTGCGATCTTGCGCGACAAGGCCGAATTTCGAGCGATACCCCTCCGCCCATTCCCAATTATCGACCAGCGTCCAATGGAAATAGCCGCCGATATCGGAGCCCGCCTCCATTGCGCTTTTCACGGCTTCGAAATGGCGGCGCAGATAGGTGATGCGGAATTGGTCGTCCAGCAGCGCCGGGCCGGTGCTGAACGGATCGGAGCACCCGTTCTCAGTGATCAGCACGCGCGGATTGCCGTATTCGTCACGCACGCGCGCCAGCAATTGCCATAAGCCAGAAGGATCAACGTGTCGCCCGAACGCGTCGAGTTCGACGCCGGTGGGCGGAGCGCCAGGAGCAATGTGCGCCTCACTCATCAGATCAAAGCGCAGATAGGCGGGCGAATAGAAGTTCACGCCTAGAAAATCGAGCGGCTGGCGAATGATCTCCATGTCGCCGGCTTGCACCGATGGCGCGACGAAACCCTGCGCCACCTTCGGGTACTCGCCCTTGAACAAGGGATCGAGATAAGCGCGGTTCCAGACCGCGTCGAACCCATCAGCGGCCATGCCGTTCAAGCCCAACCCGCCAGGCGCCGCGCGCGACGGGGTCACGGCCAGGGTGGTGCCGATCGTCAAATCCCCGCGCCCGGCGCGCAGCGCCTGGATCGCAAGGCCTTGCGCCAAGTTCTGATGGTGCGTCACCGCGCCGATCAGACTCGCATCGCGCAGGCCTGGTGCGTGAATGCCGAGCACATGCCCTGCGAACACATGCACCGACGGCTCGTTCAGAATAACGATATGCTTGAGGCGATCACCCAGAGCACTGCTCACCGCCTCCGCATAGTCGGCGAAGCGTTGGGCGGTATCGCGCGCGGCCCAGCCGCCGCGTTCCTGCAGCGCCAACGGCAAATCCCAATGGAACAGAGTTGCGTAAGGGGTGATGCCGCGCGCCAGCAGCCCATCGACAAGGCGCGAATAATAATCGAGCCCCTTCTGGTTCGTGCCGGACCAACCAGCCGGGTAAAGACGCTCCACGATCCCATCAGGCGCGACGCGCGGCCAGGAGATCGAAAAACGGTAGGCGTTCATCCCCGCGCCCGCGAGCAAATCCACGTCTTCGGCCGAGCGATGATAGGAATCATTCGCCACCGCCGCATCCGAGCGATCAGCGATGCCATCGCGCGGAAACACATCCCAGATGCTGCGCCCGCGCCCATCTGCGTCGAGCGCGCCCTCGATCTGAAACGCGGACGTCGCCGCGCCCCAGATGAAGTCATCGGGAAATTGCCGCGAGACGGGCGCCGGAAACGCGATCGCGCCCTCACGCGCGCACGCGGATAGCGAAGCGCCGGCGATCCCAAGGGCAGCGGCGCGGCGCGTGATGGAAAAGGGGTCGGTCATGGCCTACAACTTACTTGGCCCAGCGCCAAAGTCTCCCCTCCCCAAGCGTAACGCACCCTGTTACAGACCGGTTGTGGTGATTTTCTTTTTCCTTTTGGCCGCGATTGGCGGCTATTTGCTTGGCTCGATTCCATTCGGGCTTGTCATCACGCGCGCGGCGGGCTTGGGCGACATTCGCGAGATCGGCTCGGGCAATATCGGCGCAACCAACGTGCTGCGCACCGGGCGCAAGGATCTGGCGCTCGCCACCTTGTTGCTTGACGCTGGCAAGGCGGGCTTAGCACTACTGATAGCGCGGGTGTTGGCGGGGGATTCTCCGCTGCGCATCGAATTCGGCTTGGTCGCGGGCGCGGCGGCATTTGTCGGGCATTGCTATCCGGTGTGGCTTGGCTTCAAGGGCGGCAAGGGACTCGCCACCTTCTTTGGCGTCTTGTTCGTGGGCACCTGGCCGCTGGCGCTGCTGTCGGGCGTCACCTGGCTTGCCGTCGCGACCATGTTCCGCTTCTCATCGTTGGCCGGGCTATGCGCCGCCGCGATCGCGCCAATCGCCGCGCTTATCGCCGGCTTTTCTTGGTCGGAGATTTTCTTCACGCTTGGGCTTGCCGCGCTCATCTTCTGGCGCCATCGCACCAACATCGCGCGCCTTCGCGCGGGGACCGAACCGCGCATTGGCGACAAACAAGCCGCGCAAACGCCAAGCTTGGTCGAAGCGCCCGCGCAAAGCCTCGAACCTCCGACAACAGCGGAATTATAAAGCCTATGACGCGCACCTTGGCGCGCCCCGAGAGACTGGCCTGGGCGCGGCTCGCACGCACCCCGCGCATCGGCCCGCTCACATTTCACCGGCTCATCGCCCGCTTTCACACCGCCGCCGCCGCGCTCGACGCCTTGCCGCGCCTCTCCAATCTGACCGCGCCGCCGCCTGAGCGCGTGGAAGCGGAGATTGCCGCCGTCGAAGCGCTTGGCGCGCGCTTGCTGGCCTCGTGCGAGCCCGACTACCCCCCGCTGCTGGCGCAACTCGATGCGCCGCCGCCCTTGCTCGCGGTGCGGGGGCGCGCCGACTGGTTGAAGCGCCCCACCATCGCCATCGTCGGCTCGCGCGAAGGCTCGGCCACGGCCTTGATGTTTGCCGAGCGCCTAGCCGCCGATCTCGGCGCAGCGGGTTTTACCATCGTGTCAGGCCTGGCGCGCGGCGTGGACGGCGCGGCGCACAAAGGCGCGCTCGCCACGGGCACCGCCGCCGTGCTGGCCGGCGGGCTCGACCATCCCTATCCGCCGCAGAATCTGAAACTGCACGCGGCCATTTGCGAACAGGGCGCCGTTGTCAGCGAGGCGCCGCTTGGTTCAGTGGCGCGCGCGCGCGATTTTCCGCGCCGCAACTCCATCATTTCCGGGCTTTCGCGCGCGGTCGTCGTGATCGAGGCGGCGGTGCGCTCCGGCTCGCTGATCACCGCGCGCGCCGCCGCCGATCAGGGCCGCGACGTGATGGCCGCGCCCGGCTCCCCGCTCGATCAACGCGCGCGCGGCTCAAATGCGCTGATCAAGCAAGGCGCGACGCTTATAGAATGCGCGGATGATGTGATCGCGGCTTTGGGTGAAGCCGCGGCGCCCTTGCGCCCGCTTTCGGTGGGCCCGCTGTTTGACGAGCGCGTCAATGAACCCGCCCCCGCGGGCCTACCCAAGAAGATCGCCGCGCTGCTTTCGCCGACGCCTGTCCACGTCAATGATCTTGCGCGTTTGCTGGAAACGCCGCTTGGCGCGGTCGCCGCGGCGTTGACAGAATTGGAATTGAACGGTCAGGCCGCCTCGCTGCCGGGCGGTTACGCGGCGTCTTCAGGCGCGGCTTTTCCGGGCCCCGATTGAACGCCTTGCGCGTGCACCGCGAGCGCCTCGACCGCGAGTGCGCACGCGAGTTCCAAGGCCGCTGCCAATTTCGAGAGCCTATGTTTGTCGGCCATCGCCGCCATCTCCCGGCTCAACTCAAAGATGTAGCCGGCGGCGTCAAATGCAGAGACATCTTCGGACTCGGCGGCGGGGCTCGGCTCAATCATACCTTGTTTGTAGCAGCCCAGGGTTGCATTGCCTAGCTTTTGCGCCCGCATCGTAAGCGGTTGTTCAGGGTTGTATTTTTGTATGTCCTGGCGCGCCCGGGAGGTATCCCAGCTTGCGTGCCGCGTTGACAGCTTAGGCCGCCGCCGCCAGTTTCCGCCCGCTTCGGCGACCCGCCGACGCCCCGAAAGCACCCTCAAGAATGAACGTCGTCGTCGTCGAATCCCCGGCTAAGGCCAAGACAATAAACAAATATTTGGGCTCGGACTATAAGGTTCTGGCCAGTTACGGCCACATCCGCGACCTCCCCGCCAAGGACGGCTCGGTAAAGCCCGACGAAGACTTCGCGATGGATTGGGAGGTCGATCACCAGTCCGCCAAGCGCGTGAAGGAAATCGCCGACGCGCTCAAGGACGCCGACCGCCTCATCCTCGCCACCGACCCTGACCGCGAAGGCGAGGCCATTTCCTGGCACGTGCTGGAGGCGCTGAAGAACCGTAAGGCGCTCAAGGGCAAGGACGTCCAACGCGTTACGTTTAACGCGATCACCAAGGCCGCCGTGCTGGCCGCGATCGCCGCGCCGCGCGACATCGATATGGAACTTGTCGAGGCGTACCTTGCCCGCCGCGCGCTAGATTATCTCGTCGGCTTTACGCTCTCGCCAGTGCTGTGGCGTAAGCTGCCGGGCGCGCGCTCCGCTGGACGGGTGCAATCGGTGGCGCTGCGCATCATCGTCGACCGCGAAGTCGAAATCGAAAAATTCAAACCGCAGGAATATTGGTCGGTCGAGGCGGCGATGTCGACGTTGCGCGGCGAAAGCTTTCCCGCGCGCATCGCCGCGTTTGAAGGTAAGAAGCTCAAGCGCCTTGACATTCCAAACCAGGAGATGGCGTACGCCGCGCGCGACGCCATTAAACGCAGCCAGTTCAAGGTGGCCGCCGTCGAGGCCAAGCCCACAAAACGCAACCCGCCGCCGCCGTTCACGACTTCCACGGTACAACAAGAAGCCGCGCGCAAGCTTGGTTTCAACGCCTCGCGCACGATGCAAGTGGCGCAGCGCCTCTACGAAGCCGGCATCATCACCTATATGCGCACCGACGGCGTCTCGATGGATGAAGGCGCCATCCGCGAATTGCGCACCGCTATCGGCGCCCAGTTCGGCAATCCGTACGTGCCCGCCGAGCCGCGCCGCTACGTCTCCAAAATCAAGAACGCGCAGGAAGCGCACGAAGCCATCCGACCGACTGATCCGTCGAAGGCGCCCAAGGATCTGCATCTCGAAGGCGACCAATCACGGCTCTATGATCTGATCTGGAAACGCGCTGTCGCATCGCAGATGGAAGCCGCATCGATCGAGCGCACCAGTGTTGATCTGACCGAACCGACCGGCAAGGTCGAGCTGCGCGCCAGCGGGCAGGTGATTTTGTTCGATGGTTTCCTCAAGCTTTACCAGGAAGGCCGTGACGACGAGGAAGACGAAGAAAACCGCCGCCTGCCGCAATTGAAGCAAGGCGAAGCGGTGAAAGTCGATGACGTAAAGGCCGATCAGCACTTCACCGAGCCGCCGCCACGTTTCTCCGAAGCCAGCTTGGTGAAGAAGCTCGAAGAGCTCGGCATCGGCCGGCCCTCCACCTACGCCGCCATCCTCGATAAATTGCGCGAACGCAATTACGTCAAGACCGACAAGAACCGCTTCTTTCCCGAAGATCGTGGCCGGCTTGTCACCGCGTTCATGGAAAATTTCTTCGCCCGTTATGTCGAATATGATTTCACCGCCGATTTGGAAACCCAACTCGACCTTGTCTCCGCCGGCGAATTGCCGTGGAAGAAATTGATGGGCGATTTCTGGAAGAGTTTCCGCGGCGCCGTCGATGACATCGCCGATCTGCGCATCGGCGACGTGATCGAAACGCTCAACGAAGTGCTCGGTTCGCACATTTTTCCGCCGCGTGAAGACGGCGGCGACCCGCGCATATGCGCAACATGCGGAACCGGAAAGCTCTCGCTGCGGCTTGGCAAATACGGCGCGTTCGTCGGCTGCTCGAACTATCCCGAGTGCAAATTCACCCGCCAACTCGCCGGCAATGGCGAGGCGCCCGAAAACGCGATCCCCTCGGAAGGCCTTGCGCTTGGCGATGGCCCCAACGGCCCCGTTGTGCTGAAAAGCGGGCGCTTCGGCCCGTATTTCGAAACCCCAAACCCGGCTGACGAAGCCAAGCCGAAGCGCGCAAGCTTGCCGCGCGGCTGGACGGCGGAAACCACGACGCTCGAGAAAGCGCTCGCCCTGCTGGCGCTGCCACGCGAAGTCGGCATGCATCCAAGCGAAAATGAAATGGTGCTCGCGGGCCTTGGCCGCTACGGGCCCTACCTGCAAATGGGCAAGCTCTATGCGAACTTGCCCAGCATCGAAGACGTGTTCGAAATCCAGATGAACCGCGCCGTCGCCGTCATCGAGGAAAAGAAAGCCGGCGGCGGCAAGGGACGGTTTGGACGCGCCGCCCCCGCGGCGCTGAAGGAGCTTGGGGAAAGCCCGGTCACCGGCAAGCCGGTCAAAGTCATGGGCGGGCGCTACGGGCCCTACGTCACCGACGGCGAAGTGAACGCCAACATCCCCAAGGAACACAAACCGGAGGACCTGACGCTCGACATCGCCCTGCCCCTACTCGCCGCGCGCCTCGAAGCCGGCGGCGGCAAGAAAAAGCGCGGCGCAAAGAAAGCGCCCGCTGCAAAGAAAGCCGCGCCAAAAAAAGCTGCGGCCAAAAAAACGCCCGCGAAAAAGCCGGCAAAGAAAAAAGCCGCGCGCTGAGCAGGGAGCGTCCCTTCTCCTCCCGCGGAGGAGAAGGTGGCCCGAAGGGCCGGATGAGGAGGCAACGGCAAGCGCGACCATGACGAACCAAACCCCACAGATTGTCCAACGCGCCAGGGCCAATAGGCGCAGTCCGACGAGCGCGGAAGCGCGGTGCAGAATCGTAACTTGGCGCGCATTCTCGGCTTCCGCCCCGATGCTCGCAGCGCGTTTGGGAGCTGGCGGGGGGGAGAATGTGCCAGCCAAGAAAGCCGCGAACAAGGCGTAGCAACTACGCTGCCAGGGGTATGTCACTTGCAATCGTAGCAACGTGGCCGAGACCGTGGCCGTCTAGCAATTTCCGCACATGACTCACCCGCGCCGATTGATCGCGCCCAGGACTTATCACTACCTTCTTTAGGATTCTGGCGATCCTTAGGTCGAGATCGAACTCGGAATATTTCTTGAGCTCGAACCTGTAGAACTCTCTCGGACCGACTACCTTCGTCGGCACGGGCTGCTGACGCCCAAGCGCCCCCAGCAGGCCCGGCATGAAGAGAAAGCGCATCTCCTTCTCCTCCTCGAACGAATGATGCTTCACGCAAGGAGCCTTGGCAGCCAGCATAATCGCCACAAATTTCTTCTCACCAAGCAAGCGCCGCATGAAGTCAAGATTGCTCATTCGAAGAAAGTAGTTGTTCGCGAGATCAATGGCCCTGTCCTGGCGAACGTACTCCACCTTCGCTGTCATTACGTGAAAGCCCAGAACCCTTGCCGTAATCGCGCTCGGCTGGAATTGCGAGCTATCAACAACGAGGCCGACGCCGTTGCCAGCGTATGCGCGCCACATAGTCAGCCGTCCCTCGGGCTCGGCGTCGAAGTATTCGCACCACGACGAGATGTATGTCTGATATTTGATCAGCGGCACCAGCATTGGCAGCGAGTGTGCCACTTCGCCGAGCTCAGCCTGGGTTAGTAGGTTAGGAAGTCGGCTCAATACACCATTCAGGAAGTGATCGCATTCCGTAGTGTCATTCAAGTCGGACAGCCGCCCGAACCACAACTCGTTGGAAAGCAGAATCGACTCAAGCGCCGCTACGGAGGTGTAGTGGACAATCTGGCGCGAATAGTCAGCGATCCCCAGTGCATTGCAAGTATCACAATACATTGCAAACTGATCTTGCTGATCTTGACTCATGCGCGGTGGTGTAGCGTGATTCTCGTTCGCGTGGCGTCAGGTGTTTTTCGTTCCAACATCGTAAAGAGCGCTGTAAGAGCCGCCTAACCAATGCCCAAGCGCCCTTCGCCCCCCGTCCCCGCCCCCCTCACCCGCGAGCGCGTGCTGGGGGCGCTCGCGCAATCTGGCGGCAACGCGCAGAAGCGCGACTTGGCGCGCATTCTCGGCATCGGCCCCGACGAAAAAAAAGCGCTGCGGCAAATCCTGCGCGAGTTGGAGGAGACAGGCGCGCTCGGGCGCACCGGGCGCAGACGTTACGCCGATGCGACCGCGCTGCCCGAATCCGGGGTCATGGAAATCATCGACCGCGACACGGACGGCGAATTGATCGCCCGCATGCGCGGAACCGATGGCTTGTTTGGCCCACCCGTACGGCTCGCGCCGGGCGACGCGCGCGGCGCCAAGGGCGAGGCCGCCATCGGCATCGGCGACCGTGTGCAAGCACGCATTGTCCGCACCGACGATGGGCTGGAGGCGCGCGTCGTCAAACGACTCGGGCAAAGCGCGCACCGCATTCTCGGCGTCTTCCGCGCGCTCAAGGACGATCGCGGACGCCGCTTCAGCGGTGGGCGCGTGGTCCCCGCCGACCGCAAGGCGCGCTACGATCTGCTGATCGCGCCCGAGCACGTCGGCGAGGCGACCGAAGGCGATCTTGTACTTGTCGAGCTGACCGCCGGCCAGCACGACCGCGCGCATGGCCCCAAGCGCGGGCTGATCAAGGAAGTCGTCGGCAAGGAAAGCGATCCGCGCGCCGCCTCGATCCTGGCCATGCACACACATGGCATCACCTCCGGGTTCAGCGAGGAAGAAGAGCGCCAAGCCAGCGCCGCGCAACCGGCGACGCTGCAAGGCCGAACCGATCTGCGCAAACTGCCGTTGATCACCATCGATCCGGAAGATGCGCGCGATCACGATGACGCCGTGTTCGCCGCGCCCGACGACGATGCGAAGAACCAAGGCGGCTGGCGTGTGTGGGTCGCAATCGCCGATGTCGCGCACTATGTCACGCCGGGCTCGGCGCTCGATCGCGGCGCTTTCAAACGCGGCAATTCCACCTATTTCCCTGACCGCGTCGCGCCGATGCTCCCGGAATCGCTGTCGGCTGATCTGTGTTCGTTGCGGGAAAACGAAGAGCGCGCCTGCCTCGCCCTGGAAATGGTGTTCGACAAAAACGGCGCCAAGCGCTCGCACACGTTCGCGCGCGCGCTGATGCGCTCGGCGGCCAAGCTCTCGTACGAAGCGGCGCAGGCGGCCATCGACGGCAAGCCGAACGACAAGACAGGCCCACTGCTGGAGCCGATCCTGAAACCGCTCTGGGCCGCTTATGCCTGCGTGTGGCAGGGGCGCGAGGCGCGCCAACCGCTCGACATCGACGCGCCTGAACACAAGATCATCTTTCAAGACGGCAAAGTCGCCGGCGTGAAAAGGCGCGAACGTTTCGATGCGCACAAGCTGATCGAGGAATTCATGATCCAGGCCAATGTCTGCGCCGCCGAGACATTGGAGCTTAAAGTCCGCCCGCTGATCTACCGCATCCACGATAAGCCCAGCGACGCGAAAATCGCCGCGCTCACCGATTTCCTGCCGACCGTGGACATGGCTTGGGCCAAGGGGCAAACCATCACCGCCGGCCGTTTCAACAGGATTTTATCACTCGCAAAAGCCACGCCGCACAACGACATCATCAATGAAGTGGTGCTGCGCACGCAGGCGCAAGCGGTGTATGCGCAGGGCAATATCGGGCATTTCGGTTTGAACCTTGCGCGCTACGCGCACTTCACCTCACCCATCCGCCGCTACGCTGACTTGATCGTGCACCGTGCGCTGATCGCCGCGCTCAAGCTCGGCAAGGACGGCACGACCGCCGACGAAGAAAAGCGCCTCGACACCATCGCCGAGCACATCAGCCAAACCGAGCGCCAGTCCATGGCCGCCGAGCGCGACGCGGCATCGCGCTACATCGCCAGCTTCCTCGCCGACCGTGTCGGCGCGACGTTCGAGGGTCGCGTCACCGGCGTCACGCGCTTTGGCCTGTTCATCCGCCTCGACGAAACCCAGGCCGATGGCCTCGCCCCGATCCGATCTCTCGGCGCCGAACATTGGACGCACGACGAAGCCGCGCACGCGCTCGTGGGGGAAGCCAGCGGCGCGCGCTTTCCCCTCGGCATGCGCGTGGAAGTGCGCCTGGAAGAAGCCACCCCAATCAGCGGCGGGCTGCTCTTCTCCGTGCTCACCGACCCCCAACCCCCCGCACCCGGCTGGCGCAAATCGCGCGGCGCCAGGAGCCGCCCTTTCGAGCGCGACCGCGGCAAACAACGCGGCAAACGGCGGCGCTAGCTATCGTTTCTGAGCGCGAGGATTTAGAGGAGGCACATTCATGAAAAGCTGGCTAGTCTGGGTTGGCGCGATCATCGTCGCGATTTCCGTGTTTGCATGGTGGGCGGTGTTCGATGGCGCGGCGCCGGCGCGCGCGCCGGGCGAGTTCGATCTTGCGGCCTACCGCGCCCTCGTCGCCGACGATGCGCCGGAAACCTTGCCCACCGCCGTGCGGATCGAGTTCGTCGGCGAAAGCCAAGCGCCCAGCTTTGCCGCCGAAGTCGGCGCGTTCGATGGCAATCGCACCTTCTCGTACAATTCGCTGCAGATCACCGCCCCCGGCGGCGACACCATCATCGACGGCGCGGTCGATTCCGATACCCTCGACGCCATGACACAAGCAAAGGGCGTCTTCTCCGGCGCCAGTTACGCGCGCGTGCTCGCCGCCATGACGCGTGCAAGCCAGGTGATGATCACGCACGAACACCTCGATCACGTCATGGCCGTCGCGCGTCATCCCGATCCGGAAGCGCTCGCGCCGCGCCTGCGGCTGACGCGCCCGCAACTGGACGGCCTGCCCCAGCATGCGCGGGGCGGCGTGCTTGCGCCGGCGATCGCCGCCGCCGCGCCACTCGATCTGAGTACACCGCGCCGCATCGCCCCCGGCATCGCCGCCGCCGCCGCGCCGGGCCACTCGCCGGGAACCGAAGTGATCTTCGTGCGCACGAATGCGCGCGAATATCTCTTTATCGGCGATATCGTCTGGGTGATGTCGAGCCTGGAGCATTTACGCGGGCGCCCGCGTTTCATCCGCTGGATCATGCCAGGCGTGGACCCGGGCCGCGCCCGCGTGCTGGCCCAGATCCGCGCCCTGCACGACATCGCCGCCGCCGAACCCGAACTGGTGATCGTGCCCGCGCACGACGATACCTATTTGCGCGGGCAAGTCGCCAGCGGCACGCTTACCGAAGGCTTTGCATCGCCCTGATGCGTCAGCCTTCCGGCACGCGTTGCAATTGGGCAGATCACCCCTTGACCCCGGCGCCGGGGCGTCCCAACCACCACCCATGCGTGTGATCACCAAAACCGACGACCTGGAAGAGCTGCGCCGTGAACTCGCGGCGCGAGCCTTCGTCGCGGTCGATACCGAATTCATGCGCGAGACCACCTATTGGCCCAAGCTCTGCCTGATCCAGGCGGCGGCTGAAGGCGTCGAGGCGATCATCGATCCCCAAGCGCCGGGACTCGACCTTGCGCCATTTCTCGACCTGATGCTGGACAAAAGCGTGCTGAAGGTGTTCCACGCCGCGCGTCAGGATCTGGAAATTATTCTCAAGCTCGCCGGGGCGCTGCCAGCGCCGTTGTTCGATTCCCAGATCGCGGCGATGGCGTGCGGGTTCGGCGACAGCATCGCCTATGATGCGCTCGTGCAAACCGTGCTCAAGCGCCGGCTGGACAAATCCTCGCGCTTTACCGATTGGAGCCGGCGGCCCTTGTCGGACGCCCAACTCACCTACGCCCTCGCCGATGTCACCCACCTGCGCGATCTTTACCCGCGTATGTACGAGAAGCTCGAAAGCGAAAACCGCCTGAACTGGCTCGACGACGAACACGCCAACCTGCTCGACCCAGAAATTTACGACACCACCCCGGAGAAGGCCTGGCGGCGGCTTAAATTGCGCAAGACCACGCCTGATTATGTGCTTGGATTACAAGTAGCGGCCGCGTGGCGCGAGCGCCAAGCGCAAGCGCGCGACGTGCCGCGCGGGCGCGTGGTAAAAGACGAAGCGCTCTACGAAATCGCGGAATTGCGCCCGAAAACCGCCGCCGATTTTGAGCGCATGCGCGCGGTGCCGCGCGGCTTTGGCAATTCGCGCGGCGCGCAGGATTTGCTGAACGCACTCGAAAGCGCCTTCGCCGACACCAATCGGCCAACCTACAAACACGATCGCCCGCCGCCCTCGCCGTCAAGCATTGGGCCGACCGTGGAATTGCTCAAAGTGCTGCTCCGCTATGAGGCCGAACGCGGGCAAGTGGCGCCCCGCCTGATCGCTTCGGCCGCCGACATCGAAGCCATCGCCGCCAATGATGACGCCAACGTCGAAGCGCTGAAGGGCTGGCGACGCAAAGTGTTCGGCGAACGCGCCTTGGCGCTTAAACACGGCAAAATTGCACTGAAACTCGAAGGCGGCAAAGTCGCCATCGAAGAGCTCGATTAAAATCTGAGGCTGACGCCGGCCTGCGTGAGGCGCGGCGCGCCGGGCAGGATGCCGCGCGCGCGGTCGACGATGTAGGTTTCGTCCAACACGTTCTTCACGGTGACAAAGAAGGTCGTTGGGCTGCCCGTTGGCGTGATGTTGGCGGCCCAATTGACGATGGTGGCGCTCTCGATCAGCCCACGCTGCCCGTTGGCGGTTTGCGCGATGGTGTTGAGATCGTCGCCATACATTTCCCCGGTGTGCTGCACTTCCAACTGGGTGGAGAACCACTCGCCGCGCGCATAGCCAATGGCCGCCGACGCCACCCATTCTGGCGCATAGGGCAAGCGATTGCCGGTGACGCTCACGCACGTGGGGCCAGCGACAGGCGGCACGATCCCCGCGCAATTGAAGCCTGAAATATTGGAGAATCGCGTGCCCACGAATTCCGCGTCGACCACGTAAGTGAGCGCCGTGCGGAAGAACACGTCGTCGCGCTCCAGCACGCCCATGTCGCGCAGCGAAACGTTGAGCGAGCCTTCAAATCCTCCATGCCGGGTCTTCCCGGCGCCGGTGAGCGCCGCGCCGACGCCGCCCGCGACAGAGGCCGGAATGATCTGGTTCTCGAAGTCCATGCGAAACGCAGTGACATCGAAGCGCACGCCTGGGCTCGGCTCGCCGCGCAGACCCAGCTCCCAGTTCACGCTCTCCTCGGCGCCAAGTTCGGTGACGCCGCCGCCGTTGGAAATCACATCTTCCACGCGCGGGGGCGCAAAGCCGCGATGCACGCCAGCATAAGCCACCAGATTTTCGCTGATGTCATAGGTAACGCCGATGCCCGGGATGACCTCCGTCAGATCGGTCTCGCCGCTTTGACCCGTGAGCCTGTTCAAGCGTTCGTAGGAAATTGATTCAACACGCACGCCCGGCTGCAAATTCAGTGAGCCAAACGCCACTGACGCCGTGATAAAACCAGACCAAGCCTCCGCCGCGCGGCGATTGATTTCCACCACGCCGGCATTGACGCCCACACCCGGCGTGCGTCCGCTCGGCATATCGGCGTTCACTTGCTGGCGGTTCTGCAGCTCGGCGTGATAGCGCAGTCCGGTCTCGATCTCCGCCGGTGCGCCAAACAGCTCGCCGTCCCAACCCAGCCGCGTTTCCAAGCCGTAGACGTGATATTCGCGCAAACGGCCCTCGGTTCCGCACGTAGTGGTGAGGTTGGCCATGCTGGCGCACGCTGGATCGCTGGAATCGTTGGGCCGCTGCCCTGAATTCGAGGACTGGCGCCACCAATCGCGGTTGAAATAGATCCAATACGCCGAACCAGTCAGCGTCAGCGCGTCCGAAACACGCCAACCGTGCGTGGCGCTGGCTGTATAACGCTGCGTGTCAAAGCGATCGTTCGGAAACGGATTGCCGAAAGGATCGGCGGCGTACTCTGCGGCGGTGAGCCCAGAATAGCTGACTTGACTGTCCTCGCTCGCCGCGCCAACGCGCAGCGTCAATTCGTGATCGGGCCCGAAATCGCGTTCGGCCTTGAAGTAGAGATCGTCGAACTGCAAAGCGTGATTGGCGCGCACCCCGTCGAACTGCGTGTAATTGCCGTGCGCGAGCATGCGCGTGCCGAGCACTTCACCGCCGATGCGCGCGTCGATCTCGCCATATCCGTTCGACCCGCCCGCCGCCATCGTCAGCGCCTCGAATTCGCTCGGCGCACGCGGCGTGACGTAATTGACGACACCACCCACTGTGTTGGGACCGAAGCGGATTTGGCTTGCGCCCTTGAGCACTTCGATGCGCTCGAAGCGGCGCACGGGGGGATGGGAATAGGTAGCGTTGTCGCCATAGGGGCCGTAGGTCAGCGGCAGGCCGTCTTCGAGCAGCAACGTCTTGGTTGAGCGTGTCGGGGCAAGCCCGCGAATGCCAATGTTCGGACGAAGGCCCAGACCTTCCTCGTCGCGCGGGAAAACCCCCGCCACCTGCCGCAGCGCCTCGTTGACCGTGAGCACCCGCGCCGCTTCCAAATCCTCGGCTTCGATGGTCGCCCCCGAACCGGGGATGTGCATCAAGTTCTGACGCTGGCCGACGACGACGATCTCGGTGTCGATGTTTTCCTGCGCGGACGCAGTCCCCGCAGCCAACATCGCCAGGAGCGCGGCAGGCGCAGCTTTGATGCATCTGCGGATCATCATCATTTCTCCTGTTTTTGCGAATAACTCGCAATAGCAGGAAATGCAAGTGCGGCGTTTTGGCCGCCCGGCTATCAGCTCTGGAAGTAAGGCTCGACCGCGCCCGTGTATTTGATCGTCAGCTGCTCGCCTTTGCGATCGAGAGTCTTGCCGACGGCCAGGCGCACCCAGCCTTCGCTGACGCAATATTCCTCGCAATTGGTTTTCTCGACGCCGCGAAAACGCACCCCCACCCCGCGGGCGAGCGCCGCCTCATCGTAGAATGGACTGTTCGGGTTCACCGCTAGGCGATCTGGGGGCGTATCGGTCATGGGCCCGCCTCATAGCCCAGGGAGGCGCCTGGGCTCAAGCGGCCCGCTTCACACCACGCTGGCGCGGGCCTTCAGGCCCAATGCCGCGGCAGCGTAATCAAGCCGGCGTTGCGCGGTTTCCGTTACGAGGTGCGCCACCTTCTTCTTGACGCGCAATGTCAGCACATTCTCGGCGACACCAATCTCGAACGCCGCGAGCAGCGTCTCGCTCCGGCCCGAGAGGTCAGCGCCAAGCCGCAGGGCCGCGCCCAACGCCGCGGCGGCCCCCTGCTGCTCCTCATTCAAGAGACGCACATAGGCGTCGGCGTGGCGGGGAGGCGCCT
This sequence comes from Terricaulis sp., assembly GCA_040080805.1. Classification (GTDB taxonomy): domain Bacteria; phylum Pseudomonadota; class Alphaproteobacteria; order Caulobacterales; family Aquidulcibacteraceae; genus Vitreimonas. The sequence goes on along the minus strand of JBEBHQ010000009.1, from coordinate 24,921 downwards.
TGGTGTAGCGGTGGTGGATGGCGGCGGCGAGGAACGCGCGCTCGGCGTGGCTGATCGCCGCGAGCGGCGCACGCAAGATGAGATCGAACATGATTTCGGCGCGCTGATCAGGATGCAGGGGGCCGCCGACATCAGCCAGACGCGCCGCCGCGCCGCGCAGCACCGCCTCTCGCCCCGGCGCGAACACCTCGGCCTGGTTCTCGAACATCGGCCCCATCCAGCGCTCCAGCGCGCGTCCAAACGCGCGCACGCCCGACCATCGTCCCGCCAACGCTTCAGCCGCGGCGATGAGGGGATGCATGGCGAGCGCCTCGGCGCTCATGCGCTCGATCAGCACGCCTTCACGCAAGCCGAGCGCGGAAATGATGACGCGGTCGAATTGACCCGCCAGCATCACCCGCTCTAGCACAACCGCCGCGTAGGGCAGCGTATCAGCGCGTTTTGCCGCCGTTTCCTCAAGCCGCTCCAGCGAACGCCGGCTCTGCTTGCGCACCACATCGATGAGCCTCAACACCTCCGCACGCGACATTTCGTAATGGTGCAACACGCCGAGCGGATGGTGGCGCTGGCCGATATCGATGCGCCCGAGCGCGCGCCAAGCGCCGCCGACAGCATAAAAATCGCCGCCGCGTTTGGCCAACAAGCGCGTGCCGGCGAGAAGTTCGCTCACCCGCGCACTCAGGCGCTCGTAGTCGAAAGCCCCATCTTCGGCGAGCGCGAGCGGCCCCAATGGAAAGGTTTCACCCGCGCCGACGCCTTTTGATCCAATCTCGATGAGCTCGAGACTGGCGCCGCCCAAGTCGCCCGCCACACCTCGCGCGTCGGGCGCGCCAGCGCTGACGCCAAGGGCCGAGAGCCGCGCCTCATCCCCGCCAGAGAGGATGCGCAGCTTGAGACCCGTCTCCCGCTCGATGCGCTGCGCGAACGCTTTTCCATCTTTTGCTTCGCGCACCGCGGCCGTGGCGACCGCGAACACATCCTCGATCCCACGCGCCTCTATCAGCGTGGCGAAGCGCTTAAGCGCGCGCACGGCGATTTCGGCGCCTTCCTTTGAAAGCGTACCCGCGTGCGCCAGATCGCGCCCAAGCCCCGCCATCACTTTCTCGTTGAGCGAAGGCGTCATCGCCCGCCCATCGATCCGATACACCACCAGACGCACCGAGTTAGAGCCGACATCAATGACAGCGGCTTCCTGCCCGTCAGGCAACGGACGTGCTGGCGCGCTCACCCTTTAGCCCGCGGGCTAGTAGTTGCGCGCACCGATATGATCGAACGCCGCGGGGGCGTCGCCCTTGAGCGCGCGCCCACGCCCCGAAAGGCTCGGGTTGCGCATGAAATAGTGATGCGCTGAGAACGGCTCGTCGGGCAGCTTTGAGACATCGACCCTTTTGAACACTCCGTCCTGGTCCATGTACCAGCTTTGCGCCTCGTCGTTGAGGCTCGCGACCATGATCTGGTCGAGTACTTGCTGGTGAACGGTGGGATTTTCAATCGGACACATAACCTCAACCCGCCGTTCCAGGTTACGCGGCATCCAGTCGGCCGAAGAGATGTACACTTTGGCCCTGGGGTTCGGCAGCTTTGCTCCGGCGCCGAAACAGACGATGCGTGAGTGCTCCAAAAATCGCCCGACGATGGATTTCACGCGGATATTGTCAGACAAACCCGGCACACCGGGCCGAAGGCAGCACACCCCGCGCACGATCAGCTCGATCTTCACCCCTTCCCCTGACGCGCGATAAAGCGCGTCGATGATCTCGGGATGCACGAGTGCGTTGAGTTTGGCCCAAATTGCGCCGTCGCGCCCCGCCCGCACATGGGCGATCTCGTCATCGATGAGCTGCAGCAGGCTCGATTTGATAGTGAGCGGTGAGACGGCGACCTTTTCGAGTTCGGCCGGCTTGGCGTACCCGGTGACGAAATTGAACAGCCGCCCAGCGTCGCGCCCCAAGGCCGCATCGCAGGTGAACAAAGAGAGGTCGGTGTACACCTTGGCGGTGATCGGGTGGTAATTGCCGGTGCCGAAGTGCGCGTAGGTGCGCAACCCCTCGGCCTCGCGGCGCACCACCAGGCTCACCTTGGCGTGGGTCTTGAAATCAATGAACCCGTACACAACCGAGGCGCCCGCGCGTTCAAGCGTCTGCGCTAGGCGCAAATTCGCTTCCTCGTCGAAGCGCGCTTTCAACTCGATCAACGCGGTGACGTTCTTGCCCGCTTCCGCCGCCGACACCAAGGCGGCCACGATCGGCGAATCTTTGGAGGTGCGGTAGAGCGTCTGCTTGATGGCGACGACCGCGGGATCGGCTGCGGCCTGTCGCAGAAACTGCACCACGGAATCAAACGATTCATAGGGGTGGTGCACCAGGATATCCTTGGCGCGAATGGCGGCAAAGCAATCACCGCCGAAATCCTTGATGCGCTCGGGAAAGCGCGGCTCGAAGCGTTGAAATTTGAGATCCGGCCGCTCCTCGCTGACAAGCGCGCCAAGCGCCGCCAGACCCAGCATGCCATCCACAATCACAACATCGCGCGGATCAGCTTCTATTTCGCGGGTGATGAACGCGCGCAAATCCTCCGGCATCGACGCTTCGATCTTGAGCCGCACGATATCGCCCAGGCGGCGCTCCTTGAGGCGGGTTTCGAACTCGCGCACCAAATCCTCGGCCTCTTCCTGGATTTCGATGTCGCTGTCGCGCACCACGCGGAACGCGCCTTGCGCCTCGACGTGGTAATCGGGAAACAATTCATCGAGGAACAGCATGATCGTGTTCTCGAGCGTGAGAAAACGCCGTTCCTGGCGCTCCCCGGCCTTAAGTCCCTTCGGCGTCCGCGCGCCCGTCACATTGACGAACCGCGCAACTTGCGAGGGCACCGGGATCAGCGCGTTCAAGGCCCGCCCATCGCCCTTGCGGCGCAGCTTGAGCGCAATGGCGAACCCCAAATTCGGGATGAACGGAAATGGATGCGCGGGGTCGACCGCAAGCGGGGTGAGGAGCGGAAACACATCCGCCATGAACACCGGCTTCAGCCATGCGCGCTCTTCGACGCTGAGTTCGTCCGGCCCCACCACGACAATGCCTGTCGCACGCAGTTCGGCGCGCAGGATCCGCCAGCGCTCTTGTTGGCGCGCCATCAACTCGCCGGCGGCGGCATGCACGCGCGCCAATTGTTCGGCTGGGGTCAGGCCATCCTGGCTGACAATGGAAACGCCAACCTTCACCTGCTCATGCAGGCCGGCCACGCGCACCATGTAAAATTCGTCGAGGTTGTTGGCTGAGATCGAAAGAAACCGCAGGCGTTCCAGCAAGGGGTGGCGAGCGTTTTCACTCTCCTCCAGCACGCGGGTGTTGAACGCCAGCCAGCTCAGCTCGCGGTTAATGAAACGCTGCGGACCTATCAGCGTCGGCGATTTCTCCGCCTTCATGCGCTGCTTCTTGCGCGTCTTCGCCATCACTTGCCGTCCCCTGCCGCGTCCCAATTCACTTGCGCTTTTTCCAACGCTTTTTTCGCCGCCTTCAGCGTGACGGGCCGATCGACGCGAACCAGGTCCTCGTCCAAGGCCGCCACCACGAGGCGAGCCGCCGCGAAAGTGCGCGGCAGCCGCCTCGACAGGAATTTGGCCGCATCATCGCTCAAGAAAATGAATTGTTCGCGACAAATTCGCCGTAAAATCACCTCCATAAGCGCCTGATCGGGCTCGCCGAGCCGGGCCAGGGGCAAAGCCGCCAGCCGCGACCGCAGGTCCGGCAGAGTCACAGGCCACGCAGCCGGGGGCGTCGCGCCGACAAGCAGCACCGCCCCGGCTTCGACCCGGGCAAGGTCCAGCACCCGCCAAAACATGGCCTCGTCGCGCGCGCCGTGGGCGTCGTCGATGAACAAACGCCCCCCCGATTCCCGGAATATCGCCGCCGCGTCGTCGGAGGTCGCGAGCGGGGAGACCTGCCGAGCCCCCGCTTCCAGCGCCCAGGCCAAGGCAAGATGGCTCTTCCCCGACCCTTGCGGCCCCGTCAACGCAAGCGCCCCGCCGGGCCAGGTCCGCCAGTGGGTGAGCAAATGCGCCGCGTCTCGGTTGGCTTCTGTCACCACCAAGGTGTCGGGCGAGCGCTCGCCCATGCGGAATTCGAAGAGGCGCGGCTGGTCGCTTGGAGGTCGGCTCACCGCGCGGCGATAACGCGCAAGACCGGCCCCTGGGCGCTGTCCTCGAGCCTCACCCCACGGCGCTCAAGTTCCGCGCCCAGTTGCCCGCGGTCGCCGACAAAGGAAAACGAAACCAGCGCCCCTTCACGGCCCACGGCCTCGATGCGGATTTCCGAGATCAGAGTCTGGGCCGCGCCTTCCAGCGCCTGCTTGATACGCTCCCATTGGCGCTGATCGCTATAAAGCGCCGAAGCGGAAACCCGCGCGCGCTGCCCGCCGCCCGTGGCGATGCGCCCTTTCCATTCGTTCTGGAGCCGCGTGCTGGCTTGCTCCGCGAGCGAGGCCAGGGCCGCGCGGGTTGCCGCCGCGTCGGTTCCATTGAGCCTGGCGGACACCTCGCCGCGATCACGACGGGCATCGGCGGCCACCTCAACCAGTGTCGCGGTCGCCACTCCGCTCTGAACGCGCAACGTGGCGTACAGCACCGCCGCCGCCGCCGCAGCTTGCGCGAACGGCGCCGCGCCCGCCCAGGCAGGCGCGCCTTGCAACGCCTCGGGCGCTACCGCGAGCGGCACCAGTTCGGCGCCAAAGCCGCCCTGCGCCCACACTTGGCGCCACAGGGTCACCGTCTCGGGCGCAGTGTCCGCGGTCGCCAGCGGCGCAACCAGCACCGGCGCGGTGCGGGTATCGACGACCGTCAGGCCGGCGCCGCGCAACAGCGTCCGCACCCCCGAGGGGTCGAATCGCACCGTGAGGCGACCGATATAACGGGTGCCAGAGCGGCGCTCTTCCTCAACGTCAACGCTAAGCACCAGACGTTCAAGCGCCGCGCCATCAACCACCGGCAGGCCGCGCGCCGCCAAATCGTTCGGCACGGTAAGCCGGCGCACCAGGCGCTCAAAGCCGGCCCGCTGGGCGGCGGCGAAGCCCGCTTGCTGGCCCGCAGCGGCATTGGCGGCGGTTTCATCCACATGAATCCCGGCCACTGCGTAGACATTGTCGCGGGGCTGGCTGCTTGCGGGGCCCGGCATGAGCGCGCAAAACGCCCCCAGAACGAGAGCGGCTAGGCCTGCCAGTGGCTTGAATGTCATCTCGGAACCTCGTTGCGCTATCTGGGGGAGCCTAGCCGGCGCGGAATCGCCTATCAATGTGGCGGCTTCGGGACTCATCAGCTTGACCAAACCTCACGGAACCAATGGCCTCACCTACGCGCAAGCCGGCGTCGATATCGACGAAGGCGAGCGGCTGGTCGATCTGATCAAGCCGGCGGCCAAATCCACCGCCCGCCCCGGGGCCGAGGCGGGGCTCGGCGGGTTCGCCGCCATTTTCGACCCCAAGGCCGCCGGTTTCAAGGATCCCATCTTTCTGGCCACCACTGACGGCGTCGGCACCAAACTCAAAATCGCGATCGACAGCGGCCGCCACGAAACCGTGGGCATCGATCTCGTCGCCATGTGCGTCAACGATCTCTCTGCCCAGGGCGCCGAGCCCCTGATGTTCCTCGACTATTACGCCACCGGAAAACTCAACGCCGAGGAAGCCGCCATTGTCGTGCGCGGGATCGCCGAGGGCTGCCGCCAAGCGGGCTGCGCGTTGGCGGGCGGAGAAACCGCCGAAATGCCCGGCATGTATGAGCGCGGCGATTACGACCTCGCCGGTTTCGCCATCGGCGCCGCCGAACGCGGCACGCTGCTCCCGCGCGTCGATGAGATGCGCGCGGGCGACGTGGTTATTGGCATTGCATCGAGCGGGCCGCACTCCAACGGGTATTCGCTGGTGCGCAAAGTGGTCGAGCGCGCGGGCCTTGCCTGGGATGCGCCGGCGCCCTTCGCGCCCGGGCAAACACTGGCCGAAGCCCTGCTCATTCCCACACGCATTTACGCGCGCGCGCTAAAGCCCGTGTTCGACGCCAAGCTGGCAAAAGGCGCGGCCCACATCACCGGCGGCGGTTTGATCGAAAACACACCGCGCGCGCTGCCCGATCACCTCGCGGCCGATTTCGATTGGAGCGCCTGGACGCGTCCGCCCGTGTTCCAATGGCTGCAAGAAACCGGCGGCATCCCCGAGGAAGACATGCGCCGCACCTTCAATCTCGGTGTAGGCATGGTGCTGATCGTTGCGCCGGAAAACGCCGCGCCTGTCGTGGCGCAGCTCAACGCCGGCGGCGAACGCGCCCTTGTGATCGGCGCGTTGGCGCCAACATGAATAGCACGAGGGACCCCCTCCCCGTGAGGGGAGGGGGCAGGGGGTGGGGAGAGGCGCGACCTCTGCCGGCCTTTGCCCAATTGGGCCGCCGGCGGTCCATGTATGGGGCGCAATATCAACCGTCGTGCTTCACCCCGCCCCCTTACCCCCTCCCCTCACGGGGAGGGGGCGTTACAAGCGTTGTGCGGGCATGAAAAAGCGCGTCGCCGTTCTGATCTCCGGGCGCGGCACGAACCTGCAAGCGCTCATGGACGCGCGCCAGGACGCTTACGAAATCGCGCTCGTCATCTCCAACAGGCCGGACGCTGAAGGGCTCGCCCGTGCGCGCGCGGCGGGCATCGAAGCCCTCAGCATCGATCACAAACCCTTCGGCGCCGACCGTGAAGCGTTTGAGCGCGAACTGGATTCCGCCCTGCGCGCCCGCGCCATCGACATCATCGCTCTCGCCGGCTTCATGCGCGTGCTGACGCCCTACTTCGTGCGCGCCTGGGCAGGCCGCCTCATCAACATCCACCCCTCCTTGTTGCCAAAATTTCCCGGAACCAACACCCACGCCCGCGCCCTCGAAGCCGGCGAGCGCGAACACGGCTGCAGCGTGCATCTCGTGGTGGAGGAAGTGGATTCCGGCGAAATCCTGGGCCAAGCGCGCATGCCGATTTCGCCAGACGATACGCCGGAAACGCTCGCCGCGCGTGTGCTGGAATTGGAGCACGAACTTTATCCAAAGTGTCTAACTGATCTAACCAAAACACTCCGTCATCCCGGACACGCGAAGCGTGATCCGGGACCCAGGGGATCATAGGGCGGCGCATTTGCCCTAGGTTCCGGGTTCTCGCTTCGCGCGCCTCGGAATGACGGAGCGTGGTGTCCGTTTGTGGCGAGCCAAATCATAACAACGCCCCTATATCTTCCACGCACAGGAGCGCCCCATGTCCGAACGCGATTACGTGCTTGGCACGCATGACGATGAGATTTACCGGCTCGGTTTTCAGCACCGGGTTTGGCGCCAACGCGCGCTCGACGCGTGGACGCGGGCGCGCATTGGCGATGGCTCGAAGGTGATCGATTTTGGCGCCGGCCCCGGATTCGCCACCATGGACCTCGCCGAAATCGTTGGCCCCTCGGGGGCGGTTTACGCGCTTGAGCGCTCGCGGCGCTTTCTCGATACGTTGGAAGCGCAAGCCAAGGCGCGCGGCATGGGCCAAGTGAAGGCATTCGAGGTCGATATCGTCACTGATGCGCTGCCGGTTTCAAACGCGGACGCGGCGTGGGTGCGCTGGGTGTTTGCGTTTCTGCCCGATCCGAAGGCGGCGCTGAAAAAGCTCGTCGATGCGCTCCGCCCCGGCGGCACGCTCGTGATCCACGAATACATTGACTACCAAACTTGGCGGCTCGCGCCGCGCGCGCCGAACTTCGAGCGTTTCGTCGATGAAGTGGTGGCCAATTGGCGCGCCTCGGGCGGCGAGCCCAATGTGGGCCGCGATCTGCCGGCTTGGCTGACCGAGTTGGGCCTCAAGCTGGAAAGCTTCAAGCCGCATGTCGATGTGGTGTCCAAGGATGACAATGTCTGGCGCTGGCCGATCGGCTTTTTCGACATCCACATCGACCGGCTGCTGGAACTCAGCCGCATAACTCCGCAAATGGCGAAAGACATGCGCGACGAATTCGCGCGCGTGTCGCAGCAGCCGGGCACGCTGATGGTGACGCCCCTGGTGATCGAAATCATCGCCCGCAAATAAGCGCGCGTGACGAGCCGGCGGCGACGCGTTAGCGTGAAATCTGCGCCGCCCGGCGCGCGTTCAACACGAAGGGGTGCGACCCATGGCCGACAAACAATCCAAGCCCATGCCCGGCAAAGACGCCAAGACGCCAATGCCCGGCAAAGGCGGCAAGCCCATGCCCGGCAAGGATCAAGGCAAGGGCGGCGGCAAGAAATAGGGAAAAAACGTTTTCGTCACGCTCCCCGGCCGCAGCCCCGGACTAAATCCGGGGCGGAGAGCCGGGGCCCATCCAAGAGGCAAACACGAAGCTTCGGCGCTCGCACTTGCCGTGGACCCCGGACTTGCGCTTCGCGCAATCCGGGGAACGGTGGTTGCATAGGTTGATGCCGATCTGAGGATTGGGCCTTGGGGATTGTGATCTCACACCGCTGACCAATCCGTATTCCCAATCCCTACCCGACGATTTCTTGATCGTTGAAGAAGAACGCGATTTCGCGCTCGGCGTTTTCGGCGCTGTCGGAGCCGTGGACGGAATTGGCTTCGATCGATTCCGCGAAACGCTTACGGATCGTGCCTTCGGCGGCGTTGGCGGGGTTGGTCGCGCCCATCACGTCGCGATACTTCGCCATCGCGTTCTCGGCTTCGAGCACTTGCACGACCACCGGCCCCGAGATCATGAAATTGACCAGGTCGCGGAAGAACGGTCGCTCCCGATGCACCGCATAGAAGCCTTCGGCTTGTCCCTCGGATAGCCAGACGCGCTTCTGAGCGACGATGCGCAGGCCAGCGCCTTCGATCACCGCATTGATGGCGCCGGTGAGATTGCGAGCCGTCGCGTCCGGCTTGAGAATGGAAAGCGTGCGTTCGACGGCCATCTGAGGCTCCAACTGAATGGGGAGCCGGTCTATAGCCGCCGCTGCTGACGCCGCCAAGTGCGTCAGAAGCAGCGCAGCGATCCAACTTTGCCGTCAGTCCCGACCATGATGTTCAGCCGCTGCGCCGAGAAATCCATCGTCACCATCATCTCGGGCGTGATGATGCGGGTGTGCGCGGGGAGCGTCGCACGGTCGATTTGGGAGGCAAGCGTACCGATCAGGCTTTGGAAACGGCTCATGCCGCATGTGTCCCCCGCTGTCGCGCGGTCCGCGGTTTGCGGCGGCCCGGCGGCGTCGCGCGCGTAGTTCGCACCAAGGCGATCGAGATCGCGGTAGGTGGCCTGCTGCTCGGCGCACGCCGCCAAAACCAACAGTCCGGCGACAATAACGCGCTTCATGCCTGCTTCTCCCATTTGCCGACCGCGTTCTCGCGCCAATAGGATGCGCTAATCCCCGCATCCTTGGCTGCTTTCCAACGCAAACGCGCCGTTTCCAAGGCGGCCTCGTCGCGCCCATCGAAGATCAGGCACGCGCGTTCGAACCCGCCCAGATCGCCCGGCTCGGCGCCGTCGATCAAGAACAGCGCCTGCGCGCCGTTGGAATTGCCGCCCTCCATGGTGAGCAACACCGGCTGACGCGACGCTTCCCCGGCGCCGTCGCGCGCATGCGGCACGAAACTATCCTCGCGAAACGTCCACAAGCTGGCGTCCAGTGCATCGAGCCGCTCGGCCAAGCCGCCGCGCACCAAGGCCCGCCAGCCCCGCTGCAAACACTTTTCAAGCAGCGGCGGCAGCGCGCGCTCAAGCTCCGTGCGTTCAAGATGATAGAACCAGAGTTCAGCCATCATTCCTCGTATTTGTTCGCCACCAGACGGTTCAGCAGCCGCACGCCATAGCCGGTCGCCCAGCCCGGCGAGAGCGGGTCTTCGTAGGGGCCGGGTTTGGTTGCTGTGCCGGCGATATCGATATGCGCCCAGGGCACGCCGTCCTTGACGAAACGCTTGATGAATTGCGCGGCGGTGATCGAGCCCGCTGTCGGTTTGCCGGAAATGTTCTTCATGTCCGCGTTGGGCGTATCCATCATCTTGTCGTAGGCCGCGCTCAGCGGCATGCGCCAAACCGGCTCGCCCTCGCTCTGGCCCGCGGCGATCAGGCCCTGCACCAGGTCTTCGTCATTGGAGAAGACGCCCGCATATTCATGCCCGAGCGCGACAATCATCGCCCCCGTCAGCGTCGCCAGATCGATCACCGCGGTCGGGTTGTATTTATCCTGCGCATACCAAACAGCGTCCGCCAGGATCAGCCGGCCTTCGGCGTCGGTGTTGAGCACTTCGATGGTCTGGCCTGACATGGTGGTGACGATGTCGCCGGGGCGCTGGGCGTTGGCGCCGGGCATGTTCTCGACCAGAGCCACAATGCCCACGACGTTGGCCTTGGCCTTGCGTTGCGCCAGCGCCCGGATCGTGCCGGCGACAGCGGCGGCGCCGCCCATGTCGCCCTTCATTTCATCCATTGCCGCGGCGGGCTTGATGGAAATGCCGCCCGTGTCGAAGGTCACGCCCTTGCCGACAAGCGCCAATGGCCGGGCGGTTTTCACGCGCGCGCCGTTCCAGGACATGGTGACCAGACGCCCCGGATTGGCGCTGCCTTGCGCCACCCCAAGCAACGCACCCATGCCCAGCTTGGCCATAGTCTCGGGCTCGAGCACCTCGACCTCCACACCCAAGGTTTCCAGATCACGCAGCCGCTCGGCGAAGCTCACCGGAAACAAGATGTTCGCCGGCTCGTTCACCAGGTCGCGGGCGAAAAACACGCCTTCAACGATGGCGGCGTCTTTTTCTGCGCGCGCCCGGGCCGTCGCCGGCGCCTCCATGGAAATCTCGACGCTGGTCAGCGACGGCTTCTGTTCCGGCTTGAGCTTGGTGCGGTACGTATCGAACCGATAGGCCGCGAGCCGCGCACCCATGGCCGCATGCGCGCCGGAATCGGCCTTCGACACGCCCGGCAAAGCGTCCGGCTGCAACACCAGCTTCTCGGCGCCGGAGGTCAATGTCCGGCGAACCGCGTGGCCGGCCCAGCGTTCGACGCTCATCGCGTCGGCGGTCTCGGCCTTGCCGACGCCAATCACCAGCACACGGGCAAAATCGACCCCGTCCGGGGCCAGCACGTCAATGGCCCAGCCAAGTCCACCGGTGAACCGGACGGCCTTCATTGCCTTGCCGATACGGCCACCACTAGCGGTGTCGAGCATCTGGCCGGCAGGCAGAAGCTGGCCGCCTTCCGTGGCCATCACAGCCACGACGTCCCCGCCGGCGGCGGTCGAAAAGCGAATGTCCATGAATTCCCCTGGGAAAGGTTGTCGGCGCAGTGGTAGCCATGCGCGGGAGAATTGAAAAGCTGAGCAAGACGGTTAGGGAACCGGGGCGGGGCCAGCCTCGCCGAAGGGAGCGCGATGAACACAGTCTCGGCCTACGTGTTTCGCCAGGCGCTGGGGCCGCTATTGGCGATTCTGGGCGCCTTGGCGGCCATCGCCATCCTCACCCAGGGCCTGAACCAGCTCGACATCATCATCACCAACCGCCGCGCCGGGCTCGCGTTCGCCTGGGTGACGATCCTGGCGCTGCCCCAGCTCATCTCGCTGATCTTGCCCATGGCCGTGTTCATCGCCGTCGTTTACGCGCTCAATCGCATGCACAGCGAAAGCGAGGTCGCCGTGCTCTATGCTGCGGGCGTCTCACGCCAGCGGCTCGCGCGCCCGATCCTGCAATTGGCGGTGCTGGCCGCGCTCGCGCATTTGACAGTCAACGTGCTGATCCAGCCCGCCTCGTTCAAGGAGCGACGCGAGGTGCTCTACGAATTGCGCACCGACATCGCCTCAAGCCTTATCGAGGAAGGCTCCTTCACCTTCCCAGCCGACGACCTGACGCTCTATGCGCGCGAGCGCGGCGGCGGCGGCGAACTGCGCGACATGCTCATCAACGACGCCCGGCCCGAACTGCCGATCACCTACACCGCGCGCGCCGGCGCCATCGCCACCATCACCATCGACGGACAACAGATCCCCGCCATCGTCATGCGCGACGGGCAGGTGCAACGCCAAGCGGCCGATGGGGCCGTCGATGTGCTCGACTTTGACCGCTACGTTCTCCAACTCGGGCGTGTCATCGAAGAGCCGGAAACCTATTATCTGAAAGCGTCCGATCGTACGCTGTACGAATTGTTGTTTCCCGATTTGACTGCCCATTACGACCAGCGCAACGTCGATCGCTTTCTCGCCGAAGCGCATGCACGGCTTTCGGCGCCGCTTCTCAACATCGCGCTCGCCATGATCGCGCTTACCGGGGTGCTGGTCGGCGAATTCAGCCGCCAAGGCTACAACCGACGCATTATGGTCGCGGCGGGGATCGCTTTGATCGTGCGCCTGGCCGCATTGGTCGGCCAAGCCGCGGCCGGCGACAATCCTGAACTGAACGCCGTTCAGTATGCCATCCCGCTCGGCGTTATTGTCATCGCTGGCATGTTGTTGGGCGGACGCAGCGCCCGCAAACGGCGCCATTCGCTTGGCCCCTCGCTTTTGGCGGAGGCGTAAACGCGATGGGATTTTTGTTTTCACGCCTCGGCCGCTACATCATCTCGCGCGTCTTTAGCGGCGTCGTCGTCGCCATGGTCGCGGTGCTTGCCTCGATTCTGCTGATCGACCTGGTCGAGCAAATGCGCACCGTCGGCACACGCACCGACATCACTATCCTCGAAGCGCTGCGGCTGACGCTGCTGAAGGCGCCGATGCTGATCGAACAGACGCTGCCCTTCGTGGTGCTCGCCGGGGCGATGATGGCCGTCATCGGCCTCAATCGGTCGAGCGAATTGGTGGCGATGCGCGCCGCCGGCGTGTCGGCATGGCGTTTCCTCGCGCCTGCCGCGTTCGTTGGCGTCTTGCTCGGCATTGTCGCGGTCACCGCGCTCAATCCGCTGGGCGCGCGGCTCTATCAGGAATTCGAAAGCGAAAAACAGGACGCGCTGGAGAGCCGAAGCGCAACGTCGGGCGGCAATGGCATTTGGATTCGCCAAGGCGACCCCGAAGGCCAAGTGGTGATCCACGCCGACGGAGTCGACGCCACGGGCGCGACCTTGCAGGGCGCGACCTTCATGTTCTTCGAAGTCGATGACGACGTCTTGCGGTTCACCCGCCGCATCCGCGCCAGCGAGGCCGAACTCAAGCCCGGATTTTGGCAGCTGACCGATCTCGTCGAGGCAACGCCCGGGGGCAGGCCCACCCGCCAGGCCCACCTGGCGATTCCAACCAGCCTTGACGCCAATGAACTGATCAACCGCTTTGTAACCCCCGCGACGCTCTCGTTTTGGGACTTACCGCGCTTCATCAACGATGCGCGCGCCGCCGGATTCGCACCGATCCGTTACGAACTTAAACTGCAATCCTTGCTCGCCTACCCGCTGCTGTTGGCCACCATGGCCGGGCTGGGGGCGGCTTTTTCATTGCAGTTGCAACGCCTTGGCAATTTGGCCCGTTGGGGCGCAGGCGGCGTGGGGGTGGGGCTCTTCTTGTTTTTCTACAGCCAGCTGGCCGGGGCTTTTGCGATGACCCAAACGGTGCCAGCGGTGGTGGCGGCCTGGAGCGCGCCCTTGGCGGGCATGTTCATAGCACTCGCCCTTGTGGCGTTCTTGGAAGACGGCTGAAACAGGTCCAATTGGCCACATCCGAGGGCTTGGTTCGCTCGGGCGGCGTCGGGCGCTAGACGCCATGTGGTCCAGGCGCTTAGGTAGAGCGGGGAGTCGCGCAAGAGGGATGTGGATGAGCCGTTCGGGGGAGATGGCCGGCCGGCCCGTTGAGCGGGCCCCGCTCGGCTGGGCAGCGCTCGCCGCCGCTTTGGCGGTTGGCGCGAGCCCCGCCGCGTTCGCTCAAGCGCCCACCGCCCCCCAAGCCGCCCAATCCGAGGTCGTCGCGCTCGAGGCCGACGAACTGATCAACGACGAACAAGCTCACACGCTCACCGCCCAAGGCGACGTGCAGGTCCGCTACCAAGGCCGCACCATGCGCGCGGACCGGCTGGTGTATGATCTCACCAGCGGCGACATCCACGCGATCGGCAATGTCGAGATCGTGCTCGAAGACGGCTCGACCACCTACGCCGAGGAAATCGACGCCGACGAAGCCATGAACGTTGGCGCGGCGCGCGAGCTGCGTGCGCGTCTGGGACAAACCGGCACACTCGCGGCGCGGTCGGCGCTGCGCCATGGCGCCGGTGAAAGCGAACTGCGCAACGTCATCTATACAAGCTGCCCGATCTGCGAAACCGGCGAGCGCCCGCCCACCTGGAGCCTGCGCGCGCGCCGCGCCATCCAGGATCACGAGAGCCGCACTATTTCGTATCAAAGCGCGGTGCTCGAAATCGCCGGCGTGCCAATTCTCTACCTGCCCTATTTCGCCCATCCCGATCCCACCATCGAACGCGCATCGGGTTTCCTGACGCCCGATTTCGGTCGCAACGATCGGCTCGGCAGCTTCTACGAGCAGCCCTACCATTGGGCGATCTCGCCCTCGCAGGATCTCACCGTCTCCGCGCGCGTGCACGGCAACGTCAATCCGCTGATTGGGCTTGAGTATCGCAAGCGCTTCTGGTCGGGCGAACTCTCGATCGATACGACCTTCACACAGGAACAATTATTCGATTCCGACGGTGCGCTGTTTGGCGAGTCATTGTTCCGCTCCAGCGTGTTCGCGGAAGGCCAATTCCACATCAACAAGGATTGGGATTGGGGTTTCGGCGTTGAGCGCACCTACGACGATTTCTACCTGCGCCGTTACGATGTCGTCGGCGCGGGCGAGCGCCGCGGGCCCTATATCGGCCAAGACACCCGCCTCATCTCGCAGCTTTACGGCATCGGCCAGGACGAAAATTCTTACGCCTCGGTGTCGTTCGTCGGCTTCCAGGGTCTGCGCGACGCCGACACATCCGATCTGCTGCCGGTGATCTTGCCATTCGCCGAAACCGAGCAAGTGTTGGTGGATCCCCTCGTCGGCGGTCAAATCCGCCTGCAAGCCAACACCGCCTATCTGGTGCGCGATGACAACCCCGCCACGCTCGCCTTCGAAGGCAATGACGGTCGCTTCTCGCTGGGCGCCACATGGCGCAAGGACACCACTTTCGGACCGGGGCTCTTGTTCAGTCCCTTCGCGCAGGCGCGCGGAGATGTCTTCCGCGTCGAAACCACGCCCGACGCTTACGAGACCTTCACGCGCGGATTGGGGCTGGCCGGCGCGGAAATCTCGTGGCCATTCATGCGGCCCGGCGAACACTTCGACGTCATCGTCGAGCCGGTGGCGATGGGCGCCTACGCAAGTGACAACGCCGACGATCCGCGCATCGTCAACGAGGACAGCCTCGCCTTCGAGCTCGACGATTCCAATTTGTTCCGCCCCAACGCCGCGCCCAATTATGATTTGTGGGAACCGGGCGGCCGGGTCAGCCTCGGCGTGCGCGCCACCGCGCGCGCCCATACCGGCGAAAGCGCCTCGCTCATGTTCGGACGCCGCTGGCGCGATGAACCGGCCCCCGGCTTCACCGCGCGCAACAACCTCGACGGTCGCTCCTCCGATTGGGTGGTGGCCGCCCAAACCGATCTTGGCCGCAATTTCGGCGGCGAAATGCGGTTGCGCCTGGACGAACAGACGCTGGAAGTGCAGCGGATCGACCTTGGCGTCCGCGCGGCAGCCGGACGCTTTAGCGGCTCGGCGCGGTATTTCAGCACCGACGAGACGCTGGCGCCGGGCGACCCTAACCGCGAAATATCGGCCCAGGTTGGGGTCGAACTGGCGCGCGGCTGGCGGGCGCAGTTCGGGCTGACGCGCGACCTAGATTCAGACATAAATCTGCGCCAGGACATCCGAGCAATCTATGAGGACGATTGTACGTTCCTCGAGATTTCCTACACCCGCTCGGAAACCCAGGCGGGCACGATCGGCCCAGGCGAGGGCATCCAGATCCGGATCGGGCTGCGCTCGCTCGGGGTGGTCGGCGGAAGCTGAGGCGGAGAGAAGATGAAGTTGAGACAGGTTTCCGCCGCGGCGGCGCTCGCGGCGGCTTTGGCTGGCGCCGCGACACCGGCCGCCGCCCAGTTCGCCGAGGGCGTGGCGGCAATCGTCAACGACAACGTCATTTCCACGTTTGACGTGCGCCAACGCGCGACCTTGCTGATGGTCTCGGCCGGGATCCAGTCGACCCCGGAAATGGCGCAGCGCGCGAGCGCTCAAGCCCTGCGCGATCTCATCGATGAGCGCCTGCAGATCGAGGAAGCGGCGAAATTCGAAATCGCCATCACACCGGATCAAATCGATCGGCGCGTAGCCGACATCGCGCGGCAAAACGAAACCACGGTCGAGGGCTTGGCGGGGCAATTGGCGCATGACGGCGTGTCGATCACAACGCTGCGCGGTCAAATAGCCGCCGACATGGCTTGGCAACGCCTCATGGGCGGCATGTACAATTCCCGCGTGCGCATCTCGGAGATTGAGATACGCGACACCCAGGAGCGCATCGCCGCCAGCGCAACGCGTCCCCAATATCAGATCTCGGAAATCTTCTTGCCCGCCGAGAGCGAAGCCGAATTCGCCGAAATGCAACAAGGGGCCATGCGGCTGCTGCAGGAAATGCAGCGGGGCGCGCCTTTCCCGCTGGTGGCGCGGCAATTTTCGCAGGCGCCTTCCTCCGCCGCCGGCGGCGACATCGGCTGGATCGCCTCCACCGAACTGGCCCCGGAACTGCAGCCCGTGGCGGCGCAATTGCAGCAGGGGCAAGTCTCGCTTCCCGTGCGCACGCCGACGGGAATTTACATCATCGCCATGCGCGACAAACGCGCCGGCGCGCCCGCGGGCGCAACATCGATCGCGTCTTTGCGCCAGCTCACGGCGCCGGCGGCCCGGGTGAACGCTCTCGAACGCGTGCAACGACGCGTCCGCGGCTGCGGCGATCTTGATTCCGACATCTCCAGCATTCAAGGCGCCTCCGTCATCGATCTCGGACAGACCACCGAATCGGAGCTATCGCCGGTTATTCGCGAACGCATAACCGGGCTTGCGGTCGGCGCGGCCTCTCCGGTGCAGGTCAACGGCGAACTCGCTACTTCGATCGTCCTGTGCGCACGCGAAACCGGTGGCGGCGGCGTGCCACCGCGCGAGGAAATCGAAGATCGCCTGCGCGAACAAGAATTGACGATGCTCTCGGAACGCTACCTCCGCAATTTGCGCCGCGAAGCGACGATCATCACCCGTCAATAGAATGAAACCACTCGCCGTCTCGATGGGCGATCCCGCTGGGATCGGCCTCGAACTGACGGTGCGCGCCTGGGTCGCACGGAGCGCATCGAGTCCACCTTTTTTTCTTGTCGGCGATGGCGATGCGCTCGCCCGCGCCGCCGATCGCGCCGGCCTTGCGCGCCCCAAAATCACCGACGCCGCGAGCGCTATAGGCGGCGATGAACTGGTCGTGCTCCACACGCCGCTGGCAGTTGAAGAAACGCCGGGAGCGCCCAATAGCGCCAATGCACCCGCCACCATCACCGCGATCGAGCGCGCCGTCGCCGCCGTGCGCGCCGGCGCCGCCTCCGCGCTGGTGACTTTGCCGATCGCCAAGAGCGTGCTGCAGGCAGCGGGGTTTGGCTTTCCCGGCCATACGGAATTCGTCTCTCACCTCACCGAAAACGACGCTTGGCCGCCAAACTTTGCGCATCATCGGCGCGGGCCGGTGATGTTGCTCGCGGGGCCGAGCCTCAAGGTCGCGCTCGCCACCATCCACACGCCCCTGGCGCAAGTCCCGCAATCGCTGAGCATTGATCTCTTGGTTCGCGTTGGCCGGGTGCTGGGCGAGGCGCTTCAACGCGATTTCGGCATCAGCGCGCCGCGCATCGCGCTGTGCGGGCTCAATCCTCACGCCGGCGAAGCGGGCGCCATCGGCCGCGAAGAGATCGACATCATCAACCCCGCCGCCGCGCAATTGCGCGCCGAAGGTTTCGAGATCGGCGATGCACGCTCAGCTGACGCGCTCTTTCACGAAGGCGCTCGCGCCACTTATGATTGCGTCATCGCCCTTTACCACGACCAAGGCCTGATCCCGATCAAGACGCTGCACTTTTGGGACGCCGTGAACGTCACGCTCGGCCTTCCCATCGTGCGCACATCGCCCGACCACGGCACGGGGTTCGACATCGCCGGCAAGGGGCTCGCCCGCGCAGACAGTTTCATCGCCGCGCTAAGGCTGGCGCAAGAGATGGCGCAACGCCGCGCCAGCTTATGAACGCTGACGACCTACCGACGTTGCGCGCCGAGCTCGAAGCGCATGGTCTTTGGGCCAACAAGAGCCTCGGCCAACACTTCCTGCTCGACCTCAACATCACGCGCCGCATCGCCAACGTCGCCGGAGATATCGCCGGCAAGGCGGTGATCGAAATAGGCCCCGGCCCCGGCGGGCTCACGCGCGCGCTGCTCGAAGCCGGCGCCGATCCGCTGATCGTGATCGAGAAAGACGCGCGCTTCCTGCCGCTGCTTGAGCCGCTGGCAGCTTGGAGCCGCGGGCGCTTGCGCATCGTCCAAGGCGATGCGTTGGAAGTTGATGAAGCTTTTCTTCTTCCCCCGTTCACGGGGGAAGTGGCCGCGCCGGAGGCGCGGTCGATGGGGGCGCGGGCCTCCCCCCTCAGTCACGCTTCGCGTGACAGCTCCCCCGCGCGCGGGGGAGCAAAGATCATTTCCAACCTCCCCTACAATGTCGGCACGCCGCTCCTGGTGAAATGGCTCAAAGCCGGCCCCTGGCGCGGCGATATGATCCTCATGTTTCAAAAAGAGGTCGCCCAGCGCATCGTCGCCAAACCAGGCGCCGACGCGTACGGGCGCCTCGCCGTACTGGCGCAAGCGCGTTGCGCGGCGCGGCTCGAATTTGTCGTCGGCCCGCGCGCCTTCACGCCGCCGCCCAAAATCGCCTCCGCCATCGTGCGGCTTACGGACCTCGCCGATCCTTACCCGCACCTCGACGCCCTCGAACGCGTCACCGCCGCCGCCTTCGGGCAACGCCGCAAAATGCTCCGCAGCGCGCTGCGTGCGCTGACGCCGGACGCGGAAGCGTTGCTGCGCGAAGCGGGGCTCACACCGACGGCGCGCGCCGAGGAGATCGATCAGGCAGGGTTCCGCGCGCTCGCGGAGGCGTGGCGGGCGCGGGCTATTTGACCGCGAGGCGCATCAGCATCTCCCGCTGATGCTCCCGCCCACCAAAGAACACCGCCAACACGCGCACGGTGCGCGCCTCTTCGTCAACGATGAAATAGAACACCGCACGATCTTTGGTGACGCTGCGCAGGCCGGGCATGAGTTCGGGGTGAAGCGTGCCTTGGTGGGGGTGGGCAGCGAGCCGCTCCATCGCCGCCTCGATGCCTTCCACGCGCTTGGCGGCGCGCTCGTCGGCTTCATCGGCGCTTTCGCCGAACTCCATATAGCTCACGAACAAAAAATCGTAGATGCGCTCGAGATCGCGGCCGACACGTCGACCGCGCGCAAATTCAAACCGCATCGCGCTTCAACGCAGCGCGCTTGCGCGCGAGCATACGCTGCGTTTGCTTGCGCCCCTCCTCCATCGAAATAAACGGCCCCTTTGCGCGTTCTTCCAAGAGCGCCTTGAGCGCGGCGAGTTCGGCGTCCTGCGCCTCGGTCTCGGCGCGCAGCATTTCGAGCCCGTGCTGCAGCACCGCGCTCAGGCTTGAATACTTCCCACGCGCGACCAGTTCACGAGCATAGGCGTCCTGGGAATCGGTGAGGGAAACGGAGGCTTTGGCGGTCATGGTGCTACTGGGTAGCATATTTTCGCGCGCCCGTAAGGGGGGCGCAGCGGCAAGCTTGGTATATATTGGTATCCTTGTCCAAAAACACCTCTGTCTCCCTCGGCGAGCATTTCACTGGCTTTATCGACCGGCAAATCGCACTCGGGCGCTTTGGCTCGGCCAGCGAAGTGCTGCGCGCGGGCCTGCGGCTCCTGGAGGAGAAACCAAGCTCGAGGCGCTGCGCGCGGCGCTGATCGACGGCGAACAAGGCGGGCCCTCCTCGCCGTTTGATTTCGATGATTTCCTAGCCCGCAAGAACACGCCACGCGGAGAATGAGAGGCTACATCCTTTCACCCGCCGCGCAGCGGGACCTCAATGACATTTGGGACTACACGGCCGAACATTGGTCGCCCGCGCAAGCCAACCGTTACGTTGAAACGATCCGAGACACTTGCCAGAGGCTTGGCGCCGGGCACAGGCGTGGGCGCCAAATTGACGATGTGCGTCCCGGCTATTGGAAATTGGCGGTCAAATCGCACTCTCTAGTACTATCGTAATTGACGTTGTCCGCATCCTGCATCAACGCATGGATATAGCGGCGCATTTGGAAGTCAGATGCGTCGTGCGCGTCGCCACGACTCATCATAAGTTGTATGCATGGCTAGGGTGCGCTCCTCCGAACGGATGGTTTTTGGAATTTTTGTTGCGCTGATTGGGGCGGTAGCGGCCTTGATCTGGTCGGTAGTCAAACCGACCAGCAAAAACTCGAAAAGGGTGCCCCTTGAAGAGCTTACCTTTTTGCCACAACAGTTCGTGATCTATGACCTGGAGACAACTGGTCTCGACCCAACGCGTCACGAAATAATCGAGATTGGTGCGATACGGGTCAATCGCGATTCAGACACTCACCACACTTTCAAAACTTTGGTAATTCCCAGTGGCCGGGTGTCAAGTCGCATCACCCAACTCACCGGCATCACCTCCGAGATGATCAAGAATGAAGGTCGGCCCCTAAAAGAAGCGCTAAAGGGTTTTCTCGAGTTTGTGGGTGATCTTCCCCTTATCGCCTACAATTCCGATTTCGATAGGTCATTCTTGCGCGCGTCCTGCCGTCGCGCTGACAGCGGGCCAATCACCAATACACATTGGTGTGCGCTTGCAATGACCAGACAAGCTTGGCCAGGGCGCAGCAGCTACAGGCTTTCAGACTTGGCGCGAGACGGCGGACTTGCCGCACAATCCCACCGGGCCCTGGATGATTGCCACATCACGCTTCAGGTCTACATCTCGGCTGCATTGACTATTGGCGCCGCTAAGCCGGGACGCATCAAATCCCCGCCTTCAACCGCTCCACGTGCAGCGCGAGCCACATCTGGCGGTGGCGCTTCAGGCGCTCGGCCGCCAGGATTTGCTTGATCTGCGCTAGCGTCTGTTCGAGCAGCGCGTTCACCAGCACGTAATCGTATTCTTCCCAGTGAGAGATTTCGTCGGCGCTGCGCGCCATGCGTTTGGCGATCACCTCTTCGCTATCTTCCGCGCGCGTGTGCAGGCGCCGCTCCAACTCGGCCATTGACGGCGGCAGGATAAAAATACCCACTACATCTTCCGGCGCGGCGGCGCGCAAGGCGCGCGCGCCTTGCCAGTCGACGTCGAACAAAACGTCTCGCCCCTGGATCAACAGCGCCTCCACCGCCGCGCGCGGGGTGCCGTAATGATTGCCGAAAACCATGGCGTGTTCGAGAAACTCGCCGCGATCGGCCATGTCCTCGAAATCCTCGCGGGACATGAATTTGTACTCGCGGCCATCGATCTCGCTGGCCCGGCGCGGACGTGTGGTGGCCGACACCGAGAGCGCCATGTTCGCGTCATCCTCGATCAGCTTGCGCGCCAAGGTGGACTTGCCCGCGCCGCTCGGGCTCGACAGCGCGAACATCAGGCCGCGCCGCGCGACATGTTCATTCAACATTGGCGGCCTGCTCCTTGATCTGATCCACCACCGCCTTCAGGTCGAGGCCGATGCGCGTCAATTCCAAATCCGCTGATTTCGAACAAAGCGTATTCGCCTCGCGCGTCAATTCCTGGCCCAGAAAATCCAGCTTGCGCCCCGCCGGTTCGGGGCTCGCCAGCAGCGTGCGCAGTTCGCCCGCATGCGCCACCAGCCGCTCCAGCTCCTCCTGCACATCCATCTTGGACGCCGCCAGCGCCGCTTCCTGCGCCAAACGTTGCGGATCGAGGTGCACATCGGGCGCAAGCGCGGCCAGCCGCTGGCGGATGCGCTCCAGCGCCGCCCCCGGCGCCGCCGCCGCCGAAGCGCGCGCCGCCTTGACCAGCGCGTCGAGGCGCCCGGCGCTTTCGCCCAGCACGCCCGCCAGCATCGCCCCCTCGCTGCGCCGCGCTTCATCCAGCCGCGCGAGCGCGGCGTCCAACCCCGCCAGCAGCGCCGCCTCCAACGCCGCGCGCGCGGCCTCGCTCATCTCCGTTGCGTCTTCGCTGACCAGCACGCCGCGCAACGCCAGCAGGCCGTCCCAGCGCGGCTTCTTCGCATGCCCCGCTTTCACATAAGGCGCGCCCGCCTCGATCAATTTGTCCACCAGGCCCGTATCGATGCGCACCGACGCCGCCGCGCCCGCTTCGCGCGCAAGCGTCAGCGAAGCCTGCACCGAACCGCGCTTGAAACGTTGCCCCGCCAGCGCCCGCGCCGGCTGCTCCAGCGCATCGAACCCCGGCGGCAGGCGCAGTTTTACATCCAGCCCGCGCCCATTGACGCTTTTGAGCTCCCATATCCAACGCTGCGCCTGGTGCTCGCCCTCCGCGCGCGCAAACCCCGTCATCCCTGAAATGCTCATAAACGCTCCATGTCACAGAGTGTGACGCTCCAGTTCAAGCCGTCCAAGGATCAATGATGCTCACGCCGAACGCCGCGAAGTCGCGCACGTTTCGCGTGGCGATGGCCGCTCCGCGCGTCAAGGCGCACGCCGCGATGAGCGCGTCGATTGGGTCGGCTGGCGCGCCTTGAGCGGCGGCCGCGGCACGCAACCGGCCGGCCTGGGCGGCGATGCCCGCATCAATTTCGACAATACGGCCCGCGAACTGGCCTTGGATCGACGCCACCCAGGCGACAAGTTTTGCGCGGCGCATTGGGTCTGGCGCGCGGTCGGCGCCGTAAGCGATCTCATGGATCGTCAGGACTGAAATCAGCGGGTCGGCCTGAGCCCTGACAAACGCCTGGATGCGGGGCGCCGGCCTTGGGCGCACCAGCTCCGACACGACATTGGTGTCGAACACTATCCGGCTCACCGCCGCTTGCCGTCGTCAGCGCCTGCATCATCGGCAAACGGATCGCCCCGGTGAGAGCCGCGCGGCGGAAGCTCAAGCTCCTCCCCTTTAGGCGCGCTCTCGACCAACCAGGCGCCAAGGCCAGAGGGGTGAAGCGCCGCCCATTCCTGCTCCGAGACAAGCACACAGGCATCGGTCACGCCGATCCGCTGCGCCTCGCCAGCACGCGCGCGGCGGAGCAGCTCGGAAAGTTGCGCCTTGGCGTCTTGGACAGTCCAAGTATCGGCCATTGGAACCTCCTTGCTGGCAATATAGTCTAGACTAGTCTAGGTTGCAAGCGGTGGCGGCGCTTCGCCTCCGCGCGGCGGCTCGATCCGGCGAGAATGCCTCGATCACGTTATCATCTTCAGCGCGGCGCATCTGCGCCGCGTGACGGAGGCTTATGTGCGCTACTACAATCAGGATCGGCCGCACCTCGCCTTAGCCAAGGAAACCCCGCTCGGCAGGCCGATCGAGAGGCGCGGACGCATCGTCAGCGACGCAAAAGTTGGCGGCTTGCATCGACGGTACCGGCGGATTCGGTGATTTTGATTTTTCGAAAGCGACACCCTCACCGGATGCGTACTCGCGCGCCGCACAGGCGCCGATGCTTCTCGGGGTAAGACGATTTGGCCGGGAGTTCTGCGCTGCAAAAGCTCAGCTGAAGTCGATAGCCCCGACAATTCTCGACAAAGCGACCGGGTTCGAAGCCCAGGCTCAGCCAGAATTACATCTGCACTACACCCTGCTTCGTTTTTTGGTATCACCCAGCCGCACGAAGCAAGAGCATCGCGTCCCGCCGGATCGCCCACTTTTGCTCGGCGCCCACGGCCAGAGACCCGTCGCCAAATATCGATGATGCGGAGAAAAATTTTCCCGCACCAAGATCACGCACTGTGCAACCAGCGAAGACGCGTTCCATTTCGTCGATGGTTGACGCGTCATAGGAGGTCTTGGACAGGTAGAGCGTTTCAAACTGAGCAACGTCCGACGCGAAGGCGGGGTCATCTGGACGCCTGATCTTTGTCTCCACGCCAAGCGTTCCAAACGTGCCGCCTATCGCGATAGCGACCCGCGAAAATGTGTCCGCGATCGACTTGGCGTCAGAATAGTAGCGGCTTAGCTCTGGCTCCTCCAAGTCGGAGGGATCATCGGCGTAGAGTTCACCGCTACACTCCAGAGAGAGCATGTGGCGCCCTATCCCGCACAGCTCGAATCCTTGGTCAAAGAGCGGACCAGTCGTGGTGAAGTGCTGCCATTCGTCAGAGTCCGAGGAAAGCGCCTTGGGTGATGCGATCTGCAATGCACCGAGCGCACGCTCAACGCTCCCGCCACGCAGGTAGTACCCCATTGAAACAAACGGCGGCTCCAAATCAATCTCCTCTAACCAGTCTATCCCAGCGGCCCCACTGCCGGCTTGTCGGCACAAAAGCGGATGCGAGCTGGCCTACGTTCGGTCCGTCCACATACTGAAATACTGCAAATCGCTTTCCATCAATCGTTGACAGCCTGCCCAGCACCCTATCGCCGCCCAAGGTCGTTTCAAACGTCCGTCCGCTCTGAGCGCCGCGCTCCACGACGCTGCGCCAATCGTCCATGTGCTGCGATCTTGTCGGGTTTCCACCAAACCACTGAGCAGCGTGGCGATCGAAGGAGTGATCGAGGCGGCCAGGCGTAATATCGACTGGGCCAAGTTCATACCTATTGTGGACCCACAGCGCACTTTCACCCACGAAGTAGGTGTGGAAAGGGTGACACGGTGGATTCAACCGGTCGCGGCAACAGCTTCAGCGAAGATAGCGGCTGGGGTTTTATAGCCAAGGGTTTTTCGTGGGCGTGAGTTGAGTTCG